>CAINUN010000042.1 GCA_903853805.1 uncultured Bacteroidota bacterium
TCGAAGGGTCGAGCAACACAGGCTTCGACAAGCTCAGCCTGGCAACTGAAAACTGGTCAAGTGGTACTTATTTTATTCGCTACAAAGACAATGAAGGAAGAACAGGAACGGTGAAAGTGACCAAGCAATAACAGGTTATCTACTTATTAAAGAGGCTGTCTCAAAACATAATTGAGGCAGCCTCTATTTTATGTTTGAGTCGGTTTAATATTCCCCTTTATTGTTCTTGTGTTTATCCTTTCTAATCTTTCTAAATGACCCTTATCATTTCTCAAACATGATGAATGTCATCTTCTGCATAGGCATTGAAAGGTAATTTTATCCCTTCAAAGATTCTGCTATGAAGCATGCTGTAAAAATCATGGACGGCAACGAAGCCGCTGCCTATATTGCTTATAAAACCAACGAGGTTTGTGCCATCTATCCTATCACCCCTTCCTCTACCATGGGTGAGTTTTGTGATGAATGGTCGGCTGCGGGCGACCTCAATGTTTATGGTTCTGTTCCTAAAATCATGGAAATGCAAAGCGAAGCCGGTGCTGCGGGAGCAGTGCATGGTTCTTTGCAAGGAGGGGCGCTTTCTTCTACATTCACTTGTTCGCAAGGTTTGTTGTTGATGATTCCCAACATGTATAAAATTGCCGGTGAACACATTCCTACCGTGTTTCATATTGCCGCAAGAGCATTGGCAACACATGCCTTGTCCATCTTCGGCGATCACTCGGATGTGATGTCGGTGCGCCAAACAGGATGGGCAATTCTTTTTGGTAAAAACGCACAGGAAGCGATGGATATGGCGTTGATTGCGCAAGCTGCAACTTTGAAAGCAAAATTGCCATTCCTCAATGTTTTTGATGGTTTTCGCACTTCTCATGAATTGATGAAAGTGAATGTCATTCCTGATGAAATCATTCGGGAAATGATTGATGAAGAAGACATCATCACGCATCGTAAACGTGCGATGTCGCCGGAAAATCCATCCATTAGAGGTACAGCACAAAATCCCGATGTATTCTTCCAAAGTCGCGAAGCTGCCAATCCATTTTACCTCAATACACCGGGTATTGTTACGGCTATGATGAAACGTTTTGGTGAACTCACCGGACGTCATTATCATACTTATGAATACTACGGACATCCTGAAGCAGAACGCGTGATTGTGATTATGGGTTCGGGTGCAAGCGTGGTGCATGAATCAGTAGATTACCTCAATGCCAATGGTGAAAAAACAGGCTATCTCTACATTCGTCTTTATCGTCCGTTTGATGCTGCCGAATTTGTAAAAACATTGCCTGCAAGCGTTCAAAAAATTGCGGTACTTGATCGTAGTAAAGAACCGGGCAGCATTGGCGAACCGTTATACATGGACGTGGTTAATGCCTTAAGTGAAGAATGGAATGGCGCTCGCATCAAAGTGATTGGTGGTCGTTTTGGATTGGCTTCAAAAGAGTTCAATCCGGGCATGGTGAATGCTGTGTTTGAAGAATTGAATAAAGCAGATGCCAAGAAGCATTTTACTGTGGGTATTGAAGATGATGTCACCAAACTTAGTTTAAACTACGACAAACATTTCTCTCTTGAGCATCAGCATATCTTCCGTGGTTTGTTCTATGGATTGGGTGCAGATGGAACAGTGAGTGCGAATAAAAACTCCATCAAAATCATTGGTGAAACCACCGACAATTATGTGCAAGGTTATTTCGTGTATGATTCTAAGAAATCAGGGTCGTTGACTGTTTCTCACTTGCGTTTTGGCAAGAACCCAATTCGTTCTTCTTACTTAGTGAACTCAGCCAACTTTGTAGCTTGTCACAACTATAGTTTCCTTCAGCGTTATGATGTATTGAAACATGCAGAACATGGCGCTACTTTCCTATTGAATGCTCCTTATGCTGTTGATGAAGTGTGGAGCAAATTGCCTTGGCAGTTACAGGAAGAAATCATTGAAAAAGAAATCAAGTTCTACGTTATCAATGCTTCCAAAGTAGCCAAGGAAACAGGTATGGGTTCGCGCATCAATACCATTTTGCAAACTTGTTTCTTTGCCATTTCGGGCATCCTTCCTAAAGAAGAAGCCATCCAAAAAATCAAAGATGCCATCAAGAAAACCTACTCAGATAAAGGCGAAAAGATTGTGTTGAAAAACTATGAAGCGGTAGATCAAACAATTCAAAACCTATTTGAAATCAACTATGCAGGTTTAGCTGTAGGACTTGTAGAGCCTGAGAAAATTGTGCCTGATGAAGCACCTGATTTTGTGAAAAATGTATTAGCAAAAATCATGGCTTTTGAAGGAGATGATTTACCCGTTAGTTCATTCCCTGTTGACGGGGTTTATCCTGTTGCTACCACAAAATGGGAAAAGAGGAATATTGCAGATAGTGTGCCTGTTTGGGATGCTGATTTGTGTTCGCAATGTGGTAAGTGTTTCTTGATTTGTCCGCATGCTGCTATCCGTTGTAAAGTGTATGGCAAAGAGGAATTAGCAAATGCACCTGCTACGTTTAAACACATAGCACCAATTGGAAAAGAGTTTGACAAAAACAACGAAGCATATACGCTTCAAGTTGCGGTAGAAGATTGTACAGGTTGTAATCTTTGTGTAGAATATTGCCCAATTGAAAGTAAAGAAAACCCGGGTCATAAAGCCATCAACATGCAGCCTCAGTTGCCGTTGAAGGAAACCGAAATTGAAAACTGGGATTACTTCCTTTCGCTACCTGAAGTGGATAGATTGAAAGTAAATCGGGGTACGGTGAAAGGTTCACAGTTCTTGCAACCTTTGTTTGAGTTCTCCGGTGCTTGTTCGGGTTGTGGGGAAACACCTTATATCAAATTGCTCACACAGCTTTATGGCGACCGAATGGTGGTTGCCAATGCCACAGGTTGTTCTTCTATTTTCGGAGGCAATCTTCCAAGCACGCCTTGGACAGAAAATGAAATGGGCTGTGGACCAGCTTGGGCAAATTCTTTGTTTGAAGACAATGCAGAGTTTGGCTTAGGCATCAAGCTCGCTTATGATAAGAAAACAGAAATCGCCAAAGCATTATTGATTCATTTAAGAGAAATGGTTGGCGAAGGTTTAGTTCAAGAAATACTCGCTGTGGATCAAAGTACAGAAGCGGGTATTATGCAGCAACGTGCTTATGTGAAATTGCTTCGTGAAAAAATATTGGCTAATAAAACTTTTGAATCACGTCAGCTTTATACTATTGCCGATAACCTTGTGAAGAAATCGCATTGGATTATTGGTGGTGATGGTTGGGCATATGATATTGGTTTTGGTGGGCTTGACCACGTGCTTTCAACAGGTGAAAATGTAAATATCCTTGTTTTAGATACCGAAGTTTATTCCAACACCGGCGGACAAAAATCTAAGTCAACACCAATTGGTGCGAGTGCTAAGTTCTCGGTGAATGGTAAGTTGAATGGCAAGAAAGACATTGCGCTACAAGCAATTGCTCATGGTTCGGCTTATGTGGCTCAAATTGCGATGGGTGCTAACGATGCACACACCGTGAAGACCTTACAAGAAGCCGAAGCATTTCCTGGAACATCCATCGTGATTGCTTATAGTCATTGTATTGCACATGGATATGACATGATGCATGGTGCCACTCACCAACAAAACGCAGTGAAATCGGGTTACTGGCCTTTGTTCCGTTACAACCCATTAAAGGCTAGAGGCGAACGCTTTTCTTTGGATAGTAAAGAAGCAACCATAGAACTCAAAGACTTTATGTACGACGAAACACGCTTTAGTATTCTTGTTCGTCAAAATGCAACAACCGCTGAGATGTTATTGGAAGGAGCCCAACATGGTGTTCATGACCATTGGGAAAGATTGATGGCATTGAAGGCGTTATAATTTTTTAAGAAGCAAATACATTGATGAAAAAGCCTCGCAATTCTGCGAGGCTTTTTGTTTGATACTATAGTTTCTTATTGATTACTCATTTAATCACTGCATTTTCAAAACATCAAAAAATGATAGCCGTTTATTTTCAATTCAGCTTGCTGTTCTTTTTGCTATAACCGAAGTAAATCACTAAACCAATCAGCAACCAAACAATCAATCTTGCCCAATTGGTCCAACCAAGTCCAAAAATCATAGCACCACAAACAATAATGCCCAAAATAGGAACAAGTGGAACAAGTGGCGTTTTAAATTGACGAGGAATTTCAGGGTTCTTCACACGCATAATCCAAACACCTGCACAAACAAGAATAAAAGCAAAGAGCGTTCCTATGCTAGTCATATCACCCACAATGTCGCCGGGAATAAATGCAGCAAATGCACCAACGAGCACCAAGAATATCCAATTGGATTTGTAAGGTGTTTTATAAATAGGATGTAATTCCGAAAAAACTTTTGGCACCAATCCATCTTTACTCATTGAATAAAACACGCGCGATTGACCCATCAACATGACCAATATGACCGATGAAAAACCGGCTAGGATGGCAACAGTGATTAAGTTGGCGAGCCAACCATAACCTGTCATATAAGTCTTTACAGCATAGGCTACTGAAGCTTCACGTCCTTGTGTGCGGAAATCTTCTACGCTTGCAATACCTGTGAGCACATGCGCAAACAATACATAAAGCACTGTGCAAATGGCAAGGGAACCAAGGATGCCAACGGGCATATCTTTCTTTGGGTTTTTAGCTTCTTGAGCTGCGGTAGAAACAGCATCGAAACCAATAAATGCAAAGAACACTACACCTGCAGCACCAAGAATGCCCATGATGCCGCCATAATTATGCGAGACTCCTTGTGTATCAATGATTGTACTTGCAGCAGGAATATAAACAGCATGATTGGCGGGATTGATAAACTGCCAACCAAATACAATGAACATGATGACAATAGCAACTTTGGTAATTACAATAACACCATTAAATACAGCAGACTCTTTGGTGCCTCTAATCAAAAGAATTGTGAGCATAAAAATGATGAACAGTGCAGGAATGTTCATCATTCCATGAGCAGTTATAGCGCCGCTTGCATCTTTCAATACTTCAAAAGGAGAATGGCACCACTCAAAAGGCAATACCCAGTTGGGGTTGATGATGCCCAACAAACGATTGAAGTATTCGCTCCATGCAATGCCTACAGTGGCTGCACCCACTGCGTATTCCAACACTAAATCCCAACCAATAATCCACGCAATTAATTCGCCCATTGTGGCATAAGAATAAGTGTATGCGCTTCCTGCTACAGGAATCATAGAAGCAAACTCGGCATAACACAATCCGGCAAAAGCACAACCAATAGCCGCTACAATAAAACCAATTGTAACAGAAGGTCCAGCATTATTGGCAGCAGCAGCAGCCGTACGCACAAAAAGTCCTGCACCAATGATTGCACCAATGCCTAAAGCAATTAAGTTGCCCGCACCCAAGGTGCGTTTCATGGTATGTTCGCCATTTTTTTCATGCGAAATCAGTTCAGGCAATCCTTCGCCTTCCGATGGCATGTGCAATAGGTCGGCATCGGTGGTTCCAGATTCTTTTATTAATTCGGATAACGGTTTTTTTCTGAATAAACTCATGACTTTTTTTAATTGCTGAATGGTGATAAAGATAATTGAAAACTTCAGATGGCCATGTTTCGGTTATGGATGAAGATTCATCCCAAGAAATTTTTCTTTTTGGTTAAGTTTTGCTTAAAGATTTTCATTTAGGTTTGTCGGATGATGCTGAGGAAAACGAAACGTTTCCTGTTTATTTTTTTATTCGGAATTACTTCCATCATAGTTAAGGCACAACCGCAACTCCCTGAAATTGCTGCAGTCAGTCAGCAGGGCGTCAACTACATTAGTTGGACCAACCCTTATGATGGCTTGAAGGCTATTGCCGTACAGCGTAGTGCCAACGGACAAAACAATTTCCGCACTATTGGCTATGTAAAAGATTTAAAGAAAGGAGTAGAACAATTCATTGACACCAAACCCGAAAATGGAGTTTGTTTTTATAGGTTATTAATTGCGTTCAACTCTGAGGTGAATTGGTTTAGCGATGTTACTAAATTAGACGTTGAAGCAAACCCTGATGAAGATATGACGGAAGTTTTTCTTGCCAAAGAACCTGTGAACAATATGAGTTCTATCAAAGTTACTTATGATGATCCTCAAGTTGAGAATAGTGTTTCTATCCCCTTACCCAACAATAATCAAATTCCGAGTATAAGGAAAGTGATGAAGTTCAACATCAATATCATAGAAGAAATAGAGCCAACAGAGTATAAACGTTCAGAGCACGTATATTACAATGCTGCTTCAGGTTTCGTTCAAATTCAAATTCCTTATGAAGAGGAAGATTCGATTGCGTACACCATTGATTTTTTTGACAACAGAAATTACCGGATTATTAGAGTACCCAATATTCATCAGCCTAATATCATGCTCGATAAAAGAAATTTTCAACGAAAAGGATTGTATCGTTTCGAACTAAAGAAAAATGAAGAGATGATTGAAGAGGGCTATTTGCTCATGAATTAGTTCGATAACTTACTCCCACTTAAACAATTTGGAAGCAACGAAATAGACCACTACTCCCCAAATTGCTAGCACAAGAATATCCAACTTTACATCTATTAAACTCAGTCCTTCAAAAGCTATTTTTCGTAGTGCATCGTTCATGTAAGTCAGTGGCAATGCTCTACAAAATGGTTGTAACCAAGTCGGAAAATTATCTATCGGGAAAAATGTGCCTGCCAATAAAAACTGAGGCATTGTGATGATGTTGGCAAAGGGTGGGATAGTGCTTTCGCTTTTTGCTACACTACTAACTATAAAACCAAAACCCATAAACACCATCATCCCCATTGCGCACATAATTAGCATGTTTACAAAAGTTATCCAACCATGAATGAGGGTGAAGCCAAATAGAAAATGACCAATAGTAATAATGAGCACTGCACCCATTAACTGAAAAACGAGTCTAGCAATACCTTCACTAATAACAATGATTTCCTTCTTAACAGGCGTAGCAAAAAAACGTTTCAATACCAATGTTTGCCTCATGCTAAAAAACACGAAGGCTGTTCCAAAAACACCTGAAGCAAGCATTGAAAAACCTAATTGACCAGGAAGGATAAAGTCAATCGTTTTGTATTCCCTCACTTTGGCAAGAGAGATTTCAAACTTAGCCAACTCGGCAGACCGTTGTCTCATCACCGGGTCTTGTAAAGCAATGACATCTTTGATAATAGATTTCAATTGTTTTACTTGAGCTTCTTGTGAACTTGTGCTATAAATTAATACCGTGTTTTTAGGAGGGATACTGTCGGGTTGTTCTCTAACTGCAATCGTCGCAACAATGTCACCTTCACTTAATAATTCTTCTGTGGTTTTTCCTTCCTTAGGTGTTTTCCAATTAAGAATAGGCATTTTTTGCAGCACCTTTATCACTGCATTGTTGGTGTCGGCTCCATTTGCTAATGCAACAGGAATGCTATAGCCTCTTCCATTGCCTATAAATCCGAAGACAAGAATAAATGTCAAAGGGAATGCTATGCTGAAAACAACTGCTGATGGGCTTTTGATAATGGATTGTAAACTTGCCTTGATGAGTGCTAATGATGCCTTGAAGTTGCTGTAGGTCGCCATGCAGCAAAAGTAAGGAATGAAATCCCATTAAGAAAAGCTAAAAAGAGAGAATTGTAACAAGCATTTTATAGAGAAGATGTTAACTTAAAAATATTTTTTTTGAAAAATAGGGTAACCCCTACCTTTGTACTGTTTTTGTTTTGTTTTGATAAGATAAGCGCCTTTTCTAAGGTGCTTTTTCGTGTAAAGTACTTTCTCTTGTGGCTTTATAATTACTCCAATTCAATCAAGGCATTACCTCTCCTCTAGTATATAAGAACTGAACGCAATTAAGTTATTCTCTAAAGCTTATAATCTAAACCATGCTTCATCAGATGTACAAGTCACAAGTTCAAGTTCTTCAATAATTTATACGAAAACTCCTTCCTCACAAAGTGCAGAAGGAGTAAAAAACTTTTAGAATTTATATTAAGACTTCAATAGTTTAAAAGCATGTGAACATTGATTTCGAAGGAAACCTGGAATGCACCATAACATACAAAGGGGTTCAATGGCACGAGAGGCTTCTGCTTTTCCCATGTCTTCTGCTTCAAAGCCAAATTGCTCAACAATGGTTTTAACGTCGCTGCGTGCGAGGTCGTTGTTACCACAAATAAACATAGATGGTTTTCCTTCTTTAAAATTGGCGTTCACCATATGGGCATTGCCAATGCTATTAAATGCTTTTACAAAATGCATTTCAGGAAAACGTTCTTGCAATTGTTCCATCAACGATTCATTCAAATCGGTGAAGAATTTCAATACACCATTTTCAGGCATTTCTTCTGATATAGGGTTAGTGGTGTCAATAATTGTTTTGCCATTAAGGTGTTGTGGTCCTGCTTCTTCAATAGCCTCAGCAGCTGCTCTTCCTAAAACAGCAAGGACAATGATTTCACCAAATTTTGCTGCTTCCTGTAAACTACCAACTTGCGCATGTTTGCCTCCGTTTTTCTTCCATTCATGAAGTTTTGAAGTATCGCGGCTAGAAAGCATGACTTCATAACCATGTTTGATAAAACCGTTTCCTAGCGTTTGAGCGACAATGCCACTTCCAAGAATACCTACCTTTTTCATAGAGTTGTGTTTAATGATTAGAATGCCAAAGTAATTAAAAAATCAAAAGAGCAAATTTTCTTTTATCATAATTCCAATGGTTTTCTTTTTGAAAATATTTCTACAATTAACTTCGCCAAAATAAGTTCTGATTTTGAGCACAAATAAAATCATCATCATCACTGCGCCATCAGGCTCTGGCAAAACCACTTTGGTAAAACAATTACTCAAAGCATTGCCAGAATTATCCTTTTCGGTTTCGGCTTGTACACGCCAACCACGCGAAGGGGAAGTGCATGGAAAGGACTATTATTTTTTCGATGAGCAAAAGTTTAAAGAACTCATTGCCAAGGATGCATTTGCAGAATGGGAAATGGTGTATGAAGGAAAATACTACGGCACTTTAAAGATTGAATTAGAGCGCATTTGGGAAGAAACCAATACCCCATTAGTAGATATTGATGTGAAAGGTGCGCTTGCCATCAAAAAAACGTACCCTAATAACTCGCTTAGTATTTTTATCCAAGCGCCTTCAATTGAAGAACTGCGTAGCAGATTGATCAACAGAGGTACTGAAACGGAAAAGAGTTTGGAAGAAAGAATTGCCAAGGCAAATGATGAATTAGGATTTGCACATCAATTCGATACAATATTGGTAAATGATGATTTAGCAACAGCAACACAAAAACTCCTCCATATCGTCAAGGAATATTTACAATCATAAACACACTCACAGATTATGTCTCAAATAGTTTTTCATGCAGCAGCTACGCGTGGTCATGCCAATCATGGTTGGTTGAATGCTCATCATAGTTTTAGCTTTGCTGGTTATTACGATCCTTCAAGAATTCACTTCGGTGTGTTGCGGGTGTTGAATGATGATGAGATTGCTGGGGGTGGCGGCTTTGGCATGCATCCTCACGACAATATGGAAATCATTACTATCCCTATTGAAGGCGATTTGGAACACAAAGACAATATGGGCAATGTGGGCGTTATTCGTGCGGGAGATGTGCAAGTGATGAGTGCAGGCACCGGCGTGTTGCACAGCGAATACAATAAACATTCCGACCAAATGGTGAGGCTATTGCAAATTTGGTTGTTCCCCGATAAGAAAAACCACACGCCTCGCTACCAACAAATTTCTTTAAAACTGGAAGACCGCGTGAATCGTTTGCAGCAAATTGTTTCGCCTAATGAAAACGATGAAGGTGCTTGGATTCATCAAGATGCTTGGTTTTCTATTGGTCGTTTTGATGAAGGACAGACATTCGATTATGCTTTTAAGAAAGATGGAAACGGTGCTTATCTTTTTTTGCTTGAAGGTTCTTTAGAAGTAAATGGAAATGTGATGAACCGTAGAGATGGTTTGGGGATTTGGGATACAGCATCCTTTTCCCTTAAAGTGTTGTCGCCATCTACTGAATTGTTGATAATGGATATTCCCATGCATTGAAGAAACGAAAATGGTTAGTTGTAAAACCAACTTAACGGACGGCAAAGTCAATTTCTACCGTTAATGAGTTTTCTACTGACCAAGATAAAGTTTAGGACGGGTAAGATAGACTTGCTACCTGCCAATATGGTCTTTGGAATGAGTAAGATTGATTTGCTACCTGCCAATACGGTTTTTCGAACGGGTACGCATCCTTTGCTACCGACCATGAACGGCTTAGGGACGAGCAATATTCATTTACTACCGTCCAATATTGACTTTCGAACAAGGACGATGGAGTTGCTAACGAATAAGATGAAGTTGAGGAAGGGAAATATGGATATATGGAAATGATGATAGCGGTCCAACAAATCATTTCAAGAAAAGCAATACCCCTGCATAAGGCACTAATATGCCTGCATGCGATGCTAGAAGTATTGCATCGAGCATTGGAATTATTGCAAAGACCACTTACGTGACTTCATGTCATGCTGGAAGCCCTGCATAGATAATTGGAAGCCCTTCATAGGTCATGAATCTGACTTCATGTCATGTTGGAAGCCCTGCATAAACAATTGGAAGCTCTTCATAGACTATCAACACTCTTGCATACGATGCTGGAAACCTTGCATACACAACTGATGCTACTTCATAACTTTTCTACTACACTACATTCAAAACAAACGCCATTGCATACCTCCCCGCCAAACCTGTAATTACTCTTGCCAATGCTTCATAACTTCTTGAGATGTTTGCAAAAACAACTACCGTCGCTACATACTATTCTGCCGCTTTCCCACCATTGTTAGTGTTATCACCAACAATAGCAGAATCTTTAAAATGTTCTTACCTTTAGGACTCTAAAAAAGGATTTATGAAAAAGTGTTTCGTTTTTTTCTTGTTCGTCTTTTTATTGGTTCATCATAAAACCAATGCACAAGGCTTCATTCGTACACAAACATTTGAAGGAATTACTTTTAGTTCCATGATAAAGGATGATAGCGACAATTTTTATTCGGTAGGCAGTTTTAAAGATTCTGTTGATGTTGACCCAAGTGCAAGTGTACAAATGTTGCATGCTGTTGGGAAAAATAATTTGGTGATTATTAAACAAGATACTGCCGGAAATTTGCTTTGGGCTAAACAAATAAAAGGAAGGATGTGGGCGCCGTATAATACAACTATTACTCCCGGAATTTTTACTTCTGATAAAGCAGGAAATCTGTATCTAACAGGCACCATGAATGATTCTTTCGATTTTGACCCCGGACCTAATGGTTATTGGATAGGCTCGCCATCAGGAGTTAATTTTTCTTTTGTTTTAAAACTAAATTCTAACGGAGATTTTGTTTGGGCAAAAGCTTATCAAAACACAAGCACCGCAAATGTTACGCTTACTGGTTTTGCGGTTCGCGATGCGAGTATTTACCTCACTGCATATATCACAGGCACTATTGACATGGACCCTGGACCTGATACGGTGAATAGTTGGCCAATCATTGCACCCTATGCAGCTATTCTTGAAAAATTAGATACCGCAGGTCATTACCAATGGACTGAACAAGTAAATGGTGCTAGTTTTGGGGGTGAAATCATCATGGATACGAATGCACATATTTTAGTAAAGGCTTCTTTTGCTAATACTATTGATGTTGACCCGGGTGCAGGAGTGGTAACATTAACAGCAGGTAGCCCTTCTTCAGGATTTATTGAAATGTTTGATTCCTCCGGCAATTACTTATGGGTAAAGAGCATAGCACATAGTATTTGGAATTGGAAATTCGATAAGGGAAACAATATAATAATGACAGGGTCGTTTGACAACACAACAGATTTTGACCTTTCCAATCCAAATATCCATACTCTTTACAGTTTTAAAAGTTCTATGTACCTACTTAAACTGACCAACAATGGAAGTTTTTCATGGGTAAAAGGGTATCATTATTATTATGGTTATAATGCCAATTATGGGATTGATTTCGCTTTAGATTCTTCAGAGAATATTTATTTATTAGGTGGTATTAACTTTGGATCTTATAGTACAATGACTTATACACAAAAAATAGATTCACTAGGAAATGTTATTTGGGGCGAAGGGTATAGTCAAGGTTGTGAATATCAAGAATATTGTAAAATGGTTGGAGCTAACAATATTTTATTAGATCGTTCTAATAAAATATATACTCTCGGGAGTTACTGGGGAAATAATGTTGATTTAGACCCTACTTCAGGAACAAGTTTGCATACATCTCTGAGCAACAATGCGTACTTTATTCAAAAACTATGTACAGATTCTTATCCAATTACGCTCACTGCTGATACAACCTATGCAACACAAACATCTCCTGTTCATTTAACTGCTTCATACTATCCGGGGGCCACTTATGTTTGGATGTTAAATGGTAAGGTGTATAATAGCAACGGCACTAATACGCTTACTACTACGGCAGGTGGGAATTATACTGTCAACATGTATGGCTTAGGTTGCACTTCTGTTTCTAATATCATGCTTCAGATAGATTCGCTAAATGCTATTGGTGATATTCAAAACCAACATCAACTCCTCATATTCCCCAACCCCGCCAAAGACCAAATCACTGTTCAATACACCCAAGCAGGCAGCATCATTCTAATGGATATTGCAGGCAGGCAGTTAGGCGTTTATACCCTTGCTACGGGTAAAAAATCAGAAACTATAGACATCAGTTCGCTAGCCAAAGGTGTTTATTTGCTAAGGTTTGTTAGCAATAATGGTGCTGTAGAGACCGTGAAGGTGGTGAAGGAATGATTAATTTTGGATGATGAGTTTTGAATGGATTGCAGATGAAATGCTCATTCGGCACACCTCTTAATTCTCTTTCAACCAATTTTCCATCACATCGGGGTCGAGTTGGTAATAGTTGCTGCTGCGTTCAATGATGCCATTATTCACCCAATAAATGGCAGGCACACCGGGTCCAGCCATGTTCATAAATTCATCTCCACCCCTAAAGAGGGAATAGGGCAGTTTATCGGCACGCGTTTCTTCCATAAATTCTTTCAAAAAATTGGGATTTCCATTGAAAATCATATAGATGGGAAACTCGGGTCTTTGTTTGAAAATCACTTGCAATTCATAAGCAGCTTTGCGGCAATGAGGGCAGGTGAGACTTAAAAAAGCCACAATATGCTTGCCTTCTCGCAGGTCAATTTCGGGAGGAATATTTTGTGGGTTTTGAGAATGGTATAAATGCTCTAAATGAATGCTTTGATGCACCACTTGTGGCATTCTGTCTTGCCCCAAAGGATGAATGAGAAAAGGCAGCACAAAAACAGCAAAGCAAATTATCATGCTGAGTATTTCTGTGCGTTTGAATAACTTAACAGGATAGATTTTCAACAATAAAAAACTTGCCGCCAACATCAAAACATTCTTGATGATAGCAGCCACAGGTTTCATTTTATAGGCATCTCCAAAACAGCCACAGTCGCCGGTGTTGCCATGTTTTACTACGCCAAAAACAAGATAGCTTGTAAGGAATAACAAGAATACAATGACAATTGGTAGTGTAAATTCTTTGAGGAAAAGATGGAACAATAAGAAACAGCCCAACATCATTTCTAAGCCAATGAATAAGCGAGCTAAGGCAGCTGCAAATTCAATATTGGGCAAGCCCAAATCCATGAAGGTCCAAGTAAATTGTTCGAAAGAAGCGTAGGAAAAAAGTTTGCCAATGGCTGAAAAGAAAAATACTGCTGCCAATAAAAGCAGCAGTATAATTCCAATTATATTTTTGATTTGTTTAAAATCTCTTAACCGGAGATAATTTTCTTTTTCCATTCAGGAAAATTGAAAAACTGAAGATGATAAAGTTAATAAAGAATGCAAGTTTCGGTAGTGGTAATACCATTGGTAATCCAAGAACCTGAATTGCCTTCGCAAAGCGATTTTGCTTTGTCGTGTGTATCCTTGATGGTATATTCTCTAACTAAAGAATCGGGCAAGCCAGGAGCACCTGTATATTTTATGGTGCATTGACACACATAATTATGGGTGCAACTACTGAAACCGATAGCAATAATTAAAGCAAAAAAGAGGAAAAATGAGCAACGAAACTTCATTCCAATCGTTATTTGAAAGCAAGATAGGGGTAAAATTTTATTCGCCAAAAGTCTAAGCCAATTCTTGCCATTTTTTCATTGATTTTCTTAAAACAAAAACCAAAAAGTCATTTTTTCAAATCTTTTTCTGACAAAGCGTCCTTATTTTTTCAATGGAATGTTTATTGATGAACAAGAAAAAAAATAAACAGTCAGAACATGCACGAAAAAGGTTCCATTTCCATTCACACGGAAAACATTTTCCCAATCATTAAAAAATTCTTGTATTCCGACCACGAAATATTCCTTCGTGAACTTGTGAGTAATGCCGTAGATGCTACCCAAAAAATTAAACGCCTTGCAAGTCTTGGTCAGTTTAATGGCGAATTGGGCGACACAACTCTTGAAATTGCTTTCGATGAAAAAGCAAAAACCATCACCATTTCTGATAAAGGAATTGGGATGACGGCTGATGAAATCAAGAAATACATCAATCAAATTGCGTTTTCGGGAGCTACCGAATTCATGGAAAAATTCAAAGAAGCAAACGATGCCAATGAAATCATTGGTCGTTTTGGTCTTGGATTTTATTCCGCTTTCATGGTTTCAGAAAAAGTAGAAATTCAAACCCTTTCTTATCAAGAAGGCGCTACTGCTGCTAAATGGACTTGTGATGGTAGTACTGAATTTGAAATTTCGGATTGCGATCGCACAGCAAGAGGGACAGATATTATACTTTATATCAACGGTGATTCAGAAGAGTTTTTAAGTGAACACCGCATTCAACAAATTCTTGATAAATACTGTAAATTTCTTCCTGTTCCGATTAAGTTTGGCAAGAAAACAGAATCAGTGCCAGATGGAGAAGATAAAGATGGCAAACCTCAATACAAATCGGTGGAAGTGGATAATATTATCAATAATACTACTCCGCTTTGGACAAAAACGCCCACTGAATTAAGCGACGAAGATTATCTTAGTTTCTATCGTGAGTTGTATCCAATGAGTGAGGACCCATTGTTTTGGATTCATTTGAATGTTGATTACCCGTTCAATCTTACAGGTATTCTTTATTTCCCTAAAGTGAAGCAAGACATGGAGTTGCAACGCAATAAAATTCAACTCTACAGTCGCCAAGTGTTCATTACTGATGAAGTAAAAGATATTGTTCCTGAGTTTTTGATGTTGTTGCATGGTGTGATTGATTCGCCGGATATTCCATTGAATGTATCTCGTAGCTTCTTGCAAGCAGATAGTAATGTGAAAAAAATCAACACTTATATCACCAAAAAAGTAGCTGATAAACTCAACGAACTCTTTAAAAGTGACCGTACATCATTTGAAAATAAATGGAATGACATTGGTTTGTTTGTGAAGTACGGAATGATTTCAGATGAGAAGTTTTATGACAAAGCAAAAGATTTTTGCTTGTTGAAAAATGTAGAAGACAAACATTTTACCCTTGAAGAATACCGCGAAAAAGTTAAAGATATTCAAACAGATAAAAACGGAACAACTGTTTATATCTATACAATAGACGCTGCCAAACAAGATACTTATATTCAAGCTGCACAAAAGAAAATGTATGATGTGTTGAAAATGGATGGACCATTGGATACCCATTTCATCAGTCAGTTAGAGCAAAAAGGAGAAAAACTTTCTTTAAAACGTGTGGATGCGGATGTGTTGAATAAGTTGATTGAAAAAGATGAATCGCAACACTTAGTGCTTTCAGATGATGAGAAAAGCAAAGTAATAGATGTGTTTACTAAAGCGGTGAACAAATCGAATATGCACGTAGAAGTAGAAGCCCACAGCACAGAAGATATGCCGGTTACTGTGACTCAAGACGAATTTATGCGCCGCATGAAAGACATGTCGAAAATGGGTGGTCAGTTTAGTTTTTATGGTATGATGCCTGAGAATTATAAACTCTCCGTAAACGGCAATCACAAACTTATCAGTCGTATTTTAGAAACCACTGATGAAATACAACAACAAGCATTAGCCAAACATGCCATTGATCTTGCTTTACTTTCACAAGGAATGCTCACAGGTGCTGATCTTACTGCATTTGTGAATAGAAGTGTGAGTTTGGTTTAATTCAATTTGAAAGCTGTTACAATAATAAAAAGTTGTCTTAGGGTTTCCTGAGACAACTTTTTTACTTTTGCTCAACTACTAAGATGGGTTATCGCTTTGTTGAATAGCAAAGAGGAAAGTCCGGACAGCATAGAGCAATGCACCACCTAACGGGTGGGGGGTGTGATGAACATCAACAGATAGTGCCACAGAAAATAACCGCCAAGACGTTTGGTAAGGGTGAAAATGTAGTGTAAGAGACTACAGGGAGTATTGGTAACAATACCTCGGGGTAAACCTTGCATGCTGAAATGCCAAATAGGCAATTGCTTTTCTAGAAATGGAAAATAAGAACGGCTCGTTCGATGATTGTGGGTTGGCAGATGGAGGTGTTTAGCGATGAACATCCTAGATAAATGATAACCACTCGAAGCAATTCGGGATACAGAATCCGGCTTACAGTCTTAGTAGTTTTTTTAGGTTTTTGGCAACATTGTTCAAGGTAGCTTTACACCTATATTATTCCTTTTTTAGTGTTTAATTCAAAAAGAAAAATCACCCTCCTTTCTGTTTTACTATTGATGTTTTCATTGGTGGCAATGGCATTTGTAAAACGGCATGGCATCATGTGGCGAGTAAAAATGTTGGTAAGTAGAGACATTACTAACTTTAGCGTAAGGCTCCCCGATTCAATAAAAGAAACCTCAGGATTGATTTATTGGCATGATTGTTTTTGGACAATGAACGACCACAGAAAACCATTTTTATATGGCATCAACCCTCTAACAGGAATTATAGAAAGAAAAATCACTTTGCTCAATGTTGAAACGAATGATTGGGAAGAATTGACGCAGGACGAACAGCATATTTACATTGGCGATTTTGGAGATAACGACCGTAAAGCGAGAAAAAAAAGCAGAACTATTTATCGTTTTGAAAAAAAGGCTGCATTAGAAAATGATAGCGTTGCTGTTCAAAAAATAAATTTTGAATTAGAAGGTTATTTTGATGATAGAAAGGGTTTGCCCAACAATACCAACTTCGACTGTGAGGCAATGATATCGATGAATGATAGTTTGTATCTTTTCACAAAAGAGTGGAAAAATTTAAGCACTACAGTTTATGTTTTGCCCAACAAAGCAGGCAGTTGGATCGCAAAAAAGAAACAGATTTTTGATGCAGGAGGGCTAATTACAGGAGCAAGTTATTTTTCGCCGAATAATGTTTTGGTTTTATGCGGTTATCACACCGATCAAAAAAGCTACTTAATTCCTTTTGTGTATATATTTACAGGTTTCAAGAATGAAGATTTTTTCTCAGGTAAAAGTAAAAAAGTATTTATAGGAAAACCTTTTCATCAAGTAGAAGCAGTTGCCACCTATGATGGTAAAAACTACTTTTTTACAAATGAAGGTATAACAAAAGAAAGGGTTTTTATTGCTCCTTTATTGATGCGAGCAAACCTTGAAAAGTATTTAGTGAAAACTAATTAACAAACTATCCCCAATGGTAATAATTGCATAATAATTCCTACCGATAGTTGCCAACTAAAGCACTAATTTTGCTAAAATTTCACACGTTTTTTCATTTTAATCATAATTTATGAGGTCTATTTATCTCTCTATTGTTAGTGTTTTCATTTGGCTGCTTACTGCAGTAAATGTCAATGCCCAAACTGCAGTTGCCCTAAACTGGAATTTTACGGCAGGAACAGGTGCCTGTGCCACAACGCCACCTACAGGGTTGACGGCGGGAAGCTTTACCATTGGTAACTCTTTTGGTACTGTTGCTACGCCTATTTCTACCTCTACAGGATCTACAGGATATACAGGTGCATCAGGCACATACAATATTGGTAATGCATCCAGAATAGGGATCTTGAAATTAGATACTAGTGCGTATATTCAAGTAGTTATCACTCCTGATGCTGCAAATTATTTTACTTTCTCAGGTATTAGTTTTGGAACAAGAAGTACAAGTACAGGTCCACAAGCTTATACGGTAAGAACAAGTCTTGATAACTATGCAACAGATGTTGCTTCAAGTACAATAACGAACAATAGTACTTGGGCATTGAAATCCAATACTTTTTCCACAGCTGTAGTAGGTGCTGCTGGTGTTGTATTTACCATTCGTATTTATGGTTATAATGGAACTGGGAATGCATCTTCTGGAACTATTAACTGGAAAATAGATGACATCAATATTTCAGGTACATTAACGCCTGCTAACACACCACTTCTTTCTACAACACCATCTTCACTTGCTTTTGGTAGTAAGTGTATCAATCAAAATTATGTTGATTCTTTTGTCATTAATGCATTGAGTTTGACATCTGCTAATGTTGATATTGCTGCACTTGCAGGATATTCTTATGCTTCTTCTTTAAGCGGACCTTTTACTTCTACATTAAGTCTTCCACAAAGTGGTGGTGTATTCACTCAAAAAATTTATACTCAATTTTCACCTACAGTAGCTATTGCTTACAATGGTGCTGTTGCAATTAGTGGTGGTGGCTTATCAAGCCCAACCAATGTCAATTTTACCGGTAGCGGAATTAGTACTGCACCAAGTGTGACTACAGTTGCAGCAAGTTTTGTTACTTCATCGGATGCAACATTAAACGCTTCAGGTCTTACAGCCGGTTGTGGAACTATTTCCAATTATCATTTTGAATATAGTACTACTCAAAACTTTACTCCTGGTTCAGGAACTGTTGTTGCGGGTGCTAACTTAAGTTCAGGTGCTTTTTCCGTTGCTTTATCAAGCTTACAACCAAGTACGACTTATTACTATGTTGCAGCAGCTACCAACAGTAACGGTGTTACTACTATAGGTACAAAACTAAGTTTTACAACACTTGGTTTGGCGCCAACTCTTACTGCTAGTTCATTGACAGCATTTGGCAATCAATGTACAAATACACCTTCTGCTTATCAATCAATTAATTTATCTGGTTCGAATCTTACTAATGCAAATGTTCAAGTAGGACCTGCTTCTGGTTTTGAGTTTTCTGCAACAAGTAATGGAACCTATACTGATTCTTTAGTGATTACTCAATCCGGCGGAACATTAGCACAAACCGTTTATATGGTTTTTAAACCTACAACAGCAACAAGTTATTCTGCGAACATTCCTGTATTAGGTGGTGGTGCAACTTCTTCTTATGTAGTTGCCTCTGGAACGGGTATTACTACATTGCCAACTTTGTCAACTGCAACCCCTGTTACAATTGCGTATAATGGAGCCACAATAAATGGCAATATCACAGCAATGAATTGTGGTGGCATTTCAAGCTATGGAATTGAATATGGCACAGACCCAACGTTATCAACTGGAACTAACTTAGTTGCATCTACTAATTTAAGTAGTAATGCTTATTCATCGGTAATTACTGGATTAATTGCGAATACTATTTATTATTTTAGAGCCTATGCAGTAACAGTAAATGGTACAGCAAATAGCAGTATTCTTTCTTTTACTACCTCGCAAATTCCTTTTCCTAATAATCTAAATGCATCTAATGTTACTTCCAATTCATTTGTTGCTAACTGGGATGCTGTTATTGGTGCAGCAAATTATCGCTTAGATGTTTCAGAAAGTAGTACGTTTACGAATAACCCTGCAACCATTGTTGGATGGGGAATGAGTGTGGCTGCTTCAAAATTGGCTGATACAGCAATAGCAATAAATACTGGGGACTCTTTAATTACTTTTGGAGGAACTAACACACCTACCTATAATGTTACTGGTTCAATAGGTACTGCTCGTGCAGATGCATGGCAAAGCGGGAATGGCGTTAAAGGTTGGGAAGTAAATTTCGCCACTACAGGTTATCATAATATCCGTGTTTCTTCAAAACAACGTTCATCAAGTTCAGGTCCTAAAAACTTTAAATTGCAGTATCGTGTTGGTAATACAGGTGCTTATACTGATGTTACAGGCGGTGCTGTAGTTACTGCGGATAATTACACAACAGGTGTGTTGTCAAATCTTGCATTGCCTGCCGGTTGTGAAGACCAACCATTGGTTTATCTTAGATGGATCATGTCTTCCAATACTGCTGTAAATAATACCGCTGTTGCATCTACAGGGGCTTCAAATATTGATAATATTTCCATTGCTGGAGGGCAATATTTTTTCCTTAATGGATACCAAAATAAATTGGAAAATGGTTTGAACGATACAATTACAGGACTAAGTCCAAACACTACTTACTATTTGCGAGTTCGTACAGAAGCACCTACAAGTACTTCAACTAATTCTCCAGTAGTTGCAGTTACTACTAGTTGTGTTACTCCTGTATTTTCTGGAACACCAACTAACGTATTGTGTGGAGGAACCAACACCGGTAGTATCAGTTTGACTAATTCAGGTACAGGTACTTTTAGTTATAGCTGGACTGGTCCTAATTTATTTACTGCAACTTCCAAAGACATTAACAACCTTGAAGCTGGTACTTATTATGTTACAGTAACTTCTGCTGCATGTTCTGCTTCTGATTCTTTTGTAATAACATCTTCTCCAATTCTTTCTGCAAATGCAACCATCTCGAGTAGTGATGTTTGTTCTGGCACAACTGTGAATCTTGATGCAACTGCAACAGGTGGAACAGGGTCTTATACTTATTTCTGGGTAGGTGCTAATGGTTTTTTTGCAACAACAGCTAATGCTAATTTTGTTGCAGATTCTTTAAGCGCAGGTTTTTATAGTGTTGCTGTGACTGATAGTAATGGTTGTACAGCGAATGGAATGGCTTTATTGGCTTCTGTAACTCCAAGTGCTACTCCTGTTGCTACTGTTTCTTCTACAGCTACTACAATTTGTGCTGGAACTTCAGTTTCCTTTACATCATCAACATCTGGTGGTGGTGCAACTCCAACTTATCAATGGATGCTTAATGGCAGTGCAATTACTGGAGAAACTAATGACACTTACTCATCTTCACAACTTAATAATGGTGATGTAGTATCTCTTGATTTTACAACTAGCGAAACTTGTTATACTTTATTAACTGCAACAAGCAATACAGTCACAATGACAGTAAATCCAAACGTTACTCCATTGGTAACTGTTGCTGCAAGTGCAAATCCAATTTGTCCCGGTAGTTCAGTTAGTTTTACTTCATTAGAAGAGGGTGGAGGAACAACCCCATCTTACCAATGGTATTTGAACAGCACACCAATTAATGGTGAAACTAACACCACATTTACTTCATTGACCCTAAGTAATAATGATGTGGTATCATTGACAATGGCAACAAGTGCTGCTTGTGCTTCTTCTGCAACGGTTGCAAGCAATAATATTACAATGATTGTTGGCGCAATGCTTTCTCCATCTGTTTCAATTACAGCTTCTGCAAACACAGTATGTTCTGGCAATTCTGTGAACTTTACTTCAACAGTTACAAATGGCGGTACTGCACCAACTTATCAATGGTATGTGAATGGAAATTCAATTTCAGGAGCTACTAATGATTCTTATTCAACTTCAGTTATTAATAATGGCGATGTATTCACTCTTGAAATTACCTCAAACGCTGCTTGTCTAATTACTTCTACTGCTTTAAGTAATGCAGAAACAATTGCAGTGTTTGTTGCTCAAGGAACGTCTACAGCTTCTGGTCCTTTAGCACTTTGTAGTGGTGGTAATGTTACACTTACTGCCGGTAATGGAAGTGGTTATCTTTGGAGCAATGGCGCTACTACTCAAGCTATTACTGTAAATACCGCTGGTAGTTATTCTGTTACTTACAATGATGTCAATGGATGTAATACAAGCGTACCTGCAAAAAATGTTCTTTCTAAAACATTACCTACTCTATTGAAGATTAAGGCATTGAGCGCTACTACAGTTTGCGACCCTAATACTATAAAATTCACTGTTGATCCAAATGCTTCTAGTGTTTATGGTTTCGATTTCCAATGGAACTTAAATGGTACAGCTATTACTGGTGCAACTGATACGTCTTACACAGCATCGGGCGCAAGTGGTGGAAATATTACCTTAACAATTGCTGGCTCAACTTGTACAAAAACTTCTGCAGCTAAAGCATATACAATTAAACCACTTCCTGTTGCAGCCTTTACAGCAGGTGGTCCTACTACATTCTGTGCTGGTGGAAGCGTTACGCTTACTGCCCCAACTATTACCGGTTATACCTACACTTGGTTGAAAGATGGTTTAAATGCAGGTAGCGGTAATTTTAAAGTATTCAAACTCTCTGGTAATTACACTGTGATTGCAAAACTTAACAGTTGTGCAGATACTGCCAATGTACCAATGACTATCACAGTTAACCCACTACCTATTGCATCAATCAGCACATTAGATCCAACTACTTTCTGTACGGGTGATAGTGCCACCTTAGATGCTGCTCCTGTAGGAACTGGTTTCAATTATCAGTGGATTAATGGTACAATCTCAACTTACTCTTCCGTTTCTTCTTATGAAGCCAAAGTAACAGGTACTTATAAAGTAATGGTTACAGACAACAACGGTTGTGTTAGTAAAGCTTCTGTAACTAATGTGAAAATTAAAATGAACACAATTCCAGTAGGTACAATTACTGCTGTTGGTTCAACTACAATTTCTGCAACTGGAAATGTAAAACTCAATGCTTCTCCTTCTACAGGTGTAACATGGCAGTGGTATAAAGATGGTAATGCTATCACTGGTGCTACTACTAAACAATACATAGCTACTGCTGGTGGAGATTATACTGTTGCTGTTACTAAATTAGGTTGTATTGGTACTTCTGCTGCAACTACAGTAATCCAAACAGGTGTCAAAGAAGAAACTGGTATTGTTTCCGACAATAGTTTCCAATTGAGTGCCTATCCAAATCCAGTGAATGACGTGCTTACTGTTACAATTAGCGGCACTTCAGACAACACTGATAGCAAGCTTGAAGTAATGAATGCTTTAGGGCAATTAGTTGTTGCAAAAGAGTTTTCTTCAAACAACATCCAACTGTCAACTGCCAATTGGGCTAATGGCATTTACCTTGTTCGTTACAAAGACAATACTGGCAGAACAGGTACTTTGAAAATCACTAAAGAATAATTTACTCTTTTCTTTTTTAAAACGAAAGCGGGGCAGCAATGTCCCGCTTTTCTTTTGTTCATTATTTCTTAACATTGTAGTGATAAATGCACATTCAATGATGAAGTCCTTTACTTTATTGCTCACGTTTCTCTTTGCTGCTTTCAATACCATTGCGCAATGGTCAACCGATACTTTAATCAACACCCCTCTTTGCGTGCAAGCAGGCAAGCAACGCGAGCAGCGTCTGCTAAAAGATGGCAAAGGTGGTGCCTACATTGTTTGGAAAGATTATCGTACAGGCATCTCCGACATTTATATTCAAAGAGTCAATCAATGGGGCATTCCTAAATGGACCATCGATGGAGTAGGCATGTGTACCAATTCTGCAGACCAAAGCACTCCCAATATTGTTACCGATATGAAAGGCGGTGCCATCGTTGTTTGGAGCGATTGGCGGTCAGGTATCGAGCGCGATGTCTATGCACAAAGAGTAGATAGCAATGGCAACATGAAATGGAATGTTGACGGCGATACAGTAACAACTAAATCCAATAGAGAACACACCCCTAAAATGGTAAGTGATGATGCAGGCGGAATGATCGTTTGTTGGGAACAACAAACTGCTGGTATGTGGGACATTTGGGCACAACGCCTCGATAGCAATGGCAAACAAAAATGGGCAAGTGGTGGCATTCCTTTAGTCACCGGTGTAGGCACTTTAAATCGTCGCAATCATAAAATCGAAAAAGACGGAAAGGGTGGGGCAATCATCGTTTGGCAAGACGAGCGCAATGGCGTTGGCAACTTCGATATTTATGCACAACGCCTCGATCGTAATGGCAATCTTAAATGGGGCGCAACAGGCAAAGCCATCTGCACTGCAGTTGATGTTCAAAACGACCCTAAAATAGACCCCGATAGCCTTACTTGTGGCGCCTTCATCGTTTGGGTAGATAAAAGAAATGGCAACGCCGATATCTACGCACAAAGAGTCGACTCTAATGGCATTTCCATTTGGACCAACAATGGCATTCCTGTTTGTACAGCACTTGGCACACAATCCGCTACCGACATCATGAGTACCAGTACCACCGCAGGTCCCTACATCACTTGGAAAGACGACCGCAATGGCAATTACGACATCTACATCCAAAAGCTCAACATACAAGGCATTCCACAATGGGCAACTAACGGCATTCCTGTTTGCAACAACACAGCTACCCAACTCAACCCCGACCTCTGTAACGACAACAACAACGGTGTCATTGTTGCATGGCAAGACTCCAGCGGAAATGCCTTCGATATCAAAGCACAAAGATTCACATCATCAGGCACAGCTCTTTGGAAAACCAACGGCGTAAAAATCAGTGCAGCTGCCAACGATCAATTCGATCCTAAAATGGCAACCGATGGCAAAGGCGGTGCCATCTTTGCATGGACCGATTTGCGCAGCGGCACCGAAGACGTTTACATCCATCATCTCTTTTGGAACGGCACCACAAGCGCCATCAACGACAATTTCGAAACAACACCCATCGCCTTCTCCACACAGCCAAATCCATTCATCAACAACTTCACCATCACCACCGACCTACAAGAAGAACCCACCACCATCATCACCAATAGCATAGGTCAAGACATCACCTCGTCCTTCCAAAAAACAACCCTCTACAAAAACGGCAAACAAGAAATACAATTCACCAACAACAACCTCCTACCATCAGGCATATACCTCCTCAACATCCGCACCACACACACCAACCAAACACTCAAACTCCTCAAACAATAACACCAACATCCCCCCATCATAAAAATAGCCAATGAACACACGCTCATTGGCTATTTTCTTCAATCCCAAATCCAACAATCACTCCTTCACAAACCTTTCCCGCGCCTCCCCTTTATCACAACTATACCTCAACAAATAAACCCCCTTCGCCAACCCACTCACATCCACCGACAACTCAACACCCACCACCCACCACTGACCACTGAAAACCACCTCGCCCATCATATTCATCAACTGAACAGACTCATTCTTAGCAACACCTATTTTCCTTTTAATATGCAACACATCCTCCACAGGATTAGGCGCAATGCTGATGATGCTATTATTGGTAATTGTTTCCAAAATAGACTCTGTTCCTTCAACAAGCTGAATATTGTCAATAATCCAACCATCACGAGGAGTGTTTACTGAATCAGTAATGTATGTAAACCGAATCAAAAAAGTATCAGCATTCCATAAAACTGGGAAACCTGAATTAGCCGCTGGCCAATACATCATAGAGAAATAAACACTTTGCCAACCACTATCTGTATTTGGTAAATTCATGGTAGAACCATTAAGACATGGAACCGGGTAGAAATATTGAATACCATACTGAGCACTCTGTGTCACTACATTCACCCAATGCCTTCCCGTATCAGGCGAAATCTCAATGATGCCAATGTCATTTGAATCACCATCTAATTTTGATTGAAATGATATCGATATCGAATAACTTGGAATCGTGTTTGCATTCTTGTTTCTATAGTGTTTAATATAGAAAACAGAAGTATCATTAATAGGAAGTGTGTTCGTAGTATCTGTTACTATCGCCATGCTATTATCTTTAGTCTTAGTAAAAACACTTTTATGAGGATAACCAATTTGCCACTTATTATTTGCAGCAGAATCAATGACAATCATGCTTAGATTAGTAGTGTCATTAAACATAATTGAATGCCAATACAATTGCCCCCATCCCTTCACCCCCAACAACATCACCCACACAACCACCAACACCTATTTCATTTTTTTTAGTTTTTAAAAGCTTAAAAATCACTCCTTCACAAACCTTTCCCGCGCTTACCTTTTATTTTATCCTAAAGCCGTTGATTTTCAATCCCACATAAGCCATCCTTAAATAATCATGATTGCTTACACTCAACGTTTGTTTACTATCATCACTGCTCCAATCAGTCCCTGCGAAACAATACTTATAACCCACCATCAATTGAAGCCAATGGTCTTTCATATCCTCATCATAAGCAAGCCCCACATTCATTGCAAGGTTCAAATAATACAAATGCGAAAACAAATTCACAGCATTCCGTGATGCCATAACAGTCCCCAAATTATTAGGCACATCATTGGCATAAATATCAAACCGCTTCTTCATCATCCCCAACCCTACTTCAGGCGAAATCCCCAAAGCCTTTGTTCTATAAATCGGATATTGAACATTCATAACCCAAGCCCCAAGCCTTTCTTCAAGTTTGTAATTATCATCATGGTTTCGTTTCACCATAAATTCATAGCCATATACAAACCTGTATTTTTTATACTGATAAGCCATCGCAAAAGAACCCATCATACCCACATCACTAATCTTAGGAAAATGAACATTCCCAGCATTATTCCCAGATAATAAATCATTAAGCTTATCCTGTGGCCAATACGCTCCATAAAGCCCAAATACAAAACCTTTCTTCCAGTTTTTAGGAGCATTAAATAGCGAATCTTCTCTTGTTTGCCCCCATCCCTTCACCCCCAACAACATCACCACCACAACCAACAATACTTTTTTCATTTTTTTAGTTTTAAAAGTTTAAAAATCACTCCTTCACAAACCTTTCCCGCGCCTCCCCATTATCACAACTATACCGCAACAAATAAACCCCCTTCGCCAACCCACTCACATCCACCGACAACTCACCACCAACAACCGACCACTGACCACTGAAAACCACCTCGCCCATCATATTCATCACCTGAACAGACTCATTCTTAGCAGCAGCTATTTTCCTTTTAATATGCAACACATCCTCCACAGGATTAGGCGCTATGCTAATGATGCTTTCATTTGTGATGTCATTGATACCGTCATGCCAATCATAAATATTAATATCCCCAAACATCCAACCATCATATAATTGAGAACCATTTCCGGTAATGTAAGTAAACCTTATCAGGACTGTATCTACTGTATTAGTCCATGAAACCGGTCCGCTTGTTTGACCTGCTTGCCATGCATTCATACTAGCCTGAATTAGACCAGTATTATAACCTCTTAATTTTGGCTTAGTTCCTATAAAGATGATTTGATAAAGACTATCCTCCTTCAAAATATCCACCCAATGACTTCCATTATCCGGCGAAACTTCAATAGTTCCATAATCATTCGAATCGCCTACCATTGCATAAGAAATAGACATGTTGAACTCAAAATGTAATGGACTTCTTGGGAATTTAAGATAGAAAACAGAAGTATCATTTGCAGGAACTTGATTTATGGTATCTGTAATCATTGTCTTTTGGTTGATTTGAGTAGTATTGAAAAATACCTTGTTGGCTATTCCTACTTGCCATTTATTATTGGGATAATTTACAGTATCAATGTACCAATAGGTTGGTGAAGTACCATTCCAATAAACTTGTAACATCCCATTTCCCCAAGCCCATCCCTTCACACCCATCAACATCACCACCACAACCAACAATACTTTTTTCATTTTTTTTAGTTTTAAAAATTTAAAAAATCCCGTCATTTTCATTTTACTTCCCGTCATTTCCGTTCAAATTCCCGTCATTTTCATCTAAATTCCCGTCATTTTCATCTAAATTCCCGTCATTTTCATCTAAATTCCCGTCATTTTTGTTCAAATTCCCGTCATCTAAATCTCAATTTCCGTCATTTACGTTCAATTTGCCGACACCAAAACAGTAAACTTCCCACTCTCCAAAGTCGAACTATTCACCACCGTCATCGAACTCATTCCCTTCTCAATCCCCTTCATATCCCCAGGTGCCAAAGTCGTAAAAGCACCAGTCGCATTCTTACCCACATACACCTTCAAGCTCACCCCACCCACATTCTCCATCACACCACCAATCTTACAATTCTCAATTGTTATTCCCTGCCCAAGTTTCAAAACTGTCTTCCGCGTCTTAGGCGCCTTCGGGCTATCATCCACCACAAAACCCCAAGCCGTCAACCCCATCTGATTACTCCGCATCAACTTCATCAAAAAACCACCCACCTTCACCAGCCCCGCCTTCACAGGCTTCACCGCCGTATTCCTCAACTGCTTAAAATTTCCAGCCTGCCCCGCCGCCTTCACAAAATTCTGATTATCCGTCACACTCGCCTGCACACTCGCATCATCCGTCCCAATCACAATCCCCTCCTGCGCCAAATATACCTTCAACGGACTCGCAGCAGCCATAGCCCCATGTTTCGCATAAAGCACATCCCAAGCATCCTTCCTATCCACAAACGAAGTAGCATAAGCCACCCTATTCCCATTCATATTCACACCCCAATCCCCCATAGTCGTCACATTACCACTATAAAAAACCTTCAAAAACTGCACACAACCCTTATACCTTTTCCACACCGGCTCAAACTTCAAATCCCTTTGCGCCTTCATCTTCTCAGCCATCAAAGCCTGCGCCTTCCTATTCACCTCATGACCAATAGCCGTAGTCACCGCCGCCACAAGATTTGGCATATTAATGCCCTCCTGCGCCAAATAACCCGTCAACACACTCGCAGCCCCATCAGCCACATGTTTCGCATTCGCATTCACAATGTTGTCCTTAATAAAAGTAAGCTCTTCAGCATGAATAATCCTAGCCATTTTTATTTATTTTTATTTGGTTTTAAAAAATTTTTTTCAATAAAAAACAGCACACAGTAGGTCTCTCAGCCCTAAAATTAATAAAAAACCATCTAATCAATCCAAAAAAACTTTTTCATTCCTAAAAAAAACTTTTTCACCCCCTATCCCCACCATCATTTCCCACACATCATCAAAAAAAAATCACCAACACAAAAAACAAACCCCAATCCCACAAAGGATTTTCACTCAGCCATCCTCAGCGCACCACACACCTACTATATCATCTTACAACCTCCCTTTTTAGGCATTTTCTTTACATTCTTCCTGCCATCTACTACCATTTTGAGTCTTTTTTTTAAAAAAAGTTTCAAAAAAATTTTGTCAAGAAAAATCAACCCCCTACTTTCGCAGTCCCAAAATTTTTAGGGTAGAAGATATTAATAAGTATGTCGCAACGAATCCGTATAAAACTGAAATCTTATGACCACAGCTTGGTCGATAAGTCTGCAGATAAAATCGTGAAGACTGTGCGCAACACAGGAGCGGTCGTAACAGGACCAATTCCGTTGCCTACAGACAAAAAGATCTTTACAGTACTGCGTTCACCGCACGTAAACAAAAAGAGCCGTGAACAATTCCAATTGTGCACCCACAAGCGCCTGTTGGATATTTACACATCTTCTTCACGCACTGTCGATGCTTTATCAAAGCTTGACTTACCAAGTGGTGTTGAAGTTGAAATCAAAGCCTGACGGTAAGATTTAAAGTTCTTTAAAAAAATTAAAAAAACAGTCTACCCCGACTTGCACACGCAAACAACCGGGCTCTTGACCAACAATAGTATAAAATGAAAGGTATTATAGGTAAAAAAATAGGCATGACCAGTGTGTTCGAGCCTAATGGCAAGCAAACCGCTTGTACCATTATCGAAGCAGGTCCATGCGTCGTTACCCAAAAGAAAACCGTGGATACCGACGGTTACGATGCGCTACAAATCGCATACGGGGAAGCGAAAGAGAAAAACACAGCTAAAGCACAAATCAATCACTTCGCTAAAGCTAACACATCTCCCAAATCAATAGTAAAAGAACTCCGCAACTGCTCCATAGACAAAAACGTAGGTGAAGACATCACTTGCGAAATCTTCACCGAAGGCGAAAAGGTTTCCGTTATCGGCACCACCAAAGGAAAAGGTTTCCAAGGCGTTGTTAAGCGTCACGGCTTTGCAGGTGTTGGTGGACAATCACATGGTCAACACGATCGTTCTCGTGCACCAGGTTCTATTGGTGGTTCGTCTTATCCAAGTCGCGTATTCAAAGGAATGCGCATGGCAGGACGCATGGGTGGCGACCGCGTGAAAATGCCAGGTCTCCGTGTTATAAAAATATTCCCTGAGCAAAACTACATCCTAGTTGCAGGTTCAGTTCCGGGACATAATGGTTCAATCGTTTTAATTCAGAAGTAATTAGTCATGCAAGTTGACGTTTTAAATAGCCAAGGTCAAAAAACAGGTCGTTCTCTCGAACTACCGGATGAAATTTTTGCCATAGAGCCTAACGACCACTGTATTTATCTTTCAGTGAAGCAATATTTGGCAGCAAACCGCCAAGGAACACACAGCACAAAAACACGTGCCGAAGTTCATGGTTCTTCCAAAAAATTGCATCGCCAAAAAGGTACAGGTGGTTCTCGTAAAGGAAATATTCGTAACCCACTTTACAAAGGTGGTGGTACAATCAACGGTCCTAAACCGCACGATTACGATTTCAAATTGAACCGTAAAGTAAAAGACCTCGCAAAGATGTCAGCACTTTCTTACAAGGCTCAAGATGGTAAAATCGTAGTGGTAGAAGACTTCAATCTTTCAACGCCAAAAACAAAAGATTTTTCTGGAAGTTTGAAAGCTTTGAAAGGCGATAGCCGCAAAACATTGGTTGTTCTTCCTGAGTATAACAGCAATGTTTACCTCAGCGGACGTAATCTTTGCGACAACAAAACAGTTGTTCTCAGCGATATGAACACTTATGATTTAATGAATAGCAATGTGCTCATTTTCACAGAAAGCGCAGCCAAGTTATTCACTGATGATAGTGTTGAAGCATAAACTAAATTTTAAAAATTAAGTCTTTATACTTTTAACTAAAGGCTTTAGAATAAAATAAATAAAAATGAAACTCACAGACGTTTTGGTTAGACCAATACTTACTGAAAAAGTAAACGCTCAGATGGAAAAATCGGGTCGTTACACTTTTGAAGTAAGCAGAAGCGCTAACAAACTGGAGATTAAGAAAGCGGTTGAAGAATTTTACGGAGTAAAAGTAGCTGATGTAAATACAGTTGTTGTTCCAGGTAAAAGCAAAACACGCTCTACAAAAGCAGGGATTTTAAAAGGGATGAAGTCTGCCTATAAAAAAGCAACTATTTCCCTTGTTGAAGGCGAATCTATTGATTTATTCTCAATGTAAATCTTACTAAAGAAACAGAAAAATGGCATTACGTAAATACAAACCAACCACAGCCGGAACTCGTTGGAGAATCGGTAACGCTTACGCAGAAGTTACTACTAACGTTCCTGAGAAGAGCTTGATTGAAGCACTTCCTGGTACTGGCGGACGCAACGCACAAGGACACCGTTCTATGCGTTACATTGGCGGCGGTAACAAAAAAATGTACCGTAAGATTGACTTTAAACGTAACAAGAAAGATATTCCTGCTACCGTTAAATCTATTGAATACGATCCTAACCGTACTGCATTCATCGCATTACTCAACTATGCGGATGGTGAAAAACGTTACATCCTTGCACCACAAGGTTTGGAAGTAGGTACTGTAATCGTAAGTGGAGAGGCAGTAGCACCTGAAGTTGGAAATGCATTGTTGTTGAAAAACATGCCATTAGGTACTGTGGTTCACAATATTGAATTACATCCAAGTCAGGGTGGGGCAATGGCACGTTCAGCTGGCACTTATGCTCAATTAAACGCAAAAGAAGAAAAATACGTTGTATTAAAAATGCCTTCTGGTGAATTGCGTCGTGTATTGGGTACTTGTATGGCAACAGTCGGTTCTGTATCTAATAGCGACCACGCACTCCAATCAATGGGTAAAGCAGGTCGTAACCGTTGGAAAGGAATTCGTCCACGTAACCGTGGTGTAGCCATGAACCCAGTTGATCACCCAATGGGTGGTGGTGAAGGACGTTCATCAGGCGGTCATCCACGTAGCCGAACAGGTAAATACGCAAAAGGACAAAAAACACGCAGCAGAACAAAAGGCTCTAACAAGCTAATTATTCAACGCAGCAACGGAAGCAAACTCTAATTAGAATCTAATTTAAAAAATAAGAAAAAGCCAATGGCTCGTTCATTAAAAAAAGGACCTTATGTCTCTCCAAAGCTAGAACGCAAAGTTCTTGCAGTAGCAGAAGGTAAAGCAAAAAAAGGTGTTATTAAAACATGGAGTCGTCGCTCAATGATTACACCTGATTTCGTAGGTCAAACATTCGCTGTGCACAATGGAAATAAGTTTATTCCTGTTTATGTTACCGAATATATGGTAGGACATAAATTGGGTGAATTTTCACCAACCCGCAACTTTAAAGGTCATAGCGGAAGCAAATAATTAACAATAAAAAATTGACACAAGTCTTCTGGCTGTGTTGCTAATAGAAATAAAGAAAACATGGAAGCTGTAGCTCGCTTACGTAATTATCCTACCTCGCCACGCAAAATGCGCCTTTTGGCTGATTTGGTTCGTGGAACTGATGTAGAACTTGCGCTGAATACATTGAAGTTTAGTACCAAGCACCCCTCTGTTGCGCTTGAAAAGTTGTTGATGAGTGCCATCGCCAACTGGAGAGTGAAAAATGAAGGAGTAGATGTAGCCGGTGCCAATTTGTATGTGAAAACAATTATGGTTGATGGTGGTCGTTCTTTGAAACGTATGCGCCCGGCACCACAAGGGCGTGCTTATCGTGTTCGCAAACGTAGTAACCACGTAACTATTGTTGTAGATAGTCGTCTTTCACAAGCAGTAACAACTGAAGCGTAATAAAAAAATTAAACAAACATTCATAATTAAAAACGAATGGGTCAAAAAGCAAATCCTATAGGTAACAGGTTGGGTATCATCCGCGGATGGGATTCAATGTGGTATGGTGAAAAGAAGGATTTTGGTATCAAGTTAGTTGAAGACCATAAAATCCGTACTTACCTCGCAGCACGCATCAACAAAGGTGGTATATCTCGCATCGTAATTGAGCGTACATTGGGCAAGTTGATCATAACCATTCATACTTCTAAGCCTGGTATCATCATAGGTAAAGGCGGTACGGAAGTTGACCGTATCAAAGAAGAGTTGAAGAAACTCACCAAAAAAGAGGATGTTCAAATTAACATCATGGAAATCCGCCGTCCTGAATTGGATGCCATGATTGTAGGTGAATCTATCGCTCGTCAAATCGAAGGTCGCGTAAGCTATAAGAGAGCTATTAAAATGGCTATCTCTACGGCAATGCGCATGGGTGCCGAAGGTATTAAAATCAAAGCTGGTGGTCGTTTGAATGGTGCTGAAATTGCTCGTTCAGAAGAATTCAAGCAAGGTCGTACTCCTTTACACACTTTCCGTATGGACATTGACTATGCTAACACCTATGCAATGACCGTTTATGGAAAAATTGGTTTGAAAATCTGGATTTGTAAAGGCGAAGTTCTTGGCAAACGCGATTTAAATCCAAACTTCTCAGCTGGTTCCGACAATCGTGGAAACCGTCCTGCTGGCGCTCCAATGGGAGATGACCGTCGTGGTGGTGGAGACCGTAGAGGTGGCGATGACCGCAGAGGTGGTGGAGGTGGTGACCGTAGAGGCGCTGGAGGTGGCGATCGTCGTGGAGGTGGAAACACTGGTGGCGGACGTGGAAAAAAATAGTTGAAATAAAATTAAGATGAAGGTTGATGAAATGAAAATTCATCAATCATCAACCTCAAATCATAAATAAATTAAAATTTTGTAACAATGTTACAACCAAAAAGAACGAAACATCGTAAAGCCCATAAAGGTAGAATTAAAGGAAGCGCTCAACGTGGAGCAACTATTGCCTTTGGTTCTTTCGGTTTGAAAGCGTTGGAGCCAAAATGGATTACCAATCGTCAAATTGAAGCTGCTCGTCAGGCAATGACCCGTCACATGAAACGTGAAGGTAATGTTTGGATTCGCATTTTCCCTGATAAACCAATTACCCGCAAGCCTCAAGAAGTGCGTATGGGTAAAGGTAAAGGTAACCTCGAGTTTTATGCTGCAGTAGTTAAGCCGGGTCGCATCATGTTTGAATTAGATGGTGTACCTCAAAAATTAGCTCAAGAAGCATTAGAACTTGCAGCACAAAAATTGCCAATTAAAACCAAATTTGTAGTTCGACGTGATTACGCGGGTGAATAAATAATTATGAATTATGGATGTTGAATGACGAATTCGCATTTAAAAATTCAAAACTCAAAATTCAAAATTTAAAAAATGGCTAAGTCAAAAAAAGCGAATACTGAAGATTACCGCTCATTGGAGATAGACGCACTGAATGGCAAAATTCAGGAAGAAGAAATGCGCCTAAAAAAATTGAAGTTCAGTCATGCGGTAAATCCAATTGAAAATCCGCTTACAATTCGCCACTTGCGCCGCACTCTTGCACAAATGAAAACGGAGCAGCGCAGAAGAGCTTTAGGTTTCTAAATAATAAATTATAAATGTCAACAATGACTGATAGAAAACGCAGAAAAACCCGTATCGGGATCGTAAGCAGCGATAAGATGACCAAAACCATCACTGTAGCTGTAGAGCGTAAAGTAAAACACCCGATTTACGGTAAGTTTTTGAAAAAAACTACAAGATTCCATGCTCATGATGAGCAAAACACAGCCGGTGTTGGTGATGTAGTTCGCATTATGGAAACACGCCCGCTAAGTAAAACAAAGCGCTGGCGCTTAGTAGAAATTATTGAAAAAGCTAAGTAGTAGTAAGTAGATAGTCATAAGTTTAAAGATTAATGTCTTTAAACGCTTACGACTTACAACTTATGACGTACGAATAAAAAAGAATAAAAATGATACAACAAGAATCCAGACTGAATGTAGCTGATAACAGCGGTGCAAAGGAAGTGCTTTGTATTCGTGTGTTAGGAAACTCAGGACAAGATTATGCCGGGATTGGCGATAAAATCGTTGTAACCGTAAAGGCTGCACTACCAGGTGGCAACATGAAGAAAGGTACTGTTTCAAAAGCAGTTATCGTTCGCACTAAGAGCAAGTTGCGCCGTAGAGATGGCTCCTATATCAATTTTGATGACAATGCAGTTGTATTGCTCAACAACTCTGATGAACCACGTGGTACTCGTATCTTCGGACCAGTTGCTCGCGAACTTCGTGATAAAGGATACATGAAAATTGTTTCTTTAGCCCCTGAAGTATTGTAAAATTAACGTACATTCGCTGCCCGTTTAAAAAACGGCATACTAATAAATTGTAAAACAAATGGCTTACGAAAGGAAACTTTCCGACCATTTCTAAAATAGAAAAAGTTTCAAATGAAACAGAGATTTCAACCTAAATTCAACATCAAAAAAGGCGACAACGTTGTAGTTATTGCTGGCGATGATAAAAACCGCACTACCCCTCGCAAGGTATTAGCAGTTTACACTCAAAAGGGCCGTGTGCTTGTTGAAGGCGCAAACATGGTTACAAAGCACCTTAAGCCAAATGCACAAAATCCTCAAGGTGGTATTGTGAAAGAAGAGGCAGCTATGCACATGTCTAATGTGATGCTTTGGGATCCAAAAGCTAAAGCTCCTGTGCGTATTAAACGCGAGCGCAAAGAAGGAAGTTTTGTTCGTATTTCTAAAAAAACAGGGGAGGTAATTAAGTAATGTCAACGACTACATATCAACCAAGAATCCAGACGAAATATAAAGAGGAAGTTATTCCTGCTTTGACTAAGAAGTTTGCATACAAGACTGTAATGCAATGCCCACGTCTTTTGAAAATTTGTTTGAACCAAGGTGTAAAAGGTTCAGTTTCTGACAAAAAACTCATTGATGATGCTGTTAAGGAAATGACGACAGTTACTGGTCAGAAGGCAGTTCCAACCCTTTCAAAGAAAGATATTTCAAACTTTAAATTGCGTAAAAACGTTCCAATTGGTGCTCGCGTAACTTTGCGTGGCGCTAAAATGTATGAGTTTTTAGATCGCTTTATTGCCGTTTCACTACCACGTGTTCGCGATTTTAAAGGTATCAACGATAAATCTTTTGATGGTCGTGGAAACTATACAATGGGTATCACCGAACAAATCATTTTCCCTGAAATTGATATAGATAAAGTTGGTCGTATTAGCGGAATGGATATTACTTTCGTTACTACTGCAACAACCAACGAAGAGGCTTACGAACTTTTGAAAGAGTTAGGTATGCCATTTAAAAACATTAAGAAAGATAATAACTAATACTCAATAAATTTTTAAACCAAATAAATGGCAAGAGAATCAATCAAAGCCCGCCAACGCAAACGCGAAAAGATGGTAGCCAAGTTCGCTGAAAAGCGCGCTGCTTTAAAAGCTGCAGGTGATTATGCTGCTTTGGATTTACTTCCAAAGAACTCATCTCCGGTACGTTTAAAGAACCGCTGTCAACTTACAGGTCGCCCTCGTGGATATTTGCGCTACTTCGGTATGTGCCGTAATATCTTCCGCGATATGGCATTGGATGGCAAAATACCAGGTGTTCGTAAAGCAAGCTGGTAACACACATGCCAATTGTCTGAAAAGATAATTGTGGCAAGTTTCCAAGTCATCCGTAAGAAGCGAGATGATACTAGTAACAAATTATTTCATTTACAAACCAAACTAAAAAATGGTAACAGATCCAATAGCAGATTTCCTCACCCGCATCCGTAACGCTCAAATGGCGCGTCACCGCATCGTAGAAATCCCTGCTTCTAATCTTAAGAAGCGCATGACTGAAATCCTTTACGAAAAGGGTTACATTCTTAAATATAAGTTTGAAGACGATAACAAACAAGGTTTAATCAAAATAGCATTGAAATATGATGCTATTTCTAAAGATCCTGCCATACGTTCTTTGGAACGTATTAGCCGTCCAGGACTACGTTCTTATGCTAAGCCAAGTGAAATTCGACGTGTACAAAACGGATTAGGTATTGCTATTGTTTCTACTTCAAAAGGAGTAATGACAGATAAAGAAGCAAGAGCTAACAACGTTGGCGGTGAAGTTCTTTGTAATATTTACTAAAAAAGTTTTTTGACTGATAATTAAGCGTTATTGTCGCGCTGAACACGGCATGAAATAAATTTTATAATTCACTCTTTTTAAGAGTAACTAAATAGATGTAGACAATGTCTCGAATTGGTAAAAAAATTATCACTATACCAAGTGGTGTTACAGTAAAAGTTAGTCCAGCTAACGAAGTATCCGTAAAAGGTCCTAAAGGTGAATTGAAAGAAACCTTAGACCGTGATATTAAAGTAGAGATTTCTGAAAATGAGATCAACATAGTTCGCCCAACAGATCAAATTCGCCACCGCGCTCTTCATGGTTTATACCGTTCATTGGTTGCCAACATGGTAACTGGTGTAACCGATGGCTATAAGAAAGAACTTGAATTAGTGGGTGTGGGTTTCCGTGCTGCAGTAGCAGGTCAACAAATTGACATGGCACTCGGTTTTTCTCACAACATTATTTTTGATCTTCCAAAAGAAATAAAGGCTTCAGCAATTGCTGAAAAAGGACAAAATCCAAGAATTATTTTGGAAAGTATTGACAAGCAATTGTTAGGTCAGGTTGCTGCTAAAATCCGCAGCCTTCGTAAACCAGAACCTTACAAAGGGAAAGGTGTTCGTTACTCTAATGAAATTGTTCGTCGCAAGGCAGGTAAATCAGCAGGTAAATAATAATTATGAATTTTGGATTGTTATTTCTTTCCATAATTTACAATACAATTACAAATTTTCAGGGCTTTTGCCTATATGGTGAAAGTTCTTTTTAAACAGAAATATAATGTCGACTCTCGATCCAAAAGTTGTACGCCGCCAAAAACTTCGCTGGCGTGTACGTCAAAAAGTAAAAGGCACCGCTTCAAAGCCTCGCCTTTCTGTTTTCCGCAGTAACAAAGATGTCTATGTTCAAATGATAGATGACGTTGCAGCCACAACACTTTGTTCAGCAAGTTCAAGAATGAAAGATATTGCTGCTAAGAGCGGAACTAAAATTGAAAAAGCTGCAATGGTAGGTAAGGCACTTGCTGCAAAAGCTATAAGCTTAGGCATTGAAACATGTGTTTTCGACCGTGGAGGATATTTGTATCATGGTCGTGTAAAATCAGTTGCTGATGGTGCACGCGAAGGCGGATTGAAATTTTAATTTTAATAAAAATGTAGAAAGCATTTTTCTGCAAAAATTTAAACAAAAATTCCGTAGTTGTTAACTGTAAAAATAAGTTTCTTAACTTATGACTTACAATTTATGACTTACGATAAAAAAAATAAAAATGGCGAGTAATAATACCAATCGCGTAAAAGGCTCTGACCTTGAGTTAAAAGAAAAAGTAGTTTCAATCAACCGTGTAGTGAAAACTACAAAGGGTGGTCGTGCGTTTAGCTTTTCAGCACTTGTAGTTGTTGGCAACGGTGCTGGGGTTGTTGGTCATGGTCTTGGTAAAGCAAAAGAAGTTCAAGAAGCAATTACCAAAGGCATTGATGATGCTAAGAAAAATTTAATCAAAGTTCCTGTAATGAAAGGAACAATTCCTCACGAGCAATTTGCAAAAGAAGGTGCAGCAAAAGTGATGATTAGACCAGCAGCACACGGTACTGGTGTAATTGCTGGTGGTAGCATGCGTGCTGTATTAGAAGCAGCTGGTGTAACCGATGTTCTTTCTAAGAGCTTAGGTTCTGCCAATCCTCATAATGTTGTAAAAGCTACATTCGCTGCATTAGCACAACTTCGTGAGCCAATTCAAGTTGCTAAGCAACGCAACATAAGTTTGAAAAAAGTTTTCAACGGTTAATAATCTTTAAGAAATTAGAATTTCACAAAATGTCTAAGATAAAAATAACACAAGTGAAGAGCGGTATTGACCGTTCTGAGCGTCAAAAACGAACACTAAAAGCACTTGGTTTGCGCAAGCTTCATGCTACTGTTGAAGTAGAAGCAACTCCTCAAATCAAGGGTATGGTAAACGCTGTTCACCATTTAGTAAAAGTAGAAGACGTAAACGCTTAATTAATCAATTTGCGAGCGGTTTTTGATTCCGCGCAAGTTCAAAAATTTCAAAAAAATGCAATTACACAACATTAAGCCCGCTCAGGGCGCTACACACAGCCAAAAGCGTGTGGGTCGTGGACAAGGTAGTGGTGGTACTACTGCTGGAAAAGGTAACAAAGGGCAACAAGCACGTACAGGTTATCAATCAAAGATTGGACACGAAGGCGGACAGATGCCTATTCAGCGCCGTATGCCAAAACGTGGTTTCAAAAGCCTTAACCGTGTAGAATACAAAGTGTTCAATCTTGGTCAAATTGACTTTTTGATTGAAAAATATAACATCACCGACTTTACTCCTGATAATCTTTACATTAATGGCTTAATTAACCGTACAGATGTAGTTAAAATCTTAGGAACAGGTGAAATGAAAGCTAAGATCAACTTTAAAGTGAACGCTATCAGCGCAAAGGCTAAACTTGCTATTGAATCAGCAGGTGGAACTATTGAACTGATATAGTTTTTTTCAAGGTAAAAGACGCATTTGGATAAGTGTGTCTTTTATCGTTTATTCGCAACCTATTTTTGATTATCAACAGTTCGCACAGTGAAGAAACTCATAGATACACTGAAAAACATTTGGAGTATAGAAGAACTCCGTAAGCGCATTATTTACACGCTATTATTGGTATTAGTTTATCGTATCGGTTGTTATATAACCCTTCCGGGAATTAATCCTAATGTCCTTAGCGAACTTAATAAAGGCAACAATAACCAAAATGGTTTATTGGGTTTGTTAAACGCTTTTGCGGGTGGTGCATTTAACCGTGCTTCCATTTTTGCATTGGGTGTAATGCCTTACATTTCTGCTTCTATCTTTATGCAGTTGGCTGGAATTGTCATTCCTCAAATTGCTAAACTTCAGAAGGAAGATAGCGGTCGCCGCACAATCAATCAATACACTCGTTACCTTACCGTTTTAGTTACTGCTTTCCAAGCAAGTGCTTACGTGGCTTACTTACGTACTCAAACTGCTTCTGCGCTTGTGCAAGAATTTGGTTCTTTCCAATTTTGGTTATCAACTGTAGTTGTACTTACAGCAGGTACTTTGTTTGTAATGTGGTTGGGAGAAAAAATTACAGATAAAGGTATTGGAAATGGTACGTCAATCATTATCATGGTGGGTATCCTTGGTCGCTTGCCTCACTCTATGTTGCAAGAATTTGCAGCGAAGAACCTTGGCGGCGGTGGTGGACTCTTAATCTTCTTGATTGAAATTGCCATCTTCATTGCTATAATTGTCGGTTTAATCTTGTTGACTCAAGGTATTCGTCGAATTCCATTGAACTACGCTCGTCGTATTATAGGAAGCACCAATGCTGCAAAAGATGTTACTGGCAGCCGTGATTTCATTCCCTTGAAAGTAAATTCAGCTGGCGTAATGCCTATCATCTTTGCGCAAGCAATCATGTTCATACCAGCTACTGTAGTTGGATTTGCTACTGATAATGAAAATGCTGCTAGCATTGTTCGAGCATTGTCAGACCATACGTCTTTATGGTACAATTTGATTTATGCCATCCTAGTTATTGCATTCACTTATTTCTATACAGCTTTGATTTTCAATCCAACTGAAATTGCTGAAAATCTTCGTCGTAATAACAGCTTCATTCCTGGTGTAAAACCAGGTGAACCAACTGCAGATTATATTGCAACAATTATGGATCGCATTACACTTCCAGGAGCTACTTTTTTAGCTGTTGCAGGTATTCTTCCAGGTATTGCTGCATTACTTGGTGTAACAAGTGGTTTTGCAACTTTCTACGGCGGAACGTCAATGCTGATTGGTGTAGGTGTAATTCTAGATACGCTTCAACAAGTGGAAAGCCATTTGCTTATGCGTCATTATGATGGCTTGATGAAAACTGGAAGAATTTCAGGTCGTCAAACAATTCCCGCTCAATAACATAAGTACTAAGTCATAGGTCATTGATTTTTTTTGACTATTTTATAAAATTATTTTTTTTGAAAAGTAGAAAGTTGCCAAAAGCTTTCTACTTTTTTATTTTCTACTAATACACATAACCATGATTGCCATTCGCAACAGAGAAGAAATTGAAATTATCAAACGAAATGCCTTGATGGTTACTGCAACTTTAACTGAAGTAGCTAAGATGCTAAAACCTGGCATTACCACGCTTTCGCTCGACACAATGGCAGAGACATTTATTAGAGATAATGGTGGCTTACCTTCTTTTAAAGGTTATGGTTCGAAAAACAACCCTTATCCTTATTCACTGTGCATTTCAGTAAATCAAGTAGTTGTTCATGGATTCCCAAGTAATTATGAATTGAAAGAAGGAGATATTATTAGTGTGGATTGTGGATTTTATAAAGATGGCTATCACGGCGACCATGCCTATACTTTTGCTATTGGTGAAGTGGGACAGGAGGTGCTTGCTTTGATGCGTGTTACAAAGGAATCGTTAATGAAAGCCATTGAACAAGCAAGAGAAAACAATAGAGTTGGCGATATTTCTTATACGGTTGAAAATTATACTAACAGAATACATGGATATGGTGTAGTTCGTGAATTAGTAGGGCATGGTGTAGGTAAAAAACTGCATGAAGATCCACAAGTGCCTAATTATGGACGCCGTGGCGATGGGAAAAGATTGAAAGAAGGAATGGTGCTTGCTATAGAGCCTATGATAAACCTTGGGACACATAAGGTTCATACGGAAGAAGATGGTTGGACAGTGGTTACCTCAGATGGCAAACCTTCAGTGCATTATGAACACACTGTTGTCGTGCGCAAAAACAAAGGAGAAAATTTATCTCAATTCGGGCCAATTGAAGATGCTGAAAGAGCCAACTCGAATTTGAATAAGGGGCATTTGGAATAGGTTTTTTATAGAACATATTTTCCTCAAAACCATAGAGACGGATTGATATTCTGAGAAAAATTGCATGATAGTCAAACGCTATTCATGACATTGATTTTTTTGAGAAATTCAGTGCTGAAATTATCATCAGTTTGCTATTCTAGAAAGTGGCATATGCATTATTATTTGCTTCACCAACTTGTTAATAAATGCATTTTTGGTTAGCATTCTAATTTCTCGATAAATATATCGTTTTATTGAGCACAACTATTCTGTACTCAAGCAGGAAATTTTGTTGAGAAAAAAATAAAAAAGTTTTTTTTCAACAAAACATTTCCATATTTGTATGACCCACACATAGTTTATAAGGTTTAATGGTGCTTAATTTGAATACCAAACAGTTCTTTGATTAATAACACATTCACCCACTCTTAAAATTTGACCCCATGAAAAAAATGTGCACTAACACTCATGGTATCAGTTCTTTATTAAACAGGTTCCCCGGAAGGCAAAATCTGAAAAGGACATTGATGCTCGTACTTGTATCTTTCGTAGGATACTTGTCGTTAAATTACAGTACTGGTCCGGGTTATAACGGGCAAACTGCAACAGGTGCTCCGTTTGACGGAGCAAACACTTGTATCAGTTGTCACTCTCCAGGAACAAGTTATAATGCAACTCTTAGTATTGAACTTTTGGATGGTGCAACGCCAATTACTAGTTACACCCCAGGGAATTCATACACCCTTAGAATTACTCGTTCTGCAAATGCGTCTTACAATGCAATGATTGATGCCGGATTTGGCTTCCAAATGTCTTGTGCAACTGGTGCTAATGATGATAACGACAACGATTGGGGAACTTTACCAACTAACACAACTAATATTTTTACAGCTGGCAGAAATTACATTGAACATTCTCAAAAGCTATCTAAAAACATTACACAATTGGATTTCCAATGGACTGCTCCTAGTTCTGCGACTGCTGGTGATGCCAAATTCTATGTATCACTCAATACAGTAAATGGTGACGGAACAAACTCTAATGATGAAGTGGTCAATGACTCACTGATAATCACAGCTCCTTTAACCTGTCCAACACCTTCTGTGAGTGTTTCTGTCTCGTCCACATCTATTTGTTCTGGTAACAGTGTAACATTTACTACAACAACTACAAATGGTGGCTCAAATCCTACTTATCAGTGGCTCTTAAACGGTGTTAGTATTTCTGGTGAATCCAATAGTACTTATTCTTCTACTAATATTAGTGACAATGATGCAGTTAAGGTAGTAATGACACCTATGGCACCTTGTGATATTACTTCGGCAATAAGCAATACTATTACAATGTCAGTTGCTGCAAATATTACTCCAACAGTAAGCATCAGTGCTTCGACAAATAATATTTGCTCAGGAACTTCAGTGAGTTTTACTGCTTCTACAACAAACGCAGGCAATACGCCTTCTTATCAGTGGAAGAATAACGGTACTGCAATTAGCGGGGCGACTAACAGTAGCTATTCTTCATCAGCTCTTGCAAATGGAGATGTTATCAGTTGCGTGTTGACTACTTCAGCAGCTTGTTATACTTCACAAACAGCAAATAGTAATGGGGTGACAATGGTTGTCAATTCAACTGTTACACCTTCAGTTAGTGTATCTGCTTCGACAAATAATATTTGCTCAGGAACTTCAGTGAGTTTTACTGCTTCTACAACAAACGCAGGCAA
>CAINUN010000043.1 GCA_903853805.1 uncultured Bacteroidota bacterium
ACTATGGTAGCAGCAGAAATACCCGTACAACCCAACTTGGTGACAGCAACCGTATAGTTGCCAGCAGCTGTTGCGGTATAAGCGTTTGCAGTTGCACTAGCAATAGCAAATCCATCTTTATACCACTGCCAAGTAACACCAGTTGCAGGAGTTGCTTTGAGTTTCACATTGCCGTTGGCAGCAATCGTCACAGGCGTTCCTGAAGGGGTAATGATTGGCGTTGGAATTGGATTGACCTTGGTAGTTACTTTGGTCGTTGAAAGTTTGCCTACACAACCATTTTGGTCGGTTACCATTACTTTATAAACACCTGCAATTTTGGTGATGTAAGTAGGGACGTTGGTCGAATCAATTACATTGACCCCTAAATACCAACGATACTTGGTTGCGTCATTTGGTTTAGCAGTCATCGTGCAACTATCGCCTGCGCAGAAGGTAGCAGGTGTAGCGGCAAAGACTGAATCAAAAGGAAGTGGATTCACTACAACTGTTACAGGTTCGGAAGTATCGGCACAACCACTGAGTTTTGCAATCACTGCATAAGCACCAGCAAGTTTTACGGTCTTAGCGGTTCCACTACCATTAGCAACACCATCTTTTAGCCAAGTATAAGTATAGTTGACAATGGTTGGCGCTGTTAAAATGACACTTCCACCAGCACAAATTGTTGTTGAACTACCTGCAGTGAAGCTAGCTACTGGTAAAGGCTTAATCGTATAAACCTTAGCAGCGGCAGTCTTGGTACATGTAGAGCCAGAAACAGTCAATGTGATGCTGCCACCACCTGCACCTGAAGCGGTGTAAGTAGTATCAGTTGCACCCTGAATAGGAGAACCACCTAAATTCCATTGGAAGTTGAAACCATAATAGTTGGTAGCATAAGGATCCATTTTGAAACTTACGGTCATTGGGTCGCATACGGAAGTTAAACCAACTGCTTTGATTTTAATTGCAGCTACAGGCATTGTTTTCACAATAACAGTAACAGTTTCTGTAGTATCTACACAATTTCCGTCAGTAACGATAGCAGAATAAGTTCCTGCCGTATTAACGGTAATGGATTGAGTAGTAGCACCGTTACTCCATAAGTAAGAAGTACCTTGAGTAGCAGTAAGTGTTACATTGCCATTTGAACAAAGAGTCAAAGGACCTGAAGCTGTAATATTAGCTATGAAATTGCATACAGGTTGACAAATGGTGTCGAGAATCACTCCAACTGCAGTGTCTTTACGATTCATCAAATCCGTAACTATCAAAGTATAATTACCTGCAGCACCTGTGATGCTTTGTGTATATTGACTGTTGCTCCAATAATATGTATATGGAGGTTCACCGCCGTTCACCACTGCTGTTAATGTTCCATTGCTATCATTACTACAAGATGGCGTTGATACGAATGTGATAACAGGCATAGTGCCAATTTCGGTACTAGCAGTATTATCATCATAAGTATATTCAAGGGTAGAAGAATTGGTAATCTTACCTATGAACACAGTTGAAGGATCGGTCACATACCATGTTGGGAATTGAATAGCAACACTATCATGAGCAGGAACATTGATTGGAATTGAACCCATTGCAATCGTGTCGAGCATATTTCCTATGCGATACAATTCAACATCTGCAGCACAAGCAAGGTCACCATTATTACCTACACGACCTAAGATTTGAATAGGCGCATACATGGCAGGAGAAGGATTACTGCTATTAAATGCTTGGAAGTAAAGGTTAGCAGAAGAACCAACAATAACCGCTCTTGTAGCTTCATTATTCATTTCATCGGCTTCAATCACTTGATTGCTTGCATCTATAATTGCTCTAATAACGTGAATTCCAGGAATACTATCAGCCCAAGTATAAGGAAGTGATACTGTATTTGTTGCGCCAGTTGGTAAACCTGGGAGATGTAATACTGTAGCTAAAGTATAATTATCAACCATTACTTTCAACTTCATTTCATCATTAATATTACCCAAACCAATGTTCTCATAGGTAACATTAATAGAAATTGGTTCATTGATTTGAGGATTCAATTTAGATGGTGCAATATGTTGTGACAATACGCGCATATCCGGTAAGTTGGTTACAGTCACTTGAACAGTAAGTGAATTATTGTTTTCATTACATTCTGTGTAATCATTATCAGGGTCGGTAACCATCGTGAATGTGTACACACCAACTTGATTGAATACAAAATTGGTTGGTAATACTGCTGCAATAGGACAACCGCAAGTCATTTGAACATGAGTATTGACTGCGTTTCCAAGATTAACTGTACCTGGTATTCCAGGACCACTTACATAGAATCTTGTTTTTAATGTAGCAGCATCGTACAGACCTGTTGATAATATACCAACTGCAAGGTTTGCAGTTGAATTGACAGTGTAAGTCTGTCCCCAGAAATTCCATCCGCACATGGCTACTGGAGCGTATTCATGGCACATAGATCCTGTAACAGTATTGTTGTTCTCATACAATTCATCAATTGTATTCAATGGATCAACTACAGCAGTCAATGTTTGGGTAGCAGGTTGAATAGCAGGAACTTGTACTGTAACTTGAGCAGTTTGGTAAGGTGCTAAATTGCCATTGAATATGGCAGAGAAAGAACCACCACCAGACAAGTTGAAGTTTACTTGAATAGGTCCATTTGCTGTTGCATTTCCCGTATTTTGAATAGTAGCTAACAAAGTAATGTTTCCATTATTAGCTGGATCTTCCGGTTGAACGTCAAATTCTTCACAACCTTGTAAAGAAAGGTCAGGTTTGCAAGGAATAAGTGTTTGCATGTAATTACCAATGTTATTCAATTCATTAGATTCAACAACCACATTGTTCCAGTCACAATTGATTTCGTAAGTATAAACGCCATCACCAGGATGATTGTATGGGAAGGTAACGCCTACATTTCCTAAAGGATCAATATTATTGATGTTTTGGAACAATACAGCATTGACAACGCCATTCAAGGATACGGTTAGTTTACAACTAAATAGTCCTGTAGCAACTCCACCTGCATTGTGTACAACAAAGTAAGGTTGTTGAGAATTACAAGTATAATTACTACCGCCTGGTCCACCAACAGGGTATATATCAGGTAATGCTGGCAATACAGTAATGAGTGTACAAGCTGTATTATTACTTTCATTACACTCATTCACAACATTAGTAGCATCTGCTTCAACACAAAGGCTATAAGTGCCAGGAACATTAAATACTAAATTGTTGAAGTTTTGGGTAAAGTTTCCACCAGAAGCCAAAACTGGAACATTAAAGTTATTAAGTATTGGTGCTCCACCTGATTGAGAAATACCAGCAATTGAAACTACACCCGTTCCATTGGCACCTGAATTAGTAATGCTGAAATTACCACTTACAGGGTTGCCAGCTAATACATAATTGGTGTTAGGGATAAATCCACCGGTGATGTTTATACCTGAATGTAAATCAGGTAACAGACATGGTATTGGTGAAGGTAATATTTCAAATTGAGTGCTAAAATTACCGGTCAACGTAAAGTCGGTTACGGTTCCTGTAATGTGATAAATACCCGGAATTCCTGGAGATGGGAACATCATGTAGAAATGACCTGCCGAATTGGTGTAAGTAGAGTAGGTGGCTCCTGTTTCAACAATAGTATAATTCACAGTTGAACCAGCTACACTTGAATCGTCTAAAGGTACTGCTGTATCATAATAATAGGCATCACCAGAAATAGATAACCAATTATTAGAAGCATAAGATACTGCAGGCATTACGCCAGCATAGGCATGAATGCCACCAGGTAAATTGTAATTACCATTGATAAACGGACGAATAGCTGAATTGTTGAGTTCATTTGATTCTGCAATAACGTTGCTTGCATCAATTGTCACTTGCATTGGGTTCCATGATGGAAGTGCAGGTGTAGTGATGTTCCAACTTACTGTAGTGCTAGAATGAGGTGCTAAACTTGTGGTAACGTCTGCATAAACAGCAGCAGGGTCGTATTGATTTTGTAAATGAACTACGAAATTATTAGCAAAGAAATCGGAGTTGTTATGAACCACTGCACTAACCGTTAATGGTGAAGAAACTGGTGGGTTTTGGGTACTAAAGGTGATATCATTAGCAAAAATTTCCAAATCAGGTTGAATCAACACATCAGGATAATTAAATGGTCCCACTTTAGTGATACAACCATTGTCATTGATCATGATTCTGGTTTCCCAATTAGTTCCTGTAGGTAAATTGTTGATGCTTGCATAGTACTTTTTACCATTGTTTGTTGTCAAGTCATTGGCATCAACTTCATTCATCACTACAGTTCTGTCGTTCGCATTGTTGAACACGCCATTGCCTTCATAATCTAAATTAACCCTAGGGAAGAAAGCAGGAGGCATTTGGTTGTTGATGTCAGTATAAACTACTTCAAATTGGAAAGTCGTTGTTTGACTACCATTTTGAGGAACAATTAAACTGTTGTTGAAACCGGCACCATTACTAAAGGTAAGTTGTTGTGCTGCTGGATTGATATTAGCATTGTTATCATCACAGTCACCGCTTGTAGCAGCTAGTTCATTAACGAGGAAGCCATGCAATGGACGGAAACATTGTGTAATGTCTGCACCCGTTCCATATCCATCACCATCATTATCAAAATACCAGTGTTGACCAGGATGTTGTAAAGGATCAGCATCATTACAATCTGTATTGTCAAGAACAAATCCTTGTGGCATTCCTATACAATTCGTAACTGATGCATTTGGATCACCATAACCATCCGCATCTGCATCTGCATAGTAATTAGTAGATGGCAAAATATTGATTAATAAATTACCTTGATCAATACAGCCATTAGCTGTTGTAATTGTCACACTATATTGACCTGCATTATTCAGATTGCTTATAAAAATCACTGGATTTTGAATATTTGAAACAAACCCATTTGGTCCTGTCCAGCTATAGGTAGAAGTACCAGGATTGTAATTTGCTGCAACTGCACTAAATCCTATAGGATCACCTGCACAAATAGGACTATTACTAGAAAAGTTAGTTTGTAATTGATTCGGTTGGTTGATTAACGCACCATCTTGTGTTACACATCCCCCATTATTAATTAAAGTCAAATTGTAAAGACCTTGTGCAAGTCCATTTAAGTTTTGATTACTTGATTGATAACCATTAGGTCCTGACCAATTAAACATAAATGGAGCTAAACCGCCTGTTACGACAACATTAATACTACCATTATTGGCTCCCCAGCAGGAAATATCTGTTGCTGTTAGTTGTAGGGTAGGAGGTGTAACAATATAGATTTCATGAGCATTACTCAACACTACATTATTTGTAACGCATTGTGCATTTGATGTTAATTGACAAGTAATAATATCCAAACTATTTAAGCTGTTGCTAGCATAATTATTATTAGTTGCGCCATTGATTGGATGTCCATTGAGCATCCATTGATAAGTTGGCGCATTTCCACCAAAGCCAATAATGGATGTGAAATTTACCATGGAATTAAGGCACATCGTGTCTTTGTTGGTGTTGATTACTATAGAAGCACTGCTTGGTGTAAATACTGTCATTACCAAATCATTGCTTGTGGCAGTAGCACTTGTAACACAAATTTCACTTGAAGTCAATTCGCAAGAAATATGATCACCGTTGCTAAGTGTATTAGTTACATACTGATTATTTGTTGCGCCATTAATAACTACACCATTAAGGTACCATTGATAAATTGGGTTGCCACCACCATTAGCAATGTTTGTTGTAAAGGAAACTGCTGTGCCAGAACAAATATTATTTCCACTTGCAACAACTGATATAGTTGGAGTTACAGTCGGCATTACATTTAACACTAGGTTGTTACTATTAGTGCTTTGAGGAATAGCACAAGCAGCATTTGATTGTAATTCTGCAAAGACAACTGTTCCATTTGTCGGGTTATTCAACGTAATAGAAGGTGTACCAAAGAAAACCCAACTTCCATTTACTGACCAAGAATAACTAGGAGATGAACCTGCATTTGTAGTGTTTGCTGTTAAGGTTACACTTGTTCCTGAACAAACATTATTTGCATCTACACTAATAGTGATTGTTGGCGTTACCGAAGGTATAACCGTTATCAGCATGCTTTCTGTTGCCATATTTGGTAAACTGCATACATTACTAGACGTAACAGAAACGCCCAAATTATCACCGTTAAGTAAACCATTTGTAGTATATGATGAATTTGTAGCACCGTTAATTGGAGTACCATTAATTTCCCACTGGTAAGAAGGGGTCAATCCTACATTTGTAACATTTGTATTGAAGGTTGTATTAACACCTGAACATACGGCTGGTAAATTTGTTATATTAACGGTTGGCTGAGAATTAGCATTAACAATTAATTGAATACTATTACTTGTGGCAGTATGAACGGTGAAACAAGCTTCACTTGTTGTGTATTCAAGACTAACCGCATCATTGTTACTAAAGCTATTACTTGCATAAGTGTCATTCGTTTCACCTGCAACAGCAACACCATTCAAGTACCATTGATAACCTGGATTCAAACCACCATTAGAACCATTACTTGTAAATGTTACTAAGGAACCTTGACAACTAATTACGTGATCAGAAATAATACTAACTGTAGGCGTTACTGAAGGAGCAACTGATATGGTTAAATTATTACTAGCTACTGATGGATTGGTAACACATGTTTCACTAGAAGACAACGTAACAAAAACAACATCACCATTATTTAATAAAGTAGTTGAATAAGTTGGTCCCCAACCAAATGTAGAACCATTTACATTCCAAACATAAACTGGGTTATTGCCTTCACCAGTAGGTGTTGCTGTAAATGTAACATTCGTACCTGCACAAATGTTGTTGTTATCAGTAACGATGCTTACTGTTGGAGTGACATTTGGATTTACTGTCATTGTAATTGAATTACTACTTACTGTATTAGTAGTAAGACATTGCTCATTGGTAGTAAATTCAACAGATACCTGATCTCCGTTTGCAATACTGCTTGTTGTGTATGAAGGATTAGTTTCACCATTAATAGCAACCCCATTTAAGAACCATTGAAATGTTGGGTTGAAACCGAAGTTAGGCGTATTGCTAAAGAAAATAACGGTAGTTCCATCACAAATAGTGGTATTATTGGTTGCAATAGTTACAACTGGCGTAGCAAGTGGATTAACATTCAATTGAATGGTATTACTCACTACTGTTTGAACTGTATAACAACTTTCACTTGTTGAGTATTCAAGACTCACTAAATCATTATTGTTGAAATTATTACTGCTATATGTATCGTTTGTTTCACCTGCAACAGCAACACCATTCAAGTACCATTGATAACCAGGATTCAAACCGCCATCAGTTCCATTGCTCGTAAAGGATACTAATGTACCTTGACAAGTTGTTTGGTTGTTCGTATTGATACTAATAGTTGGATTCACTGTCTGAGTTACATTAATACCCAAGCTATTACTAGTTGCAGTTTGACTTGTATAACATTGTTCACTTGTGTAAAAAACGAGGCTAACATTATCTCCATTATTAAGATAATTCGGTGAAAAAGTAGAACCACCCCAAGCGACGATATTTCCATTAATCATCCAACCATACCAAGGATTAGACCCACCTCCCGATGTAGTGGCAGTAAAATCAACAGCAGCACCAGAGCAAATATTAGTTGTATTCGATACAATACTTGCAGTTGGAGTCACTTTTGGTAAAATTGTGAATACCATTGGGTCGCTTGTTGCTGTTGGTGCTAATAAACACATGGTATTTGCTGTTACTTGCACCCAAATACTATCACCATTATTGAAAGTAGTGCTGTGATAATACCAATCAGTTGCGCCATTTATAGGGGAACTGTTTAAATACCATTGGTAATTTGGAGCACCTGCATTTATTGCATTAGCATAAACATAAATATCTGTGCCAGAGCATGCAGTGTTGGCATTTATGTTGTTTGACAGTGAAATAGATGGCGTGGCATACTGATAAACACTCATCCATGCCCAATTACTTTGCGCTGTTAGTTGAGAATAACATTGCTCACTTGTAGTCATCAAAACATAAATATAATCGCCATTATTGATTGTAGTGCTACTGTAAGAAGTGTTCGTTTCACCAACAACAGGAACTCCATTCAAATACCACTGATATGTTGGGTTCAAGCCACCACCATTTGAATTTGAGATACTAAAAACCACATTGGTTCCAACACAGATTTGATTAGCACTTGCAATAACTTGTACCCAAGGATTAACAGTTGGAGTAACATTCATAATGATGTTATTGCTTGTCACTGTATGCTGAGTAAAACATTGCTCACTAGTAGTATAATCAAGAGTAATATTATCTCCATTATTCAACCAATTAGTTGTATAAGTTGAATCGGTTGCCCCCCAAATATTCCAACCATTTACTTTCCATTGATAGTTTGGATTTAAACCACCACCTGTAGCAACAGAACTAAAAGTCACCATTGTACTAGAACAAATATTATTAGCACTCTCGCTAATGCTAACTGTTGGTGTTATAGATGGTGTTGTAGTTATGGAGAGTACATTGGATATACTTGAAAGACCACTATTGGTACAAGTGACTACCAATCTGAAATCTGCATCAGCATTCAAACCCATATATTGGTAAGTGATATTAGTAGCATTTGGAATTGCTGACCATGAATTCAAACCTGCAGGTGACATTTCCCAACTGTAACTAATACCGTTATCAACAGAAGCAGAAGTGTCTTTTAATAAGAAGCTACCACCACTACAAACAGTTGAAGGTGCAAAAGCAGTACCTGCATTTGGAGTTCCTGAACAAAGTACAGGTGAAGTAATCTCAACTAAATAGTCTTCAGTTTCACCATAGCCATAAACAAGACATGGAGTTAATGAAGCACCAGAATTACCCTCTGAAACTACAACACGCATTGCCGTAATTCCTATTGAAGCATTCATAGGTACTGAAAAAGTATTGGAAATATTTCGAGGTCCGAGAGCTGTACTATTCTCTACAAAAACCTGTTCACCTGGGTCAGAAAATGAACCATTTTGGTTAAAATCTATCCATATAGCTGTTCCAAAAGAATAATAACTATAACCATCACATTCATTTTCTTCAACAGTAAAACTTGCAGTCGAACCTTTCATCAATTGAACAAAAGTGCCAAGAGATTTAAAGTTGGAATAACTTCTTAACATGGAACCGGGTCCAGGAGCAACTGTATTACAGCCATTCCCTTGTCCAGAAAAAGTATTTGAGTTGGCACTATTAATTGTAACACTATATATTTCTTCATCTGCTTGATATCCAGCATAAGAGCTACAATAACAATCATAAAATGGGTTAACGTTTAAAGTGAATATGTTTGAAGTGTCACTCAACCCACTAGCAGCACATGTTGCAATTATACGTACGTCCTTTGAAGAATTGACTCCATTTTGTGCTGTTGCAGAAGGACCCGAGTTTCCACCTGGTATTATTGACCAATTATTGGCTCCTGATTCAGAAAAAATCCATTGAAAACTAATTCCTGATGCATTTGTATAGCCAGTTGATTGTACAGTAAAAGGCTGATTGGGACATACATTTGATGGTCCTGTAAGTACACCAGCTGACGGTTGTCCAGTACAATTTTGTGAAGAAGTGCCTTTAACAATAATATCATCAAGTCCCCAACCATTAATGTTATATGAATTATCACCAAAAGCGACAAACCTAATTTGAAAGGTACTATTGTCCATCCCTGATAAACTGATGTTAGATGGATTCCAATAACTACTCCCTGCAACATTTGTGTAATTATAGAGTACCGTCCAGGAAGCATCGGTAGTCTTTTTATATTCAACATTAAATTGTTCTAAAGTAGCTGATGAATAATTACTTAAAGAAAGACCAAAATTTAAAGTTAAATTACCATAACTTGTTGCATCAATTACTGGGCTTACTAATGAATAGGTATAAAAAGTTTTAGTAGGACTCCAATAAAAAAATGCATTTGGATAGGTACTCGAAATAGGCGCATAATAGGAGCCAATTTGCCAGTTTGCTTGACTTGGATCAAAGGTCCAACCATTTGCTGTGAAATTGTTGGATGACCAGTCTTCGTTAAATAAAACAGTTTGTGCTTTCATTTGAACGTTGCTCGCCAAGAAAAAGGCACAGCTCAATATAAACTGAAGTAACCCTGTTTTTTTTGTAAATGTTGTAAGAGATTTAATCATAATAAACATTTGTGTTTGCCTACTCTAAAATGGTTTTCGGCATTCCCATAATTTTTGTGTGTGTAATTGCATTTTTAATTGTTGCAATACGAGTAAATCCAAATTCAATTAGCGATAACATTTTTAGTCTGTGTAAGTCCAAAGGGTAATTCACGTTTTTCAAAGTGATAGCCCTTTGATGTTGATTACATTCAAAGGGTTCAGTTTTTATCCAATTTAAGTTTAGGGGTAAACATAAATCATGTAGTAACCTGATTTTTATCAGGAAATACAGATTATAGTGACAATAAGAATTACTTTCTGTTTGAAAGATAACCCTAGTATTCATAAGCACAGGTTTTTACAATTCCTTTGGAAAAGTTGTAAATACTTTGTTAGTTATATTAATACAGTGCTTAGAAGGGTCTTATGTTGAAAGCTCAAATTTACTAAAGGAAAGTTAAAAACAAAATTTTTTGAAAAAAAAAATGGCTTACCACTATAGCAAGCCATTTTTTTAAAAGATTGATTGTTGTTTACTTCAATGTCTCATCAAGCCATTTATAAAATTCGCGTTGCCAAACAATAGAATTTTGTGTGTGCATCACCCAATGATTTTCATTAGGCAGGTAAAGGAGTTTACTTTTAATTCCACGAACTTGAGCTGCTTGATAAGCTTCTAAACCTTGTTCAATAGGCACCCGATAATCAATGCCACCTTGAATAATCATAATCGGCGCTGTCCATTTGTCCACAAAATTGCTTGGGTTAAATTTATCGTAGCTTTTAAGTTTTGGATTATTCCAATAAGGTCCGCCTACATCCCAATTAGCAAACCAAAGTTCTTCCGTGGTGCCATACCAACTTTTCAGGTCAAACAAACCATCATGCGCAATAAATGTTTTAAAACGATTGTTATGCATACCTGCAAGCATGTAAACACTATAACCACCATAGCTCGCACCCACACAACCCAAACGACTTTTATCAACGTAGGATTCGTTACACATAGCGTCAATAGCAGAAAGATAATCGCGCATTGGCTGACCGCCCCAATCCTTACTGATATCGGCATTCCACTTCACACCCCAACCAGGCATGCCACGACGATTTGGTGCAACAACAATATAGCCATTAGCTGCCATCAACTGAAAATTCCAACGGAAACTATAGAACTGTGATAGTGCACTTTGCGGACCACCTTGACAGTAGAGTAGGGTAGGGTATTTTTTCTTCGGATTGAAATCGGGTGGATAGATTACCCATACGCCCATCTCTTTGCCATCGGTTGTTTTGATGGTTCTTAATTCCGTATTGCTGAGTTTGATGTTGCTGTAGGCTTCATCATTTTGGTGCGTCAATGCACGCATGATGCCCGACTCACGATTCACACCAAAAATTTCGGTGGCATGATTCATATCGGTGCGGGTAACAATAATTTCATCTTTACTCAAACCAACAATACCTGTCACATCCCATTTACCATTGGTCATTTGACGAATGCCATGTTTGGTTTCATAATATTTGCTATCATGAAAAAGAGCAGGTTCAGCAACTACATCTGTTACTAAAAACAACTGTTGTGTTCCTTGAATTGGTGCATTGAAATAAATGCTTTCGCCATCATTGTTCCAAGTATAGTTTTCAACGGTACCATCCCAACTACCGGTTACATTTTTCATGATAGGAGAAGCTGTATTAAGGTCCATCACATAAAGGTCGTTTTTGTCAGCTTCAAAACCATCGTGCGCCATACTCAACCAAGCTAAGTGTTTGCCATCCGGGCTGAAAGAAGGATTGGTATCATAACCATTCATATTGGCAGTAAGATTTACGGTTTGTTTTTGCGCCAATATGTATTGGTATAGATTGGTGTTGGTGCTCACGGCATATTCTTTTCCAAATTTTTTCTTAGAAACATAAACAAGGCTCTTGCTATCGGGCGACCACACAAAATCTTCGCCACCACCAAAAGGTTTTTGCGGTGCATCATAAGGTTCATCTTTCATGATGTCTATGTCTTTACCGCCCAATTTGCGAAGGAAAATGTGTGAAAACTTTCCGTCTTCCCAATTGTCCCAATGACGATACATCAAGTCGGTATAAACCTGTGCAGTTGACTTAGGCATATCAGGATAAATATCGGAAGCCATCATAGGCTTCACCAAAACATCTTTTGAGTAAGCAATGTATTTTCCGTTAGGCGAAACATGCACATCATTCATCCCTTCAGGAGTGGTTGTTACAACAGTCCATGTAGCACCTTTATCATTGCTGCGGTAAATGTTTTTTTCGTCTTTGGCATACCAAGCATTTTTATCCCGTTGAAAGATGTCTTTGGTTTCTTTTCTTTCTGATGCAATACCTGTTGCAAGGTCAAGCGTATAATGTTTGCTTGTGCCTTTTTCAGTGGCTACATCATAAGTTTTAGAAGAAAACAAAAGTGATTTACCATTGGGTGTTAAGCCTTCAGCATTTACTCTTTTCAAAGACCAAAGCATCTCAGGCGTCATGTGATTTTGCGCCAAACTGTTGATTGCAACAGCTAATAAAATGGGGAGAAGAATTTTTTTCATTACAAGGGAATGATTAATTGGGGAACAAGTTAAGGATTTGGTCAAAAATTATTTTTCAAATTTTCAATTTACAAACGAGAAAATTATTTTCTCATAAAGACCAACTGAAATTGAATACAAAAGATAACAACAAAAAGATTGAAGTTGCTGTCAGTTATTCTTTGTTTTCTTCCCTGTGCAATTCAGGCATATCAAGGTTTTTAGCAAGAAATTCAATGGTTCCTTTTTTTTGTTGAATACGATTTGCCCAAAGGATACCAATTACAAAACTTGATAACGCAATTGGTACACTAAAATACAAGTTGAAGGGTGCATTCATTTTCAAATAAACCACAGCAGCAACAATCAGCCCAATGATGATAGGTGATGCAGCAATGCGCATCCAACCCATTAGTTTTATCAATCGTTCTAACAATGAAAACATAAGCCTGAGTATTTGAAAATAATTATTTCGCCAAAATATGACTCCATAAAATTAATAGTTTACAAACTACTTTCAAATTGTGTTTTACATATAGGATTACACTTCACTTCAAAATTTACAGAGTTGGCTATGTAGCAAATTTCATTAGCTATATTATTTAATTCAATGGCTTTTGTAATCAAACTTTCATCAGCAACTTCACAAATTGGATGCAGGGTTACTTCTTTAAAACTACCACCTCCACTTTCTTTTTCAATCATTATTCCAGTTGCATTGTCGATGTAAGAAGTAATAATTATTCCTTCCAATGCGCAGACATACAAATACGAAAGCATGTGGCAGGATGCAATAGCTGAAACCAGTAAGTCTTCAGGATTTAATTTTGATGGATCTCCTACTGCGAGATTATCTGTTGTGAGCTGTAACGTTGGTTTTCCATCAATACTTATGGTATGGCTTCGGTCATAAACTCTAATATTTTTTGTTCCTTCACCTTTGTTGCCATGCCATACCGCAGTTAGCTTGTAATGATGTTCATATGTCATAATCCTTGAATTTTGCCATCACGAATTTACAGTGTTGCAAACAAATAATAGTGTCCAACTGCCGTGAGTTTAATGTATCGCTCTCATGACTTTCAACATTCCAGTATCTGAATGAAACCTGCGCAAAATGCTCATTTTTTGGGTCAAGAGATTAACTTCCCTAGCTTATCAATTTTCACAGACTATGTCAAAAGTATAAAGAAGTCTTATTAGCTTTGACTTGTTTTTAAATAGGTAACGAATATCAATAGTCATTGTTATTTCCGTTCTACAAACGACTCTTTGTGGAAGCCCTGTGTGTAGCAAAGGACGTTTGCTATTAGTTTCTGAATCCAAAATTTAAGCATGAATTGGCTTGCAGGTTAGGTATTAGCACTCATAGGGCGAACGTCCCTTCCTGCCCACAAAAAGGCTGGACTAAGGAGACGTTCGCAGAACACAAAAATCGACATTTTACAGTAGGCTGATTTATCCGAGTGTGGAAAATAAACCGTGTCAAAGTCCTCAAATTGGATTATTCCTTTTTTTTTTGCTGATTTGGAATACATTAAAGAACCCGTCCAAAGACGAAACATCTTACAAAGAAAAATTTGCTTAAATTTGAAAACAATATTTGAAATTAGAATGTCAAAAATCTTTTTGATAATTGGTACTTTGTTGATGACAATCAATGGTGCTTTTGCGCAAAATAGTTCACCTCACCCAAACACAGAGGCATTAGAAAAGTGTGTAATTGTCGTGAAAATTTACGATCAGTATCATGATTTCTTAGGTTGGGGAAGTGGTGTTATTTTAGATTCAAGAGGCACTTGTATTTCTTGTTATCACGTTTTGGAAAATGCATATTACGTCAAAGTACAAACCCAAAACGGAGATGAATTTGAAATGGACAAAATAATTGCAGAAAACAGCACTTGTGATTTAATCAAATTTTCAATTAAAAATCCAAATAATATTTTATTTTACGCAGTTAAGGTAAGCAAATTAAAACCACGAAAAGGGGATGATGTATGGGCGATGGGCACACCAGACGATATCAGGAATATTAACCAAATCACTCACGGTGGGATTACTAACATATTCAACGAGAACAATATTACTATTCTTCAAACTGACGCTAAAATAGCGCATGGTAGTAGCGGCGGTGGGTTATTCAATGCAAGTGGTGAATTAATCGGTATAACCGGAGGTAAATTCAGGGGTGAGGATGCGACGCTTGCAGGTAGGAACATTGCTATTGGTGTAAATGCTTTTAAAAATATGTCGGTGGTCAACAAAGAAAGGTTGAAAATTAGCCCAACACCCCAGACATATGAACCACCAATTAAAATGCCATATGTTCCATCATTACCGCCGGAACCAAAGGAAAAGCAAGTTGAAGTTCCAAAGATAGAGCGTCCAGTTACAAAATATGGGAGGGTAAGCTTTTATACCGATTGGTCACAGCCAATTCAGATAAGTATAGACGGATCGAATGATGCAAACATAGGGACAACAAGAAGCTATTTTAAAGATGGAGCGCCTGCTTGTGGTCAACAAGGAACTGTAACATTTACTTTAATTACCGGTTTTTATAATTACAAGGCTAAAGGGTATAAAAATACTTTTACGGGTGCACAAAGGGAATATACATGGAATGGGTCTGTAAATGTGTCTGAAAATGATTGTAGTTTGGTTAATTTGAGATTTCACAGCACTACACAACACAATTTCTCCTTAATTAGACCAGTAAAATATGTCTCAAAGTTTTCACCCTATTTATTAATACCGGGATACACGGACTATAAACTATCATCAAAAAGAACCGGGAGAATAAAACTTATTAGTTTCATTGCAACATGCGCCATTAGTATCGGCAGCAAATTTTATTCAGATGCCGAATACGACAAATATTTACACAATGATTTTCCGGCAAGCGGAACCACCCATTATGATCGCGCTAATCTTACTAACAAAATTTATTTAACATCAGGTGCGGTTGCAGGTGGACTATTGCTTTCCGACCTTTTTGAAGTATGTGCAAAAATTAAAAAAATACACAAAAAAATTAAATAGACTCTTAATGAAAGTTCTATGAAGTGGAATTATTTGAAAATTAGTATTGCGACCTTAGTTATTTCATGTTTGTTTGGGGAATGCACCAAGCCTGACTGGAATCTAAAAAAGTTACCAACAGTCAACACAAACCCGATTATTAATATTTCCGGCAATTCGGCACAAACAGGTGGGACAATAAAAAACGATGGTGGTTCAAAAATTATTAGCGAAGGGGTGTGTTGGAGCTTGAATCCTGATCCTAAAGTCAATGATCCAAATTCATCGTCAATTATTTTCTCAAAATCCAACTCTACTTATTTCAGCTTAAGTTTAACTGACTTGCAGAAAAATACCAAGTATTATGTAAGATCATGGGCTATAAACGGTACTGGTCTGGCATATGGCAATGAACTATTTTTTATTACCACTGATCAGCTTGATGTTCCACTACTTAAAACAATTGCTCCATTCAATGCACAAATAACCTCTGCGCAAAGTGGGGGAATAATCTTGGACAAAAAAAACACAACAATTATTTCCTGTGGGGTGATTTGCGATACTGTATCTTATTTATGGAATGATACTGTGAATGGCTATCATTATCAGGTCTTAGTTACCTCATCAAGTATAAGTGATAGTTTTATTAATAGCATTACTAACTTACTACCAGCAACTAAGTATTATTTGAAATCATTCGCAATTAATAAGTATGGTGTAGGATATGGAAATCTGGACAGTTTTACATCTTTATCTTTAGCACCGACAATTCCTACTGTCTTATTGTCTTCAATAAATAACATAACGACTAATTCCGCGACCAGCAGTAGTAACATAACAACTGATGGAAGATCAGGTATTATTAGCAGGGGAGTTTGTTGGAGTACAAATGTTTATCCAACTATTGCAAATTCAAAAACAACGGACGGAGTTGGTACCGGCGCATTCAATAGTAATCTGAATGGTTTAGCATCTAACACAACATATTACGTTCGCGCTTATGCAATTAATAGCATTGGGACGGCATACAGCGATCAAATGAGTTTTACTACAAAACCGATACTTAGTCTTGCTACGATTTCAACAAATGGAATAAGCGGTGTTTCAGCAACCTCCGCAATTAGTGGTGGGAATATTACAAGTGACGGAAATTCAACAGTCACTGTCCGAGGAGTCTGTTGGAATACAAGCACATCGCCAACTATTTCTTTATTAACCAAAACTATTGACGGGACTGGCACTGGTAACTTTTCGAGTAATATTACTGGGTTGATTGCCGGAACAACTTACTATGTAAGGGCATATGCAACTAATTCTATCGGAACAGCGTATGGCAATGAATTGAGCTTCATTACTGTAGCTTTACCAACTTTGACAACTACTTCCGTGAGTGGAGTTGGTTCAACAGTTGCAAGTTGCGGAGGAAATATTACTAATGATGGAGGCGGTGCTATTACAGCAAGAGGGGTATGTTGGAGTACAAGTTCAGGGCCAACAGTTTTACTTACGACAAAAACATCTGATGGCTCAGGTTCTGGGTCATTTTCAAGTAGCATGTCTGGTCTTTCGCGTGGAACTATATATTATGTGCGCGCCTATGCTACAAATTCCGCAGGAACGTCTTATGGTAACGAAATTTCCTTTCAGACTAAATTTGGTATTGGACAAAACTATGGAGGTGGAAAAATATTTTATTTGGATGGTACCGGTTATCATGGATTGATTGCAGCCTTTACAGACCAAACCGGATTTTCATGCTATTGGGATAACGGATTCACCTATCATACAGGCGCTACAAGTATTGCTATTGGTGCAGGGTTTGCAAACACCAATACTATTATATCATATCAAGGAGCAGGGAGTTATGCTGCAAAAATTGCCAGAACTTATACTGGAGGTGGATATTCGGACTGGTATTTGCCATCTGAAAATGAATTAAACCAGTTGTATCTTAATAAAGCCACAATAGGTGGTTTTAATACGGGGATGTACTGGAGTTCATCCGAAGATATTTCCAATTATGCTTTGGCTATGGGCCAAGAGTTCAATTTTGGAATTTCTAACCATTATAGCAAAAGCTCGACATACGGGTCTGTTAGAGCAATTAGAGCTTTTTAATTCTTTTTTTTATGTTATCTGAAAATGAATTTTTATTGATAAGGGAGTTTATTGTTACGAAAGCTCAAGCTTTATTAAAACAAGAAAGTGATGTAAAATCATTTGGAACTGTCGGATTGCCTTATAGAAATCACTATGAAATTATAGTAGAAAACAGAAGATTTATTATTGTTGCAAAAGATGTATTCTTTGAAATAGTACATTCCGTTCTTATTGAAGCAAGTGAAAAATATCCTCATTTATTCGGGCAAAACAAAGCCGAATTAGTGATAGAGGCGATATATAATGTGTATCACGATTTTAATATTGAATATTTTACGGAATTCTTAAAAAATAATCAATTTGCTTGGATTGTTGAATTAAGCAATGATACTGTTCTTGATAAAATTTTAAGAATTGAATTATTTAGGCAAATCAAACCATTGAAAAATAATCCTGAAAAAACAGAATTTATTGGTGGGATTTTCCATGCATTCAAACACTTTTCATATAATGGTGTTCCGCTGTCCTACAATAAGGAAATCAATAATTTCGACCATCCTACAGAAATATTTGAATATATAATTAAAGCCTTCTTTTTTGAGAATCACGAAGCAGAGACTAGGAACGATAAAACTTACTATATCGCCAAAACAAATTTTAATATAAGATATGACTTGAGATTTGTCTTTTACTTTGAACCAAAAACAAAAATATTTTTTATTAGTAGTATTAGGAAAGACGCGAAGGCTTGATGGTGTAAATTAAGTGACAAATGGGACTACATTGATTAACTCGGCAATCAATGCAAATATAATAATATTATAAGACCGTTGCAAAACAAAACCGCACCTGCATCCATTAAGATTTCGTCTATTTTTAGTTAGATTTAGCTGCTATTTTTAGTTTTGTATTCACTTTTATTGCT
>CAINUN010000044.1 GCA_903853805.1 uncultured Bacteroidota bacterium
ACTATGGTAGCAGCAGAAATACCCGTACAACCCAACTTGGTGACAGCAACCGTATAGTTGCCAGCAGCTGTTGCGGTATAAGCGTTTGCAGTTGCACTAGCAATAGCAAATCCATCTTTATACCACTGCCAAGTAACACCACTTGCAGGAGTTGCTTTGAGTTTCACATTGCCGTTGGCAGCAATCGTCACAGGCGTTCCTGAAGGGGTAATGATTGGCGTTGGAATTGGATTGACCTTGGTAGTTACTTTGGTAGTTGAAAGTTTGCCTACACAACCATTTTGGTCGGTTACCATTACTTTATAAACACCTGCAACTTTGGTGATGTAAGTAGGGACGTTGGTTGAATCAATTACATTGACTCCTAAATACCAACGATACTTGGTTGCGTCATTTGGTTTAGCAGTCATCGTGCAACTATCGCCTGCGCAGAAGGTAGCAGGTGTAGCGGCAAAGACTGAATCTAAAGGAAGTGGATTCACTACAACTGTTACAGGATCGGAAGTATCGGCACAACCACTGAGTTTTGCAATCACTGCATAACCACCAGCAAGTTTCACTGTCTTAGCCGTTCCACTACCATTAGCAACACCATCTTTTAGCCAAGTATAAGTATAGTTGACAATGGTTGGCGCTGTAAGAATGACGCTACCGCCAGCACAAATTGTTGTTGAACTACCTGCAGTGAAGCTAGCTACTGGTAAAGGCTTAATGGTATAAACCTTAGCAGCGGCAGTCTTGGTACATGTAGAGCCAGAAACAGTCAATGTGATGCTGCCACCACCTGCACCTGAAGCAGTGTAAGTTGTATCAGTTGCACCCTGAATTGGAGAACCTCCTAAATTCCATTGGAAGTTGAAACCATAATAGTTGGTAGCATAAGGATCCATTTTGAAACTTACGGTCAATGGGTCGCAAACAGAGGTTGTGTTAATCGCTTTAATTTTCAGGGTGGTTGGCAATGCAATTACTTTCAGCATAACTTCATTGGTTGTATCCATACAACCAATACTATCAGTAATCATGACAAAATAATTTCCAGCAGCATTTACCGAAATAGATTGTGTTGTATCACCAGTATTCCATTGGTAAGTATAACCACTAGGGGCATCTAATTGCAAATTGCCACTAGGACAAATGGCTTTGGTACCTGAATAGTTCAATACATTATTAAGTGCATTTGAATTGTTGTTGACTGTAAGTGTTTTAATTAAAGTATCGGAGCCACAATCATTATTGAAAGAATAATAAATAGTACAAACACCAGTTTGCTTAGCTGTCAATAATCCTGAATTCGATATCTCAGCAATTGCAGTATCGTTGACTGACCAATTACCATTAGCAACGATGCAAGTAAAATAGGTCTGGTTAGCAATACAAATTTTATCAGGACCATTAATATTGTTGGTATTAGGCGTGGAACAGTTGTAGAATTTCGACAGTACCCCATCAATTGTTCCTCCGCCATAAATTGGCTGAAAGGCATTGGTTGTTGTAATTCCGTTTGTACTTTCGGACCTACCTGAAATAATAAAATTTTGACCTTTCGAAATAGCCAAACCACAAGCCAAATCATTATTACTGCCACCTAAATAACTTGCCCAAATTCTATTACCTGAATTGTTGAAAATATTTACGAAAATATCGCTTGTCCCTCCTCCAAAAACTGCCTGATAGGCATCATAGGTTGTCATTCCATTTAAGGAATTTGTACCTCCTGCAAGAAGAATATTCCCATTTGCATCACAGGCTAAACCATATCCATAGTCATCGCCTGTATTACCAACATAAGTTCCCCAAATTCTATTCCCACTTGCATTAAATTTCACAAGAAAAGCATCATCTTTTCCACTAAAATGATTCGGAATGAAAGCACCTAATGTAGCAATAGAAGTATTGCTATTGGTGTAGCCTGTCATGAATACATTTCCAACAGCATCAGTTGCAACGGCTTCGCCAAAATCATTGTAATAACCGCCATAATAGGTTGACCAAAGAGGATATCCATTTTGATTTATTTTGAGTAAGAAAGCATCATTGCCCCCACCCCCATAATTAGATTGAAAAGAGGAATTTATAGCAAATCCTGAACTACTTCCTGTGTTACCGCAAACAAGAATTTGATTCCATAAATCGCAGGCAAGACTTATTCCGTAATCGTAAGTATTTCCTCCTAAATAGGTTGAATAAAGGAGATTGCCCATCAAGTCGAATTTTGCAAGAAAAGCATCAGCACTGCCACCACCATAAAGGTTTTGATAAGCATTGGCTGTTGCAATTCCTGATGAGCTACCCGTAGACCCTGTCATGAATATATGCCCTAACTGATCTGCTACTAAACCATAACTTTGGTCAAGTCCAACACCGCCAAAATAGGTACCCCAAACTCGGCTGCCATTTTCATCGAATTTCACAAGAAAACCATCAAAAGCACCGCCGTATGTTGTTAGATATGCTCCTATAGAAGCTATTCCTGAAGAACTACCTGTAATTCCTGAAAGGTAAACTTGATTGGCAGTATCAACAGCCACAGAAAACCCATAATCAAGACCTGAACCTCCATAATAAGTTGTCCAGACTCTTGCACCTGTGCTATCCAGTTTAACCAACATTGCATCGTAGTTCCCCCCACCATAAATAGTTTGAAATGAACCAATAGTAGCAATGTTGCTAATGCTTTGTGTTTCACCTACAGCATAAATATTGCCATACTTATCTGTTGTTACATTTCGAAAAAGATCGTTATCACTATCACCGTAGTAGGTTGACCATGAAATGGTGGGGTCAATAGTTAGGTTGTTTTTGTAAGAGGCAATTTTATAGGACACCACATTGTCCTGCAGTTTGTAATCAGCATTTACTTTTTCACCATTATTACTAAAACAGTAAGGGGCATTGTCTGAAATGTTTCCAAAGGGAGTATATGCAGTTATGCTACCATCCTTGTCTAAGATTATTTTTTCAAAACCTTGGTATTGTTGTTTGATAAGTTCTTTATTGCTTCCTTCATGTAAGTAATACTCGTGTTTTAATTTTCCATTTTCTATTTTCAATACCCAATCAATACCTGGGTAGATGTTTGAGAAAACTATTTTTTGGAAAGATTTTGCCCTAAAATCATTATCAGAACCTATACTAAAATGTTCTTCAAAGTCATTGAGAGAATTAAGTTTGAATTTTGCATTTTTGTTTGCGCTTACTAGAAAAACCCCCATTCTGTACATGGAATATTGTTGTTCTTTTGGTGTAGAAGCGTTAATTATATTTTCAAATTGCGGTTTTTTTTCTTCTGATGAAATTGGTTGAACAAACTGATATTCAATGAAGCCTACGCCTATAAAAGCAGTAAGACTTTCTGATAAATTAACCTTACACACAATATCCTTTCTGGGATGATGATATTGGTCGGTTATCTGCCCCTTGTTTTCCATAAAGGAAAGGGAGGCTTGCTTGTTGGCAAATGACTGGAGAGTAAGGATGTTATTTTCTCTTGCATTAACTGCAATGCCGAACAACAAACAAGAACAAAATAGGAAAGCTTTTCTCATAGCTTAAGGTTTTAAGAACCTTTAAAGTTAAGCATTGGTTTTTAAACACCCTATTTCTTACTTTTTGTCCTTTGACAGCTTGTAAAAGCATCAGCATGCTCTTCATCTAGTTCAGATTGGGTATATCACACTAAAACAGAATAAAGCATAAAATAACTTTTTTTCTTCCTTCTTCGTTTTATGTGAAGGGAGTTATTATTTTTAGGCTATGCAAGCAATCATCAGTGTTCGTAATCTTCAAAAATCTTACGATAGTAAAGTTGTGCTCAACGGTATCAATTTGGACATTCTTCCCGGACAAATCATTGGTTATATTGGTCCGAATGGAGCAGGCAAAAGCACTACCGTTAAAATTCTTACTGGCATCATTCGCGATTATGAAGGCAGTGTAGAAGTAAATGGAAAACCTTTATCAGAGCAAGTACTTGAAGTAAAAAAAATGGTGGGCTACATTCCTGAATTGGCTGAACTATATGATGTGCTTACACCCAATGAATACTTGCAGTTTGTGGGAAAATTGCACCATCTTGAAGATCATGTAATTCAAGAAAGAATTGAGAAAATGTTGAAGTCTTTTGGATTGATTGACTACCAACACCAACGTATGGATAGCTTCTCCAAAGGGATGCGCCAAAAAGTGTTGATTATTTCAGGACTAATTCATAATCCTTCCATCGTCATCATGGACGAACCCTTATCAGGTCTTGATGCAAACGCTGTGATTATGGTGAAGGAATTATTGCAAGCATTAAAGCAAGATGGCAAAACTATTTTCTATTGCTCGCACATGATGGATGTAGTGGAAAAAGTGTCGGACAGAATTATTCTTATTGACAAAGGAACAATCATTGCAGATGGTTCTATTCAAGAGTTGCGTACTTATGAAAATGAATCGCTCGAACATATTTTCAGTAAATTGACAGCAGGTGAAGACCAAGGCGTTAAGGCAGGCGAAATCGTATCCGCATTAGGCATTCAAAAAGAGGAGGCGAGCAATGATCAATAAATTACTGTTGGGTTTCATCATGCTTTTTGCTTCATTGTGGAAATCACTTGGAGCAGATATTGTTCAACTCAAAGCCATTCTACAAGCAAAGCTAAAAATGGATGATAGAACGCCATTACAAATGGGGCGTCCATCTACTAAAAAGAAAAAGATAAACTACTACTCTACTCTTTCTTTTTTCATTTATGCATTGTTTGGCTTGTTCTACGCATTCCCTTTGTTTATTGTAGACAATGATTTTCTGTTATCACTCACAGAATACTATTCCATGCTACTGCTAATGTTGTGGTTCATGATGGTAGTAGGATTTTCAACTGTGTTGATTGACACACGAGATAACTTCATTCTCCTTCCACGACCTATCAACGACAAAACCTTACTCCTTGCAAGGCTATTGCACATTCTCATTTACTTGCTTCGCTTGGTGTTGCCATTGAGTATACCAGGAATGATTGTTTTAGGATTTATGAAAGGATGGACAACTGTACTATTTTTCTTTGTTCCCATTTTCTTATTATCGCTGTTGGTGTTGTTTTTGGTAAATGCGCTCTATCTCCTCATCATAAAACTGGCAGGTCCTAAGAAATTCAAAGACATCATTGGTAGTTTTCAAATTGCATTGTCGGTGCTCATGTTTGCGTCGAGCTATGTGATGCCTCGGATGTTTCAGTCTGAAAAAATCATGAGCATGACCATCTATGATTTACCTTGGATAAAATGGATTCCTACATATTGGTTGGCTGGTTTATGGACTTGGTTTTATAAAGTAAATGTTTTTTTTACTGGCACAAAATGGATGAGTTTACTGTCCGTCATTCTTCCATTTGCTGCGCTTTGGGCAACCGTGAAATGGCTAGCACCTAAATTTATTCAAGCCATTGCATTAGGCGAAGGACAAGAGGTTGTTCAACTCAACCCTTCAACAATCACTAACTTAAACAAGCAAAATAAGTACTACCAAATATTATCATCTTTACTCAACAAAAACCCTGAAGCAAAAGCGGGTTTTGAATTGACTTGGTTGCAAACAACACGCAACCGTGCCTTTAAAATGAAAGTATATCCATCGCTTGCCTACATTCCCATCTATTTCTTTTTCGTCGTATTGAGTCGTCCAGGTCAAAACCATGATGAATTGATTGCAAGAATGTCTTCGCCAAAAGCATTTCTAATATTGCTTTACATGTGTGCTTTTGCATTGCTCACTGCTGCAATGAACCTAATATATTCCGAGCAATACAAAGCCTCTTGGATCTATTTTACACCACCTGTTGAACGTCCAGGAAATATTATGAGTGGTGCTTTCAAAGCCTTATTTGTGAAATACTATTTGCCTTTTGCCACAATCGTAGGCATTGTAGTCGTCTATTTTTCAGGATGGAAAACCTTACCTGATATCTTGATTGCTCAATTCAACATCATCAATTTTGTGCTCATTTCCTTAAGGGCAAGCATGGTGGCATTGCCATTTTCGGTGAAAGAACAAATGCGCGACCGCGGTGCTAAAAACATTATGCGGATGATTATGATTTTCTTGGTTATTCCTTGTCTTGGTTTGGCGCATTTCCTTACCATCAAATTTTGGATGTTGAAGTTTGTGGTTTATCCACTTATTCTCATCCTTTCTTGGATGCTTTGGGATAGTTACAAAAAAACTTCTTGGCAAGCTATTACACAGATAAACTTGGATGAGTAACGATTTTATTTAGCATTTCATCTAAGCATAAGATAAAAGGTTGCTAGTTGTTCATTCATTATGCTTATGCTGACCAAAATCATGTATTTTCTCTAAAAAAGTAAATTACTTGCTGCATTCAATCTTCAGGAAAAATGCGACAGGCAAGTTTTACGGTCAATGGTAAAAGACATGATGTAGTAGTGGGCGAGCACGAAATGCTTGCAGATGTCATCCGTAATAAGATAGGGCTAACAGGTACAAAGAAGGGTTGCTCGCAAGGTAGCTGTGGCACTTGCACCATCCTCGTTAATGGTGAAGCAGTATTGGGTTGCATTACGCCCGCCCTTCGATATGAAGGCGCTAATATCACCACAATTGAAGGTGTTGCCACACAGGAAGGATTGCATTTGTTGCAAGAAAAGTTTGTTGAAAAAGGCGCCATTCAATGTGGGTTTTGTACACCGGGCATGGTGATGACTGCCCTCGATTTTTTGCAGCACAATCCCAAACCTTCTACCGATGAAATCAAGTTGGCTTTGTCGGGCAATTTGTGTCGTTGCACAGGCTATAAAAAAATAATAGATGCCGTAACGGAATTTGTAGAAGAAACCAATGGATTGAAACCCATAGTGCTTCCAAAGGATAATAAAAAACATACGGTAGGCGTTGGTCGCCCATATATAGAAGCAGGAAAGAAAGTGCAAGGCATTGCCGACTATGCCGACGATTACCAAATGAAAGATGTGTTGCACACTAAATTCCTGCGCAGTATTTTCCCTCATGCTAAGATTGAAGATATAGACATCAGCGAAGCCCAAAAACTAGATGGGGTTAGGTATGTAGCAATTGGCAGTGAATTGCCAGTTACATTTGGTGTCTTGCCTATTTCTCAAGATGAAACGGCAATGGCTATTGAAAAGTCACGTTTCATTGGAGAAATTGTAGCAGCTGTTGCAGCAGACACAGAAGAAATTGCAACTAAAGCTTGCAAGTTGATTAAGGTGAAGTATTCAAGAATCAAGGAGTTTTTAAGCATTGAAGATTCGTTGAATGATATTGGCGATAATGAAAAAATTCATAACTACGGCAAGTTCAACAACAATATTCACAAGAAAGCAGAACTGCGTTTTGGCAATCAAGAAGAAGGACTGAAAGAAGCCGATGTAGTGAGCGAAATGAGTTTTGAATTTGAAGGCATCAATCATGGTTTTACAGAACCTCATGCTGCCACTGCATATTGGGATGAAAACGGTTTAACCATGATAACCGCAACTCAAGTGACACATTATTTGCAACGAGCCTTAGCCAAAACCATGGAAGTGCCATTGAATAGAGTGCGTGTTATCAAGCCTTACATCGGAGGTGGTTTTGGTGGGAAAGGGGATCCATTTGCTCATGAAATCATTGTGGCGCACCTTGCTCGTAAAACTAGAAAACCGGTTAAGGTTTGTTTGACAAGAGAAGAAGTTTTTCTTACCAATCATGGTCGTCACCCGTCGAAGATGAACATAAAGTTGGGTGCAGATAATGATGGAACCCTAAAGGTGTTAGATGCGGACATCGCCATTGATGGGGGTGCTTATGGAAGCTTTGGGGTTGTCACTTCTTATTACAACGGTGTGTTGTTGCAAGCACCTTACAAACTCAATAATTTCGGTTTTAGAACCTATCGTGTTTATACCAACAAACCTCAATGTGGTGCCATGCGCGGACATGGTGCTGTCAATTCTCGCTTTGCAGTTGAGTCAATGATTGACGACATCGCACAACGTTTGCAGATGGACCCTATTGCCTTGAGGATGAAAAACTTTTTAGATTCCAATACGCTTACTGTTGGTCATTATCGCATTACATCCAACGGTAGCAGAGAAGCTATTCAGACTGTAGCGAATCAAGCCAATTGGAATGAAAAATATGGCAAGCTCGAATATGGTCATGGCATGGGAGTAGGTTGTGGTTTCTTTATTAGTGGTAGTGCCTTACCCATCATTTGGAATGAATTGCCACAATCAACGGTTCATCTAAAAGTTGATTTTGATGGTAGGGTTTTGATTACTTCGGGAGCCAATGACATAGGGCAAGGAAGTGACACGATGCTTGCCATCATTGTTGCCGAAGTGTTGGGCATCAGCATGGACAAAATTTTTGTGATTGCTGCCGATACGCTGATTACCCCAGTTGACTTGGGTAGTTATTCTAGTCGTGTGACTTTTATGGCGGGTAATGCTGCAAAAGATGCTGCCGAGAATTTGAAAAAAGAAATCGCTTTAGCCATTTCAAAAGCAAAAGAAATTGCTGAAGAAGAATTGAATTTTAGTGGTGATAGAATCACCGCTAATGATAAAAGTATTGACCTTGATTGGCTAGAAGCCATTGAAATCATGACAGCAAATAGAGGCGCTGTAAGCATCAGCGGAAAATACATTTCTCCTAAATTGGGTGGTGACTTTAAAGGTGCTGGAGCTGGCTTGAGTCCTTCTTATAGTTTTGGTGCATGTGTGGCTGAAGTGAAAGTGAATATCCAAACTGGTCATGTAAAAATCATCAACGTTTGGGGTGCACACGATTGTGGAAAGGCTTTGAATCCTTTAGCAGTTGAAGGGCAATTGGAAGGGTCTTGGCATATGGGCATTGGTCAAGCTATGAGCGAAGAAATGCGTTATTACAATGGTTTGTTAGTGAACAATAATTTCCTTGATTACAAGATTCCAACAACCATGGACACACCTGATATTCATACCAACTTCGTAGAAACCAATGACCCCGAAGGACCTTTTGGGGCGAAGGAATGTGGTGAAGGTGCGATACATCCAGTCATTCCTGCAATTGCCAATGCAATTTTCGATGCATTAGGTATTCGCATTACCAAACTGCCCATCACTTCCGAAAATGTGTTGGCATTATTGAAACAAAAACAGCATTCACTCCTAGAAACTACAGCATAAATCATGGTAGCTGAAAAAAAATACCTCCAACCTAAAACCATTGACGAAGCCATCAGCTTTGCAAAGGCACACGAAAACGATTTTTATTTTCTTGCCGGTGGTACTGATGCTTTGGTGAATAAATATCAAGGAAATAAAGAAGCCTCCTGCATGATTGATATTTCCAGAATAAAAGAATTGAAATCTGTGGAAGTTTTTGAAAATGAAATTCATATTGGCGCATTAATCACGCTCGATGGCTTGAAACAACACCAAGTGCTTCGTGAAAAATTTCCTGCATTATTGTTAGCTGCTCAAGAAGTAGCTTCACCCATACTTAGAAAATCGGCAACTATTGGTGGCAATGTCTTGTGCGAAAACCGTTGTTCTTTTTACAATCAAAGCGAGTGGTGGCGCGAGGCTGTTGGCTATTGTCTTAAATGTGAAGGCGATGTTTGCATTGCTACAGGTGGCACAAAAGCTTGCTTTTCCAAGTTCGTTTCTGATACCGCACCAGTTATCATTAGCTTAAACGGAAGAATTGAATTGCATGATTTTGATGGCGTGAAAACTGTTCCGCTCGAAAGCATTTATACCGGCGATGGCATTCATCCTCGAAACATTGCATCTACTACATTACTCTCAAAAATAATCTTGCCGCTAGACAAGGAATACAAGGTTAAATTTAAAAAACTGCGCCCGCGCGAAGCGGTTGATTTCACATCATTAACCACAGCTGTTGCTCGCAGTAATGATGGAAATATTAGATTGGTGATTGGCGGTGTTGACCCAATGCCTGTTGTGATTGATGGCAATGCCGACAGCCTCAAAGAAGACTTAGTGAAAAAAGCACTTGCCAAATCTAGGGTGGTGGACAATGATATTTATAGCCGCAAATACCGCCGCGAAATGATGCGGTTGTTTTTAGAAGAAAGTTTAAATGCTTTGTTGGACTAACAGTTATTTTCTTTCCTTTGAAATCAAAAAAAAAGGCTGCCGATATCGGCAGCCTTTCCCATTATTTATTTCTTCTAGTATTATTTAGAAAGTTTAGCATTGAGGTTAGTATCCAATGCTTCCAAAAACTCTTCAGTGTAGAGGTAATGGTCGCCATGTTTTACCTTATTGCCATAAACCGAAACGGCTAAGTCTTTAGTCATTTTACCACTTTCAACTGTTTCAATACACACATCTTCTAGCGCTTGACAGAAATCAATCAATTCTTGATTACCATCTAGTTTTCCACGGAAAGCAAGACCGCGTGTCCAAGCAAAAATAGAAGCAATTGGATTGGTAGAAGTAGGATTCCCTTTTTGATATTCGCGGTAGTGACGCGTAACAGTTCCGTGAGCTGCTTCCGCTTCCATAGTTTTGCCATCAGGCGTTACCAATACAGAAGTCATTAAGCCCAACGAACCAAAACCTTGTGCAACGGTATCGCTTTGCACATCGCCATCATAGTTTTTACAAGCCCAAACGAAATTGCCATTCCATTTCAATGCACTAGCCACCATATCGTCAATCAAACGATGTTCGTAAGTAATGCCGGAAGCATCCATTTTGGATTTGAATTCGTTTTGATAAACCTCTTCAAAAATATCTTTGAAACGACCATCATATTTCTTCAAAATAGTGTTCTTAGTAGAAAGATATAATGGCCATTTTTTAGTCAAAGCCATATTGAAGCAAGCACGAGAAAAACCACGGATTGATTCATCGGTGTTGTACATAGCCATTGCCACACCGTCTCCTTTAAAGTTATACACTTCATGCTCAATCACTTCACCGTTTTCGCCTTCAAACTTTATGGTGAGTTTTCCTTTTCCTTTAGTTACAAAATCGGTTGCGCGATATTGGTCTCCAAAAGCATGGCGGCCCACGATGATTGGCGCATCCCAATTAGTTACCAAACGAGGAACATTTTTAATAACAATTGGCTCGCGGAAAACAGTGCCGTCAAGGATGTTACGGATAGTGCCATTAGGGCTTTTCCACATTTGCTTCAACCTAAATTCTTCCACTCTTGCTTCATCCGGGGTAATAGTAGCACATTTAATGCCCACACCATACTGACGAATAGCATTAGCTGCATCAATAGTCACTTGGTCATTGGTTTCATCACGATACTCCACACCAAGATCGTAGTATTTAATATCAACATCAATGTAAGGAAGAATGAGTTTGTCTTTAATAAACTTCCAAATAATTCGCGTCATTTCATCACCGTCAAGTTCTACAACGGGATTAGCTACTTTAATTTTTGCCATAAGGTTATGATTATAAATGATTAAATGCTTTTTCGCGCGCAAAATTAGGGGAAAAGGCAATTAGAGCAACAGTCTATTTCAACAATATTTTTCACTATTTCATTACAAAATGAAATAGCTATTTCTACAAATGATTTTAGTATTTAAAAAAGTTTGAAAACTGAGCCTAACTTTTTAGTCCTTGCAATGAACAGCAATTAAAGTATCTCCTTTAAAACTAATCTTCGATTTGTCTTTAAAAAAACCTTTCGAATAAGTTTCGTTATAACGATAGTTAGCATCCTCCCAAATGTCGTTGGTGAGCACTAAATTGGTGCCTGATCTCAAGATTGCCATTTCGCAATCAGAGTCTTGTCCTTCTTGTGAAGAAAGGTAGTTGACAAACAACGTATCGCCATTCCATTTACCCTCGTTGAAAATGCCAGTTCGCGCATCTTTTTCATAGGGAAGATAGTTTAAAGTGCCGTAAACAGAATCGGCAATTCTTGCCAATTTCAACTGGATGGTATCGTTGTTCATTGCATACAAATAGCAAGCAACAGTTCTGTTAATAGTTTTAGCTACTTCAGAAGAGGATGGGTTGTTATTGTTTTTGCAAGAAAAAAATAGCGATGTTGGGAAAATGATTCCTAATAAAATCTTTTTCATAACCTTAAATTTTAGGGTTAAAATAAAAACTATTTCTGTGCAATTTTCCAGTTGGCAAATGCAGGACAAGTTGAATAGTCTTTCGTAATCCTTAAATAGTAGTTAGGCAAGCGATCGCTCACCCACTTTTCCAATTTCATAGCTTGCTTTTGCGAAAGTGCCACTTGTTGAATCTTGGTATAATCATCTTTAAGATTTGCTTTATGAGGCGAAGTACGGTTGCGCAAATAAACGAGCCTCACTGATTGGTCTCCTTTCTCCGTAGTAAATGTTTGGGAACGAGAATAACTGCCTGGACTTAAAGTATCTAAAGTAAGCACCATGGCAGGGTCTAATTTATCCATTTCCAATTGTGCTGCGCCTGTAGTTGGGTCTGCAATCATGCCACCCGTTGATTTTGCGCTTTCATCAGTTGAAAACTTGCCCACAGCTTCAGGGAAAGAAAACTTTCCAGCAAGTAAAAGATTGCGTACACTATCTAATTTATGGGTAGCAATTTTAAAATCGGCACTAGTTTGTTGCGGACGTATTAGGATATGTCGAAGATTGCACACCTCTCCTTTTCTTGCTACCATTTGAATGACGTGATAGCCAAATTGGGTTTTGATAACGGGAGACACTTCACCGTTTTGGAGTTTAAATGCAGCAGCAATAAACTCCGGAGCCCAACCACCACTTCTTGTTACATCATTATAAGCACCGCCATTGTCGCGGCTGCCTGGGTCTTGGCTATAAATACCAGCAAGTACTTCAAAACTCTCACCACTATCCACCACACGTTTTCTTATTTTTTCAAGTTCTTCTTTGGCATAAGCATCCAACTCAGGACTTACGGGAGGGTCCATCACAATTTGTCCAATTTCAACGGTAGCAGGATAAAAAGGAAGACTATCCACAGGCAATTTGTTATAAAACACTTGCACCTCTGCAGGTGTAATCTTTACGTTGTCCAATATCTTTGACTGCATCTTTTCGGCAAGCTTTTGTTCCTTCACTACATCGTGGTTATCCTCTTTGATTTGATAAACTGTTTTGCCCAACATTTCTTCAAGCTTTTCCTTAGACCCTAATTGACGAGTGTAGTAACGAATTTTGTTGTCGATAGTAGCATCAATCTCCTCTTCTGTAATAGGAAGACTGTCTCTTTCGGCTTGTTCGACCAATAACTTCTGAATAATCATCTGTTGCAACAAATTACACTTCATAGAATCATCGAGCGAAGGGTCTTGCAATTTCATTTGAATGAATTGTGCATCTAACTCGGATTGAAGAATAATTTTGTTTCTGCCCATTACCACAAGAATCTTATCTAAAGTGCCAGTTTTTTCATCTTGAGCAACGGCTCCATTAACAGCACAAAATAATAAGGCTAAAACAGCAAGAATTTTGAAGGAAAAATTAATTTTAGAAAAAGTCATCAGGCGAAAATGTGGTCGCAAAAGTAGTTTATTTGAATACGGTTTCAGGAAGGCGAATTATTTTTAACTTTTAGCCTTCTATTTTCTCCTTGAAGACTTCTCATTATTGGCGCCACCATCATAAAAATCGGTGGAAGTGATTTCAAATTTGTTATTAGCAAACCATTGTTCCAATTCCTGCAAAGCTGTGTTGTGAAAAGAGAGCCAACTTTCGTATTGCTTTTGGTTGTCGAGCTTTCCAAAAAGCCATTGATTGTAAATATCGAATTTGCCGTCCTTTATCATTTTCTCTTGAAAAGCAAAAAGAGGAAATGGAAATTTATCATGAAGAGATTTACTCCATTCCATAATAAATCTTGCACGGAGCATTGTTAAGTTTTCAGCAGTATAACCATCGTTGGTGATGGAAGCAAAGCGCGCACATGTTTGCTGTATAGTCTCAAAGAAATTAAGATCAGGAGAAAGTGCAGTAGCAGGTTTTCCGAAGGTAGGTGTTGATTTATTGACACCAATAAAGATGCGGCGATATGCATTCATTAAAACGTCTTTGGCTTCCTCAGTTTTGGCAGCGTTTCTTTCTAAGTTAATATAAGTTTCTGCGTAAACAATTGCAGGAACCGCTTGAGCAGAACGAAGTGCGGCTTTAGCAGCAGCCAAAAAATTTAAGTGAAAAGCTGGGTCGTTTTTCAAACCATCTACATAACAAGGCAAAGCCTTTTCAAAATCTTTATCTGCCTCTTCTAACTTTCCTTTATCAAAAAATAAAATACCCGAGTTTGGGAATTTTGAAAATCCTTTTGATAGAATTGACTTTGCCTTTTTGTCTTCCTTCAAACCCATATTGGCATTGAAAGCCACATCATAAGTGATTGCGTCAGCAACGCCTTGTTTAATAATAGGTTCTATGGTAGTTAGCGCATCTACATATTTCCTTCCCGCTACTTGTGCTTGTCCAAGATCACGATAAACCTCCATCACGTTTGGCGCTTGTTGTTGCGCTTGTTTAAATAGGTTGATGGCTTGCAAGAAATTACCCATATTGAAATTGGTTTTTGCTTGCTCATAAATTAAAGCCACATCAGGCGATGGCCAATTGATTTCTTGAGCCATTGAAATAAATTGTGTTGAAAGAAATGCTGTAATCAGCAATAAGGTTTTTCTTTTCATAGCTGCAAAGTAATAAAAACCCAAACGTGGAAAAAATCTCATAGCACTAAACTATTAAGCTTATGTCATTCCAAGTAACAAGTTAGATGTATTCAAATAAAAAACCGCCAGTTTTACTTGGCGGTTTTTTATTTATCATGAATTACTTTTAGTTTTCGCTAGTTGCTACAAACTTCTTCACCCATTCAGTTGTAATTGACTTCGGACGCTCAATTGGCAATCCAAGCGCTCTATCCCAACAAAGACTTGCCAAAACGCCCAAGGCTCTTGAAACCCCAAAAAGTACTGTATAGAAATCTTCTTCTATCAAGCCGTAATATTTCAGTAATGCGCCAGAGTGTGCATCCACATTTGGCCATGGGTTTTTAATTTTTCCAGTGTTTTCAAGAATTGGCGGAGCAACTTCATAAACGTTCCAAACAGTTTTAATCGTTGGATCATTAGGACAATGAGTTTTAGCGAATTCCATCTGTGCTGTAAAACGAGGATCAGTTTTGCGTAGTACTGCATGACCATAACCGGGGACTACTTTTCCTTCTTTCAATGTCTGTAGAATGTATTCTGAAAGTTGTTCCTTGCTTGGTTCTTGAGTTTCTAATTTTTCTTGTAATTCTTCTATCCAACGAATAACTTCTTGATTAGCCAATCCATGTAAAGGACCTGCAAGCCCTGTCATACCTGCAGCAAATGAAAAATATGGATCGCTTAACGCAGAACCTACCAAGTGTGTAGCATGTGCTGAAACATTTCCTCCTTCATGGTCGGCATGAATAGTGAGATATAAACGCATCAACTCGCTAAATGAAAAATCATCGTAACCTAGCATGTGTGCGAAGTTTGCACTCCAATCAAGCATACCATCTGGCTGAATATGGTCGCCATTTTTATACTTGCGACGATAAATATAAGCTGCAACACGTGGAAGACGTGCAATAAGTGTCATACTGTCTTCATACACAAACTCCCAATATTGTTTTTTACTCATGCCATCTTCATAGGCTTTTGCAAATTTTGATTCGGTTTGAAGAGCTAAAATAGCAGCACAAAACTGAGTCATTGGGTGTGTACTTACAGGCAAAGCTTCAATAACCTGAAATACGTGGGTTGGTACGTGAGATCTACGAGCCCATGTTGCAGAGATATGGTCAACATCTGCCTCTGAAGGAATTTCTCCCATTAACATAAGATAAAAAAGCCCTTCTGGTAAAGGTTCTTTACCACCCTCTGCTTTAGGTAGTTTATCACGTAGCTCAGGAATTGAAAAACCACGGAAACGAATACCTTCATTAGAATCGAGTAAAGAAGTTTCGGTAACTAACCCTGTAATACCACGCATACCTTGGTAAGCCTGCGCAAGAGTAACCTGCTCGAGTATTCTGTTACCATGCTTTTCAAGAATTGATTTAATCTCTTGATTTTGTGTATCAGCCTTAGCTTTGAACTGATCTTTTATGTAGCCCATTTTATTAAAATAATAAATGAAAAAAAGTTGAAAATATTTTTAACGTTCAAAGATAATCATCAAATAATTAAGCTGAACATAACCTGACCAATATCATAATCTATAGGGTTATATATTCCTACAAAAAATGGGGAAATGACTTAAGTCATCATTATTATAACATTTTATTGTTGAAAATAAAAAAAACAACTTGACAATTTAATCTTAAAACAGGTAAAGCCATTACATTGCAACAATGTTTCCCCACACCGATAAGTCCTTGCATGATGTGCATGAAAGCATCGACCCTTCTTTGAAAAACAAGAAGTGGAAGCGAGCTGCTGCCTTCTTCGGTCCGGCTTATTTAATAAGCGTGGGATATATGGATCCCGGCAATTGGGCTACAGATCTTGCCGGTGGTAGCCGTTTTGGCTATACCCTTATTTGGGTTTTGCTCATGAGCAATCTCATGGCCTTATTGCTCCAATCATTAAGCGCCCGCCTTGGCATTGTTCAAGGAAGAGATTTAGCCCAATGCAATCGTGCCGTTTATCCTGCCACGCTCAATTTTCTTCTTTACATCCTTGCCGAAATAGCCATTGCTGCCTGCGACCTTGCCGAAGTATTGGGCATGGCTGTGGGTCTTAATCTTTTACTCGGCATTCCACTACTTTGGGGCGTATCAATTACCCTCCTCGACACCATTTTGCTGCTCTACCTTCAAAGATTGGGCATGCGCAAGATGGAGGCATTCATCATTACCCTTGTTGCCATCATCGGTGGTTGCTTTTTGGTAGAATTATTTTTAGCAAAGCCTGATTTGCACGAAGTAGTAAAAGGATTTGTGCCTAGCATTCCCAATAGTACCGCCCTTTATATTGCCATTGGCATCATAGGCGCTACGGTCATGCCCCATAATCTTTACCTCCACTCGGCTTTGGTGCAAACTAGAAAGATAAAACGGGACGAAGCCTCCTTAAGAAAAGCCATTAAGTTCAATACGATTGACAGCGCCATTGCATTAAATGCAGCTTTCTTTGTGAATGCCGCCATATTGATGCTTGCAGCCGCGGTGTTCTTTCATAATGGCAATTTTGAAGTGGCTTCTTTAAAAGATGCACATCGTTTGCTTTCTCCCTTGTTAGGCAACGCCTGGGCTTCCCACTTTTTTGCAATAGCCTTAATAGCTGCCGGACAAAGTTCTACCATCACCGGCACCCTCGCCGGACAAATAGTAATGGAGGGTTACCTGAACCTAAGAATGAACCCTTGGATGCGCCGATTGATAACCCGTTTGTTGGCAGTAGTGCCTGCGGTGTTGGTCATCATGCTTTTAGGAGAAAATATGGTGGACGAAATGTTGGTATTCAGTCAGGTATTGCTCAGCATGCAGCTGGCATTTGCTATCATCCCCCTCATCCATTTTGTAAGCGACAAGAAAAGCATGGGCGTTTTTGTTGCCAAGCCCATCGTCAGGGTTCTTGCTTGGCTCATCGCCATCATCATCGTTTATTTAAATCTTCAATTAGTTTTTCAAACGGCTAATACTTGGATGGCACAAACCGATAGCATTGTAGCCAAGGTGAGCATCGTTGGCACCGAGGCCGGCTTGGTGCTCTTGCTCATTACCACCACAGTTTATCCGGTAGTAAGGCGCCGAAAAGAAAAAGAAGAAAGTATTCATGAAGCTCAATTTACGCAAAGCCTGCAGGACATCACAGTAACCCCCTTTGCAAAAATTGCACTCGCACTCGACTATAGTGATAAAGACCGCACTGTTATTCAATATGCCTTGCAGTTTGCCAGAGAAAACACAGAGTTTGTATTGATTCACATCGTAGAAAGTGCCTCTGCTAAAATGATAGGCGAAGACGCCGAAGACTACGAAACCCGTAAAGACAAGGAAAGGCTCGATGCTTATGCTCACCTTTTCTTAGATCAAAACAGAAAAGCCACACCTTATTTAGGATATCGAAGTAGGTCTAAAGAAATTAAAAGAATAGTGGAAGAAACCAATGCCGACTTACTCATACTTGGCAGTCACGGACATGGAGGCATCAAAGATTTGTTTTTTGGTGAAACCATCAACCGTGTAAGACACCTCGTAAAAGTTCCTATTTTCGTAGCCACCTAATTGAATATTTATACCAATAACAATACCCATTCGATGAGTAAGAAAATTGTTCAAGAAACTACCATACCTACCGAAAAAACATTTCAAATTAAGTTGCCACTCTTGTGGTTGGCTGTAGCTGTATTCGGATTGTATTTTGCTTCTATCAATTTCGATTTCACGGAATTGGACGACAGCATTTTCATTAAAGAACTTTCTTTTTATAACGAGGACATGACCAACCTCGTCACTTCTTTTCAACGGGGCGTGTTTCATCCTACCAACGACACCTACTATCGTCCTATCTTCCTCGATGCCATGATTCTCAACTACCATTACAACGAGATGGACATTGCCGGCTATCATTGGGTAAACCTTTTGTTGCACCTAGGCTGCGTGCTCTTGCTCTTTAAGTTGTTTAGAAAATTGGGCATAGAAACCTTGCCTTCTTTCTTGCTCACTTTATTGTTTGCCATACATCCCGTGTTGTCGCAGGCTGTTGTGTGGATTCCTGGGCGAAACGACACTTTAATGACCATTTTCCTCTTGCCCTACTTTATCTATTCGCTAGATTATGCCGAGAGTGGTAAGATAAAATCACTGGTCTTAGCCACTTTCTTTTTGGTCTGTGGTTTCTTCACTAAAGAAACCGCTTTAATTAGTCCGGCTGCCTTGTGGTTGCTCTTGATTTTTATTAAAGAAATGAAGTGGCTCGACAAGAAAATGTTGGTGCAATATGCCGCATGGATTGGCGGTGCGATTCTATATTTCATCGTAAGAAGTCAGGCTACGCTGCAACACAACAAACTCAATCCTGCACAAATATTTCACGATTGCTTCAGAAGATTACCCTTACTCATTCAATACATCGGTAAGATTATCTTGCCTTTCAACCTCAATGTTTTTCCTATTCTCGAAGACACGGTTTACTACTATGGCATTGCAGCAATAGTGATTTTAGTTGCCATCATCTTTCTTGCAAAAAACAAAAACATCAAAACCATTTTAGCAGGCTTTGGGGTGTTCTTGGTGTTCTTGGTGCCTGTTTTGTTTGTGCCCAATAGCCTCAACGAACAAACTTTTGAGCATCGTTTGTACTTGCCCATCATTGGCATTTTAATAGTGTTGTCGCAAACAGCTTTGTTCAAAAACAATTGGAAACCCATGCAACTCACTGCAGTTGTGGTAGGGATTTGTGCTGTGTTCTCTGTTATCAATTTCCGCCATCAGCAAAACTTTAAAGATGCATTTACGTTTTGGAGTTCTGCGGCCGAAAACTCACCCCACTCTGCTTATGCGCTCATGATGTATGCAGCCCGCATCAAAGACGATAAGCCCAAACAATATGAGTTTGTGCACAAAGCTTATGCCCTCAATCCCAACGAAAAGTATTTGAACTACTACTACGGTTTGATGATGCAAGAAAAAGATTCGATGAAAGAAGCAGAACTACACTTCTTGAAAGAGCAAAAGGTTTCTGATTATTACGAGTGTGATTTTTATTTGGCAAGATGTGATTTCAATAAAAAAGATTTTCCTACCGCCGCCAAACATTTAGAACGCTACCTCACCCGCGATTCTTTGAACCCACAAGCCAATAATAACTTGATGCTTTTGTACATTACTGAATTGAAAAACAAACAGAAAGCACAGGAACAAATTTTGCGCATGAAATATCGTGGAATTCAAGTGCCACCAAATATGGAACAACAGGCGAATGCTATGCCATAGTAGAATTGGAAAATCGTATTTAATAAAAGATGCAAAGCTGAGCTTTGCCTCTTTTATTATGTTTAATTAATTACCTATTTCTTCCCATATCCTAAGCCCATATTGAAGAGCATAAACGCCCATTTATCGGCTTGTTCTTGAATAATCATGTTGGTTGGTTTTCCTGCTCCATGACCAGCATTAGTTTCAATGCGAATCAATGTTGGGTTGTTGCAACTTTGCGCATCTTGTAAAGCTGCTGCAAACTTAAATGAGTGTGCAGGAACTACACGGTCATCATGGTCGCCGGTGAGCACCATGGTTGAAGGGTAACAAGTGCCTTTCTTCGTGTTGTGAACAGGAGAGTATTTGTAGAGATAATCAAACATGGGTTTGTTATCATCGGCGGTACCATAATCATAAGCCCAACCTGCGCCAGCAGTGAATTTATGATAACGCAACATGTCTAACACGCCCACAGCAGGGAAAGCAACCCGAAATAGGTCCGGACGTTGCGTGAGACAAGCACCAACTAATAAGCCACCATTAGAGCCACCAGAAATTGCAAGGAATTCTTTGGTTGTATATTTTTCATTGATAAGGTATTCGGCAGCAGCAATGAAGTCGTTGAATACGTTTTGCTTTTGTTGCTTGGTACCTGCATCGTGCCATTTGTCGCCATACTCGCCGCCCCCACGAATATTGGCTACAGCATAAATGCCACCGTTTTCCATAAACACCATATTGCTTACTGAAAACGAAGGGGTCATGCTAATACTAAACCCTCCATATCCATAAAGCATCACAGGGTTTTTGCCATTTTGTTTCATCCCTTTTTTGTAGGTGATTATCATTGGAATTGTTGTGCCATCTTCATTGCCGTAAAACACTTGTTTGCTTTCATAGTCGTCAGCATTGATTTTTAATGTTGGCTTTTTATAAACAGCAGTCAATCCACTAGTAATGTCGTACTTAAAAATTGTAGAAGGATAGACATAAGAAGTGAAGGTATAATAGAGTTCATGCTCGGAGCTTTTACCACCAAAACCGCCCGCTGTTCCTAAGCCCGGGAGTGTTATTTCTTTTTCTTTCTTTCCATTTAAATTGTATTGAAACACTTGCGACACCGCATCTTTTATGTATTGTGCAAACAACTTATTACCGCAGGTCGAAACACTCAAAGGAAACTGTGTTTCGGGAATTAAATCTTTCCAATTGGCAGGAACAGGGTTGGCAGCATCTACTACCACCAATTTTTTGTTGGGTGCTTTTTGATTGGTAATGATGTACAACTTGCCATCTTGTGCAAAAACCACATCTTGTTCATAATCAAAACCTGTAACCACCGGAATAATAGGTGCACGGCTCATAGTTAGATTTTGAATGTAAAGCTCATTGCCATAAGTAGCATTGGCTGCTGAAATGATGAGGAAGTTTTGGTCTTCGGTAACCGTGCCACCAATGTAGCGGCGCGGGGTAGATTCGCCACCAAAAATCAAGGCATCCTCTGCTTGTTTTGTGCCTAGTTTGTGGTAATACAATTTATGAATTTGTGTTTTACCCGAAAGCTGACTGCCTTCTTTGGGCTTGTCGTAGCTACTGTAATAAAAACCATCATTGCCTTTCCATGAAACACCGCTGAACTTCACATCAAAAAGAGTGTCGTCTATTTGTTTTTTAGTGTTGGTATTAAGGATAATGACTTTGCGCCAATCTGAACCGCCAATTGATATTTGATAAGCACACAATGAACCATCTTTTGTGAAATCGATGCCTGCTAACGAGGTGGTGCCATCGGCTGAAAATTTATTGGGGTCGAGAAAAACTTCCGGCTTACTACCGCCTTTTTGACGATACAACACTGATTGATTTTGCAATCCATTGTTTTTGTAGAAATAAGTGTAGCCACCTTCTTTAAAAGGCGCCGAATATTTTTCGAAGTTCCAGAGTTCTGAAATTCTTTTGGCAATGGCGCTGCGAAAAGGAATTTGATTGAGGTAAGCATTGGTCACTTCGTTTTGGCGTTTCACCCAATCTTTGGTGTCGGCAGCCATATCATCTTCGAGCCAACGATAAGGGTCGGCTACTTTGGTGCCAAAAAAGTCATCGATTTGTGTCCCTTTTTTAGTGTCGGGATATTTGCCTGAGAAGGCTGCGTTTTTTTGCGCAAATACTGTCATGCTCATCAACAGAATGGTGGTGCAAATGGATATAAATTTCATTGAAGAAAAAATAAGGTTCGAAAATACGGGGAAATGATTAATGGAGGCGCAAATTCCAATTTTCAGCAAAGGCACAGAGATGCGAAGATTTAGCGGAACACAAAGAGCTCGAAGAAACGCTAAACTGTGGGATTTCAAAGCAAAAAATCATCGATTAGGCTTTGCTCTTACCCCCCCGGATAAATCCTCCTTAAGTTAAGAGAAACAACTGCACACTCCAGCGATTTCTCCGTGTTCCTCTGAGGCTTCTCTGCAATGTTCAGAGAAATCTACACACTCTCCAGAGATTTCTCCGTGTTCCTCAGAGGCTTCACTGCAATATTTAGAGAAATCTCTACACTTCCCAGAGGTTTCTCCGTATACCTCAGAGGTCTCTCTGCGGACCTCAGATGTTTCTCCGCGGAGCTCAGAGAAGCTTTCACAAAACAGGTACTATCAATTTAACTGTGTAACTAATTCATTTTCAATACCATAATGTTTTTTGCCTTAAAAAGTCAATTATCATGAAAAAGAATAGAATAAGTTTTTTTTAAAAATAGGGCATCTGGAAACTTCCAGCTATAAGTTTTTTGAAAAAAAGGGCATCTGGAAAATGAATGTTCAATTTCTTCAATTAAACGTATCATGTCAAAACAGTTTGGCGAAGCATCTGCTTAGCCCATTAATGCAAGCCTCCAAAAAATAAGAACCTGCTAACAAGATATATAGCGGTCAAAAACTATTTTTGTATCTTGTTCAACGCTAAAAGAAAGCAACACTGCGCCGGGTTCTAAAAATAATACGCAATATCCTTTTTGTCCTAGTAGGATTGGTGGCAATGCTCGTCATTTCCATCAACCTATCGCCTATTCAAGACTTTTTGGCCAAGAAGGCTACCGCAGAACTTTCAAAACAACTAAAAACCAAAGTAACCGTTGACCATGTTCGGGTAGATTTTCTCAATCATTTCCTCGTTAGCGGGGTGTATGTAGAAGACCATCATCAAGACACCTTGCTTTATGCCAGTGAACTGAGTGTGCGCATTACCGATTGGTTTTTTCTTAAGAAAGACCCCCCTGTGCTTCATTACATTGGGTTGAAAGAAGTGTATGCCCATCTTTACAGAAAAAGAAATTCGAACGAGTGGAACTACCAATTTATCCTCGATGCTTTTGCAAGCGATAAGAAATCGGGCAAGCAGCAAGATGTAGCCTTTCACTTAGAGCGCATCCACCTTGACAACATTCGGTTTCATATGGATGATGCTTGGGTGGGGCTCGATTATGATATGGATTTGGGCAACTGTAGCGTGGTGGCTAAAGAAATTGACATGAAGAAGAAGCTCATAAAGCTCGACAACATATTGGTAGATGCTTTTGCTTTACATTATTACGACTATGAAGGTGGCCGACCGCCTACGCCTAAAAAACCAAAAATCATTGACACCACAGCCTTTAACCCTGACTTGTGGCAAGTGACTATTGGCAAATTTGATATTAAGAACAGCGCTTTTAAATATGATGCAACGGAACGTCCGGCTCCAGTAGGCGTGTTTGACCCGCTGCATATAGATGTTCGCAAAATCAATATCCTCGCTACTAACCTTCAAGTGGTGGGCGATACGCTGTTTGGCAAACTACAGCACTTCAACGCCAAAGAACGTTCTGGATTTTATGTAAAAAACGCAAGTGCGGATGTATCTGTTTCGCCAAGGGAATCTATTTGCAAGAACCTTGTTTTAGAAACCAATAACAGCAAGCTAGAGCATTATTATGCCATGAGCTATAGTCGCTTCCCCGATTTTGAGGACTATATTCATAAAGTAGTGATGACAGGCAACCTTAGCGGTTCGAGCGTTGATTTAAAAGATGTTGCCTTCTTTGCTCCTGAATTGAAAAGCCTTCCTGAAGTAGTGAAAATATCGGGTTCATTTAAAGGAACCGTGGATAGTCTTGCAGCAAAAAACATTTACATCACCAATGGCATTACAAGCATTAAAGGCAATATGAGCATGGTGGGGCTGCCTGATGTGTACACCACCTTAATGCGCTTTGAAGAAGGGGAAATTTTCTTTACCAACAATGAGTTGTTTAAATATTCGCCCGAGTTAGCCAAGAATCCCAACGTGGCTTTTGATAAACTCAACTACGTTCAATTTAAAGGAAATGCAGAAGGCTATTTAGAGAATTTCACGGCAAAAGGACTCTTAAGTTCCAACTTAGGAACGCTGCAAACCGACATTAGTTTGGATATTCCCAACTTCGAAACCAAATCATCTTCTTATAAAGGGAAACTCATTACACAAGATTTTGACCTAGGCACTTTACTTCGCCAACCTACAATTGGCAACATAGGATTTGATGCGGACGTAAGCGGCACTTCCTTCGACCCATCTAATGCATCCATGCAACTAAGTTCCTCGATAAATCATTTTGAAGTAAATAGCTATCGCTATAAAAACATCAATGCCGATGGGACACTCGAAAGAAAAAAGTTTGACGGGAAACTACTTGTTGACGACCCCAATTTGGCATTGGCATTTTATGGAAGCCTGGATTACAGCCAAGAAAACTTAGACATTAATGCCACTGCCAACGTACTGAAAAGTGATTTAAAGAAATTGAAATTCACACAAGATAGTGTTGCACTTACTGCTGATTTTGATTTGAATTTTGTGGGGAATAACATTGATAATTTTAACGGATCTGCCAAACTATACAACATCAACCTATCAAGAGAAAACCGCAGGATTGATGTGGATTCTATTACCGTTAACAGCCACCATGAAGGCGTTCAAAAAGTGCTTGAAGTTGAGAGTAATGATTTTGCAGCGACTATTAAAGGCAACTTTCAACTATCCTCATTGCCCTATTCTTTTCAATATTATATAGCGGGCTATTTGCCTAATTATATTAAGTCGCCAACTCATTATGCACCCAACCAAGACTTGAGTTTTCATGTGGTAACAAGACAAGTGGATAGTTTGTGGCCTGTGGTTTTTCCAATACTCAAAGGCTTTAATAAAAGCAATATTGATGGCAACCTAAACATGAACAAACAAGCATTGACGCTCAATGCCCAAATCCCTTTTGGTGCTATTGACAATGTATCGTTTAAAGGTGTGGAATTGAATGGACTTGGAACATTTACCAAACTAAAAGTAGATGCCAACATCAACAATGTGGTGGTAGGCAACAATATTCTCTCTGCCTCCATGAATGTAAAAACAGAGTTGGGTAATGATTTGCTGATGTTTGACATTGCAACCAATTCAACAGATGCTGTAGGCACAGCAAACATAAAAGGTCGCGCTCATGCTAGTAGTGATACGCTCTACATGAATCTTTTGCCGTCAGAGTTTTATTTAAATAAAGTGAGGTGGGAAGTACCAGATGGAAACTACTTCACTTTCAGCAAAAACTTTTTGAAAATGCAGAATGTTGTTTTGAAATCAGGCATTCAAAAGGTAGAAGTTTTTTCTGAAAACGAAACTACCACCCAATCGCTTGTGATTAATGCTCAAAACTTAGATGTGGCTACCCTAGGAAATGTAGCAGGGATAGCAGCTTATGACCCTCGCGGAAAAATAAATGGACAGGTAAGATTGGACAGCATGTTTCGAGATTTGCAAATAGGCTATGACCTTCATGCAAGTGAGTTTATGTTTGAAAAAGACACCCTTGGCAATGTAAATCTTGTAGGCAATTATCAAACCGGAAAGAAAATTATTTCGCTTGATCCTCAAAGCGGAATTTACAATGGCAATTCATCTATTAGAACTGTTGGAAGCATTTCATTGGACAGTAATAACAACCAACCATTAAACGGCTATATTCAATTCAATGAAGTGCCATTGAAATGGACAAGTTCTTTTATTGCAGATGTTGTGAGTCATGTTAAAGGAACTGCTAATGGCACCATTAATATTGCAGGTTCGGCAATAAAACCCGATGTGAACGGCACTTTGACCATTAATAACGTTGCTGCTAAAATTGATATCACTGGAACAACCTATAAAATCCCAACTGCTAAGGTTTCAGTTTCAAACACTAAAATCGGACTGAATAATATTCTCGTTTACGATACATATAACAACGTTGCAACCATCAATGGAGCCATTAAACATGACCGTTTTACAGACTTTAAATTAGCCATCAACGCAACTTCCGAAAAACTGGAAACTGTAAACCTTAAAGACTTTGAAAACAACTATTTCTACGGCAACCTTATTTCAAATATTGAACAACTTTCCATCACAGGACCATTTGATAATATTAGTATGAATGTAGTAGGCAGCCCTGTTGCTAAATCGCACATTTATATCCCTGTAAAAACTGATGCTGACGTTAATACCTATAGTTATGTAAGCTTCAAAACCCACGACCCATTAGTAGTGGTAAAGAAAAACAAACGCACTAAATTCTCGCTTTCACTAACAGCAAAAACAAACCCACTTGCCGAGCTTACATTAGTGCTTGACCCAACAACAGGCGATGAAATTAATGCCACAGGCTCTGGAACAATTGATTTAAAAATGCCTGCTGATGGCGACATTAAAGTGAATGGCAAATATGAAATAGACGATGGAAATTATGTGTTCACCCTTCAACAACTTTTCTTCCACCGAAACTTTACCATTAATTCAGGAAGCACTATAGATTTTCGTGGTGATATGTCGAATGTAGAAATGGATATTAAAGGTTTGTATACCACCAAAGCTCGTTTATATGACTTACTTGATGCCAACGAAAAAACGGCTTTGTCAACTGGAAGCACCGAAGAAAGAGACGAAGCGAAACGGATGCAACCTGTCAATATTTTACTAGACATGAAAGGTTCTTTGGAAGAACCTAAACTTGGCTTTAAAGTTGACCTTGCTGAGAAACGTTCGGAAACCAACATGGCTTATCAAAAACTAAAACGAATCAATCAAAGTGATCGTGAGTTGTTTGATCAAGTTGCTTCATTGTTGCTCATCAATACTTTCATTCCGCCTGAAGGTTGGGTGGGTGCAACGGCTAAGGCTGGTGCAATTAGCAATGTGAGTGAAATCGTATCATCCACAGCATCTACACAACTCAATAACATTGTCAACAAACTGATTGGCGACCCCGACTTGCAGATTTATTTTAAATACAAAAGTTATAACCTAAACGACCAATCAATTTCAGTAAACGGCATCAACAGAAATGAAATTTCTTTCGGCGGTGAAAAGAGTTTTTATAATGATAGATTGATTGTTCAATTAGATAATTATTATGATTGGGGGCGACCTACATCCTCAAACTCAAGTACAAGAAACTTAAATCTTGCTGGCGATTTTAGAGTTCATTATCTTTTAACTGAAGATGGCAGGGTTCGACTGAATGCTTTTAGAACTAATAGTTATGATGTGTTGTTAGATAGGAATATATGGAGAGGCGGATTTGGAATTGCTTATCGTAGATCATTCAATAATTTTTACGAGTTTTTACACCATCAAAAATCATTGCAAGATTCTGTTCAAGTATCACCTCAAGAAAAAACTGAAGTTAAAGGTGGAAGCGGAAATGTGGGTGAGTAAAGTAATTGCAGCCATTAATAAGTAGCTCCAATCTAGTCTAAAGATTAGAGTGTAAAGGTAAAATCTCTTCCTTTTCTCCAGAAGTATAAAGCTGAAAATATTTCCCTTTCATTGCCAATAAACTTTCATGATTGCCTTGCTCAATTATTTTACCTTTTTCCATCATCAAAATTTGTTTTGCCTTTCTAATAGTTGATAGACGATGAGCTATAATGATGGCAGTACGATCTTTAATTAACGTGTCAATTGCCCTTTGTATGAGTTGCTCACTTTCACTATCTACTGATGATGTGGCTTCATCAAGGATAAGAATAGAAGGATTATAAACTAAAGCTCTTGCAAATGAAAGAAGCTGTCGCTGGCCTTGTGATAGTGTATTTCCTCGTTCCATTACATTGAAGTCATACCCTCCCGGTAGGCTAATAATGAAGTCGTGAATACCAAGCATTTTACATACTTCTTCTACCCTATTCCGAGAAACATTTTCATTTCGTAGTGAGATGTTTTCATGAATAGTTCCTGAAAAAAGGAAAACATCTTGCAACACAATTCCAATATGACTTCTAATACAGTCAACATCATAATCTCGGATATCAATTCCGTCAATTAAGATGTGCCCTGATTGAATTTCATACATTCTGTTGAGGATACTAATTAGGGATGTTTTCCCAGCGCCTGTATGTCCAACTAAAGCAAATGTTTCTCCTGGATTTATTTTGAATGAAATTCCACGTAGCACCGGAATATCTTCCTTATAACTAAAATGGACATTATCAAAAATCACTTCACCATTTATATGCTCTTTGTTAATTATCCCCTTATTTAATTGAATCTCCTCGCTATCTAACACACTAAAAACTCGCTCTGCTGCTACCAAGCCCATTTGTAAAACATTGAACTTGTCAGCCAACATTCTTAAAGGACGAAACAACAAATTCAGGTACATAACAAAAGCAATCACTACTCCAGCAGTTACTTCATATTGCAGCATTCGAACAGCGCCCCACCAAACCAATAATCCCATTGATACAGCAAGAATGATTTCAACTATTGGAAAGAACACTGAGTATGCAAAAATTGCTTTGACATTGGCATTACGATGTTCTCTGTTAATTTTCTTAAAGTTGAAAAGCTCTCTTTCTTCTGCTGCAAATGCTTGTACTAAATACATGCCGGTAATATGTTCTTGTGCAAATGCATTAAGTGATGCTACCGCATTACGAACGCTATGAAAAGATTTATTCACGCTTTCTTTAAAGAAATAAGTGGCAATAATTAAAGCGGGAAAAGTAGTGAGTACAATAAGCGTCAATCTCCAATCGGTAAACAGCATCATTATTATGATAGCTATGATGGTAAGAATGTCTGAAACAATAGAGATGATACCTTCTGAAAAAACATCGTTGATGGCTTCCATATCATTGACGGTACGCGTTGTAAGTGTGCCAATTGCAGTATTGTCGTAATAACGAATGTTTTGGAAAAGAATTTTTTCAAAAACAGTTTTACGAATTGCATTTACTACCGTTTGCCCCAACCAGTTAATTTTAAAAAGAAACCGAAAACGCAAACTACTTTCTATTGCCAACAATGTGAAATGAATAAGGCTGATGTATAACAAACCTTCCCACCATTTATTACGAATATACTTGTCCACCGATAGCTGAATAAGATAAGGGCGTACAGGCGAAAGAGCGGCCAACACTACCGACATTACAAAAGCAAACCATAAGAGTTGGCGATGAGATTCAGTAAAACTAAATAACCTTTTAAGAATAGGGAATCTGATAACTTTAATGGTTGGGTTCATGAATGGATTTGGAGACAATAAAGTCAAATGTATTTACAATCAGTTACTGAAAATCAACACTGAAAGGCATAGCCATTTGAATTTTTCCATTGTTCTTCATCATAGATTTTAGATCGTATAACCACTTAAAACCTGACCTAGAAATTTCCTCCTGCAAAGCAGTTTTTACAGCTGTTTTAGCATCAGTACTCTTACCAAATTTTTTAAGCAATTTCTCCAATTTATCTGTTGCTTGAGGATAAACAACTAGTTTATAGTCTTTTAATTTTGCTTTTGCTGCAGCGCTTGCAATAGCTCGATCAATATTCCCCAATCCATCAACCAAACCAATTTTAAGTGCGTCAACACCTGTCCAAACTCTTCCTTGACCGATACTGTCAACCATTACAACGTCCATTTTTCTGCCAATTGCTACACGTCTTTTGAAAAGTGAGTAAATTGAATCTACTCCAGACTGCATTTTTTGTTTTTCAATTTCATTCAGCGTTCTTACTACTGTCGGAAAATCCGCATAAGGCGCATTTTTCACCTGATCGAATGTTATACCCAATTTATTATTTAACATTTTTTGAGCATTGAACATCATAGCAAAAACACCAATGCTACCTGTAATAGTATTGGGCAAAGCAAAAATGCTATCTGCTTGGCTAGAAATATAATAACCTCCAGAGGCGGCCACATCGCCCATCGAAACAATCAAAGGTTTCTTTGCCCGAAGTAAGTTTAGTTCACGCAAAATAATTTCGGATGCAATTGCGCTTCCACCAGGGGAATTCACCCTTAAGACTACTGCCTTTACTTTATCATTATTCCTAAGTTTCACAATTTCTTCGCACAAACCTTTGGAAGTTATTTCATGTTCGTCATTCATAGATGAGGCATCGCTGATAGTACCTTCAGCCATTAGAATTGCAATTCTGCTATTCTCGCTTTTAGAGGATTTGTTTTTTGCATTTACAGCATACTCATCTATTTCTACGTATTTGATTTTGTCAGTATTTTCTTGCCCTGTTTTTTTTCGAATTGAGTTCTCTACTTCATCAATATATCGCAGTCCATCAGCTAATTTATTGTCAACAGCATCTTGAGGAAACTGTATTCCCTTCATTGCCATATTGTTTATCGCAGCTGTATCAATTTTCCCATGTTCAGCAACTGCAAGAATCAATTCATTCCAAATTTCATTTTGAAGTGCTCGTATTTGAACTTTGTTGGGTTCACTCATTTTATCGCAACGATATGGCTCTGTTGCACTCTTGAATTTTCCTGCATAAAAAATTTCAGGCTCCACCTCCAATTTGTCCAACAAGCCTTTATAAAAAGGTATTTGTGCTGATAAACCATTAAATTCGGTAAATCCTGCTGGGTTGAGAAATACACTATCTGCTACACTAGCTAAGTAATAGGCTTTCTGAGGGACTACTTCTCCATAGGCGTAAATGAATTTGCCGCTTTTTTTAAAATCAATAAGCGCAGTTCTTAACTGATTTAAAGTAGCCCAACCATTGCTCACTTCTCCAAGTTGAATCATTACTCCTTTGATGTTTTTATCTTCTTTTGCAGCTTCAATTGCTTTGATCATATCATATAAGCCTGCGGAATAGCCATTACTATTTTCTAAGAATGAGAATGAGTTTTTCTCACTTATTTCATGAATTTCTTTGTCTGTGCTGATTAACAAAACAGAATTGGCGTTTACAACAGTGTCTTTTTCGCTTTTAGCTGAAGAAGCTATACCAGCAATAATGCCAATAATAATAATAACAACGATTACACTGCCAACAATAATTGATAATAAGGAGGCAAAGAACATTTTGAAAAACTGCTTCATAATTTTTGTTTGTGGGAACTTAAGTAAATGAAATGCAAAGATAGAATTCTGATTTTGTAGTAATGAAAAATGCTTTGTGGTTAAAGGAAACTATTTTCGCAGTTTTGACAATAAAGATGAATTTAGCATTTCTATTATTAGGGAGTAATGAGGGTAATCGCATGCATTGGTTGAAATACGCCATTCAATTGATTCATGAAAAAATAGGACTCGTAGTGAATTGTTCCTCAGTTTATGAAACTGCAGCTTGGGGTTTGGAGGATCAAAACTCATTCTATAACCTTGTTTTAGCAATCGAAACAGAACAAAACGCTTTTCAACTTCTCCAAAGTATTCAATTCATTGAACAGGAATGTGGCAGGCAAAGAAATTTGAAATGGGGGGCGAGAACTTTAGACATTGACATACTTTATTTTAATGATGAAATCATTGAAACGGAAAACTTAAAAGTACCACATCCATTTATTAACAAAAGAAAATTCACATTGGTTCCCCTAGTCGAAATTGCTCCATCAATGGTTCATCCTGTTTTTTTAATTTCGAATGAGCAGCTTTTATTGGACTGCAACGATTCATTACCTGTATTAAAAATTATATCACACCTAAAAACAAGGTTTTGACACAGCAAATCGATACCCTATTTTTGGCGTCCCAAAATTTTTATGAGCTATCGTTTTATTGCAGTTGAAGGAAATATTGGCGCTGGAAAAAGCACCTTAGCAAACATGCTAGCTAAACACTATGATGCTCGTTTGATTTTGGAAGAATTTGCTGATAATAATTTCCTTCCTAAGTTTTACAACGAACCAGATAGATATGCCTTCCCGTTGGAGTTATCATTCTTAGCCGATCGTTACAAACAACTCAAAGCATGTCTGTTGAACCAAGATTTGTTTCAGCAAAAAACCGTTTCTGACTATGTCTTCACTAAGAGTAAACTCTTTGCAAAAATCAACCTTAAGCCAGATGAATATGATTTGTTTCAAAAACTATTCGACATCATTGACCTTCATTTACCACCGCCTGATTTGTTAATCTTTCTTCATTGTCCCATTAGAAAACTTCAGCAAAATATTCAAAGTCGGGGAAGAATTTATGAGCAAGAAATTGCGGATGATTATCTCGAAAATGTACAGGGAATTTATCAAACATACTTGAAGCAAGAAGTCACCAAAACCTTAGTGATTGATATGAGATCAACTGACTTTATTGGCAACTCTAATCACTTCAATCAACTAATTGAGTTCATCGAAAAAGACTACGAATTCAAAACACACTATCTCAGTATTGAATAAAGCATTCAGTAGGAATACTTAAATCTATTTTTGGGTTTTTATTTAGAGTTTTTATAACTTCCAAATCGTAAATTCGCAATCCTTTACAAAGAAGATGAGTAGCTCATCTTCTTTACTGCATTTGCAGGAAATATTGAATTATTATTCTGATAAAAACTTTTTTTATGGCTGCTGGTAAAACCGCTGCAAAATCAAACTTAAACCTTAAAAAGGCGTTGTTCGAAAACTTTGGATTTGATAATTTCAAAGGTGATCAAGAAGAAATCATTACTAGTATACTTTCAGGAAGAGACACTTTTGTAATTATGCCAACTGGTGGTGGTAAATCTCTTTGCTACCAACTTCCTGCATTAATGAGTGAAGGTGTTGCACTTATTGTTTCTCCATTAATCGCATTGATGAAAAATCAAGTGGATATGATTCGTGGTTTTAGTAGTCGTGATAATGTTGCCCACTTTTTAAATTCAACTTTGAGTAAAACGCAACAGAAAAAAGTAAAATCAGACTTAACAGAGGGCAAAACAAAAATGTTATATGTAGCTCCTGAGACATTAACTAAACAGGAGAATATTGATTTCTTTTCCGATATCAACATTTCATTTGTAGCGGTAGATGAAGCACACTGTATTTCGGAATGGGGACATGATTTCCGACCAGAATACCGTAAACTACATGACATGATTGCAATGATTGACCCAAACATTCCAATTATTGCATTAACTGCAACAGCTACACCCAAAGTTCAGGATGACATTGTGAAGAACCTCATGCTTCGCAATCCTAATATATTTATCGCCTCTTTTAATCGTCCTAATCTTTATTATGAAGTAGTGCCAAAGGGCAAGAAAGAGGTAGTGATGAAGCACATGGTGAAGTTCATTCACAGCATGAAAGGAAAAAGCGGCATCATTTATACTCTTAATAGAAAAACGACCGAAGAATTAGCTAGCACACTTATGGCGAATGGTATTCCTGCAGTTGCTTATCACGCTGGCTTAGAATCTAATATTCGTGCACAACGTCAGGATCAGTTTTTGATGGAACAAACGGATGTGATTGTTGCCACAATCGCATTTGGAATGGGCATTGACAAACCTGATGTTCGCTTTGTGATTCACTGGAACATGCCTAAGTCTCTGGAGAATTATTATCAAGAAACTGGACGTGGAGGACGAGATGGTTTAGAAGGAAAGTGCTTGCTATATTACAGCTATAAAGATGTTCAAAAATTGGAACACCTCATGCGCGATAAGCCTTTGAGCGAGCGTGAAATGGGTGGACAATTGATTACTGAAACAGTGGCTTATGTAGAAAGTGCAGTTTGTCGCAGAAAAACTTTGTTACACTACTTCGGTGAAACCCTGCATCAAGACAATTGTGGCAACTGTGATAACTGTTTACATCCTAAAGAAAAAATAGAAGTAAAAGATAGTTCAAAAATTGTACTTGATGCTATTAACCAATTGGATGAACGTTTCAATATTGAGTATGTTGTCAACATCATTCTTGGAAATATCAATCCACAAATAACCACATTCCGTCACAATAAACTAAAATGTTTTGGAAGTGGCGCAGTGATGGCAATGGAACCCAACTTTTGGTTTTCGCTTATTCGCCAAATGATGCTTGAGGGATTGGTAAGAAAAGATATTGAAGAATATGGGCTATTAAAAATAACAGAGAAAGGACACAAATTCTTGAAAAAACCTTTCTCCATCATGGTGGTGCTCAACCATCAATATGTAGATGCAGATGGTGATGATGATGAAGGACCAGGCGCTAATGGTGGTAACGCCGTTGCTGATGAAGTCCTTTATGGTATGTTGATGAATTTGCGCAAACAAGTAGCAAAAGAAAAGAACCTTCCACCTTTTGTAATTTTCCTAGAAAACTCTTTGCAGGATATGTCTATCAACTATCCTACGACAATGGATGAGTTGGAAAAAATAGCAGGTGTAAGTAAGGGGAAAGCCATTCGCTATGGTCGTAAGTTCATCGATCTTATTGCTAAGTATGTTGAGGAAAACGACGTTACTAAGCCTGATGATTTTGTGATGAAGAGTATCGTGAATAAGAGCGGCATGAAAGTGTTCATTATTCAAAATATTGACAAGAAAATCCCGCTTGAAACCATTGCTAAAAACAAAGGATTGACAATGCCTGATTTACTTAATGAAATGGAAACCATTGTAGCGAGTGGCACCAAACTCAACCTTGATTATTGTCTTGAACAAGAATTAGACGAATACGAACAAGAAGATATTTTCGATTATTTCCGTAATAGCCATGATGACAACCTTGAAATGGCTTTGCAAGAATTTAACGACCGAGATGTGAGCATTGAACAATTGAAAATGATGCGTATCAAATTCATGAGTGAGTATGCCAACTAAAAAAAAGACCGTAGCAAAAAACTACGGTCTTTTTTTTATAAAATTTCACCTATGCATCAATACACTTTCAGTTCGTTATAGAGTGTATCCCTTTCTACAGGAATTTTTCCAACATCGGTAATTAAATCGCACAAGTTTTCTGTACTCATTGTAGGTGTTTGTTCTTCTGCACCAGCCATTGAGTAAATTTTTGTGGTATCATCAATAGTTCCATCAAGATCATTCACACCAAACGAAAGACTAAGTTGTGCGTTTTGACGACCAAGCATTGGCCAATATGCTTTCAAATTTTTGAAATTATCCATAAACAATCGGGAAATGGCATACATGCGCATATCCTCAATTACTGAAACCTCAGCAACATAGCTCATATCATTGTCTTTGTTTCTAAATTTCAAAGGAATAAAACAATTGAAACCGCCGGTTTTATCTTGTAAAGCACGTAAGCGACTCATAGTGTCTATGCGATGCGCATAGTTTTCAATGTGCCCATAAAGAATGGTGGCATTGCTATGCATTCCTTGTTCATGAGCTGTTTGATGTATATCGAGCCAACCTTGAGCATCCACCTTATCAGGGCAAATTTGTTGACGTATGGCTTCATCAAATATTTCAGCTCCACCACCCGGCAATGATTGTAGCCCTGCTTCTTTCAGTTTCATCATGCCGTCTTTAATAGAAAGTCCAGCCTTACGAATCATATAATCGAGCTCTACTGCTGTAAAACCTTTTAGGTGCAAATCGGGGCGATGGGCTTTTATTTTTTGAAGCAATTCACAAAAGAACTCGAGGTTCATTTTAGGATGAACGCCACCAACAATATGCACCTCAGTCACGGGCTGTCCGTCATACTTACGAACCATGTCCAACATTTGTTCCTGACTCATCTCCCAACCATCATCCTTGTGTTTGTATTGGCGAGAATAGGAGCAGAAATTGCAAGTGAACACACACACATTAGTAGGTTCTATGTGGAAGTTGCGATTGAAATAAACCTTATTGCCATGAAGCCTTTCGCGCACAAAATTGGCAAGTGCTCCTACAAACGATAGTTCTCCTTTCTCAAAAAGCAGAACGCCTTCCTCTTCGGAAAGACGTTCATTGTTTTGAATTTTTTCAGCTATTGTTTGTAGCCTTATGTCAAGATTGGGTTGTAGTAAAATTTCTTTCAAAGAAAAGTTTGTATTCATCTCTATTCTAAAACTATTTTTTGGGTTTTATTTCCTGCTTTATACTGATATTGAATCAAGTAAATGCCTTTGGGTTGTGCTGTGAAATCTATTTCGTAATGCTTTTCTGAACAATTGCTATAATGATAAACCATTTGACCTAAAGTATTGATAATGGTTATTTGCTCAAGTCCTTCAATATTCATTAAATTGATATCAAATTTTCCTTTCGTAGGGTTTGGAAACAATTCAACTTGGCTTTTGGTTGGTGTTGTTGCAATACCGTTTGGCCAATTCAATACTTCAAGACTTTGTGTAAGAGATAGTGGTATGCCTGAAGGCACAAACTGACTGCGCATTCTGTTTACTTGCTGTTTTGTAAATAAATACATGCACTTATCATCCACATAATCCATAAAATTCATCCACATGATTCCATTTCCTGTAGGAGTGCAAATATCAAATTTTGGAAAGTTTGGACAGGCTGTTGTCGTGTTATATGTAGCATCGCTTTGTGGCGGTGTATCTGCAATGCCATCATCACCTGTACCCGAACAAGTTGAATCTTGTCCAAAAGTATGTTCTAACTCAAAAAAATGACCCACTTCATGAGTAAGTGTTCTTCCTAAGTCATTGGTAGAAGGATTAAAGTATTGAGACATAGAAGCCCTTTTGCCAAAGTTTCCATAATCTATAACTACTCCAAACTCTGTCTCTTGAAATCCATAATTGATAAAACTTGGAGGAATTGTGTAGCCCAACAAAGTATTCTCTGTAATATCCACTACCCAAATATTGAGGTACTTGGTAGGATCCCAAGCATCTACGCCGCCATAACCTGAAAACTTAGGGTCGGAACCGTAATGATTGTTGATACTAAAACTGCTAATTGTGGTGAGCACAATATCAAAACCTTCCGTAGAAGTGTTGTCCGGTTTTCTATGTGCCGGCGCAAATAGGATTCCTGCATTGCCAAATAAAGGTTTAAACGGACTAGGAATGGAAGTGCTATCTATATTTTTAGCATTGTAGTCTTTATTAATCGCATCCAATTGGCTTAACATTCTGTCTCTCACGCCCGATGTACCGCCCAATTGGTTCAACTTTGGTTGTGTAAGCACCACATGAAACACTACAGGAATTACATAGTTTGTTTGTGTGGTCTTTTGTTGAACGCCGCTTGATATGTTTTGTAAATAGATATCTGACTGAGCCTGATTTTCTTTTCTGAAATCAGTATATGCTTTTTGATAAACAGGATTTGTTTGAATCCTTTGTTGAAGCAACTGAATGGTGGCACATTTTTCAGCATTCTGCCCAAAACTTAATACACCCAAAAGCAGGGCAGATAGGATGAGGGTAATTTTTTTCATAAAGAAAGATATGATTGATTATTTAGTTTTTCTAGCATTGATTTCATCCCTTACAGGAATGGCATTTACATAATCTTCTTGGTCAAGAAACTGTTGCAGTATTTCGTTTAATTCTTCCAAACTCATGTCCTTTAGTTCTTTAGAATTGGCACTAGGTTCTTTAGAAGTTTCGGGGTCAACAATTGCTTTTCTTGCTTCAGGATTTTCCATAAAAATGCCAGCGGTTTCAAGAATAGTGTCGTAGGTATAAATGCGAGAGCCTGTTCTTACGGCAAGTGCCAAAGCATCGGAAGTGCGCGAATCTATTTCTATGGTTTCGCCATCATTTCCTTGACAAATAAGTTTGGCAAAAAACACCCCTTCTTCCAGTTTATAAATCATCACCTCAAAAAGGTCAATATTGAAGGCAGCTATAAAATTGGCAAACAAGTCGTGGGTTAAAGGACGAGAAGGTTGCATTTTTTCGAGGGCTACGGCAATTGCTTGCGCTTCAAAACCACCAATGACAATAGGCAATTTTCGCTCACCGTCTATTTCGCTCAGCACCACTGCATAAGAATGAGATTGGGTAATGCTGTGTTGCAAAGCAGATATTTCCAGTTCAACTTTTTTCATTGTTCAGTATTCCTAACTGAGGCTATTAAATAAAGGCTGCAAGGTACTGTTTTTCGGGTTTAAAAAAGGAACTGAAAACAGGATTATGTTCTTCGGATAACCATTGGTAAGGCTACCTAATAAAGGGATATGGAAAACAAATAGAAATGGGATTTGATTGGAAGAGGATTCATAGCTAAAGTGGCATAGCTAAGTTTGTTATTGATTTTTTTTAAACCCCAAAACCGCTAGCAACTTTATCAATTCGTTTTCGGCTTCTGTTTTGTTGATTTGAATATGGTTCAATAAAAGTTCCATTTCTTTCTCTTTTTGTTCTTGTGGAATTATTTCTTCCGGCGACCTGTATTTTAATCTTTGCAGCAACCTATAAACCTTGCTGTTTTTCTCTTGAATTCCCATTGTCACAAAAGTCATTATGACAAGTGGGTCTAACCTTAAAATGGCAGCATAGGTATAAAACTGACACATGGTTATTGCTTTCTCTCCATTTTCAATTTTACTAAGCATAGATTGTTTCATGCCCATCAACTTGGCAACATATTCTTGCTTTAAATTTAAATGTACCCTCAAAGCGGCTAAAATAATAGCATAGTTGTCTTTACTCTTCATGCAAACCGTTTTTATGTTATGAAACAATCTACAGTTGCAAGATAACAATTTATAATTCAAGCTAAAACCTTTTTTAAAAAATATCTAAAAAAGGAATAAAGAGCGGCATTAATTGTTTGGATATTTTCAAGAAAATGTTATTGCTCTATTCTTATTAAATAATAAAACCCCACCAAACCCTTCATGGCAAGGCTTTTTCGTTTTTTTATCAAATGCTTTCTTTTTCAAAAAAACCAAGATTTTAAAACATGAATAGCCTCAAAATTATTTTCGTTTTTGGAATATACTTCTCCTCATTTTCCTTGAAAACACAATAGTCGCTTTCTACTTTTGAAAATGCAAAACAGCAAATTGTATTGCAAAAAGGCGAAGCCGAAAACCTTATAGAGTAGGCAATAAACAAACCAACTATTTTATGGCAACGAACAATCGAATTTCAGCAACGTTGACAGCAACCGATGTAACGGCAATTCTTGCAGCTTATGTAATCATTAAAACTAAACTGCCTTTTCTCATCACCCTTTCGCCTGCCGAAAGAAAAAAGATGAGAAAAATGGGACAAAAACGTCATGGCTACTTCCAAGATGTATATGATGGCGTCAATGCATTTCCATCCGCTATTATAGCCGGATTCCCTTTGGCAGAATATACCAAAGATGCCACGCTTTGGACTGCACTCATGCAATTAGCTCCTCAAATTATGGGTATTGCCGAAAGCCTCGACGATACCATGATGCAATTGGGCAGCGAATTAGTGGTGAACTCAGATATTGCTTATGGCTTCTTAAAAGCTGCCGCAAAATTGGATAGCAATATCCGACCTACGGTAGATAAAATAGCTGCGGGCTTAAAGCAAAATAAAGCCCCTAAAACGACGCCATAACCCAAAAACAGGGTTTTAGTAGTTATGTGCAATGTTGCACTTCTTTAGGGCAACATTGCACTTCCGAACTGCAAATTTTTACTTCCGAAGTACAACATTGCACCTATCCATCTACTAATTTTTACTTCCGAAGTGCAACGTTTTACTAACACAGTAAAACCAAGCACTAAGCCACTGCAAGTTTTTAGAAGCGAAGTAAAACATTAGAGTAAACCAGTAAAAAATTGAAGAAAAGATGTGGAAAGATGGGAAATGGACCAAACGTATAAATTCAAAAAAAGGTCTTTTTACTACTTACCCCTACTTTTGAAGAATAGTTATGAAAAAAACTGGACTAATTCCTTCCATCATCTTCATTATTGGTTTTTGCATTCGTCTTTTCATGGCACACATCGACCCTTTCCTTCACAATTGGGACGAACGTTTTCATGCACTTGTGGCTGAAAACATGATGAAACAACCGTTTAAGCCCATGCTTTACACCCAAACTTTTATCAATTACGATCCTAATTCTTGGTGTTGCAATACTGTATGGCTTCACAAACAACCGCTGTTCTTGTGGCAAATGGCGCTTAGCATGAAACTCTTTGGTGTTTCCGAGTTTTCAATTCGTTATCCTAGTGTTTTACTAGGCGCTTTCATGGTTTTGCTTGTCTTTCGAATCTCTTTTTTGCTCACCTCCAATAAATTCACTGCCAGCATCGCTGCTATACTGATGTGTTTTTCTTGTTATCAACTTGAACTCATTTCAGGGAAAAACGGTATGGACCATAATGACATAGCTTTTGGATTTTATGTTCTTGCCAGCATCTGGGGTTATTGCGAATACCTAAAATCTCCAAAATGGTATTGGGTTTTGCTCATTGGTGTTTTTTCAGGTTGTGCAGTACTCAACAAATGGCTTACTGGACTATTAGTTTTTAGTGCTTGGGGGGTAAATATGCTATCAGATATCATCACAAAGAATAAATTCAAACCATTTTTCCCCCTCTTTTTCGCCACAATTGTAAGCTGTCTCGTCTTTCTTCCTTGGCAGTTCTACATTTTTCATTATTTCCCTAAAGAAGCGTTGTTCGAACTTCAATACAACAGTCGACATATCTATGAAGTAGTTGAAACTCATGGAGGAGATTGGACGTTTTACTATTCTTATTTCAATCAATATTTTGGAGAAAACCTCATTTGGTTCGGCTATCTCGGCATCATCTTATCCATTTTTCAAAGCAAGGAAGATAAAATCATCAACAACTCTTTGTTATTATATATCACCCTCGTCTTTGTTTTCTTCTCTTTCATTGTAAAGACAAAAATGTCCACCTATTTTTTCGTCATCGCTCCATTAGTAATGATTTACATTGCAATAGGGGTAGAAAGAATTATTGCATTCTTTAAAAACGGAAAATTTATACTTGTCCCGCTCTTGATTCTTTGCATCTTCAATTCCTTAAATCCTTATGAAATTGCCAAATACAGAAGGGAAGACCAAGAAAGAGCCACCAAAATTTACAATACTAATATCTACAAAAAACTAAAAAACATCATCCCTAAAGAAACTAAAGTGGTAATGAATGTAAATTCAATGGAACATGTAGACTGTATGTTCTACAATAATGATATAACTGCCTATCAATATTGTTTAGATAATGATGATATAAAATCTATAGAGCAAAAAGGTATTTCCATTGCAGTTTTTAAAGATAGATATGGTTATAATCTTTCAGAAAAAGTAAAAGATGATCAATTTATTTTTACAATCCCCAACCAATTGAAATGAGCAATTTTGCCCCAGTTCGCCATAGTTTGCAGTCACAGTTAGGCGAAGGCTGTGCCTTCGTCACTAAAAAACCAGAAGCAGTATGCTTCACCATTTATTGACGAATACTAACTTTGCAAAACAAAATTTAGAAGCAATAAAACGTGAGTACCGGCTATCAGATATATGACCAATCAGCTTGTTACTATCTTACTTTTCAGGTAGTGGAATGGGCAGATGTTTTTAGCCGAAAAATATATAAAGACATTCTGATTGATAGCCTGCAATATTGCATGACACATAAACAACTCAATCTTCATGCCTTTGTAATCATGAGCAACCATGTTCAACTGATTGTATCTGCTGCCAACAATAATCTATCGGATATTGTGCGCGATTTTAAACGACATACCAGCAAGAAAATAATTGAAGCCATCCATAATGAACCCGAAAGCAGAAGAAAGTGGTTGTTACAAATATTTACAAGTGCCGCAAACGAACATAGTCGCAATGAAAAATACCAAGTATGGACACATGAAAACCATGCAATGGAACTATTTAGCAGCAAATTCATCAAACAAAAGATGGACTATATACACCAAAATCCTGTGCGAGCAGGCATAGTAGAAAAAGAAGAAGATTATATTTACAGCAGCGCAAAAGAATATTACACCGGAAAAGCTTCTGTACTTGGCATTAATTTATTACAATAATTATGGCTTATGAAACAAGAAATATTAGAAAAAGGACGAAGGCACAGCCTTCGCCCAACTGTTATGACACAAGCTACGGTGAACGGGGATTGTAATCTTTCAATTTCACTCATTGATTGTTTGGGAAGAGAAATTAAGCCATTGCTTAATGACAGTGTTAATAAAGGAAACAATCAATTGCAATTTGATGTTAGTGCAATACCAAGTGGTTTATATATGATAAGATTCAAAACATCATCTGGTTTTATGAAAACAGAGAAAATGGTTATTAATCATTGATAAAATGACAACCTTCACTTCTTTAAAATACACTATATGAAATCATTTTTGTTTGCATGTTTTGCACTATTCTTACTAGCCGTTTCCTGTAAAAAGCAGGAAACAACTAAACCCCAAACCACACCTTGGAATGGAACTGTTTCTTATAAAAGGAACGGTGTTTATTATGATGCCAAAATAGTATCATCAAAGGATACCTCTCCTGCAGATTCTTCAAAGATTCAAATAACCATTGTCCGGTTTAATGCCCAAGGTGAACCCAGAGACCAGCTTAATTTTGGGAATATCAGCCCTTCTGTTCATACAGATACGCTTACTGAAGGACTTATTGATACAATAGGCAATAAAGAAAAGGGTAGAGCATATACACTATACACGCTTGCTTTTGATGATGGGGATGCTATTGCTTTTTACAGTTTATTTCTTAATGAAGTTAGGATACTTAGAATAACTTCTTACGATAGCCTGACAAAAGAAATAAGTGGCGAATTTGAGACGACTTTCATTCCAAGTAGTCATTCTCAATTTGATACTGTTCGGTTTAAAGAGGGTGTATTTCATACCAAGGTTCAATGAAAAAAACGGGGAAAGAATAAAGGCAGGGAAGGTGGTGAAGGAATAGTGTTTGCGTGTTTTTGTGGCTGCGTGTTCTCGTAAAACCAAAGACATACAACAACAAAAAAACAAAGGGCGTTGGCGTGGGTCAGCGTCTTTTTCTTTTATTCAAAACGCTAACTTTAAAATAGCATTAGCGTTACATCATCATGCGGCGGGTCTTCTTTTTCTACTAATTGCACCTAGTTGAAGATTTGTTGCAATGAACAATTGGCATAATTATTTTCCTAGCCAATTCAATGCATTGGTATAAAGCAGCTTTTCTTTCAAGTCTTTAGCCACAATTGTTTCTTCAATCAATTTTCCGGGATGATGTTCTCCAAGAGGAAAAGGATAATCGCTACCCATACAAATTTTGTCTTCGCCCAAGGCATCTATCACAAAATGGAGTGCTTTAGGGTCATGCACCAAAGCATCTATCCAAAAACGCCCTAAATAATTCCGTGGATTTTCTTCGTTATCAATAGCGCACAAATCGGGGCGCACCATAAAACCATGTTCAATTCGCCCAATAGTGAAAGGGAAACTGCCACCGCCATGTGCAAACGCCACCCTCAATTTCGGAAACTGATGAAACACTCCGCCAAAAATCATGGAGCTAATGGCTCTTGCTGTTTCGGCAGGCATACCCACCAACCATGGCAACCAATATTTCATCATTTTGTCTTCGCCCATCATTTCCCAAGGATGCACAAACAAAGCGCAGCCCAACTCTTCGGCAGCTTTCCAAAAAGGAAAGAAATAAGGGTCGCTCAGGTTTTTGTTATTGATGTTGCTACCAATTTCAAGACCGGGCATTTTCAACTCCTTTACACAACGCTCCATTTCATGAATGGCAAGGTCAATGTCTTGCAAAGGCACTGTGCCAATGCCTATAAATCTATCGGGGTGTTGCGCTACACAACTTGCAATGTGGTCGTTGAAGAAACGAGAAGTTTCCAAACCATGTTGGGGCTTTGCCCAATAATTAAACAAAACAGGAATTGTGGACAATACTTGTACCCCCACACTTGTCAAGTCCATTTCTTTTAAGCGAGTAGATGGGTCCCAGCAATTTTGTTCCACTTCTCTAAAAACCTTATCACCTTTTATCATTCGTGCACAACCGGGACAATGATGTTCTAAATGAATGAACTCGCCATACCCAAACTTTTGAAAATAGTTGGGGATATGTTCCGGCATGATATGGGTATGGATATCTATCTTTTTCAAATCAAAATCAATAATGGGTTAGATGGCTTTATTGTGATAGTTAAAACTAAACGCCTTCAAAAATAATTGCTGCACCCTGCCCTACGCCAATGCACATAGAAGCCAAACCATATGACCCTCCACGACGTTTAAGTTCGTGTAATAAAGTGGTGGCAATGCGCACACCACTACAGCCTAAAGGATGACCCAATGCAATGGCACCGCCATTTACATTTACTTTGGCAGCATCCAAATGGAGGTCGCGCATGCAGGCAATACTTTGAGAAGCAAAAGCTTCATTAAGTTCCACAAGGTCGAGGTCTTTGGCTTCAAGTCCTGCGCGTTTCATGGCTTTTTGCGAAGCTGGCACAGGTCCAATTCCCATAATGGATGGGTCAACACCTGCAATGGCCATGGATTTAATTGTAGCAATAGGTTTTAAACCATATTTCTTTACGGCATCTTCAGAAGCGAGCAACATGGCAGCTGCACCATCATTCACGCCACTTGCATTGCCTGCGGTAACTGAACCTTCTTTTTTGAAAGCAGGTTTCAATGCTGTTAATTGTTCCAAAGTGGTTTGACGAGGATGTTCGTCAGTGTCGAACACTTTGGTTTTTCCTTTGCCCAAATCAATGGTCACCGGAATGATTTCATCTGCAAATTTTCCGGCAGCATGAGCAGCAAAATATTTTTCTTGACTATTGAAAGCAAATAGGTCTTGCTCTTCGCGGGAGATATTCCATTGACTAGCCACATTCTCTGCGGTTTCGCCCATAGAATAAGGGTGGTGCTTTTCGCTCAGCTTTGGATTGATGAAACGCCAACCGATGGTGGTGTCAAAAATTTCGGCTTTACGAGAAAAAGGACTGTCTGCTTTGGGCATTACAAACGGTGCACGTGTCATAGATTCAACTCCACAAGCAATAAACAAATCGCCATCGCCACACATAATGGCACGCGATGCATCCATGATTGCTTGCAAACCAGAAGCACACAAACGATTGACGGTGTTTCCACCAACCGTTGTTGGCAGACCTGCTAACAACGCCGCCATACGAGCCACATCTCGGTTGTCTTCTCCAGCTTGATTGGCAGCACCAGCTATCACATCTTCAATAGCGTTGACATCTATTTGAGGGTTTCTTTCTATCAATGCTTTGATGGCAAGAGCCAACAAATCGTCGGGACGAACAGAAGCCAAAGAGCCACCAAATTTTCCAATAGGAGTTCGTAATGTATCTATGATGTAAACGGTTTTCATTGAATGTAATACTTGTTTTTAGTCTTAAATAACTGCGAAGGTAATTCCATTGCTCAAGATAATAACATCAGTGAATTTCCAAGGCAATTAGGATTTGGCTCAAAAAAAATCAGGTCTTCGAATTTGAAGACCTGATACTCATAGTTGTTGTTAAAAGGCAAAGTATTATTGATTTTCGAGTCCTGCTTTTTTAATTCTAATCATAATCACAATAAGATAAATGACTGTTCCCCATACACCGCCTATGATGCTATAAGCCATCACTACCAACCAAATTGGTGAGTGAAAACGAGTAGCCCAAAGTGCGCGGTGAAAAAAGTTTCCTTCAACTTTAAATGGTTTTCCCCATCTAACAGTTGTTTCTACTCTAAGGTTTCCATAAGTGTCGTTGTCTTCCACTTTTGCAACTAAAACTATGGCTCCTAACTCATTTCCTGGAAGCCCTTCTTTTTTAAATTCGCCAGTAACTTTTCCTAAAGAATCCGTTGTGTAAGTTGCTTCGTCACCTATAGGCAAGTCAGAACATTCTCTTTTAACGCCCAATTTCATTTCCACATCTTTCACCGGAACCCAAGCGCCATTTACAAACTCAGATACTGTTGCTACAACAGATTTATCTTCTGAAGTATCAATTGTAATCATGGCTTTATTAGCTGTGATTTCTGTATTTGATTCTTCATACTCATTGGTAGCATCAGAGATGGCAATAAAAGTATGATTAGGGTTTGCATTCCAAATCTGTTGAAGAGATGGTGGGATGGAAGCAGTTGTTTTGCCAATTTCATTGGTCTTAACTTTTCCTATTAACCCCAATCCGTTTCCACTAGAGTCTTTATCAAGATATAGTTTAAAAGTAAGTCCTTCAACCGGTTGCAATTTCCCATCAACTTTTGTCTTTGCAGCCAAGGTTAAATAAGAGAAATTATTATCCACTACATTGTAAGCAAGTTTCACATTGAGTGCGCTCTTTTCTTTAGCAAATGCAGTTGTTAGCGATAGCAATAAAATTGCCGCAGCAAATAAGCCGCTATTAATGATGTTCCTTTTCATGTTGTTCTTCTATTGTTTCCTGAATAGGAATGATTGGAAATATTCTTGCAAAAAATGTAATTACTAAGAGGGCTCCTGCTAATGACCCAAAGGCAATTGCCCACTCTTCCCAACTTGGAAAATAGTGTTTATAATTTTCAGGGACATTGTGCATTGGTAAGAAAGGATGTAATAAAGTAGGTGTAACAATTAGGTATCTTTTCACCCAAGCACCAACTACTATCATGATTCCTGCAATAAACATTGGGAATGGTTTTCTACCTTTTTTAAAGATGAGAATGAGCATAGGAATAATCATCCCACCAAAGATTGCTGACCAAAAAACAGGTGCAAAGTCACCGATTAATAAACCATTCAAAAATGCCTCTTCAGATTTCTTCATTTTGAAAAGAGGAGTCAGAAATTCATTGATATTAAAGTAGAGATAGAGCATGCCTAGCATTACCACTATTCTACCCATTTTATCAAAATGTTCTTCTTTGATATATTCTTCAAGTTTATAGTATTTTCTAAAAACATACATGGCTACAACTACGCCACCACTACCCACTAAAAATGCACCTGAAATGAAGTAAGCGCCAAAGTTAGTGCTGTCCCATCCAGGACGATAAGTAGTTGCAAATAACCAAGAAGTAACTGTGTGAATACTAAATGCCACAGGTATGATGGCTACGCAAAGAATATTGATTGCTTTTTTACTGAGTGTGCGTTGAAGTCTTGTGTTTTTCCAAAACGAACCCATAAAACGATACATCCACATCAATTTCTTGTCTTTGCTATGCGCAATAAGAAATTGCATATCGGGCATCAATGGGATATAAAGAAGCAGAAGGCTAATTACAAAGTAAGTAGAGATAACAACCACGTCCCAAATAATAGGAGATTGTAGACGACCATATAGAAAAAGGTTGTAAAATCTTTCAGGACGTCCCATATCTACGATGATGATAAGAGATGCAAAAGTAATAGCAGAAACAGCTATTATTTCTGCAATCCGCGTAAGTGGCGTACTCCATTTTGTACCAGTAAGCCTTAATACGGCTGTAATTAAAGAACCTACAAGACTAATGGCAACAAAGAAAACAAAGTTGGAGATGTAAATACCCCAAGAGGCATAATCTCGCATATTGGTTACAATAAGCCCTCTTTTGAGTTGTAGTACATAGGCATAAAACCCTACGACACAAAACACTAAAAGGATACCAATCCAAACCATACTTCTTGTTCCAAATTTCTTTGGAAGCAAATCGGTGGCAATTTTTTGATCTATTAATGACTGTTCCACTTTGATTTATTTTATGTGATTAATATTATCCTTTGTCTATCTCTAGACCGTTTTCAAATGGGAAGTTTCTATTAGCAGGAGGTAAGTAATAAACACTTGGTTTTGTACCTAAGTCTTCCATGAGTTGATAACCTGCTTTGTCTCTGATTAGTTCACTGAAACGGAAAGTTTCAGAGCCATTTGAAACGGAATCTTGATTAAGATCACCAAAAAAGAAAGTTCCATTAGGGCATGCAGTAACGCAATGTGGCAATTCGCTTTTCCTTATCATATCAGGACAGAAATCGCATTTACCAACCGTACCTATTTTTTGTGGAACTCCTGATTCGCAAGAATATGGTTGAGCACATAATTCTTCGGAAATAGTATCAGATTTTTCCCAGTTAAACACACGAATGGAATAAGGGCATGCAGCCATGCAGAAACGACAACCGATGCAACGATCTTGGTCAATCAAAACAATTCCATCTTGTCTTTTAAAAGTAGCATCAACAGGACAAACTTTTACGCAAGGCGGTTCATCACAATGCATACAAGTTGTTGGCTGCCAATAAGGGGCAGTATGCTCATCTTGTTCCATTGGATATACTTTCAACCAATTGAGATTGGTATGAACGTGGTGAACATGATTACAAGCTGCTTGGCACTTTCTAAGGTTTTTACATCTTGAAAGATCAACTACCATGACAAATTTTTTGCCAGGAATACCTTTTCTTGCAGCGCTATTAGAAACAGCTGGTAATTCTGGAACAGGTTTTAAATATGCTTTGTCAACCTCAATTACTTGACCATCAACCGAAAGTAGTTTTACCTTTTCACCGGTCAATTCAGTTGAACCATCTCCAGTTTGTTCAAAGGGATTACCTTTGGAAGAGCAGCCAGCCAATGCCAAACCTGTAGCAGCTATGGAGGCTAAAAACTCTTTCCTGGAAGTATTATTTGTGTCCATAAATATTATTTAGGAATAGAATAATTGCTATTATCTTTTTACCCAGTTTTGTAATTCTTTGTCGGATACTTTTTGCTTATTATCTGCCAACAGAGAAGCGTCTATTTCGACAAGCTTACCATCTTGTGTTAGCATTTTTATTTTACCCGATTCTTTTTCTTTTTTCGGTAAAAAAGCTGCACCAATTGCAGCAAACACAGAAAAAACACCTAGCCAGCCTACTAGCTTTCTACGTGATACTTGAGATGCTTCATTTTTCATAAAAACTGAAGTCGTTTAAATTCGATTATTGGAATACACTTTCTATTCCCTCGAGATGAAGAGAATCTTGAAAAGAGAGCTAATAAAAAATGTTTTTGGCTTAAGTAATTCCGGGTTGAGCTATCAACCCGGAATTTTGTGTTTCTTTTTTTTAGAAACTGGAACTGACTTATTTTTTTAAAGTCTTCACAAAAGTGATAATGCTCCAAATGTCATTTGCTTCGGTAATTTTCTTTTTGAAGCTAGGCATGTCATCACGACCTTCTGAGATTTTGTAGAACATTGAACCATCAGATTGTCCTTGGAAAGCTGCTTTTGAAAAATCACCTGGCTCAGTGTCAAGCGTAGCGGCTTTTTTACCATCACCTAAACCGGCTTTACCATGGCAAGATTCGCAATGTTTAGTCCAAAGCGCTTTTCCTGCTGCAATTGACTCAGCATTTGACTTTACAGGGTTTGCTGTTTTAGCATCCTTGTCAGGAGCATTCCAAGGTTTTTTGTCGCCTGCGTATGCAATAACTGCGATACCCAAAACCAAAACTGTAAGAATTGACTTTTTCATTTTTCTATTTTTTGTGTTAGTAATAAAATGTCTTAGTATGAACTTCAAATAACATGCCCTTCTTTGAATTTAGATTTTCTCGCGAAAGGCTGATTTTATTTGACAAGACAAAATTGTGACATTGGTTTGCTTTATCCCATGACATTAGTCATATAAGGTTGTAATAGTCGTCAATAAAATGAGGAAGAGTAATACGATATATTTTTCGATGAGTTCATTCAGCACACAAATAAGGTTAGTAGTTTAATAGTATTAAATTCAAGTTACTTCTCACAATAGTTTTGCTTGCCTACTATTATACATCGAGTTATAAACCATAATTTTGTCAACATGCCACTAACCTCTTATCTCAAAAGTGCCCTTCACCAATTTCAATTCTATAAAAACTTGGGAGAACAATCCTTATTGCAAGTCTCAGATGAACAACTTTTTTTTCAACCCAATGAAGAAAGTAATAGCATTTCGATAATTGTTCAACATTTATGGGGAAACATGATGAGTCGTTGGACAAACTTTTTAACTGAAGACGGTGAAAAAATATGGAGGCAGCGAGATTCAGAATTTGAACCTCAAATTACTACACGTGAGTCATTAATGGAAAAATGGAATGAAGGTTGGCAATGCGTGTTCAAAGCTTTGAACAGCGTTTCAGACACAGACATGGATCGTATCATTTATATCCGCGACGAAGCAAACACTTTAATGGAAGCTATAAACCGTCAAGTTGCTCATTATGCATACCATGTAGGTCAAATTGTTTTCTTAGCAAAATGGATGAAGAATGAAGATTGGAGCAGCCTATCAATTCCCAGAAACAAATCGATCGAATACAACCAGCGAAAAATGAAGGCTTAGTATTTTGCCTAATAATTTCGATAAAAAACCATTAGTATTTTCGTGAATATTGGAGCAAAACATACCCTATTAATAAAAAAAGAAGCAATCCGTTTAGGGTTTATGTCTTGTGGAATAGCTTTGGCAGTACAATTAGACGATGATGCAAGAAGATTGGAAGCTTGGCTTAATAAAGGTTTTCATAGTGGTATGCAATACATGGAAAACCATTTTGACCTTCGCATTAATCCTCAAAAACTGGTGCCCGGTGCAAAGTCTGTAATTACGCTAATAATGAATTATTTTCCGCTGGAAAAACAGCAAAATGATGCTCCCAAAATAGCCAGATATGCTTTCGGAACTGATTATCATTTTGTCATTCGGGAAAAACTAAAAGCACTTCTTCATTTCATTCAAAATGATATTGGAGCAGTTAATGGTCGTGGTTTTGTGGACAGTGCCCCTGTCCTTGAAAGAAGTTGGGCTGTTCACGCAGGACTTGGCTGGATTGGTAAAAATGGAAATCTTATCAGTAAACAAAGTGGTTCCTATTTTTTTATTGCTACACTTATTACCGATTTAGTCTTAGTGCCTGATAATCCTTTTGCAACAGATAATTGTGGTTCTTGTACAAGATGCATAGACGCATGCCCTACACAGGCAATCACTAGCCCAAAAGTTGTGAATGCCAATAAGTGTATTTCTTATTTAACGATTGAATTGAAAGATGCAATGATTCCTTCACCGTATCAAAACAAAATGGAAGGCTGGATTTTTGGTTGTGATGTGTGCCAAGAAGTCTGTCCTTGGAATCGTTTTTCAAAACCACATCATGAAATGCATTTTAAGCCAATCCCTGAAGTACTCAATCTTTCTACTCATGAATGGGAAATAATGAGTAAAGAAACGTTCAACAAAACATTTCGAAACTCTCCAATCAAGCGTAGTAAGTTTGAAGGCATTCAACGTAACCTTAAAGGACTTAAGCTAGATTGATTATTTATTTTTACCGGTGAGCATAGGAACAAAAAGAAAATCACCTAAGTCTTCTTCTAAAATCTCCCCTTCCATATTCTTTGTAATGCGCAACATTTTTTGTCCTTGATCGTTGCCAACAGGAATAACTGCAATTCCTCCAGGTTTAAGTTGAGTTAACAATTGTTCAGGAATTTTAGGTGCAGCAGCTGTTACAATAATTTTGTTGAAAGGTGCAAAAGTGGGTAGCCCTACAAAACCATCGCCATAAAATCTTTTGAGGTTGGGATAGTTTTTCAAGAAAAAGAAATGTCCAACAAAATCATAGAGCTCTTTTTGGCGTTCAATGGTAAATACAGTTGCTCCCATTTCAGCAAGAACACACGCTTGGTATGCACTTCCTGTTCCAATTTCAAGTACTTTATCAAACTTTTTCAACTCAAGCAATTGAGTTTGAAATGCAACAGTAAAGGGCTGTGAAATGGTTTGGTTTGCGGCTATTGGAAATGCACGATCTTCGTAAGCAATCCTTTCAAAAGCTGGATCTAAAAAAAAATGGCGGGGTATATTTTCTATAGCCGCTAATACTTTTTCGTTGTTAATGCCTTTCTTAATTAGTATTTGTATAAGTTGCCTTCTAAGACCTTTATGTAAGTAGTTGTCTTCTCTTAATTTGCTGTGGAGCATGACGCAAATGTAGAACAGAAAGTAGCAAGAATTTTAGTGTGTTCTTCTTTCACTTAAAAATACTCAGCCTAGTAGTTGAATATAATTTGGATTAAACGGCTTGAACATGTAATCCACTACATTAATATATGTTTTTGCTTTTTCAATATCGTTTGTGTCATTTGATGAAGAAAGCATAAAAACTCTACAGATATTTTTTTCTGGGTGATTCATCATTTCCATTTGGTCAAGAAAACCAAATCCATCCATTTCAGGCATACGGATATCCAATAAAATTATCTCTGGAAAGGTAAGCGCTTCTTCTGTCAAATATTTTACAGCCTCTACTCCGTTTATTTTGTGGATAATGTTCACTACAATATTTGATTTTTGAAGAATAAACTTTGTGATGTAGGCATCAATTTCGTTATCTTCAACTAATAGAATGTTTTTGAATTTCATTTATACTGATATTGAATGACTTATTATAACTATTTTTTGAAAGCTGAAACTTAAGTAATGAGAATTTATTGTTCATGTGACGTTGGTATTTTAATGATAAACTTTGTTCCTTTCCCTATAACAGATTCTACATGAATTGTACCCCCGATTTTTTCCAAAGTTTCTTTCACAATATATAGCCCTAAACCAGAACCTGTTGAATGTTTTGTAGCTCTAAAAAACATTCCGAAGATCTTCTGAGTATCCTGTTCTGCAATACCAATGCCATTGTCTTCAATGATGATGTTGGTGCTGACAATACTATTGAACACATCAATTTTCACAAATTGCTCGGTTTTTTTTAGGTCTTTATATTTAATAGCATTGGAGATTATATTATTGAGAATAATAGTTACTCTTTGCTTGTCGGAAAGCAGTGTTACGGATGGCTCTATATTGCGGATAAACTTTATTTTTTCAAAGCCATTAATATTGGCTAAATTGAATTGGATCTTTTCAATAATTTCTTCTAAATTCAATAATTCAGGATTCACTATAAGTTGCGTATTGCGGTAATAATGCATGATATCTTCAATGAAATCATCAAGTTTGACTACCGAAGTTTTCATCATTTGCATTTGTTCTTTAATAAGCATTGCATTATCCTCCATTTCTATCAGGTTGATAAGACCGAGTACAGATTTTAATGGTGCGCGCAAATCATGTGAGGTACTATAAACAAATTTATCTAGTTCTGAATTTGTTTTCTTTAATTCTTGGTTTTGTTTCTCTAATTGATTTTTTATTTTGTTGATTTCTGTAACATCCTGAATTACTCCAAAAATTATTTTTGTTTCTGGATTATAATCTGCAATAGAGTGTATGTCAATTATTTCTCCACTTGTTTCATTTTTAATCTTAAAATCTACTTCGTAAGGAACATTTTCTTCCACTAGTTGCTGCATCCTTTCATCAACCATTTGGGAATATTCTGGCAAACGATAACTTCTTAGTTTTTCAAGAGTAATTGGCGTGGAATGATTTCCGTAAATTTTATTCGCACTTTCAGATCCATATACCGTTTTATTCACTACATCCAATTCCCAATATCCTATTTTTGCTATCTTCTCGGCTTGTATTAACTTCTTGTTGCTCTCCTTAATGATATTCTCAGTCATTTTTATCTCGGTAATATCGTCGAAAATGGCAATGAAATAACCTTTCTCAAAACTATAAACTGTAACATAAAACCAAAGTTGTAGTGCATTGACAAACATTTCGAAAGTTTCCATTGCGCCTGTAAGTGATACCCTTCCATAAATCTCAAACAATTTTGGATCTGTTTGTTGAATACCAGGCAAAACATCAGAAACTTTTTTACCTATCACATTATCAAGTCCTGTAAGCACACCAAATGCTTTGTTAATTGCCAAATAAGTCCAATCAACAGCTTTCCCATTTTCATCATATTGCATTTGACAATAAGTAAACCCGTCGAGCATGTTTTCGAACAATGCTAAATACTGTTTTTCAAGGTTGCTTATCTTTTCTTCAGCTAACTTCTGTTCGTTTATGACTTTATAGTTGATTAAGATGGTTTCAATTCCTTTGATGTTTAATAGGTTTGAAAAAGTACTTTCTACCCAAACATAAGAACCATCTTTTCTTAAGAATCTATATTGTGATGTAAATATACTACCTGATGATTCTATAAACTTACTCAACTTATCAACTAACGACTTTACATCATCTGGATGTATGTGCTGTATAGGATCTAAACCTAGTACCTCTGTTGCCGAAAAACCGGTTGACCCTTCAAAATGTTTGCTTACAAACTTATAAGTTCGGTCTGGATTGAGTAGAACTACACCACTTGGGGAATGATCTGTGATCTCGCGAAATAGTGTTTCATTTTTAAACAGTTCTCTTTCAGCTTCAATACGCCCGGAAATATCCCTGAACGTACAAACTATGCGATAAAATTTCCCTTCAAGGTCAAATTGAGGTATTGCATCCACCAACAGCCATGCGATTTTGTTTTGCAAAGGATGTTTCATTCCCATGACGACTTCCTTCACAGGTTTTTGAGTGCGAAAAGCTGTTGCTATTGGCCCATTTTCAATTGGTATCGGGCTATAATCCTCATTAACAAATTCCCACATGGGGTCCAACGCTGATTTGCCAATTATGTCTGTCAATTTTAATCCTAAATAAGCTAACGCAACAGGATTGCAAAACGTGATACTAAAATCGGTTGCAAATAACAAGACGCCCACTTGCATATCCGAAATAATTCGACGAAAGTTGTCTTCACTTTCTTTCTCTATCTTTTGTATTTCTTTTTGATGAGTAATATCTCTTAGTGTTGTTGTTCTTACTGTTCTGCCCCTAAAATTCATCATAGTACCATGAAGCAAACAAGGAAAAGTAGTGCCGTCTTTTCTTAATGCAGTTACTTCATAAGGATCTTCAAAACCGTTTAACATATTATTCATAACAAGCTCTCTGTTTTCAGGAGCTATCCAATCAGTACCAGTTCTTCCTATTGCTTCATGAATTGTATAACCAAACATGTTTTCTGCAGCAAGATTTTGCTCAATACACTTTCCCTTTTCCGAAATAAAAACTGCATCGTTGTATGAATCACTTAGCGCCCGATATTTTTCCGATTTTTCTTCTAACTCTTTTTCAAGTTGTATTTGTTCGGTAATGTCTCTTGAAAAGCAAACAAAGAATTTTGTGTTGCCCTCCTTAAGAACCTTAATATGCAACTCAACAGAAATTGATATACCCGCTTTGTCTATTTGAATGGTTTCTGCCTTGCAAGCTCCCTCACTTAATGCTTTTAAAACGGATTTGCTTATGTTTTCAATGTCGCTTTGATGATGAATGTCGTAAACCGAACATTGCAACAATTCTTCTCTTGAATAACCAAGTCGTTGGCAAAAATTATCGTTGACAAAAACAAAATTGCTAATTGAGTTGTCTTCTTTTAGGATAGAAACAGAGATAGATTCATCAATGACATCTACAAGTTGATGAAAAAAAGAATCGCTAAAAAGGGAAGGAACCGTGTTTCTATCTTTATTGAAGTCCTCCATAACGCAAAAGTTTGAAAAAAAACAAGCATCAAAATTCAGGGTATAAATTTACAGAATTTATGCACAAAAATTCTTTATCTTATTGATAATTGACAAGAATCATAAACTCCATTATCTACTTGCTATTTTAATTAGTTCTTTATGAACACTCAATACTTGACTCAATACTGATGTTTCATTTTCATTTACAATCACCTGATCACAACGTTTCATTTTCTCTTTTTCATCCATTTGGTTGTTCATGCGCTCTAGAATAGCAGCTTCAGAAAGACCATCTCGCTGCATTGCTCGTTGAATTCGCAAGTTTTCGGGAGCAAAAACGCCAATGATAAAATCCATTTCCTTGAAGGAATTACTTTCGAAGAACAAGGCAGCTTCCTTAATGACATATTGAGCTGTTTGTGCCTCCAACCATTGCTTACTATGCTCAAAAACAGCGGGATGAACAAGTTTGTTGAGTGCTTGAAGCAATGAAGGATTTGAAAAAACTTTGGAAGCAATAAAACTGCGGTTTAGTTGTTCATTTTTATAGGCATCATTACCCAAAAGTTCTTTGATAGATGCCACTAAACTAGCATCGTTAGTCATCAAAAATTTAGCTGCTTTATCAGCATCAAAAACAGGAATGCCAAGTGCTTGAAACACTTGGCAAACCATAGATTTTCCTGAGCCAATGCCGCCTGTAATGCCTACTTTAAACATAGACCCTCTTTGAATTATTTAGAAGTAGTTCCTTCCGCTTTGTTTCGAGCAGCCATTGTCAATTCCATTGAAACGGCGCTTCGCTCCATAGTGATGAAGGTGCCACGACTTACTTCAATCACAAGAGTTCCGTCTTCATTGGTGCGGCTTATAATGCCATGAATGCCTGCGGTAGTAATTACTTTTTCTCCGTTGGCAATAGAATCTGCAAATTTCTTTTGTTCCTTAGCTTTTTTTGCTTGCGGGCGAATCATGAAGAAATACATCACCACTATCATTCCCACCATGATGATGAGGTTAAGTGGAAGAGCAGAAGGAGCAGCTGCTTGTAATAAAATGGTTGAAAAATTTGTAGTCATTGTTTGTAGTAATTAATTAAAGATAAAAACTGTTTGTTTTTTGGTTAAAAATTATTCGGTAGATTTTACATCCCCTTTTATGAATAGTGTATGTACTCCGCGATTAGAATTAGCAATGATGGTAACTGTTTTTTCTTGATGCCCAGTTTTGCCTGAAGAATTGAAACGTACTTTAATTGTTCCTGCTTGTCCAGGAATCATGGGTTCAGTTGGAAATTCTGCAACTGTACAGCCACAAGACCCTTTAGCACTACTAATTATTAAAGGTCGTTTGCCATTATTCTTAAATTCAAAATCGTGCGAGACTAGTTCCCCTTCTCTAATATTGCCAAACTGTAAAAGAGTATCTTTAAAATCCATGGTAGCAAGTGAGGCAAGCGTAGCCGCATCTGTACCTTTAGCACTTCTTGGATTGTCTATCAAATCTGTTGACAAAAGTGTTTTATTATCCACCTTAGTCATTTCTTTTTGATTACAAGAAAAAAGAAAAACTAAAAATGTGAAGTAAAAAAGATTAAACTTCATGCTGCGTTTTTTTATTTGGAAGGTCAACTTTTTTTATTTTGTTTTCACGTTCCAATTCTTTGTAAATATTATCAAGAACGCCATTGATGAACGGACCACTTTGGCGTGTGCTGTACATCTTGGATATTTCAATAAATTCGTTGATAGTCACTTTTGTAGGAATGGTTTCAAAAAACACTAATTCAGTAATGCCCATACACAATAGTATAAGATCTATTGTAGCAACCCTATCTGCGTCCCAATTTTGTAGTTTGGGTTTTATCAAATCCATACAAAAATCCTTCTTATCAACTGTGGTTGCAAGAAGATCATTGGCATATTTTGTTTTTTCAAAAGAAAGCAGTTGTCCGAAATCGGGGAAAGCAGTCATGTGGAAAAAGTTTTCCATCATATTAACCATCAATTCAGCATCATCTTCCCATCCTGGCATTTCATCATCAAAATACTCCACCATTTTCTCATTTTGGAGGAGAACGCCAAACCAGATGTGTCGAAAGATGGCTTTTTCAGCTTTATTGTTTCTTTCTATTGTAGATATATACTCCTTGTAAGGTTCGCTTATTGTCAATGACTGAAACATTTTTTTAATCCAATCTTGCGAAATGTGTTGTTCAAGGTGTGACTCTTTCACTCTTTTCTGAAGACTATCATTGGCAAGCAATTCAAGCATAAAAGTGTTTTGAGCAATCTTAATGTTTACGTTCAGGTCTTCATTTGTAGGAAGGTATTTGTTGGCTTTTTGCTGTGCAGATATTTCAGCATATTGAGCAACTCGAACAATATAAAGCAAGCATATAGCAAAGAGATCAAATGAGCGTTTAAGTTTGTCGTCAAGGATTTTCTGTCCCTGTTTTTGTTCTTGTTCAATGGTATCACATTCCATTGTTTCAAGAACATATAAGGTTTGCATCACCTTCACACGAATATATCTTCTGCTAATCATATTGTTTTCTAAGAACCTTTAAAGCGGCGCAAAGGTAAAGAACTGAGCACTAAATAGTACACAGCTTTTCTTAAAATACTTAAAAGAATTGGAGCGGTTATATTTGCACCATGGAATTAACCGCACTCACTGCCATTGCCCCTGTTGATGGTCGATATCGTTCGCAATTGGTAAGCCTTGCTCCTTATTTTTCTGAATTTGGATTGATAAAATACCGTGTAAGAATTGAAGTTGAGTACTTTCTTTTCCTTGCTGAGAAAAAGTTTTTTAAATTACCTGCTTCAGTCAAGCCTGCAAAACTGCGCCTACTCTATGAAAACTTTAGCGAAACAGATGCTCAACTCATCAAAAACTTAGAAAAAACTACTAACCACGATGTAAAAGCCGTTGAATATTTTTTAAAAGAAAAAATTAATGCATTGGGTGCTGGTGATTGTGTAGAATGGATTCATTTCGGACTCACTTCTCAAGACATCAACAATACTGCCATCCCACTCCTATGGAAAGAAGCTTTGGAAAATGAAATTATCCCTTCAATTGAAAACACTGTTTTGCTTTTAAAGAAAATGGCAAAGGATTGGAAAGGAATCCCAATGCTTGCACGAACACACGGACAACCTGCATCCCCAACAACGCTAGGAAAAGAATGGATGGTTTTTGTTGAAAGATTGGAAGGTCAAATTGCATTACTAATGCAAATTCCTTTTGCTGCAAAATTTGGTGGTGCTACAGGTAATTTCAATGCACATCACGTAGCTTTCTCCAATCATAATTGGGTGAAGTTGGGAAATGAATTTGTGCATAAAAAACTAGGTTTAGAGCGTATGCAATTCACTACACAAATTGAACATTACGACAATCTTGCAGCTCAATTTGATTCCTTAAAACGAATCAACACCATTCTCACTGACCTATGCCGCGATAATTGGACCTATATCTCCATGGAATACTTTAAACAAAAAGTAAAAGCCAACGAAGTAGGTTCATCAGCAATGCCTCATAAAGTAAACCCCATTGATTTTGAAAATGCAGAAGGCAACCTTGGTATTGCCAATGCTTTATATGAACACCTTTCAGCAAAACTGCCTATTAGCCGATTGCAAAGAGATTTGACAGACAGTACAGTGATGCGCAATATTGGTTTGCCTGCTGCCCATAGCTTACTTGCTCTAAACTCACTTAGAAAAGGTTTGAACAAACTACTTTTAAACAAAGAAAAAATAAAAGAGGAACTTGAACAAAATTGGGCTGTAGTTGCTGAAGCAATCCAAACGATTTTGCGCCGTGAAAACTACCCACAACCTTACGAGGCACTTAAGACTTTGACAAGAGGGAAATCGAATATTAGCAAGTCAGATATCCATCAATTCATTGACGGACTAAAAATAACTGCTAAACTGAAAAAAGAGTTGAAAGCAATTTCGCCTCACAACTATGTTGGTGTCGGGTTTGAATATTAAACTATTTATATGAGAAATGTAGTTAAATGTAATGAGTTTTACAATCAACTGCTAACTCTATTTATCTTAGCTCTATGAAAATTCTTTTGGTTGAAGATGATGTGCATCTTTCCAATGATTTAAAACATCAGTTAAATTCGGAAGGGTTTGAAGTAGACACTGCTTTTGATGGCATGATTGCAGAACGTTTATTTCAAAGAAATAACTACGATTGTTTTTTGTTCGATGTAAATATTCCTGGCAAAAATGGTTTTGAATTGGTGAAGCAAATCAGGAATTTGAAAATTACTTCACCCGTTATTATGATTACTGCCTTTGGAGAAATTGATGATAAACTCACTGGTTTTGAATCGGGTGCTGACGATTACATTACCAAGCCCTTTTTCTTTAAAGAACTGCTTGCAAGAATAAGAGTGTTCATCAAACGTTCGAGCCACTATAACCAAACAGATTCAAATTTAAAAATAGCAGACCTTATCATTGACATTCCTTCTAAAACAGTTTCTAGAAGTAATTTACCTATCAAACTAACTGCAAGAGAATTTGAGCTGTTAAAAATAATGGCAGAATCAAAAGGCAATCCAGTTTCGAAAAAAGAATTGCTGCAAAATGTATGGGGTGCTTCAGTAGACGCCAATACCAATACGATAGAGGTTTTCATTAACCTATTAAGAAATAAAATTGACAAAAACTTCGAGCCTAAACTCATTAAAACAAGAGTAGGATTTGGATACTATCTTTCCGAAAATGAATAAGCTTTCTCTAAGGCAAAAACTCAACTTAATTTATACAGTAGTATTCCTTGTATTGCTTGGAGTCAGTTTAGGTGCAGTATATTTTATTACAGAAAACAACCGAAGGGATGAATTTTATCAGCGCTTGAAAGACAAAACCATTACTACATTTAATTTGCTTATTGAAGTAGAACAAATTAATCACGACTTGTTTCAGAAATTCGATAGGCATGACAACAATATTCTTCATGATGAAAAACTGATACTTTTTGATGAAAGGGGAAAAGTATTTTATACAAGTCTCGACGACACAAAAATACTATACTCCAATGAAGTACTAAATAGTCTTGAAAAAGGTAAAAATGAAATTGAAACCACAGAGGGTGAATATGAATTAGTTGGTATTCGTTTTAAACATGATAACAAAGTGTATTATGGTATTATTAAAGCATTTGATAGATTTGGAAAAAATAAAATATGGTTTCTAAAATGGCTGTTGATAATTACGTTTATTATTGTGGGCTGCCTTATGGTGTTTCTATCCAATTATGTTTCTAAAATCATCACATTCCCAATTCGAAAACTCACACGAGAGATTGAACAGATAACGCCAAGTAATTTATCTATTCGTGTCAATGAACCATTAGTAAAAGATGAGGTTGGATTTTTGGCATCAAAATTCAATGAACTATTGGGCAAGGTGGAAAGTGCATTTAAATTTCAATACCATTTCATACATCATCTTTCACACGAGTTGAAAACACCACTTGCTGTAATGATGACCAATACCGAAAGGGCATTATCGGATGGCAATGCAGAGTCGTATAAAAACAGTTTAACTTTTCAACAAAATGCTATGATGGAATTGGCAAACATCATCAACGCCATGCTCGACATATCTAAAATGGAAACAAAATTGGAGTCGGTGATGAAAGAAAACATCCGCATGGATGAGTTGTTGTTTGAATGTATGGATGAACTAAGATTCTTGGATGAAAAGACGAGGTTTGACTTTAGTTTAGACGACAATATCCAAGACAGTGAAACTTTGACTATTTCAGGTAATAGTAGAATGTTGAAATTGGCATTAATCAATCTTTTAAAAAACTGTGTTTATTATTCTGAATACAATCATCCTATAGTTCAATTGCTCTATGAAAATAACCAATTAAAACTGCGCTTTATAAACAAAGGGGCTACCATAACCAAAGATGAGCAAACTCAATTATTCCTTCACTTATTTCGCGGAAAAAATGCAGAGAAAACAAAAGGTTTTGGACTTGGGCTAGTACTTGTTCAGCGAATTGCTACATTACATAACGCTACTATTGAATACCTAGTGTTAAAGGAAAGGGAAAACTGCTTTGATCTTAGCTTTATGCCTTATACTTAAGTAGTTTTTTAAGGTCTTTAAGTCTTTCTTAAGTTTGTTGAAGGTAATTTTGCATTATTAAAGTGAAGCAACTTATGTTCAGTAAAATTTCGAACGTTTTAAATGAATTTCTTTCATTCAAAAAAATCAACCCAACTTCAGTTCTCCTAATTGCAATATTGATTCAAAGTTGTGGTGAAAAGAATGAAAAAAACTCAACAGGCAAAGAAATGTATGTCATTCCCGATTCGGTAATGAAAACGATTGTCCTTGATACAGTAACAAAATGTCCCCTTTCCAATTCTATTACACTTACCGGAATTGTAGATTTTGACCAAGATCATCAAGTTAATATTTTTCCAATGGTGAGTGGAGCCGTACAAGGTATAAATGTACAGTTAGGAGATTTTGTAAAAGCAGGACAAGTTTTGGCAGTTGTGAAAAGCAGTGAAATGGCTAATTATAGCAATAACTTGACAGTAGCAGAAGCAAACTTGACATCCGCAAAAAAACAATTAGATGTTGCCCAAGACATGTTTAAAAGTGGTTTGAGCTCTCAATTAGAAGTTACGAATGCGCAGGCAAATTTTGAACAAACAACTTCACAATTAGAAGCAGTAAAAAGAATTCTTAAAATAAATGGTAACAATACCCAAGGTGATTACATTATAAAGGCACCTATTAGCGGATGTATCGTGCAGAAAAACGTTACCAATAATACTTTTATTAGGAATGATAATAGCCTTGCTATTTTTACTATCTCCGACTTGAAAAACGTATGGGTTCAAGCTAATGTTTATGAATCAAATATTAATAACATACACCTTGGAGATTCTGTAAACATTACTACACTATCTTACCCTGATAGAATTTTTAGGGGTAAAATTGACAAAGTATTGAATGTGCTTGAACCTACTAGTAAAGTAATGAAGGTGCGCATTATGCTAAAAAATAATGATTATGCATTAAAACCTTCCATGTTTGCCAGTGTGCAAGTAACTAATAAGACCAATCAAGAAACTATTTGCATTTCTAACAATTCACTTGTATTCGATCATAGCCAGTATTATGTTCTAAAATATAAAGGAAAAAATTTGGCAGACATTACCCCAGTAAGTGTTCAAAGTATATTTGGTAATAGGGTTTATTTATCAGATGGAGTGAACGTAGGTGATAGACTTATTGGGTCCCAAACTTTATTGATTTATGATGCCTTAAATGACTAACAAAAGACAAAAACAAACAACATGATTAAGGCACTAAAAAAAATAATTGGGTTTTCACTGAAGAATAAGTACTTCACTATTTCCGCATCGGTACTCCTAATTGGCATTGGAATCTTTGTTTTCAAGGACATGCCGATTGAAGCCTTTCCTGATGTTACCAATACCGAAATTAGTGTTATCACTCAATGGCCTGGTAGAAGTGCAGAAGAAGTAGAAAAATTTGTAACCATTCCTATTGAAATTACTCTTAACCCAGTTCAACATAAAATAAGTTTACGTTCTTCAACCATATTTGGATTGTCTTATGTAAAAATAATCTTTGACGATGAAACAAAAGACCCTGAAGCTCGTCAGCAGGTAATGAATCTGTTGCATAATGCTAATTTACCAAATGGAATTGAACCTGAAGTGCAACCACCAACAGGTCCAACTGGTGAAATTTTCAGATATACTTTAAGAAGTAAAGTTAGAGATGCCCGTGAATTGAAAACAATGCAGGATTGGGTCATTGATAGAAGACTTCGCGCGGTTCCTGGTGTAGGTGATATTGTTTGTTTTGGAGGAAAAACAAAATCTTATGAAATTAAAGTAAACCCTGAAAAACTAACCTCACTTGGCATTACACCTCTTGATGTTTTTACAGCAGTTCAAAAAACAAACATCAACATAGGTGGCGATGTTGTCATTCAAAATAATCAAGCTTATGTTGTGCGAGGAATTGGTTTACTGAATGATATCAATGAGATAAAAAACATTGTCATTACTAATATTAACAATGTTCCTGTATTAGTAAAAGATGTTGCAGACGTAGAAATTTCAAATATCCCGCGGTTAGGTTGGGTTGCACGTGCTGATGGTTTGTATGACTCTTCTAGAAAAAGAAATATAACTGATGAACCGGATGTAGTAGAAGCCATTGTTTTAATGCGAAAAGGAGAAAATGCATCGAAAGTTATAGAAGCACTTAAAGTACAAATTGACAAACTAAACAATGTAACACTACCCGCAGATACAAAAATTATTGCAAGCTATGACCGAACAAATCTGATTGAATTTGCAACTCACACGGTTTTGCATAATCTTATTGAAGGTTTATTGTTTGTTACATTAGTTGTTTCCCTATTCATGTTCAATTGGCGAACTACCTTAATTGTTTCTATAGTTATTCCAATATCATTGCTTTTTTCTTTCATATGCCTCCATTTAATGGGCATGAGCGCCAATCTTCTTTCACTTGGTGCCATTGACTTTGGAATTATTATTGATGGCGCGGTTGTTATGGTAGAAGGAATATTTGTGATTCTTGACCACAAAGCTCAAGAATTAGGTATGGATCGATTTAATAAAATTGCAAAACTAGGTCTCATTAAAAATGAAGGCGCAAAAATTGGAAAGTCCATCTTCTTTGCCAAGGCAATTATTATTACCTGTCTGCTACCTATTTTTGCCTTCCAAAAAGTTGAGGGGAAGATGTTCTCACCATTAGCTTACACTCTTGGTTTTGCATTAATTGGTTCGCTTTTAGCTACCCTTACACTTGTTCCGGTATTAATAAGTGTACTACTCAATAAAAATGTAAGTGAAAAACACAATCCAGTTGTTCATAAACTTACAAGCTGGATGCTGAGTGGTTTTGTGAAATGTTTTAAATCTAGAAAGATTGTTATTCCAATAGCATTTGTTGTTATGATTGTTGGGATTTATTCTTTCAAATTTCTTGGCTCTGAATTTTTACCCGAATTGAATGAAGGTTCTATTTATATTCGTGTGCAAACGCCATATAGCATTTCATTAAATAAATCTGTAGAAATTGGGTCACAAGCCCGGAAAATTGTAGCTCAATTTCCACAAGTAAAATATTGTATTTCACAAACTGGTAGACCAGATGATGGGACCGATGTTGCTGGCTTTTACAATAATGAGTTTTCAGTAATGCTTTATCCTGAAGATGATTGGAATCCTAAGATTTCTAAAGATGAGCTAGTTGAAGACATGAAAGATAAACTTTCTGTTATTCCAGGTGTTAGCTTAAACTTTTCACAACCTATTATGGATAATGTGGAAGAAGCAGTTTCTGGAGTAAAGGGGTCAATTTGTGTTAAGGTTTACGGAGATTCACTTGGATACATGGAAAGCAAAGTAGATGAGGTTTACAACATTCTAAAGGAAGTAAAAGGAATTGCAGACCTTGGAGTAATTCATAACATTGGTCAACCAGAATTAGATATCAATCTTAACCAACAAAAAATGGCGTTATATGGCGTTGAAACTGCTGACGCTAACTCAGTTATTGCTATGGCTATTGGTGGGCTTACAGCAACAACTCTTTATGAAGGCATCAAAACATTTGACATTAGAATTAGACTACCAGAAGAATTTAGAAAAACGCCAGAAGACATTGGTAATCTATTAGTTCCAACACAAAGTGGCTCAAAAGTTCCGATAAAAGAAATAGCCACAATTTCACAAAAAACTGGTCCATGTCTAATATTTAGAGATGACAATGAGCGATATTCCGCTTTGAAATTTTCAATCAGAGGAAGAGACATGGGAAGCACTATTGAAGAAGCACAACAAAAAGTCAACAATTTAGTTTCTTTGAAACAAGGGTATACAATGGCTTGGCAAGGAGATTTTGAAAATCAGCAACGGGCTCAAAAAAGATTAGCACAAGTTGTTCCAATCAGCTTAGCACTTATTTTTCTTTTGCTATTCACTATGTTTGGAAATCTTAAAGACGCAGGTCTTGTTTTCTTAAATGTTCCATTCGCAATTGTTGGAGGTATTATTGCATTGTTACTAACAGGAACTAACTTTAGTATTAGTGCCGGCATTGGTTTCATTGCTTTGTTTGGAATATGTATACTTGAAGGAGTATTGTTAATTTCTGTCTTTAAACAAAACATGAGCAAAATTAAAGGACAGTCAAATGCGCTCTATCATTCAATAAAAATGGGCGTTCAAAGTATGATTCGTCCCGTAATGATGACAGCATTAATGGCAGCCATTGGTTTATTTCCTGCTGCTATTTCTCACGGAATAGGTTCTGAAAGTTCAAGACCATTAGCAAGAGTTGTTATTGGCGGAATTCTTTGTGCGATGATTTTCTCACTATGGGTATTTCCTTTGATCTTTGCATGGAGTTATAAGAAAATTAATGAACAAACTAATATTCACTTCATGGATAATGAACTTACGAATGAAGATGATGAAGTAAGCGCTAATCAAGAATCAACGAATAAATAGTCTCTACTGAAAAAAATAGTTTTAATTGCAGCAACATATGAAAAACAACTTTCGAATTGCAGGAATGATAGTATGGACAATTTTATTGTTAAATAGCCCTATTTTCGCGGTAGATACTCTTTCCATTAGCATTCGTCAAGCAGATAAAACATTTCTTGAAAGGAACTTATTGCTTGTCGCTAATCAATATAATATTGGTATCAATGAAGCATTAACTATCCAAGCAAAGCTATATCCTAACCCTACTTTTTCTTCCGATTTCAACGCGTATGTTCCTGATTCCAACAAGTCTTTTCAAATTGGACATCAAGGCGAGAAGGCGTTTTCTATTGAACAACTTATTTTAATGGGGGGGAAACGTAAAACACAAATCCAAATAGCCAATAGCAATATTGAATTAGCGCGTTATGATTTCGAAGACTTGCTAAGAAATCTTAAGTTCCAACTTCACTCTAGTTTTTATAAAATTCTTCAATCGGAAATTGTACTTAAAAAATATGATGGACAAATGTTACTACTAGATTCCATCATCAGCAACTATGAAATTCAGTCAAAGAAAGGGAATATACCTGTCAAAGAAGTTGTTCGTTTAAAGACTGTTTATCTTGAACTGAACAACACCCGATCTGAAATAGCACAGGAACGCAATGATGAAATGAGTAAAGTAAGAACATTACTAGGTACAACTTCTTTTATTAACCCAATTGTTCAACAAGATTTTTTAGATGCCTATTCTATCAATTCTTCGGAAAAAATAGTTGATGAAGCTTTACAAAACCGTCCAGATATAAAATTTGTTCAAACTCAACAAGCAGTTTCTGCACTCAATTTGAAATTGCAAAAACAATTAGCAATCCCCGATATTGCTATCAATGCTTCATATGACCAAAGGGGTGGTGCATTTAATGACCAAATCAATTCTGGGATAAGCATGCCTTTACCCATGTGGAACAGAAACAGTGGAAATATTAAAGCAGCACGACTTCAAATAAAATCATCAGATGCAATGACACAACAAAAAAAAATGGAAGTTAAAACGGAGGCACAGCAAGCATATGATGATTTCTCAAGAAGTTTAAAAGAATATAAAAAAGCGCAGCAACTATACAACAGTGACTTTGAAAGTGTGTATAATGGAATTTCTGAAAACTTTCAAAAGAGAAACATTTCACTCATTGAGTTTGTAGATTTTATTGAAGCTTACAATCAATCTATCGCTGAATTACAAAGGATAAAAACACAATTTGCTATTGCAGCAGAAACGATAAACTACGTTACATCAAAAGAGATATACTAATGAAAAGAACCTATTATATTTTAATTGTCACTTCAATTATAACTATGTTTTCTTGTAAACATGCTACCAAAGAACAAGAGGAAAAAAAGATTGGATTTTCTATGAGTGATACTATGATGAACCGGTGTGAATTTACGGTAGTTGAAAAAATGGAGTTGAAAAATGAAATGCGCCTTTTTGGAAAAGTAGTAGCAGATAATAGTAAGCAAGCACAAGTATTTCCAATTGTAGGAGGAAGTGTAATTAGAATCAATGTTGAGTTGGGTGATTATGTGAAACAGGGACAGGTTTTAGCTGTGGTTCGCAGTGGTGAAGTAGCAGAATACCAGAAGGAAAAATTAGATGCACAAAGTGATTTGGCAATGTCTGATAAAAATCTTCGAGTAGCTAAAGACTTATATGCAGGAAAACTTAGTTCAGAAAAAGAAGTGCTTTCGGCAGAAAAAGAAAATGAAAAAGCAAAAGCATCGCTTGACAGGATTGATGAAATATACCATATTTATGGTTTAGGCAAAGGATCAACTTACAATATTACTGCGCCAATTAGTGGGTTTATTGTAAGTAAGAATATCAACCGAAATGAACAATTGAGGAGTGATAAATCGGATGTTGTTTTTTCGATTGCTCAAATTGACGAAGTATGGGTTTTGGCAAATGTAAATGAATCAGACATTGCTAAAGTAAAAGAAGGAATTGAAGCGAATATTCTTACAGTTAGCTATCCTGATAGAGTTTATAAAGGAAAAGTAGATAAAATTTTCAACGCTATAGACCCAGAAACAAGAGCGATGAAAGTGCGTATTCGCATTCCTAATTCCGATCTTTCATTAAAGCCCGATATGAACGCAACAGTGACACTTCACTTTGACGAAGGAAAGAAAATGATTGCTGTGCCATCCTCAGCCATCATGTTTGATAAAAGCAAAAATTGGGTCATGGTTTTTAAAGACCGAACTAATATTGAAACCAGACAAGTTGAAGTGTTTCGTCAGTTAGGCACTATCACCTATTTATCTTCTGGATTAGAAGAATCTGAAAAGGTAATTTCGAAAAATGGGATGTTGATTTATGATGCATTGAATGATTAGCAAAGCCAAAATTACTCACATGTTTTTTCTGTTTTTGTAGTAAAAATATAATGTTCGTGAAAGAGATTATCTTCATCAACAATTTTTGGTGAAATAATCAGATGAACAAATTTATTAAGACTCTTATTGCCTTTTCTTTAAAGAATAAAATGTTTACTTTTTTCTGGGTAAGCGTTTTGATTATTGCAGGGATTATAAGTTATAAAACGCTTCCGATTGAAGCTTTTCCTGACGTTACTAATACGCAAATAATTATCGTAACCGAATGGAACGGACGTAGCGCTGAAGAAGTAGAAAGATTTGTAACCACTCCCATTGAAATAGCCATGAACTCGGTGCAGCGCAAAACTAATGTGCGCAGCATTACCATGTTTGGTTTATCGGTTATCAAAATCATTTTTGAAGATGATGTGGAAGATTTCTTTGCGCGTCAACAGGTAAATAACCAATTGCGTAATGTGCAACTTCCTGAGGAAGTGGAGCCGGATGTTCAGCCACCTTACGGACCAACAGGAGAAATTTATCGCTACGTTTTAAAAGGGAAAAACAGAGACACAAGAGATTTACTCACTTACGAAAACTGGGTAATTGACAGACAAATAAGAGCTGTGCCCGGCATTGCAGATGTGGTTGCATTTGGTGGACAGGAAAAAACGTATGAAATCAGTGTTGACCCTGTTCGATTACAATTGTATGACCTCACTCCGTTAGAAGTTTACAATGCCGTATCCAAAGCCAACCTCAATGTGGGCGGCGATGTTATTGAGAAAAACGGACAGGCTTATGTTGTTCGTGGATTAGGTTTATTGAGTTCCATTCCGGACATCGAAAACACCATCGTCGACAACTTTAAAGGCAATCCTGTTTTGGTAAAAAACATTGCCACTGTTGTAGAAAGCAGCGCTCCTCGCGTAGGACAAGTAGGCTTGAATAACAATGACGATGTGGTTGAAGGAATTGTGGTGATGCGAAAAGGCGAAAACCCACATGAAGTTCTTACAAGACTAAAAGCAAAGATTGAGGAGATCAATACTAAAGTTTTACCAGCTGATGTGAAGATGGAAATGTTTTATGACCGCGACCGATTGATGGAGTATTGTACACACACGGTGATTCACAATTTGCTTGAGGGCATTATTTTGGTAACGGTAATTGTCTTTGTGTTTATGGCTGATTGGCGTACAACTGTCATTGTTTCCATAATCATTCCATTGGCATTGTTGTTTGCATTTATGTGCCTCAAATTAAAAGGCATGAGCGCAAACTTGCTTTCTCTAGGTGCTGTTGACTTTGGTATTATTATAGATGGAGCTGTCGTCATGGTGGAAGGTTTATTTGTTGCGCTCGACCATCTTGCAAAAGAACGCGGCATGGACCGATTTAATAAATTAGCTAAACTGGGTTTGATTAAGAAAACAGGTACTGGTTTAGGTAAGTCTATTTTCTTCTCCAAGCTCATCATCATCTCAGCACTTTTACCAATCTTCTCCTTCCAAAAAGTTGAAGGGAAAATGTTCTCGCCATTGGCTTATACATTGGGTTTTGCTTTGCTTGGTGCGTTAATATTTACCCTTACATTAGTGCCTGTTTTATGTTCCATTTTCCTAAAGAAAAATGTAAGAGAAAAACACAACCCTGTTGTCATTTTCATTGAAAAAATAGTTGGCAATGGCTTTGCTAAAGCCTTTGCTAATAAACAAGTCACGTTCATTGTTTCCATTTCTATTCTTGCATTATCATTGCTTTCCACCAAGTGGTTGGGTACTGAATTTCTTCCGCAATTAAATGAAGGTGCCTTGTGGGTAGAAGCCAAATTGCCGATGAGTACATCACTCAATGAAACCGTGAAAATGGTGGCACAATTCCGGAAAGAACTCATGAGTTTCCCTGAAGTAAATGGTGTGCTTTCGCAAACAGGAAGAAGCAATGATGGCACCGATCCTAGTGGCTTTTACTATGTACAAATGCAGGTAAACCTCAAACCAAAAGAAGAATGGAAACGAAAGATTACCATGGACGGATTGGTAGAAGAAATGGACAAAAAACTGAAACATTATCAGGGTGTTTGTTATAATTATTCTCAGCCTATTATTGACAATGTTGCTGAAGCAGTTGCTGGCATAAATGCTTCTAATGCGGTGAAAATTTATGGTGATGATTTAAACACTTTGGATGACATTGCCAACAAAGTATTAGCTCAAATTACAAATGTGCAGGGCATCAAAGATGTAGGCATACTACGCAACATCGGACAGCCTGAAATAAGTGTTTTATTGGACGAAGAAAAGATGGCAATATATGGCGTTTCAAAGGCAGATGCGCAGAGTATGATTGAAATGGCAATTGGCGGTAAGACAGCTACTCAAAAATATGAGGGAGAGAAGAAGTTCGATGTTAGGATTCGTTATCTTAAAGATTATCGTAAAGACGAAGAAGACATCATGCGCCTCATGGTGCCTACGATGCGGGGCGACAAAGTGCCTTTAAAAGAAATAGCTACTATTAGAAAAGTAACCGGACCGGCATTTATTTTCCGCGACAACACCAAGCGATTTATTGGAGTAAAATTCTCTGTTCGTGAAAGAGATTTAGGAAGCACTATTGCAGATGCTCAAAACCGTGTAAATCAAAACGTAAAATTACCTGAAGGATATAGTATTGGTTGGACTGGCGAATTTGAAAATCAGGTTCGCGCTACCGAAAGACTTTCTCAAGTTGTTCCTATCAGTTTGATCTTAATTTTCGTTTTGCTCTTCATCATGTTTGGCAATATTCAAGACTCTTTGTTAGTACTTGCCAATGTTCCTTTTGCACTCATTGGTGGCATATTCGCCCTCCATCTCACTGGTATGAACTTTGGTATTTCAGCAGGTGTTGGCTTCATTGCATTGTTTGGTATTTGTATTCAAAATGGTGTCATTCTCATCTCAGAGTTTCACAACAATCTGTTGAATAAATTAGAGTTGATTCCGTCCATCATGAATGGTGTAAAAGCTAGAACAAGACCTGTGGTCATGACGGCAATGATGGCTGCCATAGGATTGATGCCTGCGGCAGTTTCCTCAGGCATTGGATCAGAGTCTCAAAAGCCTTTAGCAATTGTCATCATCGGCGGATTAGTGACCGCAACAATTTTCACCTTGTTGGTGTTTCCTATTTTCTATTATTGGGCTGTGAAGAGAAAGCACACAGTGATATAATGTTGTTGAGAAGAAGACTACTTCTTCTCAACAGCCATCACTGTTTTAAGATGTAATTTTTTAGCAGCGTACATCACTGCATAAATGCTCTCCGCATTTGCTTTACGATCAGGGTTAATCACTACAGTAGGTTCAGCATCACCCGAACTTTTCACAATGTTGTCAATTGCTGACATAAGCGAATCAACACCCATTGGTTTTGTTGCTACATAGAAATTCTGCAGTGAATCAATAGACACTACTACAGTCTGTTTTGCTTTAGTATCGCTTTCGCCTTTAGGCGTCATTACTTTTATCACATTTGGATTGGCTAGTGTGGAAATAATGAGAAAAAACAAGAGCAGAATGAACAAAATATCGTTCAGTGCAGAGGTAGGTGTTTCTGGTTTTTCTCTTAAATGTTTACGCAGGTTCATGGGGTTTTATTTTACGGTTGGTTCCTGCAAAATGTCTAAGAATTCCACCGACGCGGCTTCCATTCTGTTTACGTGCTTATTGATTTGTGCATTGAAATAATTGTAGGTGATGTAGGACAACAAACCAATAATTAATCCCACCGCCGAAGTCACCATCTTGGTATAAATCCCGCCTGCAATTGCTTCGAGCGAAAACCCTTGATGCTGAATATTAAAGAACAAGATTATCATCCCTGCAATCGTTCCAAGAAATCCTACCATAGGTGCAATGCCTGCAAGTGTTGAAAGAATGGAAAGGTTTTTCTCTAAACGATATACTTCGAGTTTACCTGTGCTTTCCATGCTCTTTTCAATATGGTCAATGGGTTTACCCACTCGGCTCAATCCTTTTTCAATGATACGTGCAATAGGACTGTCGGTATTCTTAGCAAGCGATTTTGCGCCATTAAGATTTCCGGTAGCAATGTGGTCTCGTACTCTTTGCATAAAAGCAGGGTCGAGCTGCGAAGCACCATTCATCACTATCAATCGTTCGATGAATACATACACAAGCAACAAAGAACAAATTGCTAACGGAATCATTAATAATCCGCCTTCTTTTAGCAAATAAAAAAGTGAAATTTTTTCTGGGGCAGCAGCCGTTAATAAGATGGTTTGTAAACTCATTGGAAATGTGTGAGGTTCAAATGTAAAAATAGGATTTGAAATGATTGGTTAAAATAATTGAGGATCGCTGTCATCCGTTTTTTCACTGCATAGGTGTGAAGTAGTAAAGAAGTAAAATCCAAGTACCAAATTCCAAAACAAAAAAAGCCGCCCCATTCGAGGCGGCTTTTCTTTTACTATCAAACCTTCCAGGTTTCTAAAAACCTGGAAGGTTTTAGGCTGTTTAGTTTTTATTTCTTTTCTAAATCGTCGAGAAAATTGTTGAGTATAGAGACTTGGTCGAGGCTGAGATTGCGGATGCGACCAGCGAGGGGTGGCGTGTCTTTTTTTCGGAGTTTTGAAAGTGGGTGGGTATCGGTGATGGGAAGGTCTTTGTCGTCGTTCCAAATGAAAAGGTCGGACGGGGCACACTGAAGGGCATGACAAATTTTGGAGAGGTGAACCAACTGCACAGAGGAGTGCTGATTGTGCAAGATGAGGTGGGC
>CAINUN010000045.1 GCA_903853805.1 uncultured Bacteroidota bacterium
CCCTTTATGAACACACTCTTCGACTAACTCAGAGTGACACAATGATTAGCATTTTCCTGTCAGGCTGAGCTTGTCGAAGCCCCTTATGAACACACTCTTCGACTTGCTCAGAGTGACACGATGATTAGAATTTTTCCTTTCAGGCTGAGTTTGTCGAAGCCCTTTATGAACACACTCTTCGACTAGCTCAGAGTGACACAATGATTAGCATTTTCCTGTCAGGCTGAGCTTGTCGAAGCCATTTATGAACACACTCTTCGACTAACTCAGAGTGACACAATGATTAGCATTTTCCTGTCAGGCTGAGCTATTTAATAAGCGGTGCTTATATTCTTAGCCATTTGAAGTGCATGATTTTGCTACATCCATAATAAAAAAAGCCCCGAAGGGCTTTTAATAATTAAGAAACAATCTTCGCAATAGGATCGCTCCAATCGCTTTTTATTTCATTGGTGCCAAGCGCTCGCGCACGAACCCAATAGGTTTTGCCTGCGGTCAACCCATCAATTGTGCCTTTGGTGGTAGTGCTATAAGTACCGTTTTTCCAAGTGCCAACAATAAGATCTTCCGTATGTTCAAATACATAATTTGAAGCCCTGTCAACTTTACTGCATTTTATGGCAAGTTTCCCAGGCGATGCATTATCCACCTGAAGAATCATTGGGTCATCGAGACCTGTCAGTTTCTGTTTCTGTTTGCGTGGCTCCATGCCCGCTTGTTGAATGATGAATACGTTTCCCTTACTCACACCGTCCACAAAGTCGGCAAGCTGATTCAAATCAAGCTCTACTACCGAACGTTTTTGGTCGCGCAGCGTATAGCTTGCAGGCGTTCGTTTTTGCGTGGCCACTTCTGCCGTAAATAGTTCGTCTAAATGCGTCTTAAAATCCTTCATGGTGACGGGTGGGGCAACAAAGGCGGCAGCGTTCAGTACCATTTCATCGTGTACATAATTGCCAAAGGAAATAAGTTCTAATGCTGTGCGGCGTGCTATTTTTAATGTAATGTAACTCATTGTAATTTTAATTTTAATTGTTTGAAAATGAATAGTTTAACATTGTTTAAGTAAATTTAATTCTATGCTACTTATTTATTAGAAGGTTCCTGTTTTTCTTCAATGCCTCATAAATTGGCTTTCCAATAAACATTTCCCAACTATAGGATGTCTCCCTAATTAATAGGAATATCACAATGTATTCTTTGGCGGACTATGTGCATGTACACTCATATTTTAATTTTGTTTCTTCTTGAACAAATTGTTTGGTTTTCTGTTTTGTTATTAATCAACTCTTTTTCAATTACTTAGCTGCTATTATCTATATGGTCACTTCATCTTTTTGTATGTTTTTCAAAAAATCACGAACAAAAGGTAATTGTTCGCGAACAAAAGGTAATTGTTCGTGAACAAAAGGTAATTGTTCGCGAACAAAAGGTAATTGTTCGCGAACAAAAGGTAATTGTTCGTGAACAAAAGGTATTTGTTCGTGAACAAAAGGTAATTGTTCGTGAACAAAAGGTAATTGTTCGTGAACAAAAAGTAATTGTTCGTGAACAAAAGGTGTTTGTTCGTGATTTTTAGATTGACTAACGTTTATCTCTTTCACAAAGCAAAAGTCGGTGGAGAAAAAATAACCTACAATAGGCAGTGCTACCTAAAACCTATAGGCAGTACTACCTATTTCATTAATAAATTATTGTATTATTTTTGCAAAGTTTTTATATAAAAACGAACGGTTCTTACAATTATTAAATAGGATTCACATTCCTTGAAACTCTTAGCATACGTAGCACGCCCAACTTGTTTTTCTTCCTGAAAAGACCCGAAAAACAGCTTGTCTTTAAAAACACTATTTATTCTTATGACAACAAAATATGTGCTTCTTATAGGGGGAGAAAACTACCTTGGAGAAGCAGTCAACCAACATTTGAAAGGCAACGACAATATAGTGTTGCACGCATGGAAAAAGCAGGAAGCCACTGTTCCTGCAGCCCTTTCCCCAAAAATAAAATGGGGTGTTCTTTGTTTCACCTCTTGCGAGGAGGCCAAGGAACAGACGCAAATGGTATTGCAACAGCAGCCAAGCCTCTTTCTTATTGGCGTGTGTAGCCACCTTAGCGAAACCTGTAGGTTAGAACTCCTTAAACTAGGCATGCAGTATTTTGTTTTTGAACCCGACCTAAAAGACATTGCCAAAAAAATCAATAAGCTGCCCTTAATTGACCGCCAATCTATCGAAAATATATTTGAAGTATTGCGTCATCCCAACTTTGGAATGAAGGAAGAAAAGAAAATGCAGCTATTAACGCATCTCGAAAAACTCAGTCCCAAATTGTGCAAAATACTTGTGGTGTTTTGGAACAACCTTAGCTTTACTGTAGAAAATATTGCTACTTTTTTAGGATCCGATCACAATACCGTTTGCCATCAAATAAGAATCATCTATACAAAGCTAGGGGCGAAGGATAAGCAAGACCTCAAAGCCATTTTGCAACAAACAGAATGTGTAGCCGCTTGCCAACTTTGCATAGCAAAAGATGTATGTGTGCATAAACGGAATGAGTTTTATGAACGATAATAAAGACGGACAATTGGCAACTGCCAACTATTAACTGACCACCGACCACTGACCACTGATCACTGAAAAGAAAATGTCACCCTGAGCTTGTCGAAGGGTAATGCCAAAAGGGCTTCGACAATTCGACTCCGCTCATTGTCCAAAGCCTGACAACTAACAACCATCAACCATCAACTATCAACTGAAATGAAAATGTCACCCTGAGCTTGTCGAAGGGTAATGCCAAAAGGGCTTTGACAATTCGACTCCGCTCATTGTCCCAAGCCTGACAACTAACAACCATCAACTAACTTTAAATGACGAAAATCATTTTTATCAATTATAAGAAAGTACTTAAATTGCGTAAGTATGCCATAACAATGTTTTTAAATCTCATGCCTTCATGAGCAACACTATTGTTTTATCCATAAAAGAATACCAAGGCACGGAAAGATTGTTTGCCGATTTTCCGTATGATAAAGACTTGGTGCAAACCATTAAAGAAGTGCCAGGTGCACAATGGAGCCAAAGCAATAAACAATGGCATTTTCAACTCAACAAACAAGTCGTAACCTTATTAAAACAAAAAATAGCCGACAAAGCCCAACTTGATATTAGTTTACTCAAAACCCAATGGCTTGAAAAACTCCAAAAAGAAAAAGAGGAAAAATTTGCTGGTCTTGATGTGGCCACCTGTAAAGCACTCGACTATTTTAAGTTGTGGATGGAGCAAAAACGCTATAGCCCACAAACAGTGAAAAACTACTTAGGACAACTCAAACAATTTTTTACTTATTACCAACCACGAAGTTACCAAGAACTAACTGTTGAAGATGTTGAGCGTTATAACCATAGCATTATCATCAACAATAATCTTTCATCATCCTTTCAAAAAGGAATGGTGGGCGCCATCAAACTATTTTATGCGCAGATGCAAGCCACCAAAATGAATTTGGAGCAACTAAAACACCCCATAAGAGAAAACAGATTGCCTGAGGTGTTGAGCAAAGAAGAAGTGCAAAAAATAATAGCAGCAACCAATAACCTCAAACACAAAGCACTCCTAAGCATCACCTATGCCTGTGGCATGAGAAGAAGCGAAGTGCTACATTTAAAAATTAAAGACCTCGATAGTCAACGAAAACTGATAAGAATAGAACAAGGAAAAGGGAAAAAAGATAGGTATGTGCCCTTTGGCAGCAAGCTAAGAGATTTATTAATTGCCTATTATAAGCAATACCAACCCAAAGTCTATTTATTTGAAGGGCAATATGAACAGCAATACAGCGAAAGAAGTTTTGCATCTGTTTTAGAACAAGCTAAAAATAAAGTAGGTATCAAGAAGTCAATAACGCTCCATTCATTAAGACATAGTTTTGCCACTCATTTGCTTGAAGGTGGCACCGACTTAAGATATATTCAAGAACTTTTAGGACATAATAGCCCTAAGACAACCATGATATATACGCATGTAAGTAGTAAAAAACTAAGTGAAATACAAAGCCCCTTTGATGATTTGGAGCTTTAATATTATTAATTTGTTTGGAAGGATAACGGCAGTATCCTTTCAAACAAACCTGCCGTTAGCCAACTGAAAAAGGTGGTTAATGGGCAAGAAAAAAGAAAAGTACTGCCGTTATAAACAAGTTATGCCCAATGCTATGACGACAATACTAAGTATTACACAGACTAAATAAATGTATAGAGGATTTAATATAAAAATGGCTTTTGAGGAGGACAGCTTTTACCAAAAAGGCAGGACTTTGAATGCTCAAAACAAATTACAGATAAAGCGGACACTAGACAGTTTTGTTTCGGCTGACGGCTCATTAAACGGTTCAAAAATGCAAGCAAATTGGTTTCCGCAGGTCGAGGCGGACATATTTATTTCGCATTCTCATAAAGACGAAAAAATGGCCATCACACTGGCTGGTTGGCTTTCCGAGAAATTTGGTCTTTCAACATTCATTGATTCTTGCATATGGGGCTACTCAAATGATTTGCTCAAATTGATTGACAACAAACATTGCCTCAACCCTGGAGGCGAAACTTACAGTTATCAAAAAAGAAATTATTCAACAAGTCATGTTCACATGATGCTTTCAACAGCACTAAATATGATGATAGATAAAGCTGAATGTTTATTTTTTCTTAATACTCCAAATTCCATTACAACATCAGACATAATTGGCAATACTGAATCTCCTTGGATATATTCCGAAATTGCAATGAGCCAATTAGTCCGCAAAAAACCACTTCGAGAATACAGACCAGAAATAACCAAAGCATTTTCAAAAGGAGGAGTTCTTAATGAGCAATTAAGAATTAAATACGATTTGTATTTAGGTCACTTAACAGAAATTAGTGGGGCTGATTTGACCGAATGGAAAAAAGCATGGAATAAAATTTCACTTAACGAAAAGTATCCATTGGATACACTTTACGAACTTAATCCAAAATCAAGAATATTATGAAAGAAAAACATTTGGAATTTACTCAAGGTGTAATCAATCGTATGGGACAAAATTCATTTCTCATAAAAGGTTGGACTGTTACACTTGTTTCTGCCTTGTTTGCTTTGGCAGCAAAAGATGCAAACCAAAAATTTGTTATCGTTGCATACTTTCCAGCATTGGCTTTTTGGTTACTTGATAGTTATTACCTCTATCAAGAAAGGTTATTCAGGAAAGTTTACGACCACGTTCGTAAAGCAAATTCTGTTGACTTTTCTTTAAACACAAAACAATTTGACAAGGGATTTTCTGACTGGGCTGGTGCAGCACTTTCTAAAACTTTACTTCTATTTTACGGAATAGTATTTCTCACACTAATCATTGTAATGTATTACCTAAAATAAAATCATTATGGCAAGAACAGTATTTTTTAGCTTCCATTATCAAAGAGATATTTGGAGAGTAAATCAAATCCGAAGTATTCCAAATATTACTGGAAACGCAGCAGCTGGATTCAAAGATGCTTCTTTATGGGAAGAAGCAAAAAAGAAAAGCGATGATGCGATAAAAAACATGATAGACAAAGCTCTTGAAGGGACATCTGTAACAGTTGTATTTATCGGTGCAAAAACAGCAGGAAGAAAATTTATTAACTATGAAATAGAGAAATCTCTAAAACGCGGTAATGGTCTTGTTGGTATGCAAATTCATCATTTAAAAAATCATGCAGGTGAAACTGATGTTGTTGGAGATATTCCGAAAGCAATTGAGGCAGCAGGTTTTAAAGTTTATAAGTATGTTGACGTAGAGAAATTAGCGAACAGAATTGAAGAAGCAGCTAAACTAGCTGGTAAATAATGACAAGCAATGCAGACAAAAGCACAGGGCATAACAGCACCTACCCAAAAGGCGGGGTTTCGTGTTCCAAAGACAGTTTTGCGGTTAATCAAACATTAGTTTTTCAAATCAAGTTTTGTGGTAAAAGTCCCGCCCTTCGGGTAGCTGCAAACCGTTACCACCAATGCTTAAAGACAGACAAACCGACAATGAAACGACTGACAAAAGCCAACCCACATTTAGCACATTTGGTTTTGCCCCGACACGCAAAGCCACCCCTTCGGCAAAACCAAAAGAGCTAAATTTTTCCACCGCACCGACAAGTATTTCGACAGAAAAAAGTAACTTAACCGACTGAAATAAGAGACAAATAAGTAAATGGAAATAAAAGAATTGAAACCGAAAAAAGCACTGAACAAGGCTTTTCTAAAAGTAAAACCGAATAGGACTGAAATCGAGGGTTTCAAGACAAATCTAATCCAGTTACTTGACAGGACAAATGACACGGAAAGCGAAGAGTTTCATAAAAACCTCGTCATTGACTTTTTAAAAAAGACCTATTACGATCCAAACCATTTTATAAATACCAAAGGTCGAAACGACCTTGTTATTCATAACGGCAATAGTGCTAAGGCTAGTGTTGGTGTAATCATTGAAGCTAAAAAGCCCACTAACAAAACAGAAATGATAACCACTAAAAAACTGAACGCAAAAGCGTTTCAGGAATTAGTGCTTTATTATTTACGAGAAAGAATAACTCAAAAAAATCTCGAAGTAAAATATCTTGTTGCGACCAACATTAACGAATGGTTCATTTTTGATGCAACCCTATTCGACAGGCTTTTTGCTCAAAACAAAAACCTTGTAAAACAATTCAACGACTTTGAAGGCGGACGTTTGGCAGACACCAAAACTGATTTTTTCTACAAACAAATTGCCGAACCTTTCATTGCCAGTATCAAAACTGAAATAGAGTTTACTTATTTCAATATTCAAGATTATCAAAAACCTCTTCGCAACAATGACAAAGCAGACGATAATTCATTAATTGCTTTATTCAAACTTTTATCTCCCGAACACCTTCTAAAACTCCCATTTACCAATGACAGCAATAGCCTTGACAAAAAATTTTACAGCGAGTTATTGCATATAATCGGTTTAACAGAAACTAAAGAGGGAACAAAAAAACTCATTGAACGAAACAAGTCTGGCGAAAGAAATTCGGGAACAATTCTCGAAGATGCGATTATACAACTTGATAGTCTCGATAAATTAAATCGATTAGAAAAGCCAAGCCAATACGGAAGCTCAACACAGGAACGCTTATTTAATGTTGCACTTGAATTAAGTATTACTTGGGTAAACAGAATTTTGTTTTTAAAATTATTAGAAGCCCAGCTCATAACTTATCACAAGGGCGACAAATCCTATTCCTTTCTGAACTTAGACAAAATCAAAACCTATGACGACCTAAACAGCTTGTTTTTTCAAGTGTTGGCTCGTAAGTATAAAGAAAGAAACGATGATGTAAAAAAAGCATTTGAAAAAGTTCCGTATTTAAATAGCTCACTATTTGAACCAACAGATATTGAACAAGTAACATTATTTATCAGCAATTTAAAAGATGATAAGAAAATTCCAATTATCTCAACTACGGTATTAAAAAATGATCAAGGCAAAAAACGGACAGGCAGTTTAAATACTTTAGAATATTTGTTTGCGTTTTTGGATGCTTACGATTTCACAAGCGAAGGTTCAGAAGAAATTCAAGAGGATAATAAACAACTAATTAATGCTTCTGTTCTCGGATTAATTTTCGAGAAAATAAACGGCTATAAAGACGGTTCATTTTTTACTCCGGGTTTCATCACAATGTATATGTGCCGCGAAACCATTCGCAAAGCTGTTGTTCAAAAATTCAATGAAACAAAAAAATGGAAGTGCAACGACATTGAAGAACTTTATGACAAAATTGAAGACCGCAAAGAAGCCAATGAAATTGTAAACAGTATCAAAATTTGTGATCCTGCCGTTGGTTCTGGACACTTTTTGGTTTCGGCACTCAATGAAATGATTGCAGTGAAAAATGATTTAAAAATTCTGCAAGACAGAGAAGGCAAACGATTAAAAGAATATCAGGTTGAAGTCGTAAATGATGAAATAATAGTAACAGACGAGGAAGGTGAACTTTTTGAATACAATCCTACAAATAAAGAAAGCCAACGAATTCAAGAAATGCTTTTCCACGAAAAGCAAACGATAATTGAAAATTGCCTTTTCGGTGTTGACATCAATTCTAATTCTGTAAAAATTTGTCGTTTGCGTTTATGGATTGAGCTATTAAAAAATGCTTATTACAAAAATGCAACTGAATTAGAAACACTTCCGAACATTGACATCAACATCAAGTGCGGAAATTCATTGGTAAGCCGTTTTGCTATTGATGCTGATTTAAAACAAGCTCTCAAAAAAAGTAAATGGACAATTGACAGCTACCGAATTGCTGTTGATACATACCGAAACGCCCAAAGCAAGGAACAAAAAAGAGAAATGGAAAAACTGATTGCCGACATAAAATCGGATTTCAGAAGCGAAATTTCATTGAATGACCCAATTGTAAAAAAGTATAGAAAACTATCAGGTGAATTGTTTCAAATGACTCAGCAAACTCAGCTTTTTGAAATGAGTAAAAAGGAGAAAGATGATTGGAATAAGAAAGTATCTGAACTAACTCAAGAAACCAAAAAATTAGAAACCGAAATTGAAGAAATAAAAGCCAATAAGATTTTTGAAAACTCTTTTGAATGGCGTTTTGAATTTCCCGAAGTACTTAATGATGAAGGCGATTTTATTGGCTTCAATGTGGTTATAGGTAATCCGCCTTATATGAGAGTACAAGAAATTCAAGCTACTCAACCTAATCAAAAAATCTATTACGAAACGCAATATCAAAATGCTAAAGCAGCATACGATTTAGCAAATTTATTTTTTGAATTAGCAATAAATATATCCAACACAAAGGCTCACAATTCCTTTATTTTCCCACATAAGTTTTTCAATTCCGCCAGTTCAGAAGTTTTCAGAAATTATTTAATAGAAGGCAAATTCATTGACAAAGTTGCACACTTTGGTGCAAATATGGTTTTTGAAGATGCTGATACCTACACTTGCATTGCTTGGTTTAGCAGACATCAAAATAAAGGATTTGACTTTCAAAAGTTTCCTTTTAAATCAGACTTTCAAAACTTCATGACAAAGAATGAAAAATATAGTTTGATGTCGTATGAAATGATTAACAAAGCTTCAAAACTATATGGCAGTAATCAATGGATAATGTTTAACAGCGAACTTGGCTTTAATATTTTTGAAAAGATATACAAGCAATCCAAACTTTTTGCAGATGCTTTTGAAGGAATATTTCAAGGTTTAGCTACAAGTAAAGATGACTTATATATTCTTGAAAAGACTAATGACGATGTTTTTAAATTGAAAGTTCCAATAAGTGCTAAAGTGTATGAATTAGAAAAGGAATTGTTCAAGCCTTTCTTAATGGGCAAAGATGTTCAACGTTATAGCTATTTGACTACAAATCGTTTTGTGTTTTTCCCTTACAAACTTGTAAATGGAAATGCAGAAATTGTAAGTATAGATGAGATAAGAGAAAAATATCCGAAAACATATCAATATGTAATTGACCACGAAAATATATTTAGAGCCAGAGAATCAGGTAAAGCAGCAAAAATGCAACATTGGCATGCATATATTTACCCAAAAAATTTAAACAAATTTGAGCAACCGAAATTGACTTCAATGGAAATATGTGCAAATCATCCTAATGTAACTTTGAATCTGGAAAATTTGTATCATACAACAAAAGCATACAGTTGGGTAAAAAAGGAAACAACGAAAGAAAGCTACGAGTATCTATTATCCATCGCTAATTCAAAATTATTGTGGTGGTTTCTAAAGACAACAGGCGACACATTACAAGGTGATGCAAGAACTTTTAAAACGAATTATTTAAATCCGTTTCCTTTACCGCTAATTGTAGAGCAAGCAAAAGAAAATAGCATTTCTGAAAAGGTTAAGATAGTAATGGAACAAAAGAAATTAAATGCTAAAGCAAATACTACTGAAGTTGAAAATGAAATAAACGAATTGGTTTACCAACTTTACGACCTGACGGAAGAAGAAATAAACATCATTGAAAATATTTAAACAAAATGAAGGCAAACGAATTACAGATAAATAACTTTTTACAAGCACCTAATGTGCAATTTGTAATTCCTGTATATCAACGAAACTATGACTGGACAAATACCGAATGCAAAGACCTGCTAAATGATATAATATCGGTAGAAACAGAAGACAGAGGAACACATTTTATTGGAAGTATTGTATTTGTACACGAAGGCACTTACAGCACAAGCGAAGTAAAAGAATTGGTAATTATTGATGGACAACAACGTTTAACGACCATCAATATTTTATACGTTGCTCTTTACCGCTTCGCCAAAGAAAACGGAAACGCACAGGATGCAGAAAGATTATACAATATGTTTTTAACCAATCAATATGTTAAGAACGAATCGAGCAAACTAAAGCTAAAACAAACGGACACCAATTCATTAGCTTTCAAAGCCATTATGCTTGGCACCGACAGCGAATCAAGTGCCTTTTCAAATGTAACAGAGAACTACAACTACTTTAGAGGTGCAATAACAGATGATACTTTTGAATTAATTTTAAGAGGCTTAAATCGTTTAATCTTTGTAGAGATTTCATTAGAAAGAGATAAAGACGACCCACAACGCATTTTTGAAAGTTTAAATTCAACAGGTTTAGATTTATCCCAATCAGACTTGATTAGGAATTTTATTTTGATGGACTTGCCACCAAAAGACCAAAACAGAATTTTTGAAACCATTTGGAATCCTATTGAAGAAAATGCAAAAGATTTAGTGAAGCAAAGTTCATTAGTTTCAGATTACATAAGAGATTACTTGACGCTTCGCAACAAAAAAATACCCAATAAAAATAAAGTTTACGCAGAGTTTAAAAGTCTTTACGCTAACAAAAAGGATGAAGCCTATCATCAGGAACTGGAAAACATAAAATCGTTATCCATTCATTATAAAAAGTTTGTTAATCCAACAACGGTTACAGATGCTAACATCAAAAAGGAATTAGAATACATTAATCGCTTAGAAATTAATGTGGCATATCCTTTTTTACTTCAAGTATTTGAAGACACCGAAAACGGTTTGCTTGCAAAAGATGAATTGATTAAAGTTTTAAAATTGATTCAAAGCTATGCTTGGCGTAGGTTTATTGTAGGCTTGCCAACCAGTTCATTAAACAAGATTTTTATGACACTGTATTCGGAAGTAGATACAGAAGAATATTATGATTCAATTGCAAAGGCTTTAATAAAAAAGAAAGGAAGTGCAAAGTTTCCAAGCAATGAAGATTTAAAAACTGCTTTGAAGGACAAGGATTTGTATAACACCCAACCAAAAAACAGAAATTATCTGTTTGAAATGTTGGAGAATTACAACAACCGAGAATATGTAAATACAAGTAACGAGCAAATTACTATTGAACACATCTTTCCAAGAAATCCGAATGAAAATTGGAATACTGATTTGACATCAGAAGAGTATTTTGTTTTTAAAGAAAAGCATTTAAATACCATAGGAAATCTGACACTTTCGGGCAACAACGGAGCATTAGGCAACAAATCATTTTTAGCAAAAAAGGAAATGAACGTTGATGGAAATGAACAAGGCTATCAATTCAGCAGATTATGGTTAAATTCCTTTTTGAAATCAATTGATACTTGGAATGTTTCAAAATATGAAGAAAGACTAAATATCATTTATGAACGCTTCTTGAAAATATGGGAGTTTCCAGATGTGGTAATTACCGAAAGTGATGAATCGGAAGAGCAAAATATTTTTGATGCTGAAAGTCCAACACATAAAAAATTGGAATACTTTATTTTTGAAAACACAAAAGTTGAAGAAGATACAGTTGCCCAAATGTATTTTTATGTAATTAGAAATCTTTACGAAAAGAACTCACAATTATTATTAAGCAATCAAGATGTTTTTAAAATAACGAGAAACGCTTCTGATTTCAGAGCATCGCAAGAAGTAGTTAATGGTTGGTATATAGAATCAAACATAGACAGTAATTCTAAATTCGCTATTTTGAAAAAGTTACTTGCTTTGTTTGAAATGGAAGATGAATTGTTAATCAAATATTTATCAAGTTCAGACAATGAAACAGAACCGAATCGTTTTGGAATAAGGAAAAAATATTGGCAACAGATTTTACCACTTTTAAATCATACTAATTTATTCGAAAATGTAAGTCCGTCAAAAGACCATTGGTTAAGCACAGGTGCTGGAATTGGCGGTTTAGCTTACACTTTAATAATAACAAAATCACATATCCGTATTGAATTAGGCATTTCGACTTCAAGCAAAGAAAAGAACAAAGCCTACTTCAAAAAATTAATGAAGAGCAAAGAAGCTATTGAACAGGCATTTGGTAATCCTTTAGAATGGGAAGAATTGGCAGACAATAAAATGAGTAGAGTTAAATTTGAGTTACAAGACGTAAATCTATTTAACGACAACCATTGGGAAAGAATGAATCAGTTTTTCCTTGACTATTTACCAAAGTTTGAAAGTGCAATACGACCGTTTATTAAAAATTTAAAATAACACAAACAGACAACAATGCCAACCCTTCGCAGTCATACACATTTGCAAGCCACACAAGCCAACTCACAGACCAAAGCTTGCAAAAGAGTATGCCTGCCCAGCCGCACAAGGACAGTGCAAACTCGACACGACAGACCGTTGACCGAAAGAAGGGCAGCCACTAACATTTAGCCGAATAGAAGAAAAGCCCCAATAAAAAAAGCCCAGATCGGGGCTTTTTTGCTATTCGGTGTTAAGCGTACATTTCGAGGATTGTTTTTGGGGGGTATAGGTGGTTTTGTAGGTTGTTTTTTGTCTGTTGTTCCCCTGTTTTGTAGGTGGTATTTGTTCTTCCACAATAGCATCCCTTACCCAAGTTGGGGTGCTGTTTTTTCTACTTTTTAGTTTTCGTGGTGATTTGGGTTGATTTAGGTTAAGTTGTTTCGCTTGGAGCCTTGTTGCGTGGCTTTTCATAAGTTTTCATCAACACGCCGTGGTAGTAAGTGGCTACCATTTCCATTCGTCCATGGGCACACATTGGGCATTTGCCAATGTCTTTACCATATTGTTCCAACATTCGTTGCGCCACAGGAACTTGCACTTTGGGCGGTGGTGGCGGTAGTTTTAGTAAAGCAAACAGTTGCTTTAACCGCTCTTGCCGCCTATAATTGCGCAAGTAGCCGTAATGCCTGATTTTTACAAATTGTTTGGGTAAGATGTGCTGTTCAAATCTTCGGTTAAACTCGGCAATAGATAAGGTCATTTCTTGGTTTTCATGTGCAGTGCCGCGCTTATGGTAGTCTTTGTAGGCAAAACGAATGGTTTTGTTTTCATTGTCTATTGCTTGGATGCGATGCGTGGTGATGGCTACTTTATGCGTGTATCTGCCCAGGTATTCTAACACCTGAAGTGGTCCACCAAAGGGACGTTTGGCATATACATTCCAACGCTTGAAGCCTATTTTGTGCAACATTGTTGCTGTAGCTTCTTTATCCTGTGTTTGCAAAGAATCGGTCTTTAAAAGCTGCCTTATTTTTTTTAAATAAAAAGCTTTAAACACCTTTTGCATCACTGGCTTAGGAAACAAATAGTTATGCTTCTTGCGCTTTTCTTTTACCCAACTTAGTGTGTGCATTGTTGAATGTTCAGTAACTCCACCACCACTTACAATGCAATGTACATGCGGATGAAAACAAAGGTCTTGCCCCCAAGTGTGCAGGATGCTGATGATTCCAGGTGTAGCACCTAGCCATTGCTCGTCTTTGGCTAATTTCAATAAGGTGTAACTGCTGGCTTCAAACAATAAGTCGAACAACTGTTTTCGATTGCCCATTATTAAACTATTAAGTTCATGAGGCAGCGTGAACACCACATGATAATAGGCTGTGGGCAACAACTCGGAGGTCTTGTCTTCGAGCCATTGTTGCCGACGCATACCGCCACAATTAGGACAATGCCTGTTGCCACAGTTGTGGTATTGATAATGATGATGACCACAGATGGAGTCGCTGCAACGAAGTTGATGAACCCCCTGCTGTGCCGTATGGCATTGACTCAAGGATTGAAATACTTGATTGCTGTATGAATTATTTGTTTGATGAATGCCTTTGGCAAAAACATGCTGTTGCAACTGCTGTCGGATATTCGCTACATCAGCCATTGCCCAATAATTTATCAATGGGCGATTGCATCACTTCCCGTTTGCCTTTTTGGAGATGAAGATAAACCATTGTGGTTTCTATCTTCGAATGACCCAAAAGGGTTTTGATAGCATGAATATCACAGCCATTATCCAAGAGGTGCGTAGCAAAACTATGACGAAGCGTGTGAGCGGTATAGTGCTTGTCTTTAAAGCCTGCTTGCCCCATAGCCGCATTGACAATGGTTTGCAAGCTGCGTTCATGCAATGGGCGACCGGCAGTTTGTTTGTTCTCGAAAATAAAAGTCTTGGGGCGATATTGCCTGTAGTAATCTTCAATGGCACGAAGACTGTGTTGCGGGAGCAACACATATCGGTCTTTATTGCCCTTGCCCTGACGAATCAATAGTCGTTTATTGGCTCGTTCAATATCACTCAATTTTAAGTTGCGTAACTCGCCAATGCGAATGCCAGTGCCATACAACAAACTGATGACTGTATATTGACGCATGTCGCAAATCTTGTCCAACAAGTGCTTTACTTCCTCCTGACTCATCACTTGTGGCAGCACAAATGTCTTGCGTGGATACAATTTGCTAGGCAACACAAACGGACGAATGAACACATGCCGAAAGAAGAAAGCACAACTCTGTGCTACACTTCTGCATTTGGCTAAACCAACACCATGAACGGTTTTGATAAATAGCATGTACTGTGAAATATCATCGGAAGTAATGTCTTCTACTTCTTTGAGGTGGTAATACTGAAACAACAAACGCAACTCCATGACATAACTGCGAACGGTTCCCTTGCCATAATTACCTATTATTAAAGCAGTGTGCAAACGAGTCAACCATTCCAATTGGTTAAGCCCTAAAGAATTTTTACTTAAATCATTTTTTTAAACATCTTATTCTTTATTTTTGATGAAATACAAAGATGCGCTATCTAACTTTTACATCAGCCTTCAACTCTGTTGTACGCTTGAACAGCACCTACAAGAAATTGGCGGTTCAGTGGTTAAATGAACATTTGTGCTTCGTATCAAGTTCAGTGCTGGCAGACAGTTTTGTGCTTCGTAATCGCCAACTTCTTGTAGCTGCAAAACGTTATGGGCAAGGCTAAAAAATTAAGACACTACATAAATTAAATAACTATGAATCCTATTAAGATTGTTAGACTATTATTATTCACGATTTTATTATCTTCTTGTGCATCAAGTTCAAAGCTTAAAAAGACCTCCTTTGAAATTAATCCTGGTATGTCAAAAAGTGAAGTCATAAATATTATGGGTATTCCATCAAACAGACAATTTAAAACTGATGACAATGGAGTTTTTTATGAAGCATTGCAGTGGGATTTAGGCTGGCATTCAGGATTGACTTCTGATTTTAGCAATAAAGATATGCTCGTTGTTTATTTCAAAAAAAATATTGTTACAGACTTAGACAACTATGTTGCTTATTATGGAAAAATAATGATGGTTAAGTGGGAAGAAAGACCCGATTTTATTTTTGAAAAGCGTAATAGATAAAAATTGTTTGGTAAGCAAAATTTTCTTTGTATTAATGTGACTATAAAATGAAAGAGATTATCAAGTTTAAAGGAAAAAATTCTTCTTGGTTCAAAGATTTAAACCTACTATGCAAAGAGAATAATATCTATGTAATGGATAATCATAATGCAGCTTTGTGGTGCTGGCCCGTCTGGCGCGAGTCTTCCCGCAGGGGCGACTCGTGACGAATTAAGCCGCAAGTCTCCTGACTTGCAATGCCCAAACTTTTGATAAATCGCTAACAATTTCTGTGCTGCTTGGGTCTTCATAAAATAGAAATTCCCAACCGATTGTGCGAGTTAGAAAAGATACTCTTCAGGAAGAAAGAGTATGCTGCGCAGGTTTCAGTCAGGAGACTGGAATGTTATAAGTCACGGGAGCGCTACGCTGAACTCCCGCGCCAGTGAAAAGATCATCTCAAACATATGCATAAAAACCGGTCTCTAGACCGGGCAAAATAAGGTCAGCACTTCGGTGCTTCGACTACGCCTCAACATCCGAAGCTCAGTGTTCAAATTATTATCCTTAGTTCAAGATGCGCTGCGCTTAACATCTTGAACAGCAAGGTTTCAAAGAAAAAGCACCGCTTAAGCAAGGAAAATGAGCAAGAAGGGTATAACTTTATGCGCGAAGAAATTGTCAGAATCAGGATTATCAGGATTATCAGGATTAATGGATGAATAGATAAACAAGATTTTTAAAAAAGTAGTTGTATGTCACTAGATGAAATAACTTACAAAATCAATGGTTGTGCAATGAAATTACACCGTTAGGAACAAGTCAATAAAAAGATTCAAAAAGAAAAAGCATTACAGTTTTATAATTTAAAAAGCATGTAAATGAAAACACAATTTGTCTCCTCAATATTACTCTTACTTTTCTGTTTGAGTTTTTCCAATGCTACTGCTCAACAAACAGACACAATCATTAAAATGGTGCCGAGTCCAATTTTTAAAAATGGAGAGGCTCAAATAGTTCCTGAATTTAGCTCCAAAAAGGAATGGATCAAAGAAGAACTTTGGGTTGAAACAACATTTGATTCGGACGATGATGGAAAACCAGACAGAATGCATGTATTTGTTACAAGACCCAACCAAACAGAATTACAAAAAATTAAACTTCCGGTTATTTACGTTTCCAGCCCTTACTTTGGATTGAAAATATTGTCTTTGATGGGGTTCTCTTCAAGAAAACTTAATTGGAATGTAAAACAAGAAATTGGTGAAAAAACTAAATCTCATAAACATTCCAACCGTGGGACAAGAGTGAAAAGACCATTACTCTCTTTTAACATGGATAACACATGGGTTCCAAGAGGCTATATCATGGTATATTCATCATCACCAGGTACCGGATTATCGGATGGTGCCCCAACTATAGGAGGTGAAAATGAATCGCTTGCTCCAAAGGCTGTTATCGATTGGCTATGCAGCCGTGCTAAAGGATATAAAACACGCACCGGGAATGAAGAAGTGGATGCTTATTGGAGTACTGGCAAGGTTGGGATGACAGGTGCTTCTTACGATGGAACATTATGCCTTGCAGCAGCCACAACAGGTGTTAAAGGTTTAGAAGCCATCATACCCGTTGCTCCAGTCTCTTCGTTTTACCATTATTACCGATCAAATGGTTTGGTACGTTCGCCCGAAGGATATTCAGGAGAGGACATGGATGTTCTTTACGATATTATAAACACCGGTGATAAATCAAAACGCAAGCATAATAATGCAAGAATCAGAGATAGCCTGTTGGTTCCAAATGAAGATAGAATAACCGGTGATTACAATGATTTTTGGGATAGCCGAGATTATTTGAAAAAAATCAACAACATGCATGCCGCCATGCTAATGGCACACGGTTTAAATGACTGGAATGTAATGACCGAACAGAGCTATCGGTTTTATAAAGCGGCAAAAGAGAAAGGGCTACCAGTACAACTTTTTTATCATCAAAATGGGCATGGTGGCGATCCCACATTAAATATGATGAACAGATGGTTTACAAGATACCTCCATGGAATTGAAAATGGTGTTGAAAATGATCCTCCTGTAAGGATTGTTCGCGAACATGAAAATACGCTTAGACCATATGGAAGCTTTCCTGATTCAAAAGCATCAAATGTAATCTTGTACCTTCAATCAAGCATTAATGGAACAGGTCATTTATGCACAGAAAAAACCGACAAACAAGAAACTGAAGCTTTTTTAGACGATTATTCTATCGACTCTAGGAAATTACTTGAAAGCAAAAATGCGCAACATAGGCTACTTTATGTTTCACCTGTTTTAGAAAAAGATATCCGAATATCTGGCGTTACCAATATTAGCATAAGACTTGCATGTAATCAATCGGTGGCCAATTTATCCGTCTATCTTGTTTCTCTCCCATGGATGGAAGGAAAAAATGTCGAAATTTATGATAATATCATAACACGAGGATGGGCAGATCCTCAAAATCATAGCTCAATAAGAAAAGGAGAAGCACTTGTACCTGGTGAGTATTATCAGGTTTCGTTTGAGTTAATGCCTGATGATCAAATTATACCCAAAGGAAAACAAATTGGACTAATGATATTTTCAAGTGATAATGAATTTACACTTTGTCCCAAGCCAGGTACACAACTAACTATTGATCCAAATGCTACAAGCATTACTTTACCAATAGTTGGAGGGTCCATAGAATATGAAAATGCAGTAAAAAACAAATTGTATATAAATGGTGAATGAAAGAGGTATGAACACATCGCTGTTCGAGCTATTCTGAAAGATCATCTCGAACACAAGAATAAAAACTGGTCTTCGGACTGGACATTAATGGGTCAGAGACCCATACTTATCCTTAGTTCAAGATGCGCTGCGCTAACATCATTGAACAGCGGATGAGGGAAAACATATCCCGCTGTGTGAGCTGCTCCTTGAGCGGAGTCGAAAGGGAGTCGAACTCAAGGGAAACGGATTTCTATTCTTCGACACTTTTTCTATCCTGCAAACGTCTTAACAGCAAAGCCATTGAGGGTAGCTTTGGACGTTTGAAAATAGATTAGTTCCTTTTACAACTTGGTTCTTGCATGAAAATTATTAATCCAAAGTTAATTTAGTTTGCTAACTTTGTCCGGTATATTTATAGCTTCCATCAAAATGACAAATGCGTTTGTAGACTATGTTTTAGAGAATATTATGGGAGGGGTACTAATTTTTATAGTAGGGTTTGGTATAGGGTATATTGTTTCTATATTGCTCAAAAGGAAGAAAAAGAAGAATCTAAACCAATGGCCAAAAAATTAGTACTAAAACGCTTCGCTTGTCCAAGTTTAAATTATCCTTTTACAAAAAAGTAAAGGTCAACAGCTAGGCGAGTATAGCAAAAAGAAAATAGTCTGAATCAGTATTATTGGAATGAATAGTTTCGTATGAATAATTTGCTGAAGCCAAAATCTTTATAAAAAAATGTTGCTTTTCACTAGAGTGCTAGGCTGAACTCCTAAACAAGTGAAAAGAAGTTATGACATCCCATTTCTAAAAAATAAAAAATCATGGAAAATAAAAGATTGCCAATACCACCATTTACATTAGAAACTGCCTTGCAAAAAGTGCAAGCTGCTGAGGATGCTTGGAACACTAAAGACCCAGAAAAAGTTTGTTTAGCTTATACTATTGATACAGAATGGAGGAATAGAACAGATTTTATTAATGGAAGGGAACAAGTAAAAGAATTTCTAAAAAGGAAATGGGAAAAGGAATTGGATTATAAACTTAAAAAAGAGTTGTGGGGATTTCGTGAAAACAGAATGGCTGTTCGTTTTGAATACGAATGGCACGACCATACTGGGCAATGGTTTCGTAGCTATGGAAACGAGATGTGGGAGTTTGATGAAAACGGTTATATGCAAAAACGTTTTGCCAGTATCAATGATTTGCCCATTAAAGAAACAGAACGAAAACTTAAATAGCCAAACTTCATTCTTGCACGAGCCTTCTTTAATATCATTTCCAACATTTTTTTATGAGTCTCAATAGAGAATCTAGTAGGTAAGAATTATTGCAGTCAAAATCCTGCCAATCCAAACATCTTGTATATTCTGATTCAGACAAAATGAATTGGTTAACATCTTCCAAAGTGGAGACTCGAGTTTAACTATCCCACTTAGTCAATATTTGCAACACAACCAATAGCGCCAAAAATTGTAACCAAAATCATTTTTTATAAATGACGCATACTAACTATATTGCGGTATTGATAGGTATTGTGTTTGATTTATGAATTTGAACAATAAACTGCTTTTCTATTTACCATTAATCCTCTGTTTGCTGTTTTCATGCTCAATAGTAAAGGCACAAAACAACAAACAACTCAATAGTATTTTAACTGATACGGTTACCTTTAATAAATTTACCGATTCCTGTATTGCTGCTCATGCCAATGATTATTTGATTGAGTTTTATGATAAAATGATTGTAGAAGAGAAAATAGATATGCTCGCAACGCATATTCCTTTTTTACAAACGCTTTACTATCAAATGAATCATCATCAATTTACCCAAAACAATTATGCTGTTTGTTGTTATTTAGGTAGGATTATTACCAAATATCACCTAGATATGAACTCCCCCGTGCTTTATTTTAATGAAGCATTGAATATTGCGCAGCATTTGCCCAACAAATGTTTGGTGCCTAAAACCTATAAATATTTATCTTCCTTTTATTCTAATGTTCGTCATGACCTTCGAAAGACCTATGAATTGAATAATAAATGTATTGAATATTTTAAGCAAAATCAAATCAATGGCATTTTAGATTGCAATATAGATGTGAATATTGGAGCAGCAACTATTAGTTATTATTTAGAAGCTTATGATAGAGGCGTAGCCCAATTAAATGTTAGCATTGCCACAGTAAGAAAAATAAACAAACCCAAACAGCTCTTTGATCTTTATAAAAGACGCAGCTTTTATGAAATAGAATTGAACAAATATAATGATGTTTTGAAAACAATTGATACGGCTGAAAGCATTATTGATAGACTGCCTGATAAAAATATACTTAAAAACTTCACAACGGCCATTCGATTCAATGTTTTAGTAAATGAGGGGTATTATGAAAGAGCCAATGAATGTGCCAAGCTTGTGAATGCCGATTTATTAAAAGAAGATAATGATGATTATTTTGACTACATGAATAACTTCATTAAAATGAATATTCAGTTTAATAAGAAAGGTGAAGCAAAAGCTGAAATTGATAACTATGCTTCATTGCTAAAGCCTTGGAACATACAGCGTTGGCGTAAACTATATGAAGTGAAATACTTGCTAGCCAAGAAAAATAATGACTATGAAACAGCACTAGATGCCTATCAACATTTTAGATATTATGATGATTCAGTGCACAGTCAAAAACATAATTTAGCAATTATGGATCAACAAATTATTTATGAAACCAAAGGAAAAGATGAATTGTTGAAAGCTGAAATTAAACAAAACTTTGTTTATAGGTTGGTAGTGATTTGTGGTAGCTTGATGGCAGCAATCATTATATTGTTGATTTATAGTAACTTTATTAGAAGCAAGAAAAGTGTGCAACATTTAACTATTTTGAATGATGAAATTAATGAACAAAGACACCAAATTGGTTTAGCCTTAACACAAGTAGAAAGTGCTAATAAAGACAAAGACAGAATCTTAAATGTTGTGGCACACGATCTTAGAAACCCAATTGGTGCTATTGCTAATTTCCTAGAAATAGTTCAAGTGAAATATGAACACAATGAGGAAGAAGAACGGATATTAAATACAAGTCAGCAAGCGGCTATTCAATCATTGACGCTTATCAACGACTTGTTAGAAGTGAACCAAATGCAATCTGGGAAATTGGAATTGTTTATGAGTCCTGTTTCCTTAGCAGAACTTATTGAAAAATCTATTGAACAAGTAAAATATAAAGCAATAGCCAAGCAACAAACCATTATGTTTGATAACCATGCCAAAGGCATGCTAATACATGGCGATGCTGTGAAATTGCAACGAGTTATCACCAATCTCATAGACAATGCTATTAAGTTTAGTTACATTCAAAAAGAAATTGTTGTTACTTTAGAGCGCGGAAGTAGCAATGCAATACTTAAAGTTATTGACCATGGAATGGGCATTCCAGAAGCCATTCAACAACAACTTTTTACCGCATCTATCACCGTGAAACGCATGGGTACAAACAATGAAAAATCACATGGATTAGGGCTTTCTATTTGCAAGCAAATTATTGAAGCGCATCAAGGAACAATTGAAGTAGTAAGCGAAATAGGGAAGGGGAGTTCCTTTATTATTTCTATGGAGGAATTAATAGCTTAACCTAATATATTCAACCTTTGTTTTACGTCTTTTAAAAAGGCTTTGGTTATCACTATTTTTCTGATAGGCGTTGACAATTCATCTTCTTCTATTTCAGTAATAAAATCAACCTGCACGGCCTCACCTCTATTAACTTGGATAAAAAGGTTTTGAAACTGCTTAGGCAATTGAAATTTCAAGGTCATGGCTAAAGAACTTCTCAAATAATGTTCACTCTTATCGGTGATGGTTAATATCGTATAATTATCTGCTGATGACATTAAAATAACGTCTTTCCAATAAATCTTTTTAAGCTTGTTTCTCGACTTGATAAAGAAAAAATCATTTTGCTCTGTTTGTTGTAAGCTACCTGTTTTTTGAAGACTAAAATTTTGAATAGCAGTTTGCACACAGGCGTATAAAGTTGCACCATTGGGCGGTTTGACTAAATAAGCAGCGGGCTTAGCTTTTACCGCTTCAGCAATAATAGTAGAATCGGTAATTCCGGTGATGAAAATAAAGGGTAGTCTATATAAGTTGGTAATGAGCGTGCCAATTTCAATACCACTTCTAGTGCCATTCAAATCTATATCTACTAACGCAATATCAAATTGTTCTTTATTAAGGAGACTAATTGCTGCTTCAAGGGTATGTGCAATGCCTTTTACTGTAAAACCAAACTCTTTAAGCATCAGCGAAGTACTATCAGCCGTTATAGGGTCATCTTCTATTATCAGTACTTGTATTTCTTGAATTTCTTCCATTGGGAATGTTTTAGTTTGATGATGCAAAGTACCGAGTAAATATTTTGGTAAGCATTTTTTTCGACCACAAAAAAAGTCGTTTCAGCCACAAGAAATCATATGGTTAGTCCCAATTGAAAAAAGACAATTGCTAATAGTTACATTTTTGTTGTGGTGATTAACAAAATTAAATCATCTCTCCCACAAACAATCATTGTATTAATTTTAAAACCAACTGAAAGCATGAAAAGAAATTCCCATCAATTATTTCGAACATCATTACTCTTTTTTGTACTGATGAATGTTAGTTTGCTAACTTTTGCACAAAACACCTTAGACAATTTGGGGTATTCAAATTCTGACCCAAAAGCGGAAGTTGCTTACAGTCTTAGGCAATTAAGCACTTCTTACACAGGACCTTTGGTTCGTGTTAGTATTAATGGTAATACTTATGATGTTTGGGCAGATGTTTCAGGCTCCTTTAGTATGAGTTCTGTTATTTCATCTGCAAATCCAGGAACTATTCCAGGAGCTAAAAACGGCGCTACAACATTAAGCACAATAGCTACAGGTAATACGGCTACTATTGCCATTTGGTATAACCAAAGTGGAAGTTCAAACAATTACAATGCTTTACAACCAACGGTTAGTCAACAACCTCGTATCATTAATGCAGGTATAATTGATGTTCAGAATGGAAAGCCATCTGCTTATTTCAACGCAGCTTCTAGCCAGTTCCTTCAAAGTGCAACTTATGCATTTTATAATTTTGGAAGTGGGGCTTCTATATTAAGTGTATGGAGCAGAACAGGTACAGGGCAGGCTAGTTTATTTTCTTTTTATGAAACAGCGAGTAGCAATTTTTTAAATTTATGGACACCAAATCCTAACTCAATGAGATTTGAAAGTGGTGTAAATGGAGGTAATATTCAAACAACTTATGAAGCTATAAATACCAATAATTTATACCAACAATCTTGTGTTGGTAATGTACAATCTATAAATGGTGCAAATGGACTAACAGGAGGAAATACAGGTATAATGACATCTGCTTTCACCTCTCAGTTTACACTAGGTGCATATGCTGCCAATGGTTTCTGGTCAGGTTATTTGTCAGAGTTGGTAGTATTCAACGCTAATTTAACAAATTCAACAAAATTGACGGGAGAATCCAATCAAATGGTTTATTATTCAACTACTGTCTCTTTAACACCTCCTGGAAATGCATTAGAATTTGATGGGATTAATGATAATGTAACAATCAATAGTACTACCGCGGGTAATTTTGGGACAAGTGCTTTTACAGTAGAAACCTGGATTAGAACTGCGCTTGGCCCAAATGCAAATGACATTGTAAATAAATGGAACATATGTGCTGCATCAAGCTTTTGGAATTGCAGAATGTATAATGGTAAGCTTCAATTAGAAGTTGGTGAAGCTTACCCGGGTGTAAACTACACACAGCTTACAGGAAATACGATAATTAGTGATAATAAATGGCATCATATAGCATATACAAGAAGCGCAACTGGCGTATTATCATTATACGTTGATGGTAAATTAGATACTACAACCACACCATCTGCAATTGCTAACATTAGTAATAACGACCCTATTAGAATTGGTAATAGTGTTTGTGGTTTTTCTAGTATTAACAATTTATTTCAAGGTAGTTTAGATGAAATGCGTATCTGGAATGTAGAAAGATCGCAAGCTCAATTACAAGCATCAATGCTAAACACTATCAGTCCAAGTTCAACAGGCTTAATGGCTTATTATAATTTTGATAATGGTTTAAATGTTCAAAATAACCCTGGTATAACTACCCTTAGTGATGCTACCAGTAATAATATAACAGGTTCATTAAATAACTTTAGCTTAATTGGACCTTACAATTACTGGGTAGAAAGCTATGCAATGGTAGTCCCTACTGCAACTGCAGCTACAAGTATTACTTCATCTGGTTTCACTGCTAATTGGACAGCACCAACAATTGGTACTGTTGACAACTATTTATTGGATGTTTCAACAAACGCAAACTTCACTTCTCCAATCAGTGGATCTCCTTTTACAGTGGCTTCAAGCCTAACTTCAAAAGTAATAACTGCGGGTACTGGCACATTTTATTACAGAGTTCGGGCTGAAAAATCTAGTTTATCAGGTCAAGGGGGGTATTCAAATATTATTTCACAAAGTATTACACAAGTACCTCCAGGCAATGCATTGAATTTTGATGGTGTCAATGACTTTGTTTCTACTTCAAACCTTATAAATAGCCCTCAAAATTTCACAATATCTGCATGGTTTAAAACTACAGCTACATCAGGTGGTTACTTAGTTGGCTTTTCTGAATACCAAACAGCAAATACTAATTTAGGAAGTGCAGATAGAGTAATTTCAATGAACACATCTGGTACATTGAGTTTTTATATTTATAATGCTGGCGGTCATACGATTACAAGCACATCAACATATAATGATGGCAAATACCACCATGTTGCAGCATCTATTTCTAATGGAAATGGTATGCATTTGTATGTGGATGGTGAATTGGTTGCATCTAATGCTAGTGTTACTACAGCACAAAATTATAGTGGGTATTGGAGAATTAATTATGTAGCTGGAGTCTATTTAAATGCAACTGTTGATCAAGTGAAAATTTATAATGCAGTATTAAATTTAGCAGCAGTTAAAACTGATATGTTTGATACTAGCACTACAGCAGCAAATTTACAATATTATTATAATTTTGATAATGGTACAGCTAATGGAAATAATGCTGGATTAACAAACCTAACTAGCGTAACATTAAATGCAAATAGTGGTACTTTAAATAATTTTACATTAAATAATAACACAAGCAATTGGGTAGAAAGTTATGCAATGGTTATTCCTACAACTACAGCTGCTATCAATGCTACAACTACAAGCTTCATTGCTAATTGGACTGCTCCAACTATTGGTATTGTTGACAACTATTTATTGGATGTTTCAACAAGTTCTACTTTTAGTTCATTTGTTTCTGGTTATAATGGATTGGTGGTTTCTGGAACATCACAAATTGTTTCTGGTTTAAATTCAGGAACTACTTACTACTATCGTGTTCGTGCAGATAAGTCAAGCGTCACTAGTCAAGGTGGATATTCAAATATTACTTCTGCAACTACAAGTGCTTGTGTTAATACTACTTCAACAACCAATACTAGCATTTGTTCAAGCGCACTACCTTATACTTGGAATAGCTTAACGTTTAATACAGCTGGTTCTCAAACTGCTCATTTCACTAATTATGGAGGTTGTGATAGTGCTGCTACTTTAAATTTGACTGTGAATAGTGCATCTACTTCAATAACCAATATAAGCATTTGTTCAAGCGCACTACCTTATACTTGGAATAGCTTAACATTTAATGCTGCTGGTTCTCAAACTGCTCATTTTACGAATGCTTCTGGTTGCGATAGTGCTGCTACGCTAAATTTAACGGTAAACAATGTAGTTAATAACACGACAACAATTACTGCTTGTGATAGTTATACCTGGAGTGTTAATAGCCAAACTTACACCTCAACTGGAACTTACCAAGTAGTTAACGGTTGTAGTACCGAAACTTTAGATTTAACTATCAATATAACTCCAACGGTTACAGCTCCTGCCAACAGTGCTGTATGTGTCGGTAGTTCTGTTACACTTTCAGGTAGTGGTGCTGCTACTTATTCTTGGAATAATGGAGTAACCAATGGTATTGCATTCAATCCAACTTCAACAACTACTTACACTGTTACAGGTACGACCAATGGTTGTAGCAATACGGCACAAACAACAGTAACTGTTAATCAGCTACCTATAGTAAACGCTGGTGTAGATAAAACAATTTGTCCTGGTACTTCAACTTCTTTAACTGCTACAGGTGCTGTTTCTTATTCTTGGTCGGGTGGAGTAGTGAATGGAACATCATTCACACCTTCTGCAACAACTACTTATGTGGTTACAGGTACCAATGCCAATAACTGTTCAAATAAAGATACTGTTGTAGTCAATATTCGCGATCTTAGCGTTGGTTCTATTACTCCTGTTATTTGTAAGGGTGTTGCAGATACTTTAACTGCTCCATCAGGTAGTAATTATCAGTGGAAGAAAAATGGTAGTAATATGTCAGGCAAAACTACACGCTCTATTTATGTATCTGTAGTAGGTTCTTATTCGGTTACTTATCAGGATTCAATGTGTGGTTTAAAAACATTGCCTGCAATAGTGCTCACTTTAAAAACACCTCCGGCAAAACCATTGCTATATGCATCTAAAGCAGCTATCTGTCCTGGCGATTCAACAACACTATTTACCAATGTAGTGGCTACAAAGTACATTTGGTTTTTGGGCAGTACTACTTCTGTATTAGCAGGTGCTAGTTCTATCAATTATCATACTACTACTATTGGTACTTATTATGTTAAAGCGTTAGATTCTTTTGGATGTCGTTCTGCTGTTTCGGGTGCTAAGGTTATTAAAGCAAATGTTATTCCTGTTCCTGTAGTAACAGTGGTAAATGCTACTCAAAGTGCTAAAAAACTAGCTTGTACCAATGCTGGCACTTACCAATGGCGCCTTAATGGAAATAATATTGCAGGTGCTACTGCAAAAGCATTTATAGCTACTCAATCGGGTGCTTATAGTGTTATGCTTACGAGTAATTCAGGATGTACTGCTATTTCATCTGATACCATGCTTACAATTAATTATTCGGGTCCAAAAATGAACCAAGAAGAATTGGCTGCTATAAGTACAGCTGAAGAAATCAATGTATATCCTAATCCTTCCAATGGTATTATTTATATCGATACTAAGGAAACACTTAAAGCAGTGATAATAGATCTTCAAGGACGTACTATTTTGGAAAGCAATCATGTTTCTCAATTAGACATTACAGGATATGCCAATGGCATTTATTTGTTGCAATTGTTTAATGAAGATGGTGAAATAGTTAAAACCACTAAATTGATTAAAGAATAATCAAGTCGTTTTAAGTTCTTAAACTAGATTTTAAAGCACAGGTGTAATGCCTGTGCTTTTTAATGTTTATAAGCCTTTCCCAAATAGCCCAAAAAATAAAAACCTTTCTGGATGAAGTTAATTACCTCTGGTTATTAAACACAGACCTGTGTGGGGTTTTATGCATCCATTTATTGATTTTATAAGAGAGGTATGCCGACCCTGAACCCACAATTGCACCTGCGAACACATCGCTTGGATAATGTACCCCCAAATCCATACGGGAATACCCTACAGATGCTGCCCATAGGTATGAGGGCACAATGACATACCACTTAGGATTGACTATACTAAAGGAGGTAGCCAATGCAAATGCTGAAGACGTATGGCCCGATGGAAAAGAATAACTTCCTCCCGATGCCACTTTTTGAATATCTGGGTAGGTTGTAAAAGGTCTTTCTCTTTGAACCGTTTGTTTTAATGTGGTAGAAATAATGCCTGCAACAACCACTGTCGAACAAACAATCAATGCTTTTGCTTTACTACTACTGTCTTTTTTTAAGAGAGCGTTGGCAAGAAATGCAGCAGGCATTGCTATGGAAAGCGGAGTAACGCTATTGGTAATTATTTTAAAAGAGGGATCTAAGGAAGCGTTGCGATGGGTATTGATTTCCCTAAGAATGTCTATATCCAGATTTTGACCCTTAATAGAGGGCAATGTAGTAAAAGCCAACACCCCAAAAAATAGTAACCGCTTCATGTCTCTGTATAATGCAATAAATTAGCTGTATCGTATGACGAATACGCTGTTTATTTTCTTTCTTTTCCTACAAAGCTAAAACTTTTCTCCAATTAGATTGGTCTTCCGAAGGGCAAATCGTTCCTGACTAACTTACAATCTTTGACTAAAAAGCGGATACTGTGGGTGATGGTGTGGCACTTGCACCCAACGATTTGGTAACACTGTTAGAGATAAAACAGAATGCTTCCGATATAGGCATATCATCAACGCCCAACAGATGAGATAGCAGTAACGAAGGTGGCTTTGGCTATAAACAAAGTCTATGGTTAAAATTGCGTTAGTTCCAAAGGCAGTATAGGAAAGTTGCGTTCAATTTATACTTTTTATAGTAGTAGTTGTTTGAAAATCACAAACAATTCAATTGAAACTGTACGCACAAGAGTTTTATAATCAACACACTGAGATGTATGTAAAAATAAATTCGAAAAAATTTGACCAATTATTTGTTTATTCCGAAAAAAGATAGAACTTTACATCGTTAACAAGTGAATAACATCTCCGTAACAAGTAATTAACACAATGAGTGTTTGTAACTCACGGAATAAATAAACAAAGGAATTGCCAATCATTAACCCATAAATATTGTTGTCATGAACATTTTTGATTCTTTTTTACGATTTAGCTATTCAAGAGATTTAGACGAACATCTTAAAGGACTTTCTTTAGATGGAGACAGTTATTCAAGCCAATCCGTATATCAAATTGTGTCGCTGATTGTTATTAGCTTATCAATTGTAAGCGTTTTAAATTATTATTTTGGGTTTTTCAACAGACCCACATTCAGCAGAATATTATCTTGGGTGTTAAATGTTGTTGGGGTATCCGTAATTGTAGGTATCATTTCCTATTCAATGGCTGCATCAGGCGTACCTGATGGTGCACATTGCTCTTATTTACACTTTTTCAAAACAGATTGTTTATTGTTTGCTCTTACGGCTTATACATACACAACCGTATTATGCATTATTCTTTCAACCACGTTTAAGTGGTTTAGTGAAAACAATAAGAAAGTGCCGTTTTAGTAATATTTTCTGCGCATGAAAAATCCCAACTTAGTTGTGTATTCCGATGTGCAATAAGTACCAATCTAACTTACAGTCTATTATAATTAAAGTAGGTAAGATTCTTACCAGAGGATCTTTGGTTGTTCATTTTCGTTTGTCGTCACAATTCGGCTCACCTCTTCAACCATTGCATCGCAACTATCGACTCAATTACAACTAACTCAGATCTTACAAGGCGCCCCTTGTTTAACTAACATCCCGTCTCTAACTAAAAAATGAAGTAGAGTTCATCCTGTTACAAAAGAGGAGGAGGAGGGAAATTATACAACTCATTTCCATGATTGTATAAAAGTTCATGTTGACAGCAATACTAATTTTGCATTTTATTCATCCATAAAATTGAAACACTATGAACGGCAAAAACAATATCGCAATTGGATTTTTGACAATGGGGTTTTTCATGGTATATGGTTTTCTGTTGATTTATCTTCGTGACTTTGCACCAGGAAAAGTAGAATGGTCGAATGCCTATAGTATGGGAAAACATTTTGAAACTCGATTAGCTCATGTTCACGGAAACCTCTTTGCATTTCTAAATATTCTAATTGGATATTTTTTGCTTCGTTTTAGTAACAAACTTAAAAATATTAAAGCCATTTCGTGGTTAGCATTATCTGGCTTATTAATGCCACTTGGAATTTTATCCGAAGTGTATTTTGGCTTACCCCCTATTTTAGTTTTAATAGGTGCAATTACAATGACAGTTTCTGTAGTTTGGCTTGGATTTGCATTTCTTAAAATGAAACCACTAGCTCAATTATGAAAAGGTTGATGCTTTAGTTGGTTGTTGTTGTAATGATTGGTACTATTTGCGCAGGTCTTCCAAAGTGCGCATAGTACCTAACTAACTTCTAGTCTTTGACTGAAAAATGAAGTAGTGTTATTAACTTTGACCTTATTATTAATTCGTTATGAATGTCAACACCAATCTCCTGTTTTGGGATGCTGCCAGTCAGAAGGAGACGGACGCCATCTATAGGCATGAGTGGATCCTGCGGGAAGACTTGTGTAAGTGGAGATGGATATTAGTTCTATTGAAATTAATTTCACCCTTATTACTATTTGTTTTTATGACAACAACCCTTGCACAATCTCAAACATTAGCAACTGTTCCCAATGTTGACTTGAATAAATATGCAGGTAAGTGGTATGAAATTGCTTCTTATCCTCAACGGTTTCAAAAAGGTTGTCATTGCACAACTGCTGAATATACGTTAAGTGAAAAGGGGTATGTAATTGTTGAGAACCGTTGCAACAAATACAGTGTGAATGGTCAACAAGTATACATCAAAGGAAAAGCATTTGTTGATAAAGGTTCGGGTAATGCAAAATTGAAAGTGCAATTCTTTTGGCCATTCAAAGCCAAATATTGGATCATTGATTTAGCTGCTGATTATAGTTATGCGGTGGTCAGTCGTCCTAATAGAAAATACTTGTGGATACTTTCAAGAACGACTAGAATGAGTCCAATACTTTATCAGCAAATTCTTACAAGACTCAAGGAAAAAGGATTTGATTTAACCAAAATTCAAATCACGCAACAAGTTTGAAACGAAATGCCCGCTGATCTAGAGAAACATTAATTTTAGTAACAGTTTGAATTCCACGAGACAAAAATATTTTTTAATTACCATTTGATTGTAATGGGATTGGGTAGTAATTTTATAACCAATAAATTCAACAAGCAATGGTAACACCTACCACTGATTTTAAAAATCAATTTGTTGTAAAATTTTTTGAGCTACAACTAGACGGATTAGAGCAGTATGCAAAATACTTAAATCAACAGCTCAAACTATCAAGCAAACATGATAATTGGGAAGCTTACAAAAAGTATATTGAAAAAGAAGTCATTAGAAATAATAAGAAGATATTGAGTGTAAAAGAGAAGTTGAATAGTTCAACCATAAGCTAAAATTGTAGCAACTAACCTGCTCTAAAATCCTTGGGTCTGGAGCTCCCAACACTTTTCCTAAGTTCAAAATGCCTGCCGTCCGTTCAAGCTGACGTTACACTAACATCACAGAACAGCAAAGCTTATAAGGAAACAAAAAGGCGTGCTAATGGCAAAGAGGCATTAAAAATGTTGTGAAATAGTATTGCAGGAAGAATACTTTCCCCTTTTTCTTTTAAATAAGTCATGAACACGCCTAAAATAAACGTGAGCATAAAGCCTTCCTTATAAAATTGAAGATGATGTTGTTGATCGAAATATACAGCATGACCAACTCCAAATAATATTACTTGGATCAAAGCACCAATGCCTAATTGTGCCCCCAATATTTTTCGTTTGGTAATAAAAATTAAATTCATTAGTCCTAAAAGTACGCCACGAAATATCGGCTCCTCTGATATTCCTGGCATTGTTAGTTGAAAAAACAAGTATTCCTTAGAGTTATCAATTTCTTGAATTGTGTTGATATGGATAAAATTCCAACTTACACTTATTGCAATAAGAAAGGCAAATGGTAACCAAACCGTTTTATTGATTTTAAAGGTTAATCCTGCTTGTTCTTTGTTTAAAAAAGGTAAAAAAAGAACAAATAATAGTGCCACTACAAAACTCAAAATCTTGCCCTGCCAATTCCAATTGTATTTATCTAAAAACGGAAGATTTGGAATGAATAAAATAGATATTGTTACAAAGAAAAACAGGGAGAGAACAAGTAAAAGGTATCTTTTTTCAGATTTTGTGAAAAGCATGGCAACCATGCATAGCAATATTGATATTCCTAAATGAATGCCAACAGTTGCAAAGGTTTGTAATAATTCGTTCATTGTTTATAGTTGTGCAGTGTTGGTCCCGTTTATTATTTCATTCTTTTCTTCACGTAAACTTAAGAAGCTATATCATTTGTCCCATCTGGCGTGGGTTATCCGAAGAGCAGTTCACGCCGGATTAATTTAAGTCTATGACTGAAAATGAAGTAGGTTTTATTCCCATTGCTAATGCTGAAGAGGTGGAACGAGGAGGGTAGTGATAGCTTGAACCTTCTGAACTATAAACACATTTTTTTAGATTGACGAATTAATCTTCACTATGTTCTTCTCCATCTGTGGAATTGCCATGTTCTCCTTCCTCGCGTTTGTTACCGCTTTTATGACATTTTACACAATCAGTAAAATTATTAATACCATGTTTATTATGTTTGTTTGATATATTGTTTTCCGAATGCTCATGACAACCATAACATGTATAACCACTGAAATTATTATTTGTATGGCATACATCACATTTAGCAATGTGATGTTCGTCAAGCTGAAAATGCGATGAATGATCAAATGTAGAAGGTACCCATTTGCTTGTTGTATGACACTTATCACAATTGTCTTTAAATATACTATGCGATGAATTTGTTGGCTTTTTATGGCAGGAAATACAATTATTTTTATCTACATCTTTTAGTACATCGTGATTAAATACTACTGAATTTTTCCATCCCTGTGTATTATGACAATCATTACAACTTGCCGACAGTTGAACATGCAAATTATCGTTTGGCTTTTTATGACAAGCGATACAATTCTTTATTACTGTTGCATTTAATATTTCATGATTAAAATCATTAACTATAAGTGGTTTTAAACCTTTATGGTCGGCATGACAAATAGAACAATCTTGGTTTTTAAAGTTCTGATGAAATAATATTTTACCTTTATTTGCAAGGGAATCGTGAGTTAGTGAAGTATCGTTCCCTATTTCAGAAAGTTTATGACAGCCAATACATTTATCCTTATCTATTCCCCAAAACGCCTTATGACAGGCAAAACAATCATTATTTAGTTTTTGATGCCCTTCTACCAATTCCCCCGGACTAAGCATTGAGTGTGGCATTATATACATTATTCCGATGCATATAATAACAATGGCAAACACAATTAGTTTTTTCATTTGCTAAACATTACAATGGTGATAATATGCATCAAAGCTAAAATAGCTAATAATAATGTAATGGGTAAATGAACTACTTTCCATTTCTTCATCAGATCAACTGTTAATGAATCAAAGAAAAGTGTCTTGTCGGCATCATCACTGCTAATTCCTGTATTTATCAACTCTTGTCGCTTTTCCTTTAAAGATTCGTTTGCTTTCTTCAATAGAAATTTACCAATTAATCCACTTGCCACTGTAATTAACAACATTAAAATAGCAAGCCACGGAAGAATTGCATTAAAATGAATGCCTGCATGAACAATCAACATTATAGAACCTATCCACGAAAGATACTCATGTAGCTCAAGTAGTTTTTTAGGTGACCCTGAAGCAATAAGTTTTCTTTTTCGCATGGAATAAACAAAGGATGAAATAACAACCAAAGTGCCAATAATACCAAAATACCGACCGACTAAGATTAGTTGATAACGATGCAAAAAATAATCAATAACAATGGCAATAAGAATCATCAGCAAAAACCATTGAAAAAACGGGACTACATATTTTGTAAATAATGGTTGCTTCATTTTATTATTTTAAAAAATATTTACAATAATATAGGAGAAAAAAATTGTTTTAATCGTTTAGTGCAAAATTACTTTAATTAATTGTTCAATACAATGATATATATCATGCTTTCAATCTATTCTTAGTTTGAAAAGAAAGTACCATGATATGGTGTCTGCAACGCAAAAATCATTGTTCATATAATTGCCTAAAAAAACTGCCTAAAATCTTGTGCATTAGTTCATTTATATTTGTTGAACCAAAAAGAGTCTTAAAAAATAGAAACATGAAACATCAAAGCATTCCTTCATTTTCTGAAATAAAAGAAAATCACAAGCCGTTTATGAATATTAATCAACAACACCGTGAACGGCTATCGAAGGTGAACAAACTTGCTTTATGGATAACCAATCATGTAGGTAGCATGGGCTTTTTCTTTATTATTTTTTGTTGGACAGTCATTTGGCTTAGTTGGAATACGCTTGCGCCAAAAGATATGATGTTCGATCCTTATCCTGCCTTTGTTCTTTGGCTTTTCATTTCGAATATGGTTCAAATTTTTTTGATGCCTTTGATTATGGTCGGTCAAAACCTTCAATCGAAACATTCGGAATTACGTGCAGAACAAGATTTTGAAATCAATAAAAAAGCTGAAACAGAAATTGAAACCATATTGATGCATATGGAAAATCAAAACGAACTCATGCTTAAAATACTCAATCATTTAGAAAGTAATTCAAACACTAGTAAAAGTTGATTGTTTTCAATCCTATCAAAAGAATCGTATGAAACAAAGAATAGCACACATTTCAATGGTAGTGGAAGATTATGACAGAGCCATTAAGTTTTATACCTCAATACTTCATTTTCAACTAATAGAAGATACTGTACTTTCCCCTAACAAAAGATGGGTATTAATTGCCCCAAGTGGTTCCTCTGAATGTAGTTTGTTATTAGCCAAAGCAGCGAATGATGAGCAAATGAGTAGTGTAGGCAATCAAACCGGCGGTAGGATATTTCTTTTTTTACATACCGATGATTTTAAAAGAGATTATCAAAACTTGTTGGATAATAATGTTTTGATAGTGCGAGGACCTGTTGAAGAGACTTGGGGAATGGTTGCGGTATTTGCTGACCCTTGGGGCAACCTTTGGGATTTAGTTGAACCCAATAAATAGATTACAGGAGTAAATGGCGGATAAATTTATGCAAGAATAAGAGAGTACCCTTGCAAATGTTCAGTAAGTTATTGTAGTATGTAGCGACTGTTTGTTTGTTTTATATAATTGTTTGTTTTTGTACATCGCTTTTATTTTGTTTAGAAAATTGTCTGTTTGTTTTATACGCGCATTTTGTTTGTTTTATATACTGGTTTTGTTATTTTTTATGATTTTGTTTTGCGATGCTTAGAAATTGTATTATTATATTGAAAAGCAGTTTGTTATATTGCTTTGTTTATCACTTTGTAATTGGTAGATGTTTTGTTTGATATAAACGCTAGCTTCTTAAGTTTTATTATTTGAACTTTATCCCCCATAAATTAAGATCTCCTGATTGACCTCTAATTGACCAAACACGTGCCAAAACACTAAGTAGTTGATTATCAGTATTTTTATTTTCTGGCAGAATCTTGTTTCTTCCAATTATTGGAATTGTTTTCTATGGAATGAATTGTTTTGGACGTTTCTGGAAAGTTTATTCGGAAAATAGTGTTCCTATAAAAGTAAATAATGTCTATGGAATAGTTGAATCCCCCCAATAGAAAGATGATTATCCCAAATCGGATTTAGGACTTAGAAATTCAAACCTAGGATTTAGTATTTAGTATTTAGTATTAGTATTTAGAACTTCAGATTTAGAATACTTGATGTTATCAATCATTTTGTTGAAAAACTGATTACGTTCTTTTTCGCTCACTGAACTAATGAGCACCGATTTTTTCATGTTTCTTTCCATAGCCCGCTTTGAATATTGACAAAAAGTATCGTCGTGTGTAAACATAAAGTTCAGTACCGCATGATTGATAAAAGAAGTGAGAATGCCATCTGTTTCCACCATAATGGCATTGTGTCCTAAATATACTTCATTGCAATAAAGCTGATAATTATTCTTCTTGCCTGTTGGTTTTTCGCCTATCAAAAACTTTTCGCCATGCTCAGCCTGTTCTCTAATGTGTTCTATCAACTGTTCGAGCTGAAAATATAAGAGTGCAATTGTTTCTTTATTTTTCACTACGCCTGTGTAGGCATAATATTCAATTTGTCTGATGGTAGAGTTAACGGTTTCGAGCACCCACAACTCGGCAGAAGGAATTTGATTGTAGGCATGAATAATTTCTTTTCCTGTCGTAATCAGCGCATCTTTCAATTCACATTCTTCAAAGTTCATCTTATTGAAAGCAGGATAATACAGTACCGATTTCATCCAAAAGAAATATTTAAACGAAGCTAATTCTGCAAACTGAAAATGATAAAACAATGGAATGTCCTGTGCTTCGTAATAAAGCATTTTATGTTTAGCCCCGATGAATTGTTTGAGGTTGAAGAGAATTTCTTTTAAGTAAGTTTCAAAATCAAAACTATCACCGTCAATATTTTTACCATAAAACACCGTACAATCGGAGTGAACATCCATCATTCGGTCGAATGAGATATGAAAATGTTGACACAAAATTTGAATTTCATCGAAAGTAATAGGCTTTTCCCCTCTTATTCTTCTATATGCACTGTCGTTGCTGACGTTTAATATTTCAGCAATCTCATCAACCAAAGAAATATTGGCGGGCAATACCGATTTGATGTGGCTAAAGAATAGTTTTTGTTGTTCGCCTGCTACCATACGAATATATTTTGTAAGTTAAAGGTAATAAAATGAACATTAAATTTTTGCAGAAATCATTTTATACGGAAAGGAAAGGTGCAAAATATACAAATGAGGTACTAATAAAACTGTCTTTTTTTCTAATTTAGTATTTCATGCTTATTCGTTGTGTTTAAGGCTAAAAATCAATTTTGATATTGTTGAGATGTTAGTGTTCTTTGCAATCTAAAATATAAAAACAATGAAAAAAATTCTTGTCCTTGCCTGTGCATCCGCTCTCTTTCTCTTTTCTTGCACCAAATCAAGCAGCTCAAGTAGCAATACATTTACGATTGGTTCTAGCACGCAAACCGCAGTTATTGTTCAAGACACATTAGGTTCTATTTCTGGATTATCTATGAATGGTAAGGGTTTGGTTTTTCAGTTCTATGGTACTACTTCTCCTGCTGCAGGAACTTATGATTTAGTTACATTAGTTCCATCTTCTGCTAATCAAGTTAGTGTTTATGGAATTACAGATGATTCGATATCTTATTGGAGTAAAAAAAACACAGAAGTTAAAGTTACAGTAGCTGTAAGCGGTAATAAGAAAACAGTTTCTGTTCCAAGTGTGATGTGCATTAGATACGATGTAAATTTCAATGCTACAGATAGTTTATTGGTAAGTGGTAGCTTGACCCACTAATCAGAAATAGCATAATTGGAGAATTGATCCACTGAACTTTAGTACTATGGGTGCTGGTTGTTTATTATTTTCTTCTCATCTTGCAAAAGACGAAAAAAATAAAAGCTTTGATACACAACTTTGGTTATTTACTTTGAGATTATTGTCATCAGTATTACTTATTAGCATACCAATTACCATATTCAATGCCCTAATCATATTCAGATAACCCCTACCTAAATTTATGTCGAATACAAGGACTGTATGATGAGAATAATAATTTTTATTTCAATGGGGCTACTTGGTAAATTGGAATGAAAACAGGGCTTATTATAAAGCGTATCTGGCAATTAAACGCTTATGTTGAACGAAGTCAATTTTTATCAATCAGAGTTGAACTATTTACCTTCAGCCTTTCAAGGTAGCTTGACTTTTGGTTACATTTTTATGAACAGTTCTGCAAAGACTACCAAACTATACAATGATTTGCATTTCACTTTTTATAGTGCTGCGAAAAATAAATAATTCATGGAAGTATTCTTTTTTAAAAAGTCATGAAAAGTCTAATTGTTTTTATTCTGCTATTTTGCTTCAACATTTTATCAGAAGCACAACCTTTTGTTGACTTAATAAATGTCAGAAACACTTATGCTTTTAAAAATCCAGAAAAAAGTGGTACTCCTTTTTCGCATTTATATATCGGTTCCGATTTGCCATTAAAATTGAAAAACAATAAGTACATCATTCTTAGTCCTTTCTATGAAAAATGGAATATTGACTCTTCTTCTTACAAAAACTATTTGCCATCTATAAGTAGCATTGCATTAGCAGTAAGTTTTATGGTTCCTTTAGATAATAATCATTGTTCACTTGTTGCCACAGCAATTCCTCGATGGAATAGTGAGGGTTTACAATTAGAAAACAGTTTTCAGTTGGGTGGGGCAGTGCTTGCAAACTATAAAATAACGGAAAACAAGAAATACAAGTTAGGTGTGTATGTCAATAAAGAGTTTTTTGGCACTTTCATCATGCCACTTGTTGGTATTGAATGGAAGATAAATAATAGAAACTATTTGTATGGGGTCTTGCCCGGAAAACTCACTTACGAACATAAAATAAACCATCTGTTTTATACAGGTGGCAACTTTCGTGCAATTACGAACTCCTATCATTTAAGCAATGGAAATTATGTTAGAATTGATGACAATCAACTCAGTGCTTATGTGGATTATTATGCGACTAAAAATATTGTACTTTCTACTGAAACTGGCTACGGAATCATGCGCCAACTAAGCTGTGGAAAAGAGGGTAGCACTAATTACCAAAAGGACTATAATTGGGGTGATGGTTTCTTTATTAAATTATGTGCTAGCTATCGAATAAGATTATAATTGACACTATTAATCAAAAATAAAAATATTGTTTAGTGTTTTGGCCAGCTGTTTTTCCTTTTCTTTCTTTTATTGGCAATAATAGTTGTAAGAAACCCAATTAAAAAACCACCCAAAAGGATAAACAAGCCTAAAAATATATTTTCAAATACATAATCAACAATTGAGTTTGTCATTTTGGTTTAATGTTTACATGATAGTGTCAAATATTATGCCCAACACAAATAAACGCATCAATTCTTATTGTAAGAATTGATGCGTTGTAAGTCAATGAACTTTTGAAATGGAAATAACTAACTAATTGTAAATGAAAATGTTAATTATCTAGGGTGTCCGCCTCTCATTCCACCTCTAATACCGCCTCTCATACCTACACCCATTCCACCTCTGCCATAATAGGGATGACCTACACCCATGTGACCATAATTATGGTGTGGCATATACATAGGTCGGTAGTTATAATGAGGTGAGTACATCATTGGCATGCCAACACAGCAGGAAGATAAAAAAACAATAACAAAAATGGGAACAATTAAAATTGCCTGAATTGATTTGGTGCATTTCATAAAATTGAAGTTTGGTTTAATGATTGGAATAATTTTATTGACACACTAATGAGTATACAATTACTATACCAATTCAATTGATTGTATATTCTTCTTTTGAAAAACACTATCTCTATCGCTGCAATAAAGAAATTATTTCAGAATCGATGAGCGAAAAATTTTGATGCAATTAATTGATTACAAAAGAAAAGTGGTATTTGCAGCAATTGCAAATACCACTTTTTTATTTTTTGTATTGATTATTAAATCAACAAGTCATTTTAGTGCTTTGATTCGTCAGTAGCTTCTTTGGCTTCTTCACCAATATTTGTTACTTCAACATCAAAAATGAGAATAGAGTTGGCAGGAATTTTTTCACCAGCACCACGTTCGCCATAAGCTAGTGTAGAAGGTATATACAGCGTTGCTTTACAAGTTTTGTTCATCAACATCAAACCTTCATCCCATCCAGAGATAACTTGGTGTTGACCAACATTGAAACTAAATGGTTCAACATGCTTGAACGCAGGATCAACATTAGAATCGAAGGTTACACCAGCTAAAGTTTTGCCCGTATAATTTACAGAGATTTTTTCGCCAGATTTTGGCAATGCACCCGTTCCTTTTTTAGAAACTACATAATACAAACCGCTCGCTGTTTTAGTTGGCTTCAATTTGTTCTTTTTGAAATAATCTTGCAACAAGCTGTCGTCAATTTTTACTTGAACTGAAGATTTAGCATCAGATTCCGCTTTTACTTGTTCCTTGCTTTTTACGCTTGCCATTTGTACGTCGTATTCAATCATATCGCCAGCTTTCATCCAAGGCAATAATTGTGCGCCCGATTTTTGAACTGAGTCAACTGAAATTAAAAACACAGCACTATCGCCAGGTGTCATCAACATCAAACCTTCTACTAAGTCACCTTTAAAACTTGGTGGCATAACAGTAAACCCAACAGGTTGGTTTTTATTTAAAGTACGACTATTGAACAATAAGCTATCATTAATGTGTGTGTTGATATGTACTTCCACATTATCACCCAACTTAGGCTTATTGGTTCCAGGTGCATCAACAATTAACTTGTACAACAAACCAGTTTCAGTTTTTTTAAAACCCAATGCTGCATAATCCACTGTAGGTTTTGCAGGTGGAGTAGGGGCAGCTACTGGAGTTTCCTGCTTTTCATTTTTTCCTTTTGCAGGAGTCGTTTTTTTATCAGTCTTTTTCTGAGCAAAAGTGCTTGCAGAGCAAACAGCAATTGCTGTAGTAACTAGAATAAGTTTCTTCATTTTATTTTTTTGAAAGAATAAACAATATTATTGAACCGGAGGCATTTGTTGTTGTGGCGCTTTTCCTTCTTCAATTTTCAATACCTCTACATCAAAAACTAGAATTGAGTTTGGTGCAATTTGCGGTGAAGGAGAATTTTGTCCGTATGCCAAAGTTGATGGAATAAACAATTTTGCTTTGCCACCTTTTTTCATCAATGCAACACCTTCATCCCAACCAGTAATAACTTGTCCTCGTCCAATTGTGAAAGGGAAAGGTTGTTTGTGATTGAATTTTTCATCTTGGTTGCTATCGAAAGCAGTACCATCCAAAGTGCGTCCTGTATAATTTACAGTTACTTGTTGGCCGGGAGTTGGTGTATTACCAGTTCCTTCTTTTTCCATAATGTAATAAAGACCTGAAGCGGTTTTAATTGGAGACAATTTGTTTTGAGCAAAATAGCCTTGAAGCATTTTTTCATCTTCTACTTTTTGTTTAGCAGCAGATGTTTCTTGCTCTTTGTGCATTTCATCTTCACTCTTAATAGAAACCAATTTAACCTCGTAAATTAATTTCTTTCTTTTTTCGAAGAATGGAGGTAAAACACCACCATTTTTTTTCATGGCTGCTTTTAATGAATCAACAGTCATTGAGATAACAGCACTATCACCTACAGAAAGAAATTTCAAAGCATGCGTCCAATCGCCTTTGATTTGCGAATCTTGAATCATCAACTGAACAGGTTTGCCACTGTTTTCTTTTCTTGAATCGGCCAATAAGCTGTCATCAACTTTCAGCTTGATGTGCATTTCAACCATATCGCCTAATTTAGGAGTACGGGTTCCTGCTTCGTCTTTGACAATAGTGTATTCTAAGCCACCTTCTAATTTTTTGGCGCTGTTGTTTTTACAAGAATACAAGTTAAAAAAAGTAGCACTCAATAGCGCTAAAGTTGCGTAACGTTTAATCATGTTTTTTATTTATCGGGGGTGAATTTCGGACAAAATTTGTTTAAAATAAGTTACAGTTTCTAAAAACGAAGAATTTGACTTGCCACCGGAGGCATTTAAGTGCCCACCACCATTGAAGTATTTCCTTGCAAAAGCATTGACATCATAGTCGCCTTTACTCCTAAAAGACAATCTTACTTCGTCTGTTCTTTCCGTGATGAGCGTGGCAAATTTTACGCCTTTGATACATAAAGGTTGGTTCACCAAGCCTTCTGTTTCATTGATGTTCATGCCAAAGGTTTTCAAATCTTGCTTTGAAAGTGCAATGAGTCCTGCGTGTTCTTTTGGAAAGATTTCCATTTTTTCTAACAAAACATACCCTAGAAATTGCATCCGCTTGAGGCTCCAACTATCATTAATATGCTCATGAATAATGCTATGGTTCAGTCCCTTGCGTTTCAGGTCGGCAGCCATAAGGTGCGTTTCATCGGTGGTGCAAGAAAACCTAAAAGAACCTGTATCGGTCATTAAGCCAGTGTAGAGACAAGTAGCTATATTATTGTCTATCATTTCATTCTTTCCCATAAGGTTGATGAAATCATACACCATTTCGCTTGTGCTGCTTTTTGCAGAATTGATCATGCCATAATCCCAACATTCTTTTGGGAAAAGATGGTGGTCAATGATGATTTTAGGGGTGGTCGTTTGTTCTAATTGTTGGGTAAGGTATTTGGTACGACTTGGATCGTTGAAGTCGAGACAAAAAATAAGTGCTGCTTCATTGAAGGCAGCTTCACATAAAAGAGGCTTTTCTTCATAATTCAATACCCCATCAACACCGGGCATCCAAGTGAGGAACTCGGGCATTTCACTTGGCTCAATTGCAGCCACTTCATGACCCATTTTTTTCAAGAAATAGCTCAACCCAAGCATACTCCCTATTGCGTCACCATCGGGTTTATGATGGGTGATAATGAATATCTTCTTCGGCGTTTGTAATAATGGAAAAGCGTCTTGAATGGGGCGCATGAATTGTAAGTTGGCGCGAAAATAAGTTTTCACTACGATAATTTAACAACAAGTGTAAAAAGTGCAAGATTTTTCATCCTATTTTTGCGCCGTTAAAAAATAAGATTATGACTAATCGCACATTTACTATGATTAAGCCCGATGCTGTTCGTGCAGGAAACATCGGCAACATTCTTCAAATGATTAACGGTGCAGGCTTTCGCATTGTGGCTATGAAATACCTTCATATTACGAAGGGTCAGGCAGAGCAATTTTATGCTGTTCATGCCGAGCGTCCTTTCTTTGGAGAGCTTACTGAATTTATGAGTAGCGGACCTATTGTTGCTGCTATTCTTGAAAAAGAAAACGCTGTGGCTGATTTCCGTACGTTGATTGGTGCTACCAATCCGGCTCAAGCTGAAGAAGGAACAATTCGCAAACGTTATGCTTCATCTATTGGCGAAAACGCTGTTCATGGATCTGATAGTGATGAAAATGCTGCTATTGAAGGTAATTTCTTCTTCAATGGCTTAGAAAGATTTTAAGTAATAATGAAACCTATAAGAATAGCTTTGCATCTCGCAAGGCTATTTTTGTTTTAGGAATTTAGGAATTGAAATTCGAAATTCGGGATTCTTAATTTTGTTCTATGGAATCAGTAAGTCCTAATATTTATGTCAAGAATCTTCCCGCAACCATTGCTTTTTACGAGCAATTAGGGTTTAAAGTCACAGCTAGATTTCCCGAAGAAGGCGATGCCGTTTTTGCTATGATGGTGAATGGCGCAGTTACTTTTCTGTTTCAAACTTTTGAAAGCCTTGGCGAAGAATTTCCCAACATTAAACGCGAAGATGGAGGGTCTATCATGCTCTATATTCAAACCAAAGGGATTCGCCGTTTTTTTGAAACGATAAAAGATAAAGTCACTATTTTAAAAGGACTAGAAGTGAGCTTTTATGGCGCTACAGAATTTACTATTCTCGACAATAATAATTATGTGCTCACTTTTGCCGAAGATGAATAAATGCTTCTTTACCTCTTCGCAACTTTACCTCTTCACAAGAAAGAAACAATTCTTACTTTTGCGCCCATTCTAATTAAATAAACAAGTCTATACTACATTATGGGTAGGATATTTGAAGTAAGAAAGTCGAAAATGTTTGCTCGCTATGACCGCATGGCAAAGCAGTTTACACGTGTAGGAAAAGAAATTGCCATTGCTGTAAAAAAAGGCGGTTCCGATCCTGATGTCAACCCAATGCTTCGCCGCGTGATGCAAAACGCCAAGTCTTTGAACATGCCTAAAGAGCGCATCGAAGGCGCTATTAAAAACGCCCTTGGCAAAGACACAAGTAGTTATGACGAGGTATTGTATGAAGGATATGCGCCACACGGCATTGCCTTGCTTGTAGAAACAGCAACCGACAATACTACCCGCACCGTGGCTAATGTTCGTTCTCATTTTAATAAAGGTGGTGGCACATTGGGCAATAGTGGTTCGGTGGCTTTCTTGTTCAATCATTTTGGTGTTTTCAAGCTCAATGCTGAAGGCTTAAGTGCGGAAGACCTTGAATTGGAATTGATAGATGCAGGACTTGAAGAACTAGGCGAAGACAGCGAAGGAAACTTAGTAGTTCGTTGCGGCTTCAACGACTTTGGCAATATGCAAAAAGCATTGGAAGAAAGAAACCTCATTCCTGTTTCATCTGAATTGGAATGGCTTCCTTTAAATACCGTTGACATTACTGAAGAGCAAAGCGATGATGTGTTTAAACTCATTGATCGCCTCGAGCAAGACGATGACGTTCAGCGAGTGTTTCATAATATGGGATAAGAACAGTTGATAAATAAAAAGAAAAGAACCTAATAACGATTGTTGTTAGGTTCTTTTTTTTATGAATAAGGTTAGGGAATGCAGCAGGATTAGAACGAAGCAGATGCTGAGACAAACTGTGTTTTAAGTACATTTGCTTTATGAACATTGAGAAAATTGATCTTTCAAAAAGCCCATGGAATTTTAAAATTGATGGAGCCAATACTTCTGTTTTTGTTGAATGGAAAAGTACAACAGACTCTGTATTTATTTTCCATCTTCAACATAAAGGAGGTCGAGTTTAAAAAGCTGAAATTGATATAGAAAACCCAAATGAAAAAATTGGTAGTAATGTTTCTTTACGATTAGCATTTGAAGAATTTCTAAAACAATAGAATTATGTTTGGTGATAAAAGTAGAATTTGCAATAAATAGACTTAATAAAACAAGAGCCTTTTAAAATATGGTTACATTTATTCTTGCTATGATTAGTATTCCGATTAGTTCAACAATTTTAGGTTTCATTACACTTTTATTGTTTGGACCAATTAATTCAAAAATTCAAATTGGTAAAAAAACTCTCGAAGAGTTATTACTTCTAGAAAATCCTGGAGAAAGATTACCATTTGTTAGTCTTATTTTTTCTACAATAGTTAATGTTCTTACAAAAACGGGAGCTTTTTTTATTGCACAATACATTTATCAATATTACTCATCTCAAATGCCCGTTTATTTTGTAATAATTTGTGGGTTGATGTTTATTATTCACGATTTTTCTAGAATAGGACGATTTAAAGGTAGTAGTGGTCTATGGACTGAAATTGGATACCTTTTGGGCGATTTATTTAGTATTGCAATAGCAATATTTGTGTTGTAAAATAGGTTATTAGTTTCAAAATAAAATTACAAATAGATTCTTCAAACATTGCATTTTTTCTTTCAGTTCAATTCCAAAAACACTCTCTTTCCCCTCTTCCCCATCAAAAAAACTGCCGCAATACAAATCCTTTACGTTTATTGGGTCGCGGCAATTGCCGCAATACAAATCCTTTACGTTTATTGAGTCGCGGCAATTACGGCAATATAAATCCTTTACGTTTATTGGGTCGCGGCAATTGCCGCAATACAAATCCTTTACATTTATTGAGTCGTGGCAATTGCCGCAATACAAATCCTTTACGTTTATTGGGTAACGGCAATTGCCGTAATGCAAATCCTTTACGTTTATTGAGTCGCGGCAATTGCCGCAATACAAAAGCTTTACGTTTATTTGGTCGCGGCAGTTTTTCTATATCTATTAGCCAACCTTGACATAGTTAATTCAAAACAAACAATAAAATATCTTTCAAAAAACTTTGTTGAATGAAATTCATTAATGACCTTTAATTAGATAACTTAATATTTTTTAACTAAAACAAGCAATTATGTCAAAGATGCTTTATCATTTTTTGGTGAACTCGTTTTTAGTAGTTACCAACCACAATTACAAACTCGCTTTCAAAATTGGCACTTATACCGATAATGCCTTAAATAATGCCAAGGCAGACCCTGCAATTTTGGTGCTCTACAATTTCTTCCATCCTTTGTTTGTCAATTTCACGGCAGCCTACAATGCTTGGAAACTTCAAAAAAACCAAGGTGTTGGTGGCACGCTTACCTTAACCCAATTGTTTGATGGGCTTACCGACAAACTAAATATTTGGGAGTCGCAAATCCTTGTATTCTATACTAAAAAAACTAACCCAGGCTTTAAGGCTTTGTTTCCGCAGGGGCACAAACCTTTTCAAAATGGCACGCAAGAAACCAAGATAGAAGCCGTAAAAAACCTTAGCGATGGCATGATTGGCATTGCCGGTTTGGCTTCCGTGAAAAGCGATGTAGATGCCTATTATGCTCTGTTCATGGCTGCCTTCAACACGCATCAAGGGCAAGATAGTGGCATTGGTACTGCTAGCGACCTTGTAGAAACTCAACGAGTAAATCTTTGCAACGGACTACAGTGGGTGCTTGGTGGATTGACGCAGAAATATTATACCAACTTGCTTCAAATTGCCAATTTCATTGACATACAAAGCATGCAAAGCGGCGAGCAAACGGAGTGGGTGAAGAAGAAATTGAAGGCGCTTTCGCATTTCAATATCTTTGAAAGAACCCTGCTACCTACCGACCAAATTCGCATTAAAGTAACGGGACCGGATGCGTTGCAGTTTTATTGGACACTGAATGCTAATGATGCGGTGGGAGCCACATCGCTCATTATACCTGCCGGCGCCGAAGAAACCCACAATGCCGATGAATTTGGCGATGTGTTGAACAATCATTTCTTCAACGTGAATAATCCTGCGGGTACGGTGGGCAGTTATGAAGTAGAGCTTCTATAATTTTGAATGTTGAATGATTCAAAAAACAAAAAGACCACAAAGCACTGATGTTTTGTGGTCTTTTCTTTAATGAAACTTTATGTCTTAACAACTTAGCAATGAAACCAATGGGTTTACATTTTACTCAACAGCTTCTTAATAGCATTGTCGGAAGGATTGTAGAGCAATACTCTTTCATACCAAGATTTAGCCTCGCTTAGTTTGCCGGCGGCAGCTTTTGTTTGTGCCATCAGCAACATGCTGTCATAATCGAAAGGATATAAATCTAACACACGGTTTAAGTGAATTTGCGCGTTCACATAATCTTTGCGATAAAAATACATGAGCGCAATGCGGTAATTGGCAGTGGTATTATTGGGGTCGTTGCTCAATAGTTTTTTATAAGCCTCTAAGACATTGTCCCAATTTTGCAAAGCAGCTTCAGCGTTCACATAGCCCAATGCAGCTTCCACACTTTTAGGTTTTAAGTTCAAAGCCGATTGATAAGCACGGGAACTTTGCATGTAATCTTTCTTAGAAAAATAGAGCCATCCAAGTCGGGCATTGGCTTCATACAAATTCTCTGCGCCCGTAACTTTTAAAGCCTTAATAGCTTTGTCATAATCTTTAGCGGTTTCTTGTTTATAGCTTTCGGTGAAGGCGTTCACTAAAGCATCGTTAGCATTTTGAGCCTGCGCGTGGAAACAAATTCCAAGAGCAATAACAATAAGGGATTTACGAATCATAGGTTGTATTTAAGAGTGAGATAAAACGAGTTGTATTTATAGCTATCGGAGGAGTTGAATTTTCCTTGCTCTTCAAACTGATATGTAAGGTATTGCGTAAACTTTTTTAAAGGATGCAATTGCATAGAAAAACCAACCCGACTTTTCACAGGGTTTCCGGCATTGAAGTATTGTCCGTCTCCATTCAAAGCAAGAGGAAGGTCTTTCTTTTGAAGATAAGAAAGGTGTAACCAAACATTGTTGCTTGCACGAATAAAGGCATTGAAACTCACATCAAAATCTGTCTGTTTATCATTTACAACCCAATGTCCCATTACTTTAAGTGTTACAAATTCAATAGGCAAGCGATAGGTTAAACCCGTGCTTAATTGGAAAATGTTTCTTGCAAGAATGGAATCGGAAAGGATATTGTTTGAGGTGGAAGCATAACTGCCTGAACCCACTAAAACACCATTGACAAGTGTATCGGCAGTACCTGAAATAGAAGAAGTATAAGACGATCTTTGTTGGTGATTGATTAAATGAATAGAAGGTTCTGCTTCAATGATTAAAGCACCAATCCTTCTTGAAAAGTTAGTGGCAAGATTGAGGGAGTTGATAGTGCCAGGATTGGAGTAATTGTATTGTTGAGTACCATTCACTTCATAAGTCAGCAATCCGTTTTGAACTACTTGAGTATTAGATGTCAAATAGGGGTTGCTACTTGTTGATGAACTTGAATATTTGGTGTAGGCATAATGAAAGGAAGGACGAACATAAAAATAGTGTCCTGCATATTGGTTTATAGAGACGAAATACTCATACTGCTTGTAACCATTATCATGAAAATTTTGTGTGAGGTAAGTAAAAGATTGCCAAATGCGAGAGCAATAAGAAGGACGATGCGTCATACCAAAACCAACATAGTGAACATTGCCAATTCTATCTTTCATAGAGGCTATTTTCACACCCCCTTCACTGTAAAACCCTTCAATTGTTTTCTTCGTATCACCGCCACCATAGATAGAGTATTTCTTGCGAATTGCACCTGCTTCCAAGTCTCTACCTTGTTCTAAAAGACTGCCATAAAGATATTGTGCTGTTTCTGTGGAAGAACTGTTTTGACTCAATGCTTTTCTTAGAAAGCGTTCAGATTTTGAGAAGAGTTTAAGCGAAAAAAGTGCGCGTCCAGTACGGTCATTCATGGTGAAATAGTTAACACCTTGAGCCGATTTGTTGGTGCCATAATTAGCAAGACCATCCCAATCACCTTTGTCCATCATTTCCTCCGTGGTAGAGTCCATTTTATCATAATCTACCTGTGCGAAAACGTTTCCTGTTATCAAACAAAAAAATGCAGTTGTCACTATTTTAATTATGCCTTGCATGTTGCTGTTATTTCTTTTCCTTTGTTGTTGAAAGTTATTTGTTGAATGCCGTTGGAATGTATGACCACTTCACCTTGTAGTGATTTCACTACTTTTCCAAACATCTTTCCTCGGCAAATCGTGCCCAATTTAATCAATTCAGGATTAAGATAATCGTCAACCTCGCTAAAATGGGTTTCATAGCTTCCCTCGAGGAAATGATAAAAAGGAGCAATAAAGTCTTGTAAGGCTCTTATTATGGGGTTGAAGAAGACGTCATGTTGCAATAGGTCTTTAATTACTACCCCTTTATAACAGCCCATAATCATCTTCTGGCAAATCAAATAGAATGCATAAAGCAGGGAACCTTTATTGCCATAAAAATCGGTAAAGTAAAAAACGTTACCATCATTTACATAGTAAGCTGTGGCATTCATTTCAGGGCAGTAGAGGTACTGTTTATTATAAATGTCAACGTAGGCGTTCCATGTTTCAGTTCTCGTTTTTCCGTTTTCTTTAACTTCCCAGATGTATTCTTTCCCTTGAATAAATCCAAAGGCATTAGCCATCAATGGATTCAAAATCATGTTGCGCACCACTTCGCTTTCCTTAGGATAATCGAAGGAATGAAATTCATAGTCATCTTCATTCTTGACTAAATAATGAGCTAAAGGATATTGAAATGTCTGAGAGCCAATGTAGGGATTAGCTTGAAGTTGAAAATGAAGATGCGGTTCAGGCGACCGTCCGCTACTACCACAAGAGGCAATCACCTCTCCCGAACGAACATAATCTCCTTCTTTAACCTTGATACTATATGGCTTTAAATGAGAGAGCTTGCTATAAATACCTTCTCCATGTTTGATGATAATGGTGTTACCCCAGTTTTGCTCGAGGTTCACATCTTTTATTAAATTGTCCTGTACGCCATCCAATACTTTTACTACCCATCCAAATGAAGGCGAAACAACAGGCAAATCATAACAGTAATAATCTTTCACATCAAACCCTGGCAGATGAAACGTTTCTCCTTTTTCATCGCGCACATCAAAATCCCAAGCATGTTTCCATCCATCTTTGTGAGTGATATTGCCTTCATGCCCTTGAGAAACATACCATTCGCCAATGATGGGTAAAAAAATATGGAAATAAGTTTGTCCCTTAAAACGTTTTTCAGCGTATGCTGTTTTGTAATGATTGAGCTCGGGTGAATATTGTTGCAGTGTCACCAATTGCAATCCTGCGCTCCAATACCTCATTCTTAAAACACCCACCATCAACACCACGATGATATTGAATGGCAAGGAGAAAAGAGGAAGATTGAAGTAGGTAAATAAGGTGTGCAATGCACTTAATAGTAAAGCGGTAACGGGCACCACAAACAGTAATAGCAAATGACTTTTGGTAGAGGGAACTATAAAGAAACCACCCAAAGCGATAGCCGTCAACATGAAGTTGAAACCAATGTAGGAATAGACAAGCGGTGTAAAATCGCCTTCTAAAAAGTGATAAAAAAAGTAACCAATTAAGAACCCATAAATGGTCAATGCAAAACTCATTCTTGAATGAAAGAGTAATGCAATGGCAATGATTAAACCTGTTAAATCATTGTACTGAAAAAAGATGGCACTCAAAGAGCGTAAGTAAAGATGTACCACATCTTTAAAAGCAAATTGATCAAACCATGAAGAAACACTTTCGAATAAATGTGGGAACCAAACCTGTAAGGAGAACATTTGTTTGCTCACCAATTGGATGCCACTGAAGTTGGAAAGAGAAAGAAAAACAGTCCAAATGGTGATTAGAAATGGAAGGCTTAACATAGGCAGACCTGCATTTGCCATTTTTCCTGAAATCAAAACAGTCAAGAAAAAAGTAAACATCGAAGCAATGACCAGAACTATGAGATAATGAATACTCAACTCATACATGCCACCCATTGCCAATCCTACCATCAATGCATTGAATGTGTAGGCACCATCGAAAATGTAGCTTCTATTGAAATTGAAAAAAACAGTACAAATCTGACAAACTACAATCGTCACTAAACCTGAAACACCAACGCCTAAATCGGCAAATGAAACCAACATTAAGACCATTCCAAGCCAAAGACTATTGCTGAAGTATATCTGCGAATAGCTTAGAGGATAACCTTGAAGATAGTGTCTTGTGTTTTTCAGGAAATGAGTCATTCAGTCCTATTCTTCTAATTCTTATTGTGTTTTAAATGTTCAGGCACCAATTCATTGCGTTGCATGTCTTCTAAAGTCTCGGAGCGCTTTAAAAGATGAGGGTTTGCCATTTTATCAACAATCACCACTGCAGGTCTTAATGAAATGAACTGCATGCTTTGTGTAATGTCATATGCGCCCACATGATGAATCACAATATTATCACCTGCATTCATGGGTGGCAAAGTTACGTTTTCTCGCACCACATCTATGTTCATACAAAGTGGTCCATAAAGCACAGTGTCTTCAGTGTGGCTGCCAAATTCTTGTGCAGGAGAAATCTTATGGTCATACCAAAAGCTCGTGAATAAAATATTGACGCCAATATCTAGGATGGTTGCTTTACGACCATCACTCAATCGCTTGTTCGCAATGACAGTTCCCAACAAAAAGCCTGCATCATCAATTAATGCACGACCTGTTTCCAAGAAGAGGGTTGGCAAATCATTGTTTCTAAATCCAGCATTGAGTAAAGAGGTACAAATAGCTTCAGCATATTCAGCTACTTCAGGAACAATGTCTGTACCTTTTAAATAACTTCCTTTCAAAGTGTTTTTAGATGCAAATCCACCACCCATATCAATATACTGAATCGTAGTGTTGAACTTTTGTTGAATGCCAATGGCAAGGTCTGCCATTTTATAGCCTGCAACACCATAAGCATTTGGCGAAAGCATGTAGGTGCCAATATGTGTGTGTAAACCAATCAAATTGAGTTTGCCTGTTGCCATGATTTTGTTGATGGCATCCCAAGCTTGTCCGCTTTCATAATTAAACCCAAATCTGTCCCACATTGGATAAACACCCACATCCATATTTACTCGAATGGCAACGCGAGGTTTCACATTGAGTTCAGTGGCAATTTCTGTGAGGCGATAAAGTTCATCCAAATGATCAATATGAATAGGGGAATTGTTTTTGATGGCTTCTCTTAAGTCTGCATCCGTTTTATCGGGTCCGTTAAACAAAATCTTATCGCCCGAAACACCATTGTGCAAAGCTTTATCATATTCCATACGGCTCACCACTTCAGCCCAACTTCCTTCTTGATGAAAGATGCTGCATATGCCATTGAGGTAATTGGTTTTATAACTCCATGCAAACTGCACTTTAGGATACCTTGTTTCGAAGGCGCGCTTGGCACTGCGAATGTTTTCTCTAATTTGTCTTTCAGAAAAAACAAACAAAGGCGAACCATATTTCTTCAACATTTCTTTCACCGAAGCGCCTTCAATATGGGTGACAGGCATGTACTCGGTACGATTGCCGTATTTATTCATTAACCCCGTATTTAACGGACGAATAATCGGTCTTTCATAAAGTTTCTTTTCCATAGTCAGTTTCTTTTTACCTTTTTTATTAAAGCTCTCCTTCGGTGGAGATTTTTTCGAATTCTTTGATGTCAACAATTAAGTCGTTAGAGTAACGAATGAACATGGTACCGATTTTATAATCGGTAAAAGGCTCTACTTTTTTACCCATTGCAATGTTCACCATTGCTTCCATTTGGTTTTGTCCAGAACCAACAGTTAAGTAACACCATGCTGGGAAACGAGGATTGATTTCAATAAGATAATATTTACCTTCTGAAGTCTTTACAAACTCCATTTCAAAGGGTCCGCGCCAATTTGTATTGGCAACCATCTTGCGTGTTATTTCAATCAATTCTTTATCATCAAGACTTACGCCTGCCCATGCTTTCCCTTTGTCGGTGATGTAGAGTTTACGCATCGGTACAGCACCCATTAAGTTACCATTTCCATCGCCAATGCCGCATACATTTACTTCCGTGCCTTGAACAAATTCTTGAAGTAAAATTGGCAATCCCCATTGCGCACTTATTTTATTGAAATACTGAGTTGCTTGTTCGTTGTTATAAGCAATTTTAGCATCGTAGTATTTTCCTTTAACGACAATTGGGAAACCCATTTTTTCTGTGACAGCATGAATATCATTTGCTGAAAAAATCATTTGTGCAAAAGGAACAGTTATTTCATATTTCGTTCCGAATTCATAAAGATTGGGTTTGTGTCTTGCTTCAAATTGTTCCAATGTAGGTAGGTACATTTTGATACCCAATTCACCTTCCAATCTTTTGTGAAGCTTGATGAAACTATACAATTCTGCATCGAAATTTGGAAATAGAAAATCAATCTTTTCTTCTTGTTCCCTAATGTATGTTAATCGTTCAAACAAAACATCTTGACCAGCAGAAGGGTAGGGGATTTGATAGGTTTTATCCACAAGATTGTGCAAATAAATTCCAGGTTCCATTGCTTCATAAGAAAGTCCTATGATGCGCACATCAAAACTTTCTGCAACTTTCAACCCACGAATTACTGCTATCCCTGGACCAGGACTATCAATGGCGTTTAAACCCGTTACCGCTATGGTGTATTTGGGTTTACTCATCTTCTTCAAGGAGTTTATAGTTACGCAACATCAAAGTAAAGTCATAGTAGTCTTTCTCGAAAGTTGACTCATCGCAAACATAATCGCGCATGATTTGGCTTTTTATTTTTTCCTTAGGGGTGCCTTCATGTAATAATGTCAACATTTCCATACCTACTGGATTTACAGAATAACTATCTCCTGTTGATGGATTGAAGATAAATCCTGAGTCGCTGATAGCGACATTTTTTCTAAGTTTCATAAACGACACTTTTGTGTGTGTGTGAAATAAGTTTCGAGGCAAAATTAATCATTGATGCATGGCATTACCACATCAATACCCGATTGTTTGCCTTAAGAAAACAGGTAGTTGTCTTTTTTATTGAACGAAATAGCTGTGTATTGATTTTTCTCCTTCAAAAACGCATGCAGAATCCTATTGCAGTTGGCGCTATTTGCAAATGATAATCCATTCTTCTACTACTTAGTTTCTGTTGTTCTTCGTTATAAATACTTACTGCTTTTTTCATGTGGCGACTCTTTCCTATTTCTAAAGGAATATCTATTGCTACCAATGCCAATCCTATGCCCATCATTCCTGTATTCATTTCGCCGCCGCCCATACTTTGTCCTAATGAATAGCCTACCATAAAACCGCCAATTCCTCCAACAAACATGCTGATGGTATTATTGACATCCATTTTTGTTGCTTCCTTATCTGTGTTTTTATTGGTACTTAGAACTTGAACGAGCTTATTATAAGTTAGTTTTTTCCCTTTGTAGAAATAAGTTGTGCCTAAGCCTTTCTTTATAGTTATAGTATCAACTTTTGTTTGTCCAAATACTGCATTATTCATCATTACTAGGATGATGATTGTAGTGACGATGCTAAAAAATTGTTTCATTTCTTTTGCTTTTATAAAAACAAACAAGGTTATTATCTATTAAACAACACCATCATTGTAGGAATCATCACCAATAACATCAAACCATAAAAACATATAGCAATGATGGTAAGAATGCCTATGAACCTGAAGAATGATTTTAAATTGGCAAAGCCTGTTACAAAGGCATTTTCATCTTTGGTGAGCAACCAATGCTTTATTTTGTTTGAAAACTGAAACAAGTATAGGGTAGGGAATAAATAAATTACTGCAACGACAACATAAACTACTGCCATTCCTATCATTCCCATTGAGTTTCCCGGTAGTTTACTATAGATGCCAAATAATAAAAATGCTGCAACCCCAAGAACTACTAAACCCATGCATATAAAACCCATAATGGCTAAAAACCTACACCAACGTGCTGTTTCTTGTAAGTAAGGGCGTATTTCATCCGTTAGGTTGAAGACTGTTTCTTCTTCTTTCTTAAAAATATTTTCCATTAGTTTTCTTTTTTCGCCTACTCTTTCATCCAGTTTTCAGCAACCCTGTTTTTTTATATTTATTTTATTGAATTGGTGTTAGATGTTCTTTTAAATCGTCTAAAGATCTTACGATAGTCTCATTTATTTGTTCTAAAAATTCTGTTTTCTTATCCTCTATTTTATAATAACTGCCAATATTTATTTTTGAAGTTATTAGTTTTACCATTTCAAGCGAATTATCATTCAAATCTATTATTGCACTTGCCATAGTGTTGTAAATGTCTGTTTTTCTAATGTAGCTGTTGTATTCATGTTCGTTGATGCCATATTCTATATTAATGACCATTACTTCTTCAATATTATACTTTGTTTTCAGCGACCTCATATCATATTCACAAGCCCTTTTTTTTACACCATCAGTTTGTTTTATTCTCCCCTTAAACATTGGAAAGTTGGTATAATTCACCGTTTCGTTAAGTAATACATACTTTTTATTGTGCTTGTCAAGAAACTTTGTAAGTTTTTTAATGATTTGTTCTTTAAGCGCTATTTCTTTTTCATATTCCTTTAAATATTTCAACCAATAATTAAAGATTTTGGGATTTCCGTCTTTTATATTATAATATTTACTGTTTTCTTCTAATTTTACACAAATAGAATCCACATTAATAATAACACCAACCACCTTATCATTATAAAAATCATTACTTACTCTCATGCCTTTGTAAGAACTCAATAATGCTATATTCAGCAGTAAAGCAATAATTATTAATAAGTGTTTATTTTTTTGAATCATCTTTTATCCAGTTTTCAGCAACCCTGTTTTTTTCTTTCTTAATTAAATTTTCTTATCAAAAATCACATCAATTATATAAATCACAGTTCAGACAATCTACCTACTCTTTCATTCAGTTTTCAGCACCCCTGTTTTTTTCTTTCTTTCATGCAAACTTCCTATGTAAGAGATTTTTGTAAAACATAGATAAATAGAGCTATGATATAAAAGTAATAATAAAGGTATACCATAATAATTTTTAAATAGTGCAAAGCTTAACTTATACAAATAGAAATTACAGTAAAATGGTCGCATTAGTAAATAATAATTTGGCAGTAAGAGTAAAATATTTATACATTCTAATGCAAAAAACAACTTGACGATTCTATAGCTTTTTTTAGTAATTGATATAATAATTAACGTGGTTGTAAATATTGTTCTTATTATTAGAAAAGAAGTTGTTATAATAATTGCTAAACTATTTAAAGGCAAATGAATTTTACATACATGACC
>CAINUN010000046.1 GCA_903853805.1 uncultured Bacteroidota bacterium
AATTTTGTTTGAACACGCATCTCCGTTAAGGTATGACATAACTGTATTGATTGAACCACTACAAAAATGTCCTGACAGAATCTGGAAACGTACTTTGACCAGCGGAGTATCGTTCGTAATTTGCTGCGAACTGAAAGAAGTAAAGAATACCGTTCTGTTACTTGTCTCATTTGCAGTTATGCTCATGTATGGAGCGAGCCTGATAGTTGTATCATAAGCAAAAGAGAGGGTGTCATAATTGAAAGAAAAATCAACCGCATTGATAACATCATTCGATAGAAATTTAACCGGAAATTCGACATAGCCGCTCGCCTCAACAGCGTTGAATAAATCATACACAACAGTGTCATGAACATCAATGATGTTGATAGATTTTACAGACTTATCTTGAGCAAAACAGAAGAACGAAAGAAGGCAAATGGCGGAAGTTAATATTTGTTTTATCATAACACTTTTATTTTTATTTGGCGCAAAAATATGCCAAACAGGTTACTTAAAAGTAAGCCTTAAATTATGTTTGTGTAAATTAAAAAAAATGCCCCAGCGGAGTTTGATATTGGCGGGCAAAATGAAACCTTCGGAGGCTACCGAGTTGAAGGCTTTGTTTGTTACCAACGAATAACGAATTTTACCTCATTCGCATAGCACGAGTCATAATAATCATCATCGTTTTATTGCAGCCCGCAAGGGCGGAGCTATCACACAACGATTATCAAAACCTTTCGGCAGAAAAAGCCGAAAGGAGCGTGGACAGGATCACCTTTTGGGACTTAGGTTCAGCTCCCCAAGAAGGGAGCTATCATAAAACGAGGAAGGAAAAGTAACAAATACAGTTACCATGTTACCTTCTTTAGAAGCTCAGCAATTTCTTCTGTCGATGGAAGAGTCTTTAAATTGAGTACTTCTTTTAGATTGAAATACTTAGTTCCTGGTAATGGATATTTTGTTTCTTTACGAAAATCTGTTTTATAAAATTTATCAACACAAAAAAAGTTATGACCTTTTGAAATGTCCCAACCATTATTAATTTTTGCTGCAGCAATTACACCAATAATATTTTGTTCCTGTTCTTTTGAAACAATATTTTTGTGATTTTTGATTTGTAATCCACCAATAGTTAAAAGATCCGCTTCAATAATATTTGTAAGCTTACCAATACCTATAATACTTTTCTGATTATACATACCAATGTATGAGTGATCAGAATAACCAGAATCAATGTTACGATAATAAAGATTATATTTAAAATTTTCATCTAAAGTCCAGCCAGAACCTAAAACCCACATTCTATATTCATCATCGCTAATGAGTTTTTCTTCTATGCAATACTCCTCAAAGTCATCTACAATTGGAATAATATCATATTCATAATCTTCCAAAATTTTGCGCAATTTTTCTATAATTGATTGAAAGGTTGTAGGAATATATTTAACACTTGTATTATTTGCATTGTTAAATTTTTGAACTTCAGTTTCAATTTGTTTCTGAAGTTGGTCACTTGGAAGTTTTGGACTTAATGAAAGTAGAATTTTATATTCTTCTTTTCCAAAACTGTTTAGATGTTCTATTAATTGTGGCACTGAAAAATTTTGATGTAGTTTTGTTTCAATAACTACCTTGAAACTTATCTGGCTGATATTTCCATCTGGTGTAGAACCACTTCCTCCAACTTGTTGATTAAATAAAATACCTGACTCAAGAGCAGTGTCTTCTAGTAATTCATTTAAGAAGCCTTTAAAATTATTTGGTGAATGTTGATATAGGCGAGAAAGTAAAAGTAAAGTATTATTTGTCGCAACATTTTCACGCTGGGAGTATCTTTGAAAATAGTGTATTGAACTCATTTTATAATTTATTTATTTCCCCTACTCTTTAAAGGATTTTCGGGACCTCCTATTGTTAATTTTATCGCGGCAAAACTAAGAATATTTAAAATAAGAAAAACAAGCCCTGAATTCCGTTATTAAATGCCTCCCTATATAAAGGAGTAGCTTCCTGCCGGACAAGATTACCTATCGGGTCTTAGTTAATAAAAACAGAAACGAGATCCCGTTTTACGAAACGAGACTCCGTTTTATGCAACCGTGCTTCCATTTTCTGTAAGCACGCTTCCATTTTATGTTAACGTGCTTCCAAAATCAGTTAACGCGCTTCCAAAAAATGCTACCGTGCTTCCAAAAAATGGAAGCGTGCTTACAGAAAATGGAAGCACGGTAACAGAAAATGTAAGCATAAAATAAAAAAAGTCCTCCGCTCTAACACGAAGGACTTTGATTATTACTAACCCCGTTTGCTACTCAATGGAGTAGGCGTTGTGGGTGGGGTAACCGCTTTTTTCTTATACAGAACGCGAAGATTATTCCAGATCGTCTTAATTGTCGCGAATCCTTTCAGCTTTTTCTGCTGAAAGGTTTTATTCAAGAAATGCGTGTTTTCGGGGGTTAAAAACTACGGTTTAGTTTGTAAGTTTAAGAGTGGATGGTCTGATTTTGACTTCGTGAAGTCTGATTTTGAGTTTGGAAAGCTTGAGTTTGACTTCGCGATGTCTAAGTTTGACTTCGAAGAGGCTGATTAAGGGTCTAAAAAATTTTGAGTTTGACTTCGGGGAGTCTAAGTTTGAGTATGAAGGGTCTAAGTTTGACTTCGGGGAGTCTGATTTTGAGTTCGTGGTTTCTGATTTTAAGAGTGGATGGGCTGATTTTGGGTCGGGATAGGCAAAGTTTGGGTCGGGATTTACGATTTACGATTTTGGATTTACGAATTAAACCATGGAAGTGAAGGTATCGGGGAATTGATTAATTGAATTGGGAAGTGAATGGGTATTTGGAATTAGTAGCCGCTAGTGTTAGCGGTACTATTTTATGTTTTATCATCATCCTTTTATGACTGCAACCCCTTGGTATTCTGACTTTATTAAGAAAAAAAAAGCTCCCCGATATTCAGGGAGCTTTTCTCGTCAAATGAAGAAAATATTACTTTTGAATGACAACTTTATTTGTTGATACAAAATTATCGTTAGAAATTTTAAGCATATAAACACCACTTGCCAAAGCACCGGTGTTGATTTGCAATTTCTGATTTGCAATAACTTTTTCGATAACAAGTACCTTGCTTCCGTCAATGCTCATCAGCTCAACTTTTGCATCTTCTGTGGTAATCACATTCAGAATTTCGTTTGCAGGGTTCGGGAATACATTCGCTCTGTAATCAACAGAACCATCATTCACATTAACCCCAACTCTTTCACCGTTCAGATACCCTTCGAGTGAATTGAAATCATCCTTCGTAATCGCACCTGTAGTATTGAAGCGAACTGTTGCAACTTTCTTTCCTGCTTCAATTTTCTGCATGCTGAAGGAAGTGTAGCGCAACGTATTGTCGTTTGCACTCACATTTGCTGTTCCCTCAAGTGAACTTTCGCTGCTGT
>CAINUN010000047.1 GCA_903853805.1 uncultured Bacteroidota bacterium
AGCTGGAGTTCTGGACAAACGACGCAAAACCTGACTGCTATCAGTGGTAATTATTATTCGGTATTGATTACCGACCAAAATGGTTGCACCAAAGTGAATAGCATAAAAGTTCTTGCCCCACCACCGATAAAAGATGTGTTGGATTCTGTGGTGGTTTATCTTAACAATGCCAATGTTTCATGCGATACTTGCCATGATGGAATCGTAACGGTTTTGCCTATAGGCGGGACTGCACCTTATCAATATCAATGGAATACAAGTGTAGGAGGTGGCACAACGCAAACCCTTACGGGCTGCCGTGTTTATGCTGCGGGCTCTTCTACTTATCTGAATTATTCTGTCAATGTTGCTGATGCAGCAGGATGTACTTTTTCTGTAAAGAATTTCACACTGACTCCGGCAGTGAGCAATGACTGGAACATAACGGGAAACCACGGTGATGCGGGGTTTATCGGGACTCTGGACAGTGCTGATTTTGTGGTGAAGACGAATGGGGTGGAAAGGATGCGGGTGGGGGCGAATGGAAATGTTCACTTTAATGGAAATCTTGCATCAGATAGTTTGGGATATTCAGATACAACCGATAATTCTTACAGAATACTCGGAGTTCAAAGGAATGGTACTATTATGTCTGTTAGCAGTATTTTTACAAAACCATGTCCTACATGCAATACTACCTCGACTGGCCCATGTTCATTGCTTGCTCAATGGTATTTACCAGATGGAGATATATTAAATGCAAATGATATTGTTAAATGCCCGACAATTGGTCATGTCGGAATTGGTGTTAATTATCCTACTGCAAAATTAGATATTGTTTCGGATGGGAACACTTCAGGAACAAAAGCATTAAGTATTAAGGATAATTCATCTACACCAAATCAACTTTTTCTTGTCAGGGATGATGGAAAAGTGGGGATTGGGACAAATTCACCAGCCGATAAATTAGAGATTGTCCACAATGATGGACAAAATATTTCTGGAGGTATTACCTTGATTAATTCATCTACTTCAAACAAGAATAGTGAAATTAAATTTTATCAAAACACAAATGCTTTATGGGCAATAGGCAATGATTTGAATCATAATACGGATGCTAGTTCTCAGAATTTCTTCATTTATGACAATGCTACAAGGTTTTATATCGATGGATCAGGAAGGATAGGCATAGGTACCACACCACCAACTGTTTGGGCAAATAGTTCAATACCCTATAAATTGTATGTTGAAGGTGGTGTAGCAACACGTGATGTAAGGGTAACTGCATCAACCGTTTGGCCTGATTACGTTTTTGAGGAAGGGTATAAAAATCTTTCCATACATGATTTTGCCGAGTATATAATAAAAAATCATCATCTACCTGAAATACCTTCTACAAAGGATATAGAGAATAGCAATGGGTATGAATTAGGTGAAATGGAGAGCAAAACACTCAAGACTGTTGAAGTACAGGCACTTTACATTGTTGATTTGCAAAAGCAGGTTGATGAGTTGAAGAAACAAATGGAGGAGTTGAGAAAAGAAATCAAGAACTCTAAAAAGGACTAAGCCATGAGGACAAAATATATTTTTTGTTTAGCATTGCATTTTTATTTCGTACCTTTGTGTATGAATGCACAATATGTAACATTACAAGGTAGGCAGTTTAAGGATGGGAGTGGGAATGATTTTTATCCGATGGTGATGGATTATTCACTTGATATTACTAGTAATGATAGTACACATCCAGAACTATTTTACATTACTAAGTCTTTGAATTATGGAGGTCCTGTATTTAATTGGTTCAATTGCGCTGATGAAACATCATGTGAAAGTCTAATACTCAAAGATTTTAAAGAAATACAATGTATGGGGTTTAATAGTGTCAGATTAACATTTGGTCCCCAATGGGATGCAACATTTGGAAAGTTTTTATTTAGACCTAATTTATATAATACGGTTGGTAACAATTATAAAATTCCTCTTGATTCAACTAATATTTCATTGTATTTTAATCTTCTTGATTCTGTAATCCAGAAGGCTAATCAATGCTCTTTGAAAGTGTTGTTAAATGTAGTATATTTTGATCAATTCAAGTTTAAGGACCATACTTCATCTGATTCTATTTCTCAACAATTAATACCCTTTTTACTGGCAATGGGAAGTCATTTCAAAACAAATAAAAATATACTTGGATATTCTTATTTGGAAGAGATTAATGATAATACCCCATCGTCAAATTATAGCA
>CAINUN010000048.1 GCA_903853805.1 uncultured Bacteroidota bacterium
CAACATCCATTGATTTATGCTCAAACGTATTTTGGTATCCTGAATTTCGCAAGTACAGTTTACCAGATCCTTTTTGCATGAGTTTCAATGTTCACAACATACTATTTATACTTCAATATTCATATAACATCCAAAGAGATAATGGAACTACGTTAAAATAATATTAGGGTGACAATTTCATAATGTAATTTAGTGTAGCTATTTTATTTTCTGGAATACTTTTACACCACAAAATAAATTACTTTTTTTATTACAAACTTTTTAAAAACCTAAAAACAAAATGACAAAAAATATTTTAACACTCACATTTTTATTAGCTATTACAAGTATGATAGCTATGTCACAAGTAGTACCTACCACTTATCGTGGTGCATTTGCACCCGCTCCTACACCCATGTGGACAGATAATTGGACAAACTGGGATCCACAGAACGCTTTTTATGGAGCACCAACAGTAACTGTATCCGGCGTAATTACTTCGAACACTACATGGACAAAAAATAATGTTTATTTATTACAAGGACTAGTATTTGTCGATAGCTTAGTAACACTGACAATCGAAGCAGGTACAGTAGTACGTGGAGATGCTAATACCATCATCAGCACCCTTATTATACAAAGAGGCGGGAAGATTATTGCAAATGGCACGCCATGTAATCCAATTGTATTTACCTCTAGCAAAGCGGCCGGTTCAAGAGTAAAAGGAGATTGGGGAGGTTTAGTAATATTAGGAAGAGGTCTAAACAACTTAGGAACAGATGTCCCTGTAGAAGGAATAGGAAACTCAAATGTAAGAGGACGTCATGGTGGTAATGTTCCAAATGATAATTCTGGTTCACTCACATACGCTCGCGTTGAATTCGCAGGTTTTCAAATTGCGGTAGATAATGAATTGAATGGTATAACCTTTGGTTCGGTAGGGTCAGGTACTACAGTTGATTATGTACAAACTTCTTTTGGATTTGATGATGCGTTTGAGTGGTTTGGCGGTTCAGTAAACTGTAAGCATTTGGTGGCTTATAGAAACCTTGACGATGATTTTGATACCGATAATGGATATAGTGGCACAGTACAATTTGCTCTAGGCGTAAGAGACCCAGCGGTTTCAGATAATGGTACTTCTACATCGGAAGGGTTTGAATCCGACAATAACGGCACAGCACCATTTACTCCTTTGCCAAAAACAACTGGGAAGTTTTATAATGTTACACAAATTGGTGCCTTTAGATGTGGTAGTAATGCAGGTGGCATTACACAACCTTCAGCGATTTATTTTAGAAGAGGTGCTCGCTTAAGAAGAAATACTGAACTGAAAATTTATAATAGTATTTTGATGAACAATTGGATAGGTTTAGTAATGGATGCAGATGTTTTAGCCAATGGCGGTGCAGCCTTTCAAAATAATGTAATTGCTATGAATTATAGTACTGTATGGACAGGGCCATATGCTGGAGCAGCCGTGGCGGCAGAGAATGCTGCAACAGCAACTTACCTAAACAATCCTGCTAATGGCAATACAATTATAAGCTCACCATGTGATGTATTAGTAAATGCCTGGAGTTTTACCAATCCTGATTACCGTCCTAATACTGCTTCTAGTTCAGGTGCAGCATTATCTGGTGCCGATTTAACGCCAGGTATTCAAATAGAAACAGCCTTATTTAATGCGAATCAAACAGCAGAATTATTGGTAGATATATTTGAGAATGCAGTAGGTAATTCAAATGGTACCATTACAGTGACTATTCCAGTACCATCTGGTTTTACATTAGCAGTGCCATCAATAGCAACACTTTCTAGTACACCAACTTCAGGTACGAATGGTACTTCAGCATTTTTTGCTACTCCTTACAATAATGGTGATTGGAATTTCAGTTTGTCAGGAGGTTTTATTACCGCTACATCAAAACCAGGCATTTCAATACCACAGTCAGGTGTTGCTGAATTAGGATTTACTATTAGGAGAAATGCCGGCACACCAGCAGGTACTAACTCTAATTTAGTTATTACAGTTTCAGGAGG
>CAINUN010000049.1 GCA_903853805.1 uncultured Bacteroidota bacterium
ACTATCTCTTTATAAATCGCCACTTCTTTTTCAAGGTCGCGAATGCGTTGTTCTTTTTCAAGGAGTTGTTCTTGAAACGCCAACTCATCAGCACTGGGCGACTTGATAGGAAACTGTGCGCTGAGATCGGCAAAAAAGTTGTGTTTCATTACCAAACCCAGTTTCCAAAGAATGCGCCCCTGAAGACTGTGTTGTTTTTTGTAGTTCAAGATGCTTGTATGCGACCTGCCCATGCCATCGGCAACAGCAGCAGCAATGATTCCTTTGTCATTCATTACTTTCTCTAGCAAAGCACCCATATGCGGGTGTTTGCTGTCATTGGGGTTGATAATATTGTCTGTCATAAGCTTAAGATTTTATGGTAAAGTTACTTAAATGATATTATTATTTACATTTAGGTTTCTATTCGTTTAATAATATTACACTAATAGCATTAAAAAGGTTACTAAAAGTGTAATAATAACACACTAATAGCATTAAAAAAGTTTCTAATAGAATTATTAGATACAATAAATATTACCTAAAGGTTTCTAATAGCAACATTAATATTTCTATTAGAAATAATGAGGTTGCTTTTAGTATAATTAATGTGTTTATTAGAGAAATAAATGTTGTGAATTACATAAATTCGAAATAAATGTAGATTTATGCTCTTCAAAATGGGCTTAGGGTAAAGAAAGAAATAGGATAATAAAAAAGGGTGAACAAATCGTTCACCCTTTTTTATTATGACTATGAACTACCCTTAAGATTCAAATTCCGAACGAATCACATTCAAAGCACCACCTGCTTTAAACCATTCAATTTGTTGGCTGTTATACGTGTGGTTCAAGGTAATGCTATCGCTACTGCCGTCTTTGTGGTTGATAATCATGGTTAAAGGTGTTCCTTCGGTGAAAGTGGTCAATCCAATTATGTCCAAAGTGTCATCTTCCAGAATCTTATTGTAATCTTCTTTATTGGCAAAAGTCAAAGCAAGCATTCCTTGTTTCTTCAAGTTGGTTTCGTGAATGCGGGCAAAACTTTTTACGACTATGGCTCGAACGCCTAAATGACGAGGCTCCATCGCAGCATGTTCGCGGCTGCTTCCTTCACCATAGTTTTCGTCACCAACAACTACACTGCCAATGCCTTGTGCTTTGTATGCACGTTGCACTTGCGGCACTTCGCCATATTCGCCTGTCAAAGCGTTTTTCACTTTATTGGTTTCATTATTGAAGGCATTTACAGCACCAATCAACATGTTGTTAGAGATATTATCTAAATGACCGCGGAATTTCAACCAAGGCCCAGCCATAGAAATATGGTCGGTGGTACATTTTCCGGATGCTTTGATTAATAATTTCAATCCTTTCAAGTCAGTGCCTTCCCAAGAAGAGAATGGTGCTAATAGTTGAAGACGACTACTTGAATCACTTACACTAACTATCACTTTTGAACCATCAGCAGCGGGACCTTGGTAACCTGCATCTTCTACAGCGAAACCTTTGGTTGGCAATTCTTCGCCTTTAGGTTCTGCCAACATCACTTCTTCTCCTTTTGCATTCACCAATTTATCTTTCATTGGATTGAAAGAAAGACGACCGGCAATTGCTAATGCAGTAACCATTTCAGGGGAAGCAACAAAAGCATGGGTTCCAGCAAATCCATCATTGCGTTTTGCAAAGTTTCTATTGAAAGAGGTAACAATGGTGTTTTTACGATTTGGGTCGTCAATATGACGTGCCCATTGACCAATGCATTGACCACAAGCGTTTGCCATTACCACACCACCCATCTCATTGAAGGTATTGAGGATGCCATCACGCTCAATAGTGTAGCGAACCATTTCTGAACCAGGGGTAATATTGAATTCGCTTTTCATGGTTAGTCCTTTTGCAATTGCATCTTTTCCAATGGCAGCAGAACGTGTCATGTCTTCATAAGAAGAGTTAGTGCATGAACCAATCAAAGCAACATCTACTGCATCTGGCCAATTATTGGCTTTCACAGCTTCTGCCATTTTAGAAATGGGTGTTGCTAAATCGGGGGTAAATGGACCATTTACATAAGGCTCTAATTCGTCGAGGTTGATTTCTATTAATTGGTCGTAATATTTTTCTGGGTTTTCATACACTGCTGCATCGGCGCGGAGATCTTCTTTTACATTATCGGCAAGTGCAGCTATTTCTGCGCGAGAAGTTCCGCGGAGGTAAGCGCCCATTTTATCATCATAAGCAAACAAAGAACAAGTGGCACCAATTTCAGCACCCATGTTACAAATTGTTGCCTTTCCTGTGCAACTTAAACTATCAGCACCTTCCCCAAAATATTCTACAATAGCGCCAGTTCCACCTTTAACGGTAAGAATTCCTGCTACTTTAAGAATAATATCTTTTGCTGAAGTCCATCCACTCATTTTTCCAGTCAACTTTACGCCAATAAGTTTCGGCATTTTAAGTTCCCATGGCAAACCTGCCATAACATCAACTGCATCTGCACCGCCAACGCCAATTGCAATCATACCCAAACCACCTGCATTAGGGGTGTGGCTATCCGTTCCTATCATCATGCCGCCAGGAAAAGCATAGTTTTCCAAAACAACTTGGTGAATGATGCCCGCTCCTGGTTTCCAGAAACCGATACCGTATTTATTAGAAATAGATGCTAAGAAATCATACACTTCTTTATTCACATCATTAGCCGTTGCAAGGTCAGTGGTGGCACCTGTTTTTGCTTGAATCAAATGGTCGCAATGAACTGACGAAGGCACGGCAACTTGAGCCCTACCACAGGTCATGAACTGCAACAATGCCATTTGAGCAGTGGCATCTTGCATCGCAACACGGTCGGGTGCGAAATTGACATAGTCTTTTCCACGCTCGTAAGCCTTGGTTGGTGCTACATGACTGTGTGCGTATAATATTTTTTCGGCTTGAGTAAGCGGACGACCGACTAGTGCGCGGGCTGCATCCACTTTTTTAGATAATTCCTGATAGACCTTTTGGATGAGATCGAGATCGAATGCCATGTTGCGGAAATTTTAATTAAAAAAGATGCGCGAAATTACCCAAAAGCCAACAGAAACTGAAACCGGTTTTGATGATTGTGAGCAGGATTAACAAAATGGTAGTGCAGTTTCCCCAACTCACCCCAACACATAATCATTATAGCGCGCCTCGTCATTATATGCGAAAAGCGACTTGCCGATGCTTGAAAAATGACTGATTTTTTTCCAAAGCGCATTGGCTTTTTCGGTGCGGAGGTAAAAACTCATCGTGCGGTTTTCTTGCGCTATGTGTTGCGCATCAATAACTGCATCGAGCGCAAGGGCAAGGTTTTTCACTTCGTCAATCATGGCTTGTGTGAGCCCCTCCGCTATCAAATCGGTATGATAAATGGTTGCTACCCTATTCACCGATTTGCCAAACCGATAAAGCTCATCGTGGGTTTGGTTTTTCATTCTTTCGAAATGAAAGACTGTATATCGCCCTTCGCCGTTGAAGGCATTAAAAGCCATGTTGGCAATGCGACGAATGGCTGTTTTTAGGTCTTCGACGGCAATGTATTTGAGGCGAGTTGCGTCCATTGCCACGCCAAATAATTCAGAGTCGGTGGGATAATTGTCAAAGTCTTCGATGAGGGTTTCGAACGCTAATAAATGAGCGGGCGTAATGCCCCTCGTAGCAAAATCTGCAGCATCGCGCTGCATTTTGTGAAGCAGGAAATCGGCTGCTTGTTTGAGGTCGGCTTGACTAATTCTATATTTTCTAAACTCCTTTTGCCTTTTCATGACATTTTGAATTCAAGCCTTAAAAATAAAAAAGTCTTTTTTAAAAAAGAAGCTTTTAAAAGAGATTTTTATGGGAAAAGGTTTTCCGCAGGCAAAATAATATTGTAGGCTAGCATCTTCATATTTTCTGCAAGAATTTTCAATTTTCTTGCAAGGCAATTTATTTTTCTTGCTAACAATGTTGTGCATATCGCTAATGAAATTAAATTTAAAGCAGCCATTTTTATGATAATAGCATGCACCTTTATTTTTGCCGCATGCAATTTTAGCAAAGAAATTTAGGCAACTAAGCGAAAAATTTAGTTGTCTATGGATGTAGCCGCCTATTTTAAGCAGGAAAAAGAGATTTATTTTAAAAATAGAATAGCAAAAAAGCATCTTGAACTGACTGCTAAGAAAAAGAAGCGCTGTTTTTTTGGGAAGAAAAACGATTTAATGCGCACGTTAAGTCCTACTCAGCATCAAATCTCCACAACTATTTAGGTTTTACTTTTTACTTTTGGTTTTTCACTCCAATGTATCATGTCTGCTGCACCAAATAATATTGAACTTTCCATAGTTGTTCCCGTTTACAACGAAGAACTCATTATTGATGAGTTGAAGCGCCGCCTGATGGCATCTGCTGAGATGGTGACGGAGCATTATGAAATCATTTTTGTGAATGATGGCAGCCGCGATACTTCATTGCAAAAACTGAAAACGGTGTGCGAGGAGCACGACAAGCTTTTTTACATTTCTTTTTCAAGAAATTTTGGACATCAAATAGCAATTACTGCCGGGATGGATTTTGCGCGGGGTAATGCCATTGTAACTATTGATGGCGACCTGCAAGACCCGCCCGAATTGATTGCAGAAATGTATGCGCAATACAAAGAAGGCTATAAAGTGATTTATGCGAAGCGGACAAAACGCAAAGGAGAGAGCCTTTTTAAATTGCTTACCGCCAAAATGTTTTATAGGCTCATGGCGCACTTGGTGTCTTTCGACATTCCGCTTGATGTGGGCGATTATAGAATGATAAGTAGGGATGTGCTCGACTATGTGAAGAAAATGAAGGAGTATGATAAGTACCTCCGCGGACAAATTGCATGGCTTGGTTTTAAAAGCACCTACGTGCTTTATGAAAGAGACGAGCGCAAGTTTGGAGAGACCAATTATCCTTTTAAGAAAATGCTACGTTTAGCTTTCAATGGCATCACTGCTTTTTCGGATTCGCCATTGAAAGTTGCAACAAGTATGGGCTTTACGGTGTGTCTTCTGTCGTTCATCATCTTGATGTATGCGGTGTATATGTTCATCTTCGCAAAAGACCAAGTATTGCCCGGTTGGGCAAGTACTATTGTGAGCATTACTTTTATTGGCGGCGTGCAATTGTTATGTCTTGGCTTGATAGGCGAATACATCAGCCGCATCATCAACAATGTGCGCAACCGACCACTTTATGTGATAGATGAAACTACTGCTAAGAAAAAAGAAGACTAATTTTCAGCCAACAAAACTTGCCAAGCTTTCTCTACAGAACCTATGTCAATGAGTTCTTTGGCATAAAGGTGCAAAGCAGTAACTTTTGCTGGATGGTCGTTGTCGTATTCCTTAATGATTTGCGTAAGTCGGTCGTCATACAACACTTCACTCACCAACGGAATGGAAGTACTGTTTCCAAGAATGCCAAGATGATTTCCCGAAAGGATGGAACTGTTTTTTATTTCAATAGGCAAAGCATCGATGCCAATGCCTAAGTTCATATTTGGCTTAGGCACCTCAAACAACGCACTACCTGAGGCACGACAATAATAATCTCCGCCCATGCGCGCCACAAGGTCAATCTTGTGTGGGTCAATCATGCCTTTTTCGTTCAAAACGTTATCATCAATGTGCATCATTAACACCTCGCAAATGATAAGATTGCCTGCACCACCTTCATGTCCCGTTTCAATAACTTGATTGACGCGACACTCTAATTGAACGGGGCTTTCTTTTACACGAAAAGGCTTCACCATTTCGGAAGCAATGGGCGTGAAGCCAGCTTTTTCAAACTCGCTAGTGCCTTTAGGATACTCGCAACTAGCAAGGCTCATTTGCTGAACAATGTTGTAGTTCACCACATTGATAACTACTTCTTGGGTAGCAATAGCGTTTTCCAAAGTGTGTTTAATGGTATTATCTCTCACACGCCTTGCCGGTGAAAAAATGAGAATGGGCGGCTTGCTTCCAAAAACATTGAAGAAACTAAACGGAGAAAGATTGGCATTTCCGTCTTCGTCAATAGTGCTTGCAAAACAAATAGGTCGAGGCGCAATAGAGCCCAACAAAAAAGCGTGTAATTGGGCTGTTTTTATTTCGGAGGGTTTAAATTTCATGGCAAGAATTAAAGCTGCAATGTAGTGTTTTGTGTGAAAAGAGAAAGCCTACCACAAGGGTAGGCTAAGGTTTACAGGGGACGTTATTTATCATCTTCTTCTCGGTTAAGAAGCAGTTGCTAATTGATTGTTATTGGGTTGTTTCAATTCTGTAAGGAGATTAATAATATCATTTTTTACCACAAGGCTGTTAGCTGCTTTAAAGCTGCTAAATAAAAAGCTTCTGATATCTTTAAATGCGATCATGTTGCGGAAAGCTTTTTGTTTTTCGAAGTAGGTTCTATTTCTTGATTTCATTGTTTTTACTTTTTAATTAGTACCAAACAAAACCGTGCCAAAAATTTCTAACAGCATGTAAAAAGAGGTTTTGAAAATGTTATAATCCTTTAACAAGTTTCTTGAAAAATTATTGTGCCGAATGAATACTTTAGCAACAACATGACGAAAAGTCCACTTCGCTATCCCGGCGGAAAATCAAAAGGCATCTCTTTTTTAAGTCAGTTCATTCCTCCATTTAATGAACTGAGAGAAGTGTTTTTTGGGGGCGGTTCTTTATCATTTTATTGCGTTCAAAATTTTCCTGAGAAAAAGATTATTGCTTCCGACCTTAACTATGAATTGTATTGTTTTTGGCAACAACTGAAAACCAACAACAAACAATTGATTCAACAAGTAAAAGCAGTTTATAACCAATGGAAACCAGATGGTAATGGCAAAGACCTGTTTCAAGAAATTGTTGCAAGAAGAAGTAGCAATCTTAGTGAACTGCAACGAGCGGTTGACTTTTTTGTATTGAATAGAATTACGTTTTCAGGAGTAGTAGATAGTGGTGGTTTTTCAAAAGGCTCCTTTGAAGGAAGGTTTACACAAACCTCTATTGACCGTCTTGAAAAGGCAGCATGGGCTATAAGGCATATTGACTTTTATTGTGAAGACTTCTCTTTTCTTATTGACAAAAAAGGGAAGGATGTATTTCTGTTTTTAGATCCCCCCTATTACTCTGCCACCAAGTCGAAACTCTATGGAAAGAATGGAATGCTGCATCTTCAGTTCGAACATGAAAAACTATATAACCATTTACAAAAAACACAACATCGATGGCTGATGACCTACGATAATTCTCCATATATACGTGAGCTTTATAAAAACTATTACCAGCTCTCATGGTCATTGCAATACGGAATGAGAAATGCAACTTCCGAAGAAGGAAACGAACTCCTCATAAGCAACTACAATATTCTTGAAATGAAAGAGAACAAGAGTAATTACTCCTTGTTTTAAAAAAGAGACTTGCTTAATTACTTTACACATATTCCCTACCTTTACGCATCAACTCCATTTCTTTGAAATCATAACCTAGGCATTCACCAATAAAAACCAATTGCCTTATGATGTTTAAATACCACAGAAAAGAAAGCAACATAGTTGCTCTGCAAGCCGATAAAGTAAGTGTCATTGCACCACAAATGGCTGTTAGTGGCGATCTTGAATCGGATGGCGACATTCGAATTGATGGAACGGTGACGGGAAATATTTTTTGTCGCGCGAAAGTAGTAGTCATTTCCACAGGAAAAGTATTTGGCGATATTCAAGCATTGCAAGTGGACATTCATGGAACAGTGATTGGAAATGTTACCGCTGGAGAAATGCTCACAATGCGTTCAAAAAGTCAAATCAATGGCAACTTAACGACTAAGAAATTGCAAATAGAATCCAATGCCATTTTCAATGGTTGTTGCACTATGGAAATGGAAAAACAATCGAAGATTACGGAACGAGGCGAATTGATAGTAGAAGTCTAAAGCGAAAAATAGTTTAGCTCCTCATCGAGTTTTAGAAACGGAAACATTGTCATCAAGGTTTCTGTTTTTGTTTTGTAAGACGCCAAAAAATTTCGATGTGCATCTGTATTAGGAAATCTTGTTCGATGGTTTTTAGCCGTCATAACGTCCTGTACTTGTTCCATGATTTCTTGAGATTTTTCTTCGACACAAGAAGCGACAAATCTTTCCCAAACAAATTGTGTCGCCGGATAATTGGGATGCACCATGTCCACATCATAAAAACGATAATCACGCAAGATGTCAATTACCAATTCATAAGCAGGAAAGTGATGCGCATTTTCAAAGGAATTGCAAAGTGCATAAACAGCTTCAATCAGCCTTGCTTTGCTACGGTTATTATCAACTACACCATCACGAATATGGCGGACTGGACTGATAGTAAATAAGATTTGTGCCTTAGGATTGATGCTTTGAATTTTATGAATGGCTTGCGAAAGTTCTTCCGTAATTTCTTTAATGCTTAATAATCTTTTCTCAAACCACTGAGCAGGTGCGCGATGATTATTGGCTACCGCTAAATTCTTTTCCTTTAAATAATATTGAAATGCAGAACCAAGTGTAATCATCACCCAATCTGTTTCTTTTAAAAATGCACTTGCTTCTTTTTGAGAATCGTTTATTTTTTGTAAAGCCCTATCTTTATCAACATCTGAAAAACGGGTATGATGGTCCCAACTATTCCACAATTCATTAAGGTAAAACAACTCTTCTTCAGCATAAACTTTTCCTTCGGAATAACTATTCAAACTTTTGGCAACACTTAAAGGATTGAATAAAATGCCATGAGGGTTGGAACAGGTCATGAATTTATTTGCCGCCAACCTATCCGAAATATGCTCAGTGAAACAAGAGCCAATCAAGAGAATTTTATCTTGGTATTTAATAGGCTTTGGAAGCTTAGGTATGTCCAACGATAATTGAAATTGCATCTTGAAAAATTAATTTAGTGTGTCTATTTGTCACAAAAACATCTTGGTGTAAAAATTGTTTCTTTCTTTTCTCTAAGAAAACAAATTTACGTTGGAAAAGTCCGTTATTTAGCGCAAGTTTTTTCTTTCTAAAACTAAATATTAATACAAATGAATCCGAACGAATTTCGCAAATACGCCATTAAACACCATGGCATTAGCAGCCTTACTTTCGATAGCTATTCGTCTTCTCTTATGAAAAGTCCTATGGCGCTCACGCCCTATATTATTGAAGAGCGTCCGATGAATGTGGCACAGATGGATGTATTCTCTCGTTTGATGATGGATCGCATCATTTTTCTTGGAGAGGGCATTGGCGACCAAGTAGCCAATATTGTTACAGCACAGTTACTTTTCTTAGAAAGTACCGACCGTAATCGCGATGTGCAAATGTATATCAATAGCCCAGGTGGTAGCGTATATGCGGGCTTAGGCATTTATGACACCATGCAAATCATCAACCCAGATGTTTCAACTATTTGCACTGGCATTGCCGCTTCAATGGCTGCCGTGTTGATGTGTGCAGGAACCAAAGGGAAACGTACTGCTTTAAAACACAGTCGTGTAATGATTCATCAGCCTTTGGGTGGTGCCGAGGGTCAAGCAAGTGATATAGAAATTACAGCTCGTGAAATTGGCAAATTGAAGAAAGAGCTTTATGAAATCATAGCCTACCATAGCGGACAAAAATTCAATAAAGTAGAAAAAGACAGCGACCGCGATTATTGGATGACTGCCCAAGAAGCCAAAGATTATGGCATGTTGGATGAAGTCTTGGAACGCAACCCAAGAAAAAACATTGTGACTTAAACAGTTATTTCAAGTCAAATATTAAAGGGACTGCCTCATTGCTTTTGAGACAGTCCCTTTCTGTTTTCTATAAAGGAACCCCTACTTATCTTTTTCATACTTCACCGCAGCAAGTTGGTCTTTAACAGCCTTGCTAGGGCGGAAATTGAGTTTATTTCAAGTGATTTACTTAATAATACTTGTATAGCCAAGCTATTTCACTTGGACAGCCAAGTTATTTGGCTTGGATAGCCAAGTTATTTAGCTTGGACGCCGAAGTTATTTGACTTGGATTGCCAAGTTATTTAGCTTGGACAGCCAGGTTATTTAGCTTGGACGCCGAAGTTATTTCACTTGGATAGCCAATTGATTTGGCTTGGATAGCCAAGTTATTTGACTTGGACAGCCAAGTTACTTCACTTGGATAGCCAAGTTATTTGGCTTGGATAGCCAAGTTATTTTAAGTGAATTTAAAGGCAATAAATAAATTACCTTTTTCTGGGTGGGGTATATCAATGCCAAAAGCCGGCTAAAGCGGGGGTTTTTTGGGATGGGAAAGGGGGTATATTTGGTGGATGAAACAATTTTTGTTGATATTGACAATCTTTTGCCCGACTTCGTTGTTTGGGCAAAAATTTTTGTTATCTGACAAGAACATTAGAATGGAAGTTCAATATTTAGTAGAAAAAAAAGCTAAAATCATATACTATATTGAAATAAAAAATGAAAGTAAGGATACACTATATATTCTTAATTGTCCATCTATTGATAGTTATATGTCTACATGGACTGAATTTGGTTGGAGAAGAATGATAACAATAGATTGGGGGTGGAGTGGTATTGTTCAATACGACCTTGAATCAGGTTATTATTATTCAGTAATCCCATTTTACCCCAATGAAACTATGCGGAGTATTAGAAAACGTGACTACCCTTCAGATAAAATAGGTGAAATTTGGCTAGGGTTCAATTATCTAAAAACAAAACCCTTGTACGACGATGTTGATACTGTAAATGGGAAAGAGGTATATGCAGTATACTATGATGATTATCGTTCAAAACTTAATGGTGCTGTTTATAGTGTTTGTCCTTTACATGGCTGTATAAAAGCTCCGTTTGACAAAGAGATTTCATACCCACATAAGTATTATTCGTTTCCAGGACCTACCATCTTACCATTAAAGATGAAAGACTTACAACCTATAAAACAATAAAAAACCGAAGCACTACCTCGGTCTTTTAATTTATATATTTAAGTGTTTGACTCTATTTCTTAAAATACAAACCAATTATTGCCATCATCAAAGCAACAAAAAAACAATTCACTTTCTTGCGAAGCTTTTTTACTTTTTGCTCAGCAATGAATATTCTCTGAAGAGTTCCTTCGTCAAAATGATTATCAGTGATTATCATTAATTTTTAGTGTTTTACTTACTTTAAAACATTTCCGTCACCCTAATCTCCATTGCCGATAATTGGCGCACACAATCAATAATAGCTTTGGCATCGTAGCCACACTCGCGGTGCAGTTCTTCGGGTTTGCCATGTTCCACTATTCGGTCGGGTATGCCTAAGATGGTCACTTCATTATGATAATGATGTTCGTTGAGGAATTCAAGCACCGCACTTCCAAAACCGCCTACCACTGTTCCGTCTTCCACCGTAATAATCTTCGAGAAGTTTTGTGCCACTTCATGCAGCATTTCTTCGTCGAGCGGCTTGGCAAAACGCATATCATAATGTGCAGGATTTAGCCCGTCGCTCATCAAGGTTTTCATGGCTTCCACCGCAAAATTGCCCGGATGTCCAAGGGTGAGGATAGCAATTTCTTCCCCGTCTTTTATCTTTCTTCCTCTGCCAATTTCAATGGCTTGCATAGGCGTGCGCCATTCAGGCATCACCCCCGTTCCGCGTGGATAGCGAATGACAAAAGGATATTTGTTTTCATCGAGTTGTGCCGTGTACATCAGGTTGCGCAGTTCGGCTTCGTTCATCGGCGAACTCACCACCATATTCGGAATGCAACGCATGAATGCTATGTCATAAACCCCATGATGCGTAGGTCCGTCATCGCCCACAAGTCCTGCACGGTCGAGGCAGAAAATCACAGGTAGTTTTTGAATCGCCACATCGTGCACCACCATGTCATAAGCACGTTGCATAAACGAGCTATAGATGTTGCAAAACACCCGCATACCTTGTGTGGCAAGACCTGCACTAAGCGTCACCGCATGTTGCTCGGCAATGCCCACATCGAGTGCACGGTCGGGCATTTTTTCCATCATAAACTTCAATGAACAACCTGATGGCATAGCAGGTGTGATACCCATGATTTTAGGGTTTTTCTCGGCAAGTTCTATGATGGTATGTCCGAACACATCCTGGTATTTAGGCGGTTCGGGAACAGTAATTGTTTTCTTGTTAATCTTCCCAGTGATTTTATCAAAAGTGCCAGGCGCATGCCATAAGGTTTGGTCTTTCTCTGCAAGATCAAAACCTTTTCCTTTCACTGTTTTGATGTGCAACAACTTTGGTCCAGGAATATCTTTTAAGTCTTCTAGAATTTCAGCAAGTTTCAGCACATTATGTCCGTCTATCGGTCCGAAATACCTCATGCCCAACGCCTCAAATAAATTGCTTGATTTAGAAATCACGCCTTTTACACTTGCTTCAATCTTAGAAGCCAAATCTCTTTGAAATCTTGAATAGGGCATCTTGCCTAATAACTTCCATACATCATCCCTAAAACGATTCCACAAATGCGAGGTAGAAACATCGGTAAGGTATTCTTTCAATGCACCCACATTTGGGTCAATAGACATGTTATTGTCATTGAGAATAATCAGCACATTAGCATTGCTCACTCCGGCATGATTGAGTGCTTCAAATGGCAAACCCGCAGTCATGGCACCATCGCCAATAATGGCTACGTGTTGCCGATGGTTTTCACCTTTAAGTTTTGAAGCAATTGCCATTCCCAATGCCGCAGAAATAGAAGTAGAAGAATGACCTACACCAAAAGAATCGTATTCACTTTCGCTGCGTTTAGGAAAACCACTAATACCGCCATATTTTCTATTGGTATGAAAAACTTTTCTTCTTCCGGTAAGGATTTTATGTCCGTATGCTTGGTGTCCAACATCCCAAACAAGCTGGTCATCGGGGGTATTGAACACATAATGAAGTGCTACACTCAATTCCACCACACCAAGGCTTGCACCAAAATGTCCACCATGCACACTTACACAATCAATAATAAATTGCCTGAGTTCGTTACACACTTGTTGCAATTGTGAACGGTCAAGTTTTTTTAAATCGTCTGGTGTATTAATCTTACTGAGAAGTGGCCCTGCTGCTATTTCGCCCATCGAATCCGGTTGAAAGTTGAAGGTCAAAAATAGAATATTTCAAATTGTCTCTTCCAAAAAGAATTGATAAAGTAATAAAGACTAAAATAAGCCATTAAATTTGCTGCAATAGATTTATAGAAACAAACAACATGCTACACAAGTATTGGCGAAACTTCCCCTGGTATATTCAGTTTATACAGTTCATCATACTGGTGGCAGTAATGGCATCTTTTTTTGCTTTTATTATAGGACCAATTATCGTTAATAAGATGGACGTTTCCCTTGTTGACATCCAAAATCTAAATGCCAATAGTACACATACTGCAATTGCAGGCGGTTTGGTATTGCAGTTCTTTTCTGCATTAGGTATTTTTCTTTTACCTGCGCTTTTGTATGCCTATTTTATGCATCCTCGTCCGTTACAATTTTTAGGACTAATGAAACCGGCTAATCTGCTTCATTTAATTGTACCGGCAATAATCATGATTTGTGCTGAACCGCTGCTAACCGTTATAGCAGATTGTTTGACTCAATATAATTTGGGTAGCAATGCCAAGAAAATTCAAGAAGAAAATGATCGATTGATGGCAGCTTTTCTTTCTTTGAAAACACCACCACAATTAATTGTTTCCTTTATAGTATTAGCTATCATGCCTGGGCTGAGTGAAGAATTATTTTTCCGTGGTGTGATTATGCGCTTTGCTGCAAAAAGAACGTATAATATTTGGTTCCCGATAGTTGTTTCATCATTGTTGTTCGCGTTGTTGCATACTAATGTTTATGGTTTGCTTTCCATTTTTATTGCAGGCATGATGTTGGGTAGTTTTTATTATTTCACAGGTTCCATTATTCCAGGAATTATTGCGCATTTTGTATTTAATGGCTCTCAAGTTGTAGTGGCTTATCTTGCCAATAATGCCACCGAAAAAGTAGCCATCACCACAACAAAGTCACTATCTTGGATGATACTAGGCACTTCATTGGCAATAGCAGGAATGTTTTATTTATGGAAATCAAAAACTACACTGAAACCTTATTGGGCTTCCGATTTTGATCCTCAGGAAACACTAACTGGAACCGAATAATAGTACTTTTCATGGCATTACACTGGCCCACATTTCTTCAACGTACAGGCAGCGCAATTGTTTTTGCAATCATCATGATGGCAGGTTTGCTATGGAATGCATGGTCGTTTACGGCACTTGTATTAATAATTCAATTTTTGTGCTTGAAAGAGTTTTTCTTTTTAGCTGAAAAAATAAGTGGCTTAGAATTTCCTAAATGGATGAAGTGGGGGCTATCATCCATTGCCTCTTTAGTGTTGGTACTGATAGCTTGGTTTTCATTTCAAGAAAAATATTGGCCGCCGCTCTCTGCAATAGCTGTTTTACCTTTAATCGCTTGTCTGCTTATGCCATTTTTTCTCATCAGCGCCCTTTCTAAAAAAAATTATTTAGTACAAAGCTTTTGGAGCATTAGCGGACTGCTTTACATTTCATTGCCTGCAATTTTGTTGCTCATTATTTATTCTATTCAATGGGTTTTCCCAATAGCGCTCATACTTATGATTTGGTCGAACGATACGCTTGCTTATATCGTTGGTTCCTTCATCGGTAAAACCCCTTTTTCCGAAATATCGCCTAAGAAAACTTGGGAAGGAACAATTGGTGGTGCGTTACTTACGATTGCAGGAGCTTATGTTTGGAGCTATTTTTCTTCTAATAAAATGATGGACGCTATTATGCTTTCTCTTTGTGCAACTATTGCTGGAACAGTAGGCGATTTATTTGAATCTAGATTGAAAAGAATGGCAGATGTAAAAGACAGCGGCAACATCATGCCAGGTCATGGAGGTGCACTCGATCGATTTGATTCACTTTTAGTGTCCGTGCCATTTGCTTTTGCTTATTTGTATTTCGTCAAAGGAATACTTGCCTGATTCCACTGAATAAGTTTCCATTATTTTTGCCCCGAAAATTAATTTATGAAGTTACACCGCGAAGGTTCTAAATACATTCTTATTGCCTCTATTCTTTGGGGAATAATTGGCTTTGTTACCTACAAATTTCTGGCTGATATTCTTTGGCTACTCTTTCCTATCAACATCATTTGCTTCTTACTTTGGTTTTGGGTCATTTGGTTTTTTCGTCTTCCCAACAGAATTTTCACAACAGGAGATGACAAAGTAATTGCTCCAGCCGATGGTAAAGTGGTGGTGATAGAAGAAACTTTTGAGCCAGAGTATTTTAAGGAAAAGCGTTTGCAAGTTTCCATATTTATGTCGCCATTGAATGTACATGTCAATCGTTGTCCAGTGAAAGGCGAGGTAAAATACATGAAATATCATCCTGGCAAATATTTGGTGGCTTGGCATCCTAAATCATCTACAGAAAACGAGCGAACATCTTTGGTCATCAAAAATCCTAAAATGGAAATCCTTTTACGACAAATAGCGGGTGCATTAGCTCGACGCATTTGTTATTATGTGAAAGAAGGGCAGCAGGTAAGTCAAAACGAAGAATTCGGATTTATTCGCTTCGGTTCTCGGGTAGATTTGTTTTTTCCTGTAGGCACCAAAGTAGATGTTAAAATTGGTGAAATAGTGCAAGGTGGCATCACTGTGCTTGCTCGCATTTAAACCAAGTTCCTTATTTTTACTTTCTAAATTTTAAAAACCAATGAAAAAACTCTCATTATTCCTCTGTGCTTTAGCAATTTCTGGCGCTACTTTCGCTTGCGATGGTGGTAAAGGCGAAAAGTGTAAAAAAGGTGAAAAGAAAGAATGTTGCGCTAAAGGCGAAAAAGAAGGAAAAGTCTGTTGCAAAAACGGCGGTAAAGATTGTAAAAAATCTTGCAGTAAAGACGCAAAAACCGACGAAAAGAAATCTGACGAAAAGAAATCTTAATCAACAAGATTCTAAGAATAAAAAGCCTCGCATTTGCGGGGCTTTATTTTTTTTTAAAGATTAAACTAAATAGAGGAGGCGTATGAAAAAAGAGTCTTACATCTTTCCCAACACAATCTTCACACGCTTTTCGGTTTCTTCCTTTCCAATCAAAGCAGCAATATCAAACACTCCAGGTCCAAATTTTCCACCAACTAACATAATGCGCAAAGGCAAAAGCACATCTCCTTTCTTAAGTCCGGCTTGTTGCATGTGTTCGTTAAAGTTGGCTTCCAAAGCATCATGATTCCAATTGGTTATTGCCGATAATTGACCTACCCATTTGGTGAAAAAACTTTGTTTGGTTTCATTCCATTTTTCGGTGAGTGGGGCTAGGTCGTTGTATTCAGGTGTAGCGAAAAAGAAATGTCCTTGCTCCCAAAAATCTGTGAGCAAATGACAACGTTCTTTGATAAGCGCTACGATTTTAGTAAGAAAATCAACCGTTGTAATCACACCTTTTGCTTCCATAAAAGGCATCACTAATGAAGCCAATTCGGTGTTGTCTTTTTTTAGGATGTATTGTTGGTTATACCATTTTGCTTTTTCAAAATCAAACTTAGCACCGCCTTTATGCACTCTTTCAATAGAGAACTTTTCAATCATTTCTTCTATAGAAAAAAGTTCTTGCTCGGTGCCCGAGTTCCATCCTAGCATCACCAACATATTGATAAATGCTTCGGGCAAAAATCCACGCTCTTTAAATCCTGTAGTCACTTCCCCTGTTCTAGCATCATTCCAGTCCATCGCAAATACAGGAAAACCAAGTCGGTCTCCATCTCGTTTGCTTAATTTTCCATTGCCATCAGGTTTTAAAATAAGTGGAAGATGTGCCCATTGCGGCATGTCTTTATCCCAACCCAAATATACCCAAAGCAATAAGTGAACAGGTGCGCTTGGCAGCCATTCTTCACCTCTAAAAGCATGGGTTATTTTCATGAGATAATCATCTACCACCACAGCAAGATGATAAGTAGGCATACCATCCGATTTCAACAACACTTTATCATCCACTAGATTGGTGTCAAAATTTACCACCCCGCGAATAAGGTCATGAAACTTTATGGTTTCGTTCTCAGGCATTTTGATGCGCACCACATAAGGCGTTTTCTTTTCAAGCAAATCCGCCACTTCATCTTTGCTTAAAGAAAGAGAGTTGCGCATGTGTAAGCGTGTAGTATGATCGTATTGTGGCGAAGGGTTTTCGGCAGATTTATATCTAACCCGCATTTGTTCTAACTCTTCGGTAGTATCGAAAGCATAATAAGCATGTCCGGCATCTATGAGTTGTTGTGCATACTGTCCATACATTGGTTTTCGTTCGCTTTGGCGATAAGGCGCATAAGCACCGCCTTTTTGTGGACTTTCATCTGGTATCAAGCCACACCACTCCAAGCATTGAATAATATACTCTTCCGCACCTTCTACAAAGCGGCTTTGGTCGGTATCTTCAATTCTTAAAACAAAATCGCCACCATGATGACGGGCAAACAAGTAATTGTATAAAACAGTGCGCACCCCACCAAGGTGTAAACCACCTGTAGGACTTGGCGCAAAACGAACTCTAACTTTTGACATAAGGCTGCGAAATTAAACAGGCAATTCGACAATAAGTGAAAGAGCTTGGGAAAGTTGTTAATGATAATTCTAAAAATAAGCTTCGTATGTCCAAATTTTCTACCAATAAATCTTTTCTGGCAAATGCATTTGTTTTATTAAAAGAGTAAAACATTAAGTTATGTCTGCTATAGAATTCGACAATTTCACTCAAAATATTATTTATGGTATTGCCGAGAGCGGCAGTATCATCCAATAGATTATTTATGGCATTGCTGAGAGTGGCAGTATCATCCAATAGATTATTTATGGCATTGCCGAGAGCGGCAGTATCATCCAATAGTATTTATTAACCCTTCAAATTTATTTAAGGCTTCTAAAAAAACCTATTTATTGGCTTTTTCTACACAGTTTGTTTTAATCCTTTGAATAAGTTGTGTTACAACCAATGTTTAGGTCTTTTAAACAAAAAGTCCTGCACTAGTGCAGGACTTTTTGTTTAAA
>CAINUN010000050.1 GCA_903853805.1 uncultured Bacteroidota bacterium
CTCTCCACACCATTTGCATAATCATTCACAGTTGTAAAAGGGATAGTTACTGTTCCACCTGTTGCAGAACCATTACCAGTGAAAGTGATTTCAAGAGCATTTGATAAAGCCAATTGAACGGTTTGTGAAGCGGTTCCAGAAGCATTTGATTGTGCGAAAGAAGCTGATGCGAAACCAAGGATTGCTGTAGCAGCGATGATAATTTTTTTCATTTTGTTTGTTTTTGTTTGTTTGTTTAAAAATTGTTTTTGTTTGTTAGCCGTGGCATTTCGCGTAAGCCGTTTCTGTTTGTTTTGATGATGCAAAGATGCGGTGGGGTTTCACTTCCTGCAACACAATTCAAGGGCTTAACACGGGTTTTGTAAGCGCGTAACAAGTCGTTAAGAAATGGGATTAGCTCTTTTTGTCTCTTTTTCATTGGAGAAACCAACCTATTTTTGCCTCTATGACTCTGCAAGCGCCTACACACATCAGCAATTACATTGGTGGAAATTTTCAAGCTCCTTTGAGTGGAAAATATATAGATAACATCAATCCTGCTACAGGTGAGGTGTATGGACAAATTCCAGACAGTAATGAACAAGATGTACAGGCTGCATATGAAGCGGCTGCAGCGGCTTTTCCTGCTTGGAGTAAAACTTCCGCAGAAGAAAGGTTTAAGGTATTGAACAGAATTGCTGAGTTGATTGATGCTAATCTTGATTCGCTTGCACTTGCAGAAACCAATGATAATGGCAAACCACTTTGGTTGAGTATGAACGTGGATATTCCTCGCGCATCTTCCAACTTCCGTTTTTTTGCAACTGGATTAATACACTTCAGCACTGACAGTCATCACATGGAAGACAAGGCAATCAATTACACCCTTCGTCAACCTATTGGTGTAGTGGGTTGCATCTCTCCTTGGAATCTTCCCCTTTATTTATTCACCTGGAAAATAGCGCCTGCATTGGCAACTGGAAACTGTGTGGTTGCTAAACCAAGTGAAGTGACGCCAATGACCAGTTATTTACTCTCTGTTATTTGCAAAGAAGCTGGCTTGCCCGACGGTGTGTTGAATATTATTCATGGTGCAGGTCCAAATTGTGGCAGTGCGATAGTGAAACATCCGAATATCAAAGCTATTTCATTTACAGGAAGCACGCGTGCAGGAAAGGATATTGCATCGATTGCTGCTCCTATGTTCAAAAAAATTTCGTTGGAACTTGGTGGTAAAAACCCAAACATTATTTTCGATGATTGTAATTGGGAGAAGATGATGCGCACAACGGTGCAAAGTTCTTTTGCTAATCAAGGACAAATTTGTCTTTGTGGTAGCCGAATTTTGATTCAAGAAACTATCTATGAAAAATTCAAGGAAGAATTTATTGCTAAAGTGAAAAAACTAACCGTTGGTGACCCGCTCAATGAAGCATCGAAACAAGGTGCCGTGGTTAGTAAATTGCACTTTGATAAGGTGATGAGTTGTATTGAATTGGCAAAGCAGGAAGGGGGGAGAATTTTATTGGGTGGCAATGCCATACATCCTGAAGAAAGATGTGTGAATGGCTATTTTATTGAACCAACAATCATTGAAGGTCTTGGGGCAAATTGCCGTACTAACATGGAAGAAATTTTTGGACCTGTCGTAACACTTCAGTCATTTAAAACAGAGGAAGAAGCACTTGCTCTTGCCAATGCTTCTGATTATGGATTGAGCGCAACTATATGGACACAAGACATCACACGCGCCAATAGAATAGCCGCCAAAGTTTATAGCGGAATTATTTGGGTGAACTGTTGGTTGTTGCGCGATTTGCGCACACCATTTGGTGGCTTTAAAAATTCAGGAGTCGGTCGTGAAGGTGGCTGGGAAGCAATGCGTTTTTTTACTGAGCCCAAGAATGTGTGCATTGAATTATAAGGCTTCAATGAAGTATTGTTTGCAGCACGCGCAATGATTTAATCTCTCCAAGATGCTGACAATAATGATGTAAAAACGCTAGGTACCACTCTAATAATTGAAGCCTTGTTTGTGAATTCAATTCAACTTTGTGTAGCTCTTGAAATGAGTTTATTATTAAAACCTCACTCAATTGTTTTGCTGTTACTTGGTTTACTAATGGTTCTGACGCAGGCAATTGTGCTGAAAAACCACCTTCTTGAATATTTAGATGCGGCGTTTCTTCTGTATAATTTCCTTTGATTTCATAACCTAACATTTTACTGCAATTAGCAATAAAATAAATCGGTAAGTTGGCAATTTCATTCACATTTGATTGGTCCAACTGGATAAAATATTGTTGACAAAAGGCAAACATTTCAGGTATAGGTGCCTGTTGGGGCAAAATGCGTAACAAAAATTCAATTGAGAATAGCGCTACACTATTGATAATGACTTGTTCTTGTACCTGTTGGTAAATGTAAGTTGCCTGATATTCTCTTAGGTACTGCAGATTTTGATTAGGATTGTGATAGACAACTAGGTCAATTAATGAAGCTGGCTGTAAAAAAGCAGTTTTATTCTGCTTTGATTTTTGTGAACGGACCCCTTTTATGATGTATGATTGAACCCCGAAATTATTCGTAAAAATTGTAGTGATTAAACTTGTTTCTCCATATTTAATGGACCGAAGAACGATACCTTGTGTTTGTTGCAACATAATTCTTATTCCATAAAAACAAGCTTGCCGGCAAAGGTTTCAGAACCATCTTTATTGGTAACAAAAATGAGGTAAACACCACTTTGTGGGCGATGCCCAGTATAATCTTTACCATTCCAAACTGCTTGCCCACCTAATGCCTGTGTTCTGTAAATCAATTGCCCTGTAACGTCTGTGATTTTCACATCACCATTCGAAACCAATCCTTTGATTGCTATTGTGCCACCATAACCAGATGGAATTGGGCTAGGATAAGTAGTCACATTACTATTGGTCTCACCACCTTCAGTTGCCGTACTTCGAAATGAAACAAGCCCTTGGGAAGTACCAATAAATACTTCACCCGTGACAGGATCAATCGCAATTTTTTGAATCAAGTTAGTAGGAAGAGGACTGTTATCGACTGTAAATCTGTAAATGATTTTATCGCCGGTAGCGCTAATGAGCCAAACACCATTGGCTGTGCCAACCCATTTTCTATTTGCACCATCAACGGCTAATGCTTTTACATTTTCATTTTGAAAAAGATAACCAGCAAATTGATCGTATTGAACAATAGGTCTATCAATTTGACAGCTACCTTCAATCATTTGTCCTGGACAATTGATGACACCAATTCCATCTGAAGTTCCAAACCAAATTGCTCCATCTTTATCTTTTACAAGACAATTCACGGAGCTACTAATAGATGATGTTGTGACTCTTAAGTAGGCATCGTCATTGGTGTTTTCGGTAGTATAATTGTCATTATAAACAGCCAAACCAGTTCCAGGAATGATGTACCATTTTTGGTTATAATCATCTACTATTGGAAAGCCTGCATATTGTCCATTTGCGGCCCCAGCAAATTTCATAAAATTGCCTGTCTGTGTTTTTACATACAATTCATGTGGAGCGCCTGAAATAGTAAACCATAAATTACCATTGTAATCAAAAGTAAGTCCTGACACACGGTAAGAAGTTGTATCTCCATTAGTGGGCTCCATCACACCATTGTACTTTATGAGATCATAACCAGCTCCATCAGCATGCAATTTTAAGATGCCATTTCTGAACGAACCTACATACAAACTGCCGTCGTATGGATCTTTGGCTAAAGAAGAAAAATCGGTCAAATCGTGAAGACCCCAATCAGTGCTTTCGTTGTATATCTTCCACTTATCGTTTTGGTAATGGGAAAATCCTTTTAAATTGAACAGGTAGGTCCAATTATCATTGAATCCGCCATGAGCAACCCAAACATCTCCATTAAAAGGAAGGATATCAAAAGAACTATAAGTGGCTGGACCTTCAGGATGAATGCCATCATTGGTACTGTTTCCATTCCGTTTTCCTAAACCAGAAAAAGCATCTGAAATCCAGATATTATCATCTGCTGTTTTCATCGTTCTTACTGGCTTCCCTTTAGTTGAAAATGAGTCCACCATTTGGTAATCGCTATTCAAAACATGAACAACTCCATTAAACTGTGCGTCACGGTATTCGTTTATAAAGATTTTCGAATCTATCGAATCTATCCTTGTGATCGTCCAAGGGCTTGAATAAACTAAAGCAAGTGTATCGTTAAGGAGTGTAAAGAGGCTATCCTTGGTATTGATAAGGGTTTTGTTGTTTGCAGTTGTGATGTAAGTGAAATTGTTTTTCGATGTGAGTTTTTGCCAAGAAGAAAAAGCCTGAAGGTTTGGATTATTTTTGTTGGCTTTAAAGACTCCTTTATCTGTTATTGCAAATAAATAGCCAAGAGCTTCTGTCATCGAAAAGATTTCAATGTTCTGATTATTGCTTATGAAAGAATAGGTTTCTTTTACTTCCTTTTTTATAAGGTTAATAACTACAATGCCAAAACTTGTAGAGAGGTAAGCCATGCCATCTTTTACAAACAAGTTATTTACTCTTTTCAGGCCTGTTATGCTTTTCAGCTTGATGTCGGGTAAATTGAAAAAGGTTTCGTTTTTAAAAAAGTCAATATTACAGTTGTTGTAAACCAAAATTGTGTATCCTGAAACGGGATCGTAATCCACAAGATTCATCCCAACATCCGACATCCCTTCTACTTTACTATATGCAGCTGTTTCATTTGTTGCAAGATTATAGGCATAAAAACTTTGGTCGGATATCGCAAAAAGGGAAGTGCCATTTGTAGCAGCACTAATTGCATTGTTGTATGGAAGAAACGAACGCCAAAAACCGATTGGTTTTATTTGGGCTTGAGCGATAGATGTTAACAGTAAGAAGACTAAAACAACTTTTGATTTCATAAAACTTAAGGTTGATAAAAGTAAGGATAATAACGCCCGAATGGACTCCTTATTGTTTCAAAAGAAATTCTATTGTTTTCGGAAAGAAAAAATGTTCTAGATGATGAATTTTCTCTGCAAGGCTGTTAGCATCCTCCTGCTCTTCAACTTTGCATCTTGCCTGAACAATAATATCACCACTGTCATATATTTCGTTGACAAAGTGAATCGTGATGCCGCTTTCTTTTTTATCTGCTTTCAATACAGCATCGTGAACATGATGTCCGTACATTCCTTTGCCTCCAAATTCGGGTAAAAGTGCCGGATGTATATTGATGATTTTTAGAGGAAAAGCCTTCACTAAACCTTCTGGAATTTTCCATAAAAAACCAGCGAGCACTATTAATGATGGATTGAATGATTGAATTTTTTGTGCAAATTCTTGAGAATGAAATAGTTCTTTATCGACTACAATAGATGGAATATTTTCTTTAGCAGCAATATCCAAAACGCCTGCATCTTTTTTGTTGGAAACAATTAAGGCTATGGAGGCAAAAGACTTTTCTTTTAAATAGTCGATGATGGCTGCGGCATTACTTCCTTTTCCAGAAGCAAAGATGATGATGTTGTGCATGATATTTACGCGAACAGAATTGCTTGTAAAGGCAAAAATATTTTTTAAACAACAGGTTTCCCTAATTTTATTTCAGAAAATAATGAGTAACAAGCAACTTAGAATTGACAAATACCTTTGGGCTATCCGTATTTTTAAAACACGGACCCAAGCCTCAGATGCTATTGATGCTGGAAAGGTCAAGCAAAACGGACAATCCGTTAAGCCTTCAAAAGCAGTAAATATTGGTGATCACTTCGACATCAAAACCCCTGCAAGAAAATGGACCATAGAAGTTACCGGACTTTTACAACAACGTATGGGCTATGAAGATGCTCTCAAAAACTATATTGACTTAACTACGGAAGAAGACAAACTATTGAATCAACAATTATCATCGAGTTTCTTCACAGGTAAACGCATGAGCAAAACAGGTCGTCCAACAAAAAAACAAAGACGCGACTTGAATACGTTTCATGAGGATGACGATAGTTGAATACAAACATGTTTCAGCAAGAAATCCCTTCTAGTCCTTAAGATTATCTCGCGTGGAAACAATGAAAAGTCATCTTATCAACAATGCCTCATAAGTAAGAGGCAGCCTTCAATAAAAAGAAACAACAGCCTTTTATACTCAAAACCCTTGGCTTCTGCCAAAGGATACTTTATGCATCCACCTTCGCTACAGCCATTGCATTGTATGCCCCATTGTTCGATAAGTAATGTATGTTGTTTACTTCTTGGTAAAACGTAATGCCAACACATATGAACCAAGGGTTAGATTGCATATCAGACAAAATAAAGCCCAGTTTTAGCGGTGGTATTGTAGTGCTTGAAAAAGCCAAAAAATCGCTGTAGCAATTGTTTGCTGCATATTGCCCTTTCTCGAAATCAATGCTGGCAATTACAAATACAAAACGAAAATGAGTGGCGCCATTCGGTGCTACTATCCTTTCTGAAGGAACAAATGCTGGCAATTCAATACCCGATATGCCTGTTGCTTTATCAGCAGTAATTGCAAACGGAACAAAAAGTATGCTTTCTAATGTGGTATTTTTATTGAAATTAAACCCCTCCATCAACTTGGCATTATCATAAAGAAGCCTTCTTTGACCTCTTGGATTCACCGCATCGGTCTTTACCATTTTTAACATTACTTGGACCAATCTTGAAAACATTCGAAAATCGGCAATGGTCAATGCTACAGATTGAAAAGCCGTATGGAAAAGCTTTGCTGCTTTGACCGATTTCCCAAATTCCCGATTATTTTCTCTTGCTCTTTCAAAAGCAGGGTCGTTAGCAAAACGATGGGCTGAAATACTTGATTTTCGTTTGATGAAATGACCCTCTTTCAATTTGTAGTAAGTGATGTTCCCTAACGTTCCTTCAATAGGAAGAATGCCTTTTTGCTTTGCCATATTGTTTTTTTAATTCTTTAGAATTGCACCCCATTTTTTTACTAATTATCAGATGAAATAATCAATGTTTGGAGTATTCATGACAAAGAAACGATCCTTAAAAAGCCTAACGGGGTTACAGGGGTTACGTAATGTGCCTAAAACACCTTACAGGAAAGGGTTTCCATTTTCAATAATTTCCGAAATCATTTAATTTTAAGTTGTAACCCTTTATATTGTGATGAGCAAAACAGCATAAAGCTCTAAAAGTTTATTTGCATCATTATTTCATTACACTTTCCCTACACCAAGTACGGGGTAAGTACGGGGTAAGTATAGGGGAGCTATACCATTCATGGTTTTTGTTGCATGATTTAGTCCTAGTCATTTTACTATTGGTTGCATTGCAAACGCGCACTTGGTGGTCTATACTATAGCTAACCATAGTTACCATATAGACAAATCGTTCTATGTAAATTTGCCTTTGTTCAAACTATAGAAATTTACTTGTTTTATTTTATGATTCGTATTAAGACTTTTATTGGTAAATATATCTACTTAGCTGTTTTTTTACTTTCTCTCTTCTTCATTAATTGCAATACCAAAACAAAATCACTACAAATTAAGCCCTATGATAGTTTAGGGGTTGCCCTAGATTCTGGTTTTCGAATGTCGCAAAGAGGAGAAGAGACTGCATCTATTAACTATATCAAGAGTATTTTAAACAGAAAAAGACTAAACTATTTTGATCAATATTGGTTGTATAGCTTTATTGCCGATAATTATACTTATCGTATTAGAAATAACGATTCTGCAAAATACTATTGGCGTTTAATGCTTTCATTTATTGATGACAAAGAAATAAATGATACTATTAATCAAATGCGTGCTAATGTTTATAATGGGTTAGGGATAATTTATAATAGGGAGCAAAATTTCGACTCACCCATCATGTATTATGACAATGGGTTAGAGATATTAAAGGATTCTAAAGATTCGATATTTCATGCTATTTACTTAAGGAGAATTGCAATGACTTATTATCAGCAAGAACTTTATGAAAAAGCAAGCTGTTTATTTATTGAATCTTTAATATGTTTACAACCCAGTATAGCTAATTTAAAAGAGCAAAATATAAATAGGACTAAAGATAATAATTATTTTAGAGATACCTATATTGCTCAGGAAGTTATAGACAATATAGGTTTGTGCTATTACAATTTAAGAAATTATGACACCGCTATTTATTATTATCGAAAATGTATAGACTTTATTAATTGTTATGCACCCTTATTTCCAATAAATAAAGAAGGCTGGCAGGGAGCAAAAGGAGTTGTATTTGATAATATAGCAACTTCATTCGAAGCCATAAAAAAAGATGATTCTGCATTATATTATTACCAACAATCTTTGAGTATTTCAGATAGCCTTGTTGGCGATAACTTTGAAAACATGAGCACTAAAATTAAGTTATTTAATTTTTATGTCAAGAATAAAAATCTAGCCAAAGCAAAAATACTGTATAATGATATTGAATCCTTAGTAAAGAATAGCACACTCAGTCATCATGATAAATTGCGCCTACTCTTTGCAACATCTCAATATTATCAATTGACGGGAGCTAAAGAATTGGCATACGATTATTTAATTCAATGGAAGCTAGAAAATGAAAAATATGAAATCGACCTGAATAAATCTGTAAACAATCAATTGCTCGAAAATATCAATCAATATGAAAGTGATTTAAAGATAAAAGAACTAAAAATCAAAGCACTTAGTACAAATCAAAGGTTTATTTTCTTTTCAGGATTCATGCTCTTGATTATATTAATTTTCATTTGCTACTTTTATTTCAACCAAAGATTAATGAAGCAGCTTCAATCCCATATTGAAGCTAAAGAAATATTATTATTACAATTAGAAAATGAAAAGAAAACACAAGAAGTTTTAGCAAATAAATTTGCGATAAAGAATCTAGAAAAAGATTTTTTAATAAGAAGTGTAGTGCATGATTTATTAAACCCTCTTGCAGGTATTATGCTAAACATAGAAATTCATGAACTAAAGCAAAGCATATCTCAATCGCACGATGACTTATTAAATAAAATCAAGGGGATGGTAAGCAATATGATTATTATTTGTAACGATATGATTGATTTTAGTAGCAATAAAACTTTTAACTTAACCTTTGTAATAGATAATCTTATTAAGACCGTCTCGGAAGCTGTAGAAAATATCAAACCAATTACTGAAAACAAAAAACAAACGGTAAATATACTTACTGAAAACAACAATGAAATTATTAGCTCATATGACTCTGAAAAAATAATAAGATTGCTGGTAAATTTATTAAACAATGCCAGTAAATTTAGCAAAGTAGGCGGGCAGATTGACATTCATATTTTTGATCAAAAAAATAAAGTAATAATTAAAGTATCCGATCATGGCGTTGGAATGCCAGTTTCAATATTAGATAAAATATTTTCACAACAAGAAGTAGTGGGGTCTCTTGGCACTTCAGGAGAAAAATCGAATGGGATTGGACTATATATATGCAAACAAATTGTTACTGCCCATAATGGAATAATTGAAGTGGACAGCAAGTTGGGTGAAGGCACTAGCTTTACCATCACACTGCCTAAGCACAAAACTATTGACTAGTATATTACCTTATATTCATTCACTACCATATTGAATGTGCATAAAAAAAGCTCTTGAAAAATCAAGAGCTAACCAAAAAAATCCGTTTAAATATTATGCCAGATAAACGTAGTGCAATAATAACTTGTACTAAGCCTCTAGAAAATAACTATTGATAGTAACATTAGTGTTTACTAACGATAAAACTTATTATATTATCTTCCTCTTTTATAGTAAAGTCTAATTCCATTAATGCACATAGTTTTTTAACAAGGTATAACCCTATTCCTAAACCAGACATAGCCGATTCGGCATGGAATTTCTTAAATTGTTTAATGTTTGCAACATTCAAATTCAGTGGGCTTTTTACCTGATTAATGAAAGACAACTCAAAGCCTTGCCCACTCTTTCTTAATGTAATAATTGGACTAGAATCCCCTACGTGAAACTGTATCATGTTATCAATCAACTCATCAATAATGAGTCGAAGATGTTCACTACTACAGGTACAATCATCCACTTCTTCAGCAATTAATTTTACATGATCTAAATAATGCGTATTATGCATGTTAAGCTCATCCATAGACTTCACTAGTATATCATGAATATTATTGGATTCTGAAGTGGTTATTTGAATTTCGTTGTTAATATCATTGGCAAGCAATGAATAGGTTAGTAATTTCTTGGTATTGCGCAACATTCGCTGCCCGGAAACATATATTGAATCAATAAGGACTTTTAATTCAACTAAATGTTCTTCTGGAATTGACATTTCCAACATGAAACCGGCAGATAATATGCCATTTAAAGGGGTAAGAAATTCGTGGTTAAAATTATTATTGAGCATTTCAAGCCACTTTTTGCCTACTTCATTATTAATAACATTGTTCTCTGTTTCCTTTTTGAGTAATCTAGAATTTACCGCATCTAAAATAGTAGCTATTGAAAACGGCTTGGTTATATAGTCATCTGCACCAAGATTCATTCCTTTTCTTACATCTTGCTTTTCTGCAAAAGCGGTCAAAAAAATAAACGGTGTTCTTATGTATTTAGGATAGGTTCTAGCAACATTTAAAATCTCATATCCATCGATATCGGGTAAATTAATATCGCAAAGAATGAGATCATATTCATTTTCTCGGATGCAATCAAGTGCGGCTCTACCATCAGAAGCCAAGGTAGCATTGAAGTTGTTTAGTTTCAACATATCCACCAAGCTATTGCCTATATTATATTCGTCTTCAACAATTAGTAAGTTATAATTCATAATTTAATCGCAGCTAAGAAGTTTTTTGGAATTATTTATAAAAGGAATTTTTAAGGTGAATGTTGAGCCAATATTTATTTGGCTATCAATATGTATCAGCCCTCCATGTGCTTTAGTTATGTAATCAGTCAGCATAAGACCAATGCCTGTCCCTTGTATTCTAGCAGCATTACTACATCTAAAAAAACTAGTAAAAACTTGATTCATTTCATCCGGTGGTATGCCTATACCAAAGTCTTGAACTTCAATAATGACACAATCTTTATCTTTTTGCAAATTTAATATTGGGCTTGTTTTCCCTGATGAGTACTTAAATGCATTATTGAGTATATTGATTATTGCATGTTTCAACATTCTTTTACAAAAATACACATCAATTTTTTCATCGCTTGTATGAACCGTTAGTTCTCTTCCATCTGAAAATGGACTAAATAAATCTGTTACAATTTCCTTGATATAGGCTACAATATTTCCCTGCTGAAATACAAAAGCCTCTACCCCCTCCTCTATCCTACCCACTACGGTAAGTTCTGTAAGCGTTTGGTTCATTCTTTGCACTTCTTTGATGATTCTATTGAGGTAAATATCATAATCATTGGTTGTTGAAGAAGCTTGTGCATCTCTTTTAAGAATTAACTGCAGCAATTCTGAATTTGTCATAATTGCTGCTAAAGGGGTTCTTAACTCATGGGAAGTAATTCGGATGAATCGGGTTTTGAGTTCATTTAAATCCTTTTCTTTTTCGAATAAGTTTTCAAGGCTTTTTTCTCTCAAAACCATTTCCGTAATATCTTTATATTGCCAAAGATGCCCTAAATAGTTTTGCTCATGAAAAATTGGAATATAATCTCTTGAAAAAATACGCCCATCATTCATCTCTAATAGGTGACCAATATGTGTTGTTTTGTTTTTAAGATTAATTTCAATGTCTTCTATGAATTTATCGGGATTTTTAAATAGTGATTTTGACTGTTCAGACGCATTCTTACAATCCATACCAATTAATGCAATTGGTTTTACAGGTATATTAAATATTCTACAAAACTCATCGTTTACAATAGCAATTTTCCTACTACTATCTTCCACCAAAATACCGGTTTGGAGATTTTCAATTAATTTAGTAAGTCGGTTAGTGGTAGTTAATGCTTCTAATTCAAGGGTTCTTAGTACTGTAATATCAGAAATTGTCCCTACAATTTTAAGAGGAGTTCCACCGGCAGAAAATTCGAATGCTTTACCACGAGAAAGGATGTGTTTTTCATTGCCAAATTTGTCCCTAATTTGATAATCTTGTATGAAAACAGAGTTATTCTTAGTTAAACTAAAAAACTTTCGTGTACCCTCTTCAAAATCATGATGATCTACATTATTCTGAAAAGTTGTTTCATCAAAAACCTCACCATCATCATATCCGAATATTTTTTTGTAGGCGTTGGAAAAGAAATACTCAATAGATAAATTTTTACCAGTCATTACTTTCCAAACCCCATCACCTGAAGCTTCAAAAGCATAATCTAGTAGTTTTTTACTCTCTAATAGTTCTTGTTCAATTTTCTTTCTTTCACTAATATCTTCCTCAATTGAAAAATACCGTATCACATTACCATCTTCATCAAATATTGGTTGAATTTGAACTTTTGCCCAATGATGACTTCCATCTTTGTGGTAATTAATGACTTCAATGGTTCTGTTTTGTTTTCTTCTAATTGCATCTAGTACTTCATAATTAGATTGTTCTGTTGTTAAAGGACCAGATAAAAAATCATTAGGCACTTTACCTACAATTTCTTTTAGAGAATAACCATATGTCTTTTCAAAACCTTTATTTACCCATTCAATTTCATTTTCTTTATTGGTAATTATCACTGCATTGGTAGTTTCTTCAGCAATGAGTGAAAGTTTTTCTAATTCTGATTTTTGTTTTTTATAGATTTCCAATACACTTAATATATCGTTTATTGACAACTTGTGTGTATGAATAAGATTTAAATAATCAAACGTTGGATCTAGTGAACCTAACTGTTTATAGTCAATACCTGAAAGATGAAACTCCTCAATGGAATGAAACCATGGAAAACCAGCAAACAAATAAGTATTGCTAGATTGATTATAGTAAATATTACCTCTCAGGATAAAATTTTCTTTTGACTTAAATTTAATTAAAAAATTAGCGTTTTTATTTTCATTAATTAATTCGATTAAAGGGATACCTTCTGAATAAGGTCTGATTATTTCGAATACATTGTGGAATTTTTTTCCATTAATTTGACCAATATTTTGACCAATGGAATTGCCATAAGATACAATCTCAAGTTCTTGATTAAAGGAGAAGTAGAAAGGGAATAATTGCTCAAAAACATCAAAGTCAAGGTAATTAGTTTTCATAGGACGCGTATTTACCATGACAATTTAAATAGTTCGTGGTACTTTCCATTTTCAAAAGAGTTCATCTTTTCAATATTCATTTCAATTGAAAACCTTTTGCCAACACCTTTTAATAACCCTACCATAAACTCCATTAAGCCAGATCGAGTACTAATATAATGAAAAACCATCGCATTGTCTTCAATGTTGGTTACTTCAAAAATGGGTGGCGTCATTTTAGGATACATAAGAATGACCTTGTTGTGGAAATCAACTAGATTAATCAAGAAATCCTTTACATTATCCCCTAGGGTTTTCAACATCACGCCATAGTTTTTTTCTGCTGTATGCAAAACCCAAAATTCACCAAATGCATTTAAAAACTGATCTAATGGTGTCTGTGATAATTCGGCAGCATGAACCACTAAACTAAACGTTAATTCATCGGAATAAGGTTCAGTATTTAAAAAGAAGTCAATGTCTGTATTGCTTTTTTTGAGCACTTTATTCCAGGTTTCAACACCATAGTTGGATGCAACAAATTCTTTGAGTGAATTATTAACAAGTCCGTACATGTATTATGATGTTAAAGTTAGCAATTTAGGTAAATCAATAGGTTTGCTTAAGTATGCCTTTATCAACCCAGTGTTAATCTCTCTATGTTTTTTTTCCATTTCAAAACTTATTTTATCAACTGTAGAAATAATAATCACTTCAGGTTTAAGATTTTTATAAGTTTCGTTATTTGATAACTCTTGCAAAAATTCGTAACCATTCATTACAGGCATATTCAAATCCAATAATACCAATGAAATATCTTGGTTTTCCATTAGTACATTAAGTGCAATTGCACCATTTTCAGCAATAAGGGTTTTATATCCATGTAGTTCTAAAAAACTTTTAAGAATAAAACAATTCAACCTCTCATCTTCTACAATTAAAATCATATGTTTTCATTAAATTTAAAATTAATCAAATCATACTTGTTGTTTATGTTTAACTTTTTATACGAATTTTTTATGTGTTGATTAACCGTATGATAGGAGATATCCAATATTGAAGAAATTTCTTTGTAACTATATCCTTGTTGTAATAAATCAACCACTCTTTTTTCTCTTGCAGATAATAATTCCAGGCGAATATTAAATAGGTTAAACTTCTTTTTGTTCAACACTTTCATTAACTTTTGAGTCAATTCAAAGGATAAATAGTGCCCTTTTTCATTTACAATTTCAATGGTGTCAATTAATGTCGACATACTAAAAGGTTTTAGTAAATAACCAACTGCACCATTTTCAATGGACTTCATCAAGATATTATCATTCTCATCTCCTGTCAAAATTAACACCTTTGCACTTGGGAAATATTTCTGTATTTGGGAAATATTTTCAATACTTATTCCATCTCTTAAATGAACATCGAGTAGTATAATATCTACAGGGGAATTAATTGACCCCTCGGTGAGTTCAGCGTATCTTGAAATAGCAAATGAAACTACAATATTCTCTCTTGTTTTTAAGTAGTCGCAAATTGAATCCCTTAGAATGATGTTGTCTTCTAAGATACCAATGTGAATCAAATTATTTCTGGTCATTTGTTTTTGTTATTTATTGTATATACGACTTGATGCTATTAGTGCAAAATTATAGCTACCTACCTCCTAAAAAATAACTATTGTTAGTTACTGCCCAACCAATAACATATGGGTAATTAGACCTTCTACATAAAGCTGATAATATAGGTCGTATAAACGTTGATAAATACCATGAGATTTTTAATCATTTATTGGATGTAAAACAATTTTCACTTCACATAAATCAAAACACAATACCAATAAATACCTTAGAATAGTTATTGTTCAGTATTATAAATGTACCAAAATTTGTAGAAAAAATATGAATCTGTCAGAAACCCAAAAGAAAATTAATATTGGTATCCTTGAAGATGACTATTCATTTAGAGAATCCCTCTCAAAATACTTAACATCAACTGAACGATTTGAAGTGAAATTTGGTCTTTTAAGTTTAACCGAATTATTACTAAAAGGATATGATTCTCAGTTTGTAGATATCGTACTATTGGACCTACACCTTAAGGATGGATTATGTATTAATAACATAATAAGTATTCACAAAATATTCCCGTTTTCAAAAATAATAATACTAACGGGCGATGATGATGAAATGAATATATTAAATGCAATTGAAAATGGAGCGAATGGCTTTGTAAACAAACCATTAAGTATGAATAAATTGATTGAAATTATCATGAAGGTTTATGAATATACTGTATATTTTGAGACAGAACAAGTATACAATTTGGTAAAATTATTAAAAAGGAGAAAGTTAGAGTTTTTAAACAACACAGCTTTAAATTTAACATTAAAACAAAGACAGGTATTGAAGTTTCTTAGATTAGGTAAAAGCCAGAAGGAAATTGCAGAAGCAATGAACATTTCAAACGGGTCTGTCAATCAGCACATTAAAAATTTATACAGAAAGAATAATATAGATTCTAAGTCTAGTGTGATGGATTTATTGGATATCATTTCATTGCAGGAAGCGAGATAACTAACAATAGTTATTTAATATAATCAATAATACAATAATTTTGCCCCTCATGTTTAAAATTATTTAGGGCTTTATTCTTATTGCTTTAAATATTTTGTGAGAAAAAAAACTGCCCAATAGGGCAGTTTTTTTCTATTGATAAACACAATACCACTAATGATAGTTATTGTCTATAAAAAATATGGAAATATCTTTGCAAATAGTAAATTCTATTTATAAGAAATAATCTTTAAAATAGCAGGTAATGAAAAATTATCCTGAAGTAGTAACTGATAATATGCTCATAGGAACAATAAGTTACTGAAGGATTTCTTTAATGAATGGGGCCACGTTAAAGAGTAGAGGTCTTGTCTATACAAGACCTTTTTTTTATGTAAATAACTGTTGTCTTTTAATTTTTTAGGAAGAGCAAAATATTTTTCAGTTACTGCAAATGTTTTTAAAAAAAACTTTAGAAAATACCTAATAATAGGTATTGTTTTTGTTTTGATGTTTCAATCTTACCGGTTACCTTTGCCTAAGTTTTTTGATGTTTTTAGAGTTTAGTGTAAATAAGAATCGTTGATGTCCATCTTCATTTCTTCTTTACCCAATTGATTTACACTAATTCCTTTCAATTGATTTAATAAATTGATTTAAAAACATTTATTCCTTTTTCTCCATTCTCTCCTTATATAATCTGGGGGCTTTTCCAAGCCCCCTTTGCTTTTTTAATCATCAATAGATTTATAACTTTTCAGCTAAAAGGCTATCCTACTGATAGACACCGGTTGAGGATATTCTAACAAAAAATTGCCTCAATATTTTTTCTATAGTAAGGCTGTCAATTAATTCCTAAACGTAAATAGCAAATTATTGATCTCAGCAATCGAAAATGGTTTGCCTATAGAATATTTTACTCCATGTTCTTGTTTTTCTTGTTCGTTTATTTGCCAACCGCTTACCACACAAACAGGAATAGTACCTTTATATTTTTCTTTGATTGCATCTGCCAATTGCCAACCACTCATTTCTGGCATGCCTATATCGGTCAATACTATATCATAAGTATTTTGCTCGAGGAACTCCAAGGCTTGTTGCCCACTATTGGCAGTATCACATTGATGTCCAATTATGTTTATCAACTCAATGATGCTTGTTCTAATAATATCATCATCTTCTACCCATAAAATATTGAGTTTTGCTTCTTTTTTGTGTAGTTGTTCTTTAGTTATCATTTCTTCTAATTTTTCCTGTTGTTTGTTGTAGGGGAGTGTCATTTCAATTGTGGTGCCGCTACCTATTTCTGATGAAACTACATAGATATCGCCGCCATAACTTTTCACTATAGAATAAACACCACTCATGCCTAGCCCTCTACCCGCTTCAAATCCTTTTGTGGAATAGAACGGTTGGAATATTTTGGATTTGGTCTCTTCATTCATGCCTATTCCTGTGTCTGTGAAGGTTATTATTGCTTTCCTTCCTTTTGAGTGGGTAGCAATAGTCAAATTTCCACCCTCGGGCATTGCTTCTAAGCTGTTTTTTATAATGTTGTGAATAGCCGTTTTTATTTCACCCTCATTGCATTGAACATAAAGACTTTTAGAAAATGCAGTGTCTATATGAATATGCTTTCCTTCTTTTTCCAATTTATCTTTCCATATTGGACGTAGCTGAAGGATTACTTCACTGATAATGGGATTGACATTTATTAATTGGTGATTATCTGTCCCTTGTTTGTTGTCTCCAAATCGCTGCATCAATTTTACTCTGCTCGACACATCTGCTAACAGGGTTTCAATGATTTTTAAATAACCTATGGTTGCCTCCGCTAAATTTCCCTTGAATTTGATGATTTCAATATAGCCGAGCATTGCCTGTAGCGAGTTATTAAAATCATGGGCTACGGAAGCAGCCATTTCGCCAACCGCCATTAACCTTTGACTTTCAATTGCCGCCTTTTCAGCCTTTTTACGATCTGTAATATCTCGTATAATGTACAAAAGCACGTTTTTGCCTTCTAATTCAAAATATCTACCACTTAATTCTACATTCATCTCTTTGCCTTCTTTGGTTAAATGAATGGACTCAAACGTCACCTTCCTTTTTTCTATTAACTCTTTCAATGCAGGGAGGTCTTTATTAATAAAAGTAACAGGATCTACAAGGTCGCTTGGATGCATATTGAAGAATTCTGCCCTTGTGTACCCATATTTTTCGCAGGCTATTTCATTCACATCGATAAGTATACTAAAATTGCCATCCTTGTCTAATTGACGAACAAACATTGGGTCGTTGCCTAGATTGAAAATATCTTTGAATTTCTCTTCATTTTTCTCTGCGGCTTCTTTGGCATGGCGTAATTCGGAGGTTCTAATTTCTACTTGCTTTGCAAGATCTTCTTTTGCTTGTAGAATTACTTGTTCCGCAATTTTTCTGTCGGTAACGTCTAAGCTAATGCCACCCAACAGGGGTTCTTTTCCTTGTCGGTCTATTCTAAACTTTTGGGTTTCGTATATATGGTGTTCTCCATTGACATCAGGAACCGATTCTTCAATTCTTAAATAGCCCTTTGCTAATGAATTCTTATCATCAATGGTTATTTGTTGCCCAAATTCATTGGGGAATAAATCTACCATTGCTTTTCCAAGCCAATCTTTAGCCCCTAAGACTTCGATCATGTATTTGTTGGTAAAAATGAGGCGTCCTTCATGGTCTTTTAAAAATGCCACACCAGGCAAGTAATCCATAAATTGTGAAAACATGGATTCGCTTTCTGCTAAGGCAGCGGTTTGTATTACTATTTCGTTTTCTGCTTCTTTGCGTTGGCTAATATCTCGAATGATGGAAAGCACTTCATGCTCGGAAATAGCTATAAATCTGTTTTCGAAATGACAGTCTTTCCCTTGAATATCTAGTTGATACTCGAAGGATACGACTTCATTGGAAGCAATCGCTTTTTCAATAGCTTCCAATGATTGGGCTACAACATTGGGCGGAAGTATTTGATGGATGTTTTTGCCCGTAAGCGTTTCTTTAGGGGCAATCAGTAATGATTCGTCTGTGCTAAGGCAATCTAAATAAGTACCATCTCTGTGGATACGCAACATTAAATCGGGCAAGGCTTGAATGATGGCGCGGTTTTCGGCTTCGTTTTTTCGGCTTGCTTCTTCTAGTGCTTTTCGTTCGGAAATGTCATCAAATATGGCTACAAAAAATCCTTTTTTAGGACAATAACATGAAACGTGAAAATGCCTTTTAAAGGTGTTGGAAAAATAATCCATGGTAAATGGTTCGCCCGTTAAAGCAACATTGCCATACTTTCTTATCATGTTGATGTCGGCATTGGGCAATATTTGCTTAATGGTTTTACCACGAACTTCTTCAATATCATAGCCGGTGAATTGCTTCATGTTTTTATTGCCGTCTATGAAATTAAAGTCAATCGGTTGGTTGTTTTCATCGACAAATACCTCACTGAGTTGAAAACCAGAAATCATGTTTTCGAATAGGTAGTGGTATTTTGATTCGCTTTCAATAATATTTTTTCGAGCAAATTTTATTTCGGTATTGTCGATAGAGACAACTACTACCCCAACAATTGACCCATCGTTGTCTTTTATGGGACTCAATGAATTTTCAACAAAATGGATTCCGTCAGTAGAATAAAAATGACTTTCTACTATAAATTCTTCTCCCAGAAAACATTTGTCGTAATTGGTTTTCCAGAAGTCAAGAAAATCTTGTGGATATTCGTTTGTAAGGACATTTTGTCCTAATTGCATTGCATTTACGCCAGAAGCAATCAATGTATTTTGGTAAGTTTCGTTAGCAAACAATAGACAATATTGACGATCGATAGCCCAAATGATGCCTTTGGTATGTAGCAATATTTGCTTTAAAACTTCTATTTGACTTGTCATAATATTATCACTTATTCAGGTTTGCAAATGAGCGCCTTTGTTGAGCGTAATGTTTAAAATGCTTTTTTATGGCTGCAATTTCTTAAAAATTATACCCTTTAAAAACACCTATAGTTAGTCATCATCATTTAACAAGTTCATTGAAAAAGAGAAACTTAGGATGTTACCTTTTTATCCTAGCGTTCTTCTAAAATGCAGGAGCCGTTTTTGATTTTTTTTACCCTGGTAAAAGAACAAAAACCGACTATTCCCACTTCATTTCAACGATTTTGCACTACTTAAGTCTAACTTTTTAGTGGTTTTGTGCAATGTTGCACTTCTGAAGTCTAACATATTAGTAACTTTGTGCGATGTTGCTCTTCCGAAGTCTAACATATTAGTAAAATTGTGTACTATTACACTTCCACAGTCTAACATTTTAGCAACTTGGTGCAAAATTGCACTGCTGAAGTCTAATCTTTTACAAACCAAGTTTACCATGAACATCAGAAGAAAAACAAGACCCGTTTTTTATTTATTTTTAAAGGTGAATAACAATTTATTGAGTGCTGCAATCGTAAAAGGTTTGTCTAAAGAATAGGCAACTCCATGTTCTTTTTTTTCTTCTTCGGTAACTTGCCAACCGCTGACTACACAAACAGGCATTGTGCCTTTAAATTTTTCTTTGATAGCATCTGCCAATTGCCAGCCCGTCATTTCGGTCATGCCTATGTCGGTCAATACAATATCATAGGTGTTTTTGTCAAGATATTCCAACGCAAGCTTTCCACTACTTGCAGTATCGCATTGATGACCAACTAATTGGATGATCTGTGAAATACTTTCTCTGATAATATCATCATCTTCCACCCATAAAACATGGAGTTTTTCATTCTTCTTGGCGGATTGTTCTTTTTGCGTAGTTGCTACTGATATTTCCTGTTGCTTTTTGAAAGGGAAATCAATTTCAATAGTAGTTCCTTGCCCAATTTCGGAGGAAACCACCTGAATATTACCACCAAAACTTTTCACCACACTATATACTCCACTCATGCCAAGCCCTCTGCCGGCTTCAAACCCTTTGGTGGAAAAGAACGGTTGAAAAATTTTTGATTTTGCCTCTTCATTCATTCCTATGCCAGTGTCAGTAAATGTTATCAATGCTTTTTGTCCTTTAATTTTTGTTTTGATGGACAAATTGCCACCATGAGGCATGGCTTCAATACTGTTCTTTAAGATATTGTGGATGGCTGTTTTTATTTCCCCTTCATTGCAATTAATGGGGAGGCTATCGCAAAAGGAGGTGTTGATATGAATGATATGTCCTTCTTTTTCTAAGCGGTCTTTCCACATTGGCCGAAGCTGTAGGACAACTTCGCTGATAATGGGATTGAGATTAACAAGTTTATGGTCAATTACATTTTGTTTGCTATCGCCAAAACGCTGTAATAATTTCACCCTGCTCGATACATCGGTGACAAGCGTTTCAATGGTATTGATATAACCAAGGGCAGAGTCGGACAAGTTTTCTTTGAATTTGATGATTTCAATATTTCCTTTCATAGCCTGAAGTGTGTTGTTGAAATCGTGGGCTATGGAAGAGGTCATTTCGCCTACTGCCGAGAGTCTTTGGTTTTCGATAATTGATTTTTCTGCCTGCTTCCGTTCTGTAATATCTTGAGAGATGGAAATGCCGGCAAATATTTCTTTATTGAGATTGTAGATGGGCAGCACTTGCTGAAAAAAGGCCCTGTTATCGAACTGCCATTCAAAGCTATTTTTCTTTCCTTGAAGTGCAGACAAATAGTAGGGTTCTAATAGGTCAACAACCTCTTGGGGCAATGTTTCTGGTAGTTCTTTGCCTATTAATGCCGCCTTATTAAAGCCATTTTTGTCGATGTCTTCTCCACCAACTATCTGGAATCTTAAATTTTTGTCGAAAAGAAAAAAAGATGTGTTTGGGATAGATTCTATCAACAAACTATATAATTGTTCACTTTCCTCTGCTTTGTTTTTGGCAATCATTAAATCGGCAGTGCGTTCTTCTACTAAAACGGAAAGGTCTTCTTTGGCTTTAAGAATTACGTTTTCTGCTTGTTTTCTTTCGGTAATATCTAATCCAATGCCTCCCAAAAGCGGTTCCTTCCCTGGTCGGTTGATGGTGAACTTTTGCAATTCAAAGTGATGAACTACTCCATCAAGTTGGGGTACGGATTCTTCAAATTTATTATAGCTATTCGAAATTGCTTTCAAATCTCCTTTTGTCATTCTTTCGCCCAATTCATTAGGGTAAATCTCTGCCATTGTTTTGCCAACCCAACTATAGGCACCAAACGTTTCATTCATGTATTTGTTCACATAAAGCACGCGTCCTTCATGGTCTTTTATGAATACGGTTGCGGGCAAATAATCCATAAACAACGAAAAACGCCATTCTATTTCACTCAAGGCAGCCTCTATTTGTTTGCGCTCGGTGATGTCGTTTAAGGAAGTCACACGCACATCCTTGTTCTTATACCGCATCATCCTGCCTTGCAACACACAAGGGAAAGTAGTGCCATCTTTTCTTAAAGCAGTGGCTTCGTATGGTTTTTCGATACCCGACAGCATATTGTCCATCACCATTTGTCGGTCTTCGGGCACAATCCAATCGGTGCCATAACGGGTCAAGGCTTCTTCCGTTGTATAGCCAAACATTTTTTCAGCAGCAAGGTTTTGTTCAATACATACCCCTTTTTCTGAGAAAAATATGGCTTCGAAAGAGGCTTCCGACAAGCCCCTGTATTTTTCTTGGCTTTCTCTAAAGTCTTCTTCTATCTTTTTACGATCAGTAATGTCTATTTTAACGGCTATAAAGCTGACAATATTGCCTTCCGAATCTAAAACAGGGGTAATGATTTCCTCTTCGTAGTATAAAGTGCCATCTTTCCTTCGGTTTATCAATTCGCCCTTCCAAACCTTTTTTTCGAGTATTGTACTCCAAAATGTTTTATAAAAATCAGCATCCTGCATCCCCGATTTTATCAGTTCACCCGGTCTCTTGCCAATAAATTCGTCAAAAGTGTATCCTGTAAGATGCGTAAAAGCTGAATTTGCCCATTGAATATAGCCGTCAATATTGGTAATAATGATGGCGTTTGCAAATGATTCAAAGGCGGCAGTTTGCAGTTTAATAGTGTTTTCCGCTTCTTTTCGCTCCGTAATATCTCGAATCATAGACAGTACTTCATGCTCCGAAATAGCAGTAATTCTATTTTCAAAATATCTATTCTGGTTTTGAACAGGAAGCATGTATTCAAAATGCTCTACCTCGCCACTTGTAAAAGCAAGCTCAAGGACCTGAAGTGATTTTTGGGCAAGAACCGGTGGCAACACCTCGTTTATTTTTTTGCCAATAAAAGCTTCTTTAGGCACAAAAAGAGAGGCTTCATTCGTGCTGATGAGATTTAAAAAGGTGCCGTCCTTATGAATGCGGAACATTAAATCGGGCACAGCTTGAATGATGGCACGGTTGTCGGCTTCGCTTTTTTGGAGTGCCTTCTTTGCTTCCTTTTCTTTGGTAATGTCAAGGGCTATGCCGATGTATCCTTGCGACTTGCCCTCTGTTTTTTTAATAGAAGATAAGGTAAGATTAACAGGGAATTGTCGCCCATTTTTATGAACAAACGTCCATTCTTTAGTATTGACTTTAGCACTATGCAATGCTTGTTGAATAGATTGAAAATCAATAGGAGCATTTCCTTCGTTTTCTAAGTCGATTTCCTTTACTCGACTTTCAAGTTCTTCAGGAAGATGAAAAATAGAGGGTCTCAGTTTACCAATCACTTCTTCGGCTTTATAGCCAAGCATTTCTTCGGCTGCCTTGTTGAAATGCTCAATGATGCCATCAGCTGATGTGGATATGATAGCTAGGCCTGCATGTTGCAAAATAGCCTCTTGCATTATCATTGACTTACGCAGCTCTTCAGTTCTTTCTTCAACGCGCTTTTCTAGATTCTGGTTGGCTTCTTTCAGCAAATTGAGCGTTTCTTTTATGGCATTGTCTGCCATTTTTCTCTCTGAAATATCACGAATGATGCCTGTTATTTTTTGTGGAACGCCTTTATCATCATAGATAAGGGCTGAAGAAACGGCAGCAGCAACAACAGAACCATCTTTGTTTGACAATGACAACTCATAATCCCTAAAACTTGATTCTTCAATTAGTTTTGCAATAGAACTTTCTCGATCACTTGGTTGCGTATAAAACGATGCCATAGATAGCCCTATGACATCTTCCCTTTTGTATTGTCCTTTAGTAAAAAATTCAATAGAGGGACTCACTTCAAGTAAAATCCCATCAAAACTAGCCTCATAGTAAACATCTTGAATGCTTTCAAAAATACTGCGGTATTTTTCTTCGCTTTCTTTTAAGGCTATCTCTGTTTTTTTACGTTCCGAAATGTCAAAACAATGCCCGATATACCCAATAAATTCAGCTGTGCTGCTATAATTTGGCGTACCAATATCAAGTAGCCACCTATATTCACCACTAGCATGACGTAAACGGTATTCCATTTCAAATGGTTCGCGTTTATCGAATGAAGTAATATAGATATCAAGGCATTTATCAAAATCATCGGGATGAACACCTTCTGCCCAACCGTTGCCCACCTCTTGTTCTAAGGTTCTACCTGTAAATTGCAACCAATTGTTGTTAAAATAGGTACACAGTTTATCAGTATCCGAAATCCAAATTAAGGCAGTACCCGCTTCAATTAAATGTTGGTATTGAACCTCAGATTCTTTCAGTTTACGTTCAGCAAGTGAGCGCGCATTTTCGGATTGTTCAAGCTTTGTTTTTAATGCTTGAAGTTCTTGTAAAACATCCTCATTGTTCATAATGCGCGTATTGCTATTGAAGTAAATGATTTATCTGTTGAATTGCCTACTCATACAAAACATTGCCTGACTATATGTTTAAATGCTTTCAAGCCAATCATAATTTGGAACGTACAATTTACACTAAATCATTACAAAAATAACAGGCATTATTATGCCATAAAATAACTATGGTTAGTTATTGTACTTTTAAGAATAGTGGGTAATTATACGTGTTTTTATGATTTGAATTATTAATCTAGCAATTTGTTAATAACTATGATTAGTTACCACCAATATTGGATTGTTTCTTTTCTTTATTTTGCCGTTAACCTTTAATAAACGTTGAGAATGCAAATGAGAAAATTCACCTTTAATTGTTATGATGGAGTTTCTGGAAATGTGAATTATGTTGAATTTAAAGAGAATGGCTCCCTCTATTTTTACTCCTGCACATGTAGTATTTCTTCTTATAAAAAATGCAAACACGTTAGGAGTATATTAGCAGGAGAAGAGAAATATCTTAATCAAACAGGCATTGCCAACCAACAAGAATTGATTGAGCGTTTAAAAACTTTCCATGCAGGCATTAACACTATTAATAATGTTAGAGCATCGAAGGGGTTGCCCCCTATTTGTACTAAATGTAAAACAGAAACAAATGAAGCACGGCAAAATTTTTCTTTTTTATTAATGCTTACGCGCAGCTTTATAAAAAAATATAAATGCATCAATTGCGGACATGATCATCTATAATTTATTCATTACTAACAATACTATTAATAGCAACGCCTAATAGATGGGTGTTTTTCATTAAAAAACCATTGGATCTATTACACATATCTCATCCCTCATGAAAATTGCAAAATCTTCCTACTAGCGAGTACGCCATACAAAAAGCAACTAAGCCTCTCTTGTGGAAGAAGGACTGAACTTAAAACAGTTATGGATTGAAAACGGTTGGTAATGAACATTAATGCTTTTTAAAAAGCTGTTCATAGAGCGGAAAAGTAGGAGCAAAAAAGTCTCCCAACAAAGAAACCTTGTCACGATTTGACTAAGTGTTATGAAGAAGATGATTCTTTTGCCAACAATTAATAAACGTTTACAAAACCACCTGGTAAAACTAAAGCCCAGTTTACACCAAGGTCTTCGCTACGATAAAGCCCTTTATTGGTAGCTGCATAGACAAGTTGTTTGCTAACACCGTTTTTAAAAATATCTTCTTTCCCAACGATGGAATAAACAACTGTATAGTCATCAAGTCCTGCGTTTGATGCAACAAATTTACTGCCGTCCCAACGGTAAACACCCATAGAATCGGTGCCCACTAAAATAGTTTTATCAAAAGGAGCATAGGTGCAATGAAGAATATGTTTTACAGGCAGCCCTGGCATTGGATTCCAATTAGCCCCATTATCATTACTTGAGTAGATGCTGTCATTTCCAACAAGGTCTGTCAACAACAATGTATTGCCGTTATGACCAAGATAAAACAAGTGTCCACTAGTTGGCGGCAGACCTGCAACTGTTTTTACTTGCTCCCATTTATCGCCCTTAGCATTTCTGTAGTAAATTGAATCGTTTGAAGCATTGTGAGCATATACAGGTCCAGATTGTTGGTTGGTAAACGAGGTGATGGTTGTATTATTAATGTCAGCTTCATAATTGTTATCAACAATCCAAGTTTTCCCATTGTCGTCACTATAAGCAATACCCTTAGGGTCTTTAGTAATGACATATGCTCTGTTGTGCGCAGCAGAATACAATATTCCTTGTTGCCAAGGAATGTATTTGCTCAATCCTAAATAAAAGCTATTGATATTGGTGTAAACAGGGTTGAAATTTTTACCATTATCATCACTCATGTGTACATTCCCTTTCACCATGATAATGTTCATGCCAGAAGTTAACAACGCTCGAGTTTTAAAGCCATCAGCAGGGAAAATAGTTTTAAAATTTGCTCCATCGTTTGTGTTCAACAAAGCACCTTGTTCTGTACCAACGTACAGACTATATGGTTTTTGGACTATTGAGTTATTGTCAATACCATTCGATTTCTTACACGCCTGAAAAGCAATGGTCAAAATCGCCAATACTCCAAGAGAATAAATCAGGTTAGCCTTACGCATCGAAAAAAATTTCTTCAATTTTACAAAAAAGTTAGGAATAAGTCAGGAAAGATACTACAAAGACAGAATACAACCCACATTTCGTTTGAATTTTTCTGGTTTTTCTAAAAAAATCATTTTAGGTATTCCTCGATTTGCTGTTCTAAAAACTGTTCCGCAATCATCAAATCTGTATGTAATAATCGGTCGCTTTCCATGAATGACACTTGTTGGCGTAATGCTGACCATACTTTTTCAATGCTTGGTGAAGACAAGGTTGGATGGCGCATATCTAAAGCCTGTGCAGCTGTAAGCAACTCAATTGCCAAAACGCGTTGTACATTTTGAATCACTTTTCTAAGTTTAGTAGCTGCGTTTGCACCCATGCTCACATGGTCTTCTTGTCCGTTGCTGCTCACAATGCTGTCCACACTTGCTGGGGTGCAATATTGTTTGGTTTGACTAACAATTGAAGCCGCAGTGTATTGTGCAATCATAAAACCGCTGTTCAACCCTGCATTGGGTGCTAAGAATGGTGGCAGATTTCTTTGTCCGCTAATAAGTAAGTAAGTTCTTCTTTCCGAAATGTTACCCAATTCAGCCAAAGCAATAGCTAAGAAATCTAGATTGAGCGCCAAAGGTTGACCATGAAAATTGCCTCCGCTTACAATGGCATCTTCATCATGAAAGACAATGGGGTTGTCGGTCACAGAATTGATTTCAATTTCCACAACATTTTTCACGTGAGCTGTTGTGTCTTTGGTGGCACCGTGCACTTGTGGTATGCATCTAAAAGAGTAAGGGTCTTGCACTTGTTGCTTAGGTAAATCTTGCAAGGTGCTTCCCTTCAACCATTCCAACATTTGTTGTGCAGTATCAATTTGTCCTTTGTGGGGTCGAAGTCGATGAATAGAATGACGATAGGGTTCTTTTTTGGCCAAAAAAGCATCGGCACTCATAGCTGCAATAAAGTCGGCCCATTTTTGAAGGCGCATGGCTGCCATCAAACTCCACGTAGCATAGCTGCTCATAAATTGAGTGCCATTCAACAACGCCAATCCTTCTTTTGCTGCAAGGGGAATTGGTGGCAAAGCCAATTCTTTCAATACATCAATAGCCTTTCTTTTTATCCCTTTGTAACGCACCCAACCTTTACCAAAAATAGGCAAGCTTAAATGTGCCAACGGTGCCAAATCGCCGGAAGCACCCAATGACCCTTGCTCGAAAACGACAGGAGAAATGCCCAAGTTGTAAAAATCAATGAGGCGCTGAACAACTTCTTTTCTCACACCGCTATAGCCTTGGCTCAATCCCAATACTTTCAACAAAAGCATTAAACGAACAATTTCCTCAGGCACTTCATCACCCATGCCGCAAGCATGACTGCATACTAGGTTTTCTTGAAGTTGTGCCAGTTCATCATCAGCAATGCGCACATTGCATAAAGAACCAAAGCCGGTATTGATGCCATAATAAGTATTGCCGCCTTCCAAAATTTTATCGAGATAAGCGCGGTTGGTGTCTATTCTTGAAATGGCTTCGTCAGAAAGTACTAGTTTTTGATTGTAATATTTTGATAGCTCTTCAATTGAAAGGTGGTCTGGCAACAACATGTGGAATAGAATCTTTGGGCGCAAAAGTAGTGAAAGAGGCAATGTTGCATACTAGAAAATATTAACCGACCGTTTGTAAATAATACGGCACAAATAGATTGCTATTGTAAAACTTCTATTTCGACTTGCTAGGTAAATCCAAATAATCTTCATTAAGGATAATCTTTAACAAATAATCCATCCCTCGGCTATTATATTTGCGCCACTAATTTTAAGATATGCATAAGCACCTGCTCGTTTTCGCCGTTATTTTGTTTCTGTTTCAAACAAGCAGTAAGGCACAAAATGTTGACCTTTTACCTAAGAAAAAAACGAGTATTTCAAAACCATCTCGAGATTTTCTAATGGTGCAACTTACTTACGATAATTGGGCAAATAAACCTGATAGCATTCAAACAACTGGACTTGGTCGCGGTCTAGGAATTTACTTATGCTATGATTGGCCTATAAACAACTCTAACTTCAGTTTTGCATCAGGTGTTGGGATTGGCTCTTCCAATATTTTTCTCAAAAACCAAGTTGTTAGCTTTGAAGATACTGGTGCAATTGCATCACAAGCTATTTTTGGAGATGACACTGCTGCAGGGTATAAAAAGTACAAACTTGCAACCGCTTATTTTGAGGCACCTTTTGAATTGCGTTATTTTTCAAACAAAGAAAACAGAAACTCTGGTTTTAAAGCTGCAATTGGCTTAAGGGTAGGTACCTTATTGAGCGCACATACTAAAGGTGTTTATACAATAGATGGGAATAAAACAATTGACAAGGTTGAGTCAAAACGTTATTTAGAAAAATGGCGCTTTGCTGCAACTTTCCGGGTTGGCTACGGCAATTTTAGTTTGATGGGAACATACAATCTCAATAGCTTATTTAAGGCTACAAACGGGCCACAAGTAACCCCCTATTCTATTGGCATTTGCATTTCTGGACTCTAAGTTTTAGTTAATAATACATCACAACAAAAAAGCGGCTACCGCCGCTTTTTTGTTGTTTATGGAAACAGTATTTTCGCAACAATGGCACACTATCTAAATAATTTTCAACAAAAATTCATTCCGACAATAATGTGTTTACTCATTGTTGTTCTTGTGACTTCTTGTCATCATACAAAACATCTTTCAACAAGACCAACTAGCAGTAACCCTCACCTTACCTATGCAGAACTGCGTTCAAAATATGCTGCCATCATGCAAACCGAACCTGAGCATCTTCAAAATCTTAAGCTCTACTATTTCATCAATAAATGGTATGGTGTGGTATATCGCGGTGCAAGAAATGAAATTGACGGAACAGATTGCTCCGGTTTTGTGAATATTCTTTTCAAAGAGGTTTATGGCAAAAAACTAGACCGAGAGGCAAACCTAATTTTCAAAAATAATTGTCAATCTAAAACAACAAACAACCTACGAGAGGGAGATTTGTTGTTTTTCAAAACACAGCATGACTATATTGACCATGTAGGCGTTTATCTCCACAACAATCATTTTATTCATGCTTCTTCTAGACTTGGTGTAGTGATTGATGACCTCAATGAAACATACTATAAAAAGTCGTTTTTCAAAGCTGGGTCTTTGAAATATTGATTTGAATGCGCATGAATTCGTCTAAGCTTTTCATGATTGAACCTTCATTGTATTTTTCTTGCACCAATTTTTTCCCGTTTTCAGCTATAATGGTTGCTTGTGTTTTGTCTTTTAATGCCAAGACAATTTGATTCCTAAATTCACTAGCAGTATTTGCCTGTAAAAAATGAATTCCTGATTTTGCTTCATCAATTCCTTGCATAGAAATGCTTGTAGCAATAATGAGTTTTCCCATAGCCATTGCCTCCAATACTTTTACCCTAATTCCACCCCCAGTATGTAATGGAACTATCAGCATTTTTTTATCGGCGATAAATGAGGCTGCGTCCAACACTTCACCAACACAATGCACCCCATTACCGTGGTATTTGTGAAAGGAATACGGCATATTTCTTCCAGCAAAAAAGAATTGAAACTCGGGCAGTTCTTCATGTAGTGTAGGCCAAACTTCATTCAAAAACCAAGTGATGGCTTCTGCATTTGGCACCCAATCCATAGCGCCAAGATGATAGCCATGCCATGCCTCATTATCGTTTTGAATAGGACGCTCTTTTACACAAATACCATAAGGCACAACTATTTGGTTGACTAAGTGAATGTTGTCTTTCACACAATCGGCGTCTTTTTGTGTAATGGGAATAAGCACATCCGCTATTTGCCAAGCCTCTAATTCAAACTTTTTGATTCGATGAGCAAGGTTTTGTAAGTAAATTTTCTTTAGCCCTGCTTTCATTTCGTGAGCAAGGCTTTCCCAAATTTGATGTTCAATGTTGTGCAATCGAATGGCAATGCTACAAGTAGTTATGTTTCGAATGGAATTGATATAAGTTGATAGAAAAATACTCTCCAATTGAACCACAACTGGTTGAAATTCTTGAATGATTTCTGTTAACCTGTTTTCAAACTGTTTAGAAAAAAAACGTTCAGCATGATTGGGTTTTTTGCTCAGAAAAAAATTGATCAATACACCAACCGCCTTTATGTCTGTGTTGATTTCAAAGGATTCAAAGTCTATTTCATGGAAAAGTGAAGGCAAGGTTTCTTTTGTAATAAAATGCCTGGTAGTATTCATTGAAAAGAGGTAAACCCTCCAACCAGCTTCATGATAGCCTTTCACCATACTATATGTGGCAAGATTGCCACCATCGTTCAATGGAAAAGGAACTCTGTTGGTAATGATTAATATTGAAGGTTGAGACATTTTTGCAAAAATAGAAAGGCTAATGGTAAACGTTTATTTTTACCACAGAAAATAAATGGGTAAGAAAAGAATTATTTGCACGGTCACCAACGACTTGAATTACGATCAACGGATGATTCGCATTTGCACATCGCTTGTCAATGCAGGATATGAAGTTACGTTGATTGGTTTCAAAAGAAAAAACAGCAAGCCAATTATTGAAAGATCATTCAAGCAAGTGCGACTGCCCATCATTGCCGAACAAGGAAAACTGCTTTATATTGACTACTGGTTGAAACTTTTTTGCTACCTACTTTTTTTTGTAAAGCAACTATTTTGTGCGCTATTGACCTCGACACAATCATGCCTGTTTATTATGCCAGCAAAATTCGAGGGAAGCAAAGAGTTTATGATGCTCATGAATTGTTTACGGAATTACAAGAAGTAGTGACGCGCCCAAGCGTTTACAAAATGTGGCGCTGGATTGAACAGCATACGGTTCCCAATTTTCCGGTTGGTTATACAGTTGGCGCTTATATCGCTGAAGTTTTTCATGAACGTTATGGCGTCAATTACAAACTTGTTCGCAATATGACTGTTTTGAAGCCTCTCAACATTCCTGAGAAAAAGGAAAAGTATATTCTTTACCAAGGCGCAGTAAATGTTGGTAGGTGTTTTGAGTTTTTAATTCCTGCAATGAAGCATGTAAATGCGCAACTCATTATTTGTGGCGAAGGCAATTTTTTTAAAGAAGCAAAAGCAATTGCAGTACTACATCAACTTGAAAACAAAGTGATTTTCAAAGGCTATATACCTCCTGAAGATTTGAAACAATACACACTCAATGCTTACATTGGCATCACGCTTTTTGAAGCTGTTGCCTTTAGTAATAAAATGTCTTTAGCTAACCGTTTTTTCGATTACCTCCATTCAGGTGTTCCACAACTTTGTGTACAATATCCTGAGTATGAAAAAATCAATAACGAATTTGAGGTAGCACATTTAATAGACGAACCTACTCCTGAAAAGATTGCAACTGGTTTGAATTTCCTTATAGAAAATGAAAATCACTACCAACATCTTCAAAAAGAATGTTTGAAAGCAAGAGAAAGATATTGCTGGCAAGAAGAAGAAAAAACACTTGTTAAGGTCTATGAACAATTCTGACCCACTTCAACTGCATATTGTCGCATTCGATATTCCTTTTCCACCCAATTATGGTGGTGCGATTGATGTTTTTCATAAAGTTCGTTGCTTATCGGAAGCGGGTGTTACAATTTATTTGCATTGTCCTCAATACGGCGATAGAATTCCGAGTAAAGAATTGGAAGCTCTGTGTAAGCAAGTTTGGTATTACCCGCGACATACAGGATTGAAAGGCATCTCTTTGAAATACCCTTACATGGTTTATAGTCGTAGAAATAATGCGCTTTTAGAAAACCTGATTTCGATTAATGCTCCAATTCTATTTGATGGGTTAAGTACGAGCTTTTATACTCATCATCCTGCCTTAAAAAACCGGTTTAAAATCCTTCGCAATCAAAACATCGAGCAAGATTATTATTACCAATTGGCTAAAAGAGAAAAGTCATTGCTAAAAAAATGGTATTACTTGATTGAAGCACAATTGCTTAAGCGATATGAAAATTCAATAATGGCTGTTGATGCATTTTTCACAGTAGCTATGCACGACCATGACTTTTTCAAGAATAAACATCCTGCTGCAACCCATGAATACATCCCTTCTTTTCAACCTTATGATAAAATTAATAGCAAAGAGGGGAAAGGGGATTATTGCATTTACCATGGGAATCTAGCTCTTTCAGAAAACAGAGAAGCAACAATTTTCTTATTGAAAGAAGTTGTACCATTTATTAATATTCCTTTTGTGATTGCGGGAAGAAACCCTGATAAAGCAATTTTTTCTTTGGTATCCAAATGTACCAATTGTCGTCTTGTTGCCAATCCCGATATGGATGAAATGAACGACCTCATTCACAATGCACACATTCATGTTTTACCTACTTTTCAAGACACAGGATTGAAGCTAAAATTGCTTCACGCTTTGTTTAATGGACGGCATGTTTTGGTGAATAATGAAATGTTGACTGGAACAGGATTAATGGCTGCATGCACTATTGCCAATTCTGCAAAAGAAATGATTGGTTCCATTCAAAAATTGATGGAAAAACCTTTTAGCGACACGGAAATTGAGAAGCGAAAATCAATCCTTGAACAACATTACAACAACAGTAAAAACGCTACTCAAATTATACAAGTACTTCGTGAGAAATCTCAGTAAGTATTCCGTTTTCAACTCGAACTACACGAGCAGGAAATTTGCGAATAATGGTATAATCGTGTGTTGCCATCATGAAGGCTGTTTGATAATCGCGGCTAATATTGAACAACAGCTGCATGATTTCGTCAGTTGTTTCTGGGTCAAGGTTTCCCGTAGGTTCATCAGCTAAAATCAATTTTGGGTTATTAAGCATTGCACGCGCTATATCCACTCTTTGTTGTTCGCCGCCCGACATCTCATAAGGCATTTTAAAGCCTTTACTTTTCAAACCAACTTTAGTAAGCACATTATCAATCTTTTCTTTCATCAAATTCTTGTCTTTCCAGCCTGTTGCTTTCAAAACAAACTCAAGATTGTCATACACATTTCTATCAGTAAGTAAGCGGAAATCCTGAAACACAATACCAAGGTTTCTCCTTAGTTTAGGAATGGTTTGCCAAGTCAGTTTTTTCAAATCGAACCCAGCCACATTTCCTTCACCCTCTTTCAAATAAAGGTCGCCATAAAGCGTCTTTAACAAGCTCGATTTTCCTGTTCCTGTTTTTCCAATAAGGTAAACGAATTCTCCTTTCAACACTTCAAGATTTACCTTGGAAAGTATCAAACTTTTACCCTGATAAATATTGACATTTTTAAGAGAAATTGTAGATGTCGCGTCAGCCATAAAGTAGCTTAGATTTAGAACAAAGATAGTTTTAAAAAGAAAAACACCCCGAAATGCTCGAGGTGTTTTAACAAAGAAAGTAACCCTATTAATAAACCACCAATTTCTCAGTGTGTTTGCTTGTTTCAGAGGTTATTTGAACAATATACATTCCTTTAACAGCAATAGTATTTGCAGGAATTTCAATGCGGTTAGTTGAACCTACATTTAAAGCAGCCTCAGTTGAGAAAACCACTTTGCCCGTTAAGTCAGTCACTACAATTTGAGCCCTCTTGTCTTTTGTGTCTTTAATGATTACAAAACTACTACCCGTTGTAGGATTTGGCGCAATAGCAATGCCATCTGCATTATAGTTTGGAGTGCTGATGGCAGCAGTATAATTACTAAAGTGTATTCTATCTAAATAAAAGTTGTTACCGGTGCCTGTATAATTTGCATCGCCACCTACACGATAGCGGAAACGGAAAAATACTTTGTTGGAATTTTTAACCCCTGCTGGTAATGAAATAGATTGTGGCTGCCAATTCCAAAAACCTGTAGGTTTAAATTCCAATAACTGCGTTCCATTATTTGAAATTTCAGCACGACTGAATTTTTTCAAATTAGCCCATGTTTGACCACAATCAGAGGTATAGCTTATCTGCAAAGTATCTCCCATTTCTTTAGGTACCGTTGTTCTGAAAGCTCCAGCAGAAAAGAAGTTGAGGAAAACATTGCCAGTCATTTGAGTAAAATCAAATGCAGGAGTATAGAAATCATCATAATCACCTATTGGCGAATTGGTATAAAAACCTGGGTAAGTACGATTGTCATAATTTGAATACTTCATAGAAGCATGATCATATAATCCAATGCTATCATTAATCTCCCACTTATGATCGTTATTATAAAAGTTGAAAATCGGGTATTTTGATGTGTCTGCAGATGTGAAGTCTTGTAAATAAGTTTCTGCATTTACCGTACTTCCATCGGAAACATAAACCACTTTTTGACGATCAATTGTTGTGTTACCAGTATTATTACCAGTGACAGTAAGCGACACATCAACCCAACCAGGTTCAGTAAATGTTTTGTTGGGTACATTCACTATAGATGAGTTCGTTGTAGAAGTACCGTTTTTAAATGTCCATTGATAAGCAGTTATGGTATCATTCCAGCTACGGTTTTTAAAATTAATACTAGGACTATTTACACAAACAAAGACATTGGCATTAAAACCCATGTCGCTATTTGAACTAAGATTGGTGTTATGATCTATTGAAAAGTCAGCAGTTGGAAGAATGTCAACTCTTGGTAACAAAGACCCAGTATATGCTAGGTTAGCATCGGTAATAAGACTGTCTCTTGCTGCTGTTGGCATTCTCAAGGTTGTTCTCATTCTTACTGCTTGTAAATAAGAAAACATTTTGGAGCAATAAGTATAGTCCATTACGTTTTGTGCATTTGTTGTATCAGGATAGTCAATGGTTACAGGGTTAGTAGAGGTTATTCCAAATAAATTAAGAGCTATACCTGGAGCATATGTCTTTGAATAACCCTTTGCACAAACCGTGTCATAAATTGCTGCCCAATTGCTACAACTACTTGGATTATGACCTTTTGTAGGTGGTGTATCGTCCACATCGTCATCTCCACAACTTACTTCGGGCTTATTGGTAGCGCCCCAAGGGTGATCAAGATTTAAGGTGTGACCTAATTCATGTGCAAGAGTATTATCATAGTTGAAATTATACCCTCCTTGTGGCGTTCCTATTACACCATCTAACCAAGGCAAATTATTACCAGTAGATGGTTTATATGCATAAGCTGCTGCGCCTGCATGATCGTTATTAAAGCTTCTTATCAACCATACATTCATATATCTGCCAGGTGCCCAAACATCCAATTTTGCCTCATCACCACCGTCATAAGATAAATAAGACCTTCTGCGTGTAATGCCGTGTGTAGGATTTCCGTTAGGATCTTTAGTTGGTAATACAAAAGTAATACGAGCGTTGGCTTTATATCTTACTCCTGTTCCCGGAATAAAACTATTGTAAGGATTTATGAGCCCCAAAGTATCAGAAAACCTTGCATTGTACATGTCGTTGATTTCCTTCACCATGGTGTAAACCATTTCATCGGTGATATACTCAGCACCATAATCGTGAACAATATGAAACACTATAGGAATGTAGAGCATGGCAGTGTCGTTTACCCCAACAACCGTAGTGGTTTTATTTAGCCCACCTTGACTATTGCTGATATAGGCTTCAATCCCAGCTTTCAATTCAGCTTCATCTATTTGAATCTTCGGAAAAGCCATCGCCTTTTGAGCTTGTACCTCATCGGTAAAACAATGTTTTTGTGCAGTAACACCGTTTGCAAAACAGAAAGCGGCAGCAACAAGTAAAAATGCTTTTTTCACCATTTTATTTTTTATAAAAAATTTAATATTGAGAAGTGCCTTCAAAGATAGAAGTTCTTGTTAAAAAATTCCAAAGAAAATTGTCATAGCAACTTAATATTTCTGCATGAACTTGTTTCTAAAACAAAAAAGCCACCCTAAAAGGTGGCTAATTTTTGTGCCCCAGGCGGGACTTGAACCCGCACTCGCATTGCTGCAAACAGGATTTTAAGTCCTGCGCGTCTACCAATTTCGCCACCAGGGCAGCTTCTTAATGTTGAATGATGGCTATTGAATTTTGAATTCAAAAACCTCAAACAAAAAATTCCATCTTGGTAGGATGGAATCTCTTTTGAGCGGAAGACGAGACTCGAACCCGCGACCCTCACCTTGGCAAGGTGATGCTCTACCAACTGAGCTACTTCCGCATGTTTTAAAAGAACTTTTTCCCTTTTGGGATTGCAAAGATAGAAGCTCGATGCAATTTTGCAAATATTGCTTGAAATTTTTTTTCTCTTACCCAATTCATCATATCCATTAACTTAGTTGCCGCAATGAATTTCGCTCATCTTACTGCACTTATCCGCAAAGACCTGACTATTGAATGGCGTCAAAAACACACGTTGTTTGGCGTGTTGCTTTATGTGGGTTGCACCGTGTTTGCCATTTACCTTATGAGTGGGCAGCCCGAAACCAAGGTTTGGAATGCTTTGTTTTGGATTACACAGCTTTTTGTAGCGGTTAATTCGGTGGCAAAGAGTTTTTTGCAAGAACATCACCATCGGTTTAGGTATTATTTTACGATGGTTCACCCTGTAAGTTTTTTCTTGGCAAAGATGATTTATAGTTGTGTGTTGTTGGTGATAATGAGTTTGGTCTGTCTGTTTCTTTTTGCAGGGATGCTGGGAATGCCGGTGCAACAAGTGGGTTTATTTATTGCCGTTTCGTCAGTGGGAAGCCTAAGCCTTGCAGCTGTGTTTACTTTTCTATCGGCAATTGCCTCACGCGCCAATCAAAATGCAGCGCTGATGGCTATTCTTGGTTTTCCATTGGCAACGCCAGTGTTGATGATGCTGAGCAATCTTGCACTAAAAGCTATTGCCCCTGTTTACCAACCCGGATGGTGGCAGTTGGCAGGGGTATTGGTCTTATTAGATGTGTTGATTATTTTTTTGGGAGTGATTTTGTTTCCTTTTTTGTGGCAAGAATAAGTTTCTAAACACAAAGCTGTTGGGAGAAAAATCATAATCTAACTACTTACACACTTTTTTAGACAGTACCAATCTCCGCATATACCAAATCGAGGAAAACAAGTGTTTTGATGCAATTGGCATATACCAACCCTATGGAAACAAGTGTTTTGATGTATTTGGCATATACCAACCCAAGGAAAACAAGTGTTTTGGTGTATTTGGCATATACCAACCACAAGAAAACAAATCATATAACTTAAAACACACATAACGCCTTTGCAAGCCAATCATTATTTAAGGCAATTGGAATTTATGATTTGGAATTTCATTGCCACTTTATCTTTTACCTTTGAAAAAATTTACTTGATTCCTATGCGCAATTGGTGGTGGAAAATACTTTGTATTCTCTTATTGGGATATTCTATTATAGCTGGTTTCCTTGCGCCCGTGCCCGCCCTCAACATCATCAACGAAACGATACGTAACCTATATTTCCATGTGCCTATGTGGTTTACGATGATGATTTTATTTCTCATTTCATTCATCAATTCCATCAAATATTTGCGCAGCGGCAACCTCAAAGACGATATTTATGCTTCTGATTTTACTAAAGTGGGCATTTTGTTTAGTGTGTTGGGCATGCTTACGGGCATGGAATGGGCAAAATTTACTTGGGGCGAAGCTTGGAGCAACGACCCTAAGCAACTGGGAACTGCGCTGTGTATGCTCATTTATTTTGCTTATTTAATACTAAGAGGCGGCATGAAAGACGAGGACAAACGAGCCAAACTGAGTGCTGTGTACAACATTTTTGCCTTTGCGCTCATGTTTCCACTACTGTGGGTGCTACCAAGAATGGTCGATTCGCTTCATCCCGGCAATGGTGGCAATCCTGGTTTTAATACTTATGATCTCGATAGCGATATGCGCCGTGTTTTTTATCCTGCGGTAATTGGTTGGATATTGATGGGGGTATGGCTGTCGAACTTAAAAGTGAGGATTTCGCAACTAAAGATGGAGCAAGAAAATAATTTGTAGAAAAAAACGAAAAGCAATAACCGTTTATGCAGAAACGAACAATAATGAGCGTCCTTTTTTTGCTGATAAATAGCATTCAATTGTTGGCGCAAAATACAAGTCCAGAAATGTCTGAAGGACTTAGAAAAGATGGCAAAATTTACGTTGTGGTTTTGGTATTAGCCACTATCTTTGCGGGAATTTTCGCGTTTCTAGTATATCTCGAACGGAAAATTTCAAAATTGGAAAACAATAAATAATCTCTTTTTCAACAAAAAAATTTATGTCTGAAACAGTTAAGCCCCAAGAACACTACAGCTTCTTTAAAGGCGTAGAACGCAACTTCGACAAGGCTTCGAAGTACACAAAATTTGAATCTGGAATTTTGGAACAAATCAAAGCCTGTAACTCCATTTACAGCATGAAGTTTCCGGTGCGCATTGGCGACAAGGTTGAAGTAATTGAAGCATATCGCATCCAACACTCTCATCACAAACTTCCTTGTAAAGGTGGTATTCGCTACAGCATGGATGTGAACCAAGATGAAGTGATGGCATTGGCGTCATTAATGACTTATAAATGTGCTATCGTAAACGTTCCTTTTGGCGGCGGTAAAGGTGGCATCAAAATAAACCCTAAGAAATATACTACATACGAGTTGGAGAAAATCACACGTCGTTATACCTCTGAATTAGTGAAGAAAAACTTCATTGGTGCTGGTATTGACGTTCCTGCTCCAGATTACGGAACAGGTGCTCGCGAAATGAGCTGGATTGCAGATACTTATGCTTCTTTAAATCCTGGCGATGTAAACGCAATGGGTTGTGTAACTGGTAAACCAATCAGTCAAGGCGGTGTTCGTGGACGTACTGAAGCTACAGGCTTAGGTGTTTATTATGGCATTCGCGAAGTAGTAAAAATAAAAGAAGATATGGACAGACTTGGTTTGTCTGTAGGAATTGTAGGTAAAAAAGTAATTGTTCAAGGTCTTGGAAATGTTGGTTATCATGCTGCTAAATTCTTCTTTGAAAATGGCGCTATCATCGTAGGTCTTGCAGAATACGAAGGTGGTATCTATAACGCAAATGGACTTGATTTGAATGCTGTGGTTGCTCATCGCAAATCAACAGGTTCAATTCTTGGTTTCCCTGGTGCAACTGAGTTTAAAGTAAGTGGTGAAACCATGGAGCAAGAATGTGATATTCTTATTCCTGCTGCTTTAGAAAATGTAATTAATGCTTCTAACGCTGACCGTATCAAAGCAAAAATCATTGGTGAAGGAGCTAACGGTCCGTTGACACCTGAAGCTGATGAAGTATTGAATGCAAAAGGAGTAATTGTTGTTCCTGATATGTATTTGAATGCAGGTGGTGTTACGGTATCTTACTTCGAGTGGTTGAAGAATTTAAGTCACGTTCGTTTTGGACGTATGGAGCGTCGCTTCAGCGAAAACCAAAGTCAACACGTTTTGAAAACAGTTGAAGGACTTACTGGAAAAGCAGTGAGTGATGTTGAACGCCAACAAATTCTTCATGGACCTGATGAAGTAGATTTGGTTTACTCTGGTTTGGAAGACACGATGATTGGTTCTTACCATGAAATTCGCGACACGATGCTTGAATTGAACATTCCTGATATGCGCACAGCTGCTTTCGTAGTTGCCATCAATAAAGTTGGTGTGGCTTACGAAGAACTTGGAATATTCCCATAGTAGAAAGTCAAAAAAAAAGTCAAAAAAGGCTCGTCGAATGACGAGCCTTTTTTGAGTAGGCATTAACTAAAAGAGCTGCCCTATTCAGGCAGCTCTTTTAGTTAACAATTTACAACATATTAAGCTGTTGCCTCATTGCTTTCAGCTAAAGTTTCTACATCATGAACACTTGGTTCTTCATAAGGTCTCGGCCCAATTAATCTTTCCAAATCATCTTTGAATAAAACTTCTTTTTTCAGTAATTCTTCTGCAATGATTTTTACAGCATCTATTTTTTCTTCCAATAATGCTTTTACACGCTTGTAAGAGGTTTCAACAAGTTTACGTACTTCATGATCAATAATACGACCTGTTTCTTCGGAATAAGGTTTTTGGAAACCATTATCTGTCTGAGGATCGTAGAAAGAAATGTTGCCAATAATTTCGTTCATGCCATAGATAGAAACCATAGCATAAGCCAGCTTAGTAACACTCTGCAAATCACTCAGGGCGCCTGTGCTCACTTTTGCAAATATGATTTCTTCGACCGCACGACCACCAAGTGCCATACACATTCTGTCTTCCAATTCTTCACGAATTGTCAAGTACTTTTCTTTAGGTAAATATTGAGCATAACCAAGGGCTGCATCGCCTCGTGGAACAATCGTAACTTTTACTAACGGATAAGCATGTTCTAAAAACCAACCCGAAACTGCATGCCCTGCTTCGTGATAAGCAATGACTTTCTTCTCTTCGGGAGAAATGATTTTGTTTTTCTTTTCTAAACCGCCAATAACACGGTCAATAGCATCGTTGAAGTCGATCATGTCCACTTGTTCCTTGCCTTTACGAGCAGCAATTAATGCAGCTTCGTTACAAATATTAGCAATATCGGCACCTGCAAATCCAGGTGTTTGAAGTGCTATCTTTTTGATATTTAAGTCAACAGAGGTTTTGATAGGTTTAAGGTGAACTTCAAATATCTTCTCACGTCCTTTTAAATCAGGAATGTCAATAGAAATTTGGCGATCGAAACGACCTGGACGAAGCAAGGCTGTGTCCAAAACATCAGGGCGGTTAGTAGCTGCCAAAACAATAATGCCGCTATCACCACTAAATCCATCCATTTCAACCAATAATTGGTTCAATGTATTCTCGCGTTCATCATTGCTCATCATTACATTTTTCCCACGAGCACGGCCGATTGCATCAATTTCATCAATGAAAACAATGCATGGCGCTTTTTCTCTAGCTTGTTTAAAGACGTCTCTCACACGACTCGCACCAACACCCACAAACAACTCCACAAAATCGGAACCCGACATAGAGAAGAACGGCACTTGTGCTTCGCCTGCGACTGCTTTTGCCAATAATGTTTTACCTGTTCCGGGAGGTCCTACTAATAAAGCCCCTTTAGGAATTTTACCACCAAGGGCTGTATATTTTTTAGGATTTTTAAGGAAATCAACGATTTCCATTACTTCAACTTTGGCTTCATCCAATCCAGCTACGTCATTAAATGTAATGGTGACTTTCGTGCCTTTTTCAAAAAGCTGTGCTTTGGATTTTCCGATATTGAAAATGCCGCCGCCGCCGCCGCCGCCAGGTCCGCCGCCCATTTTGCGCATGAGCAGAAACCACATTGCTACCAGGAAAATAATAGGCAACAAAAAAGAACTAAGTAATTCTCTAATCCAATTACCCCTGTCTTCATAAGTCACATTGGGCTCAACTATTCCTGCTGGTATTTTATTTACTGCGGCGGAATAATCGTCTCTAAATTGAACATCCGAACCGACATGAAATGTGTAGGAGGGCGTTTTTTCAGTGCTACTAAGCCCTATAGGCGTTTTGCTTTCTGGCTTTTTTACAGCATCAGACTTGAGGAATACTTCTACCTCACTTTTATTGACAACATTTACATGTGCTACATTTCCTTTGTATAGATCTTCATCGCGAAATTCTTGAAAACTTTTCGTTTTTGTAGTAGATGTGAAATTGCCATTGTAAAACTGAAGAAATACAAGTGCCGCGAAAATTAGTCCATATACCCAATAGATATTGAAACGAGGTCCTTTTCGCACAGGTTTGTTGTTCTCTCCGTTTGGCAATATGGGTTTGTTATTATCTTCCATTTATAGTTTGAATGGTTCTTTTTATGAAAATTAAACGGCAATATTAATCATTATGCTCCATTTGAATGGCATCTCCCCATAGTCCTTCAAGGTTGTAGAAATGGCGTTGCTCAGGTTGAAAAACATGCACTACCACATTTGCAAAATCTACTATAGTCCAATGATCACCAGCTTCAAAATGAAACGGCTTCTCGTCAATTTGTTTCGAAATTTCATCAACAATATTGTTGGCAATTGCTTTCACTTGTATATGATTATTTCCTTCGCAAAGAATGAAATAATCAGCAACTGCTTCGTCAATCTTTCTTAGGTCGAGCGAAAGAATATTGTTCCCCTTTTTATCCTCAATAGCTTTAATGATAGTCTTAAAAAGTTTTGAATTTTTCGATAGACGGGTATCCGTTTTTTTCGGTGTGGGTAATGCGTTTAGAGTTTTTTCCAAATGAATTGGTTGGTTTTAATTTGCTAATATCTTTACATCAAAAATAAGGAATCTTGGCTCACAATTTTCAAACTTGGCTCGATGCACCTGTTATAGAATTGCAAAGTATTGACAGCACCAACAACTATGCCATGCAACTTATTGATGCCGATAAGGCACAACTTGGTATGACAATTATTGCAAAAGAACAAACCTCTGGCAAAGGACAAAGAGGAAATCAGTGGATTAGTATTCCTGGTGAAAATCTTTTGATGAGTATGATTGTTGTTCCTGAAATGCCAATAGAAAAGCAATTTTTGTTCAGTGCCGCAATAGCAGTTGCAGTTAGTAATTGTGTTACAAATTTAGGAATTGATTGCTACATTAAATGGCCGAACGATCTTATTATCAACGACAGAAAGACAGGTGGCATTTTGATAGAAAACATCATTCGTGGCAGTCTTTGGACTTATGCAGTTGTAGGAATTGGTATCAATATTTTACAAAATAGTTTTCCAGAATCATTGCCATTTGCCACTTCTTTAAAAAGAGAAACAAAAATTGATTTTGACATAAAACAAATAGCCAATGCTATTCGTCAATCAATTATTAAAACAATTTATCTTCCTAATGGTGAATGTTTTGACCTTTATAGAAAAAGATTGTATAAACACCAGCAGAAACAACAATTTTCATTAAAAGGAAATCAGTTTAATGCGACAATAATTGACGTATTAACAACTGGACAAATTGTGGTAGAAAGAGAAGTGGGAAACCATATCAACTATAGACATGGAGAAATTGAATGGATATGGTAATTCCATTTTATCGCGTATTATAGACATGTCTAGAGAAGATTTGTCAGAATGTTCCCTTCACATCCTTGTACCCCATTCCTTTTAGCCAAACAATGAGCCTCTCTTTATAGTCACCTTGAATAATGATGAGTCCATCTTTGGCGCTGCCACCTGTTCCACATTTGGTTTTTAGTTGTTTGCCCAGTGCTTCAAGGTCGGAAATTGTTCCAATAAATCCTTCAACTAGAGTCACCACTTTCCCTGCGCGATGTTTAGTGTCTAGCTTTACACGCAGTCTTTGCTTCTCGACAGGTAGGGTGTCTGCTTCTGCATTTTCTTCTTTGTAATTATTGAAAAAGTCGGAGTTAGTACTATAGGCTAAGCCATCGGGGCGTGCTTTATGTTTGCTCATGGTTTTTCTTTTTTACTAAAAATTTATTCTTCCATCCACTCTCTTCTTGCTTCTGCAAAACTTGTTGGGGTTTCAAATAAACGAACAAATTCTACTCGGGCTTTATTGGCATGCCCATGCAATGCCTTTTCTATTTGTTGATACAACCACACCACAATATTTTCTGCGGTGGTGTTCATTTTAGGTAATGATTCGTTGAGGTATTGATGGTCTAGGCACGGCTCAATTTGCTGTTTCCAAATGCTTTTTATTTCATTGAAATCGATGGTCAATCCGAGGTGATTGGTAAAGCCACTAATGCCGAAAATGACTTTATAGGTGTGTCCATGCAGGTTGCAGCATTTGCCTTCGTAGGCATGTAAATGATGGGCGGCATCGAAGGTAAAATCCTTGCTCACCAACACGCGCTTATTGTGGTATTTCAAATCGCGTTCTAAAATGTCTTTGCCAAATTCCTGAACTTTCTTGGGAAGATGATAACCTTTGTCGCTCATGCAATCGCTTTATTTCTTTTTAATCCGAAGTTCACCAAAAAAACACCTGTGAAGATGAGTACAGAGGCTATAACCTTTACCATTGTCATGTGTTCGCCAGTGAACAGTACGGAAATAATGGCTGCAAAAATAGGTTGTAAATAGATGTAAGCGCCAGCTGTGGAAGGACTAATGTGGCGTAAAGCAAAAATATTCCACAAATAAGTGAAGAAGGTGACGCATATAACAATGAATGCAACAGCCGAAAAATCTCTGGGATGAAACAAACTCCAATTGATGTGTAAGAACTGTGGCAAACCAAAAGGAATGACAAAACAAAAGCCAAACAAAAACACCCATCGAATGACAATTATTGGTCGGTAGCGATGCATCAATGGTTTGATCATGACCAAATAAATGGCGTAGGATGCAGCATTGAGAAAAACCAATAAATCGCCTAAGGAAGAATTACCTGTAACAGTGATTTCTTTTCCGGCGCTCATCAACAAAAAAGCACCACTGATACCAAGCATTAAGCCAAGACTTTTTTCCCAACTTAGTTTTTCTTTCAGCACAAAATGGGCAATGATGGTAATGAGTAGCGGGGTGCTCATCATCACGAGAGAAGCATGAATAGGAAATGTGAGATTGAGCCCGGCGAAGAACAACATTTGATTGAGTGCCACACCAAACAAGCCTCCTAAAACCAATATCTTCCAGTCTTTTTTGTCAATTTTTGTTTTGAAATTTTGTCCTCCAAAATAGCTTAGCCAAAACAATAGCGTAACCACACTCACCCGAATGAAGATGAAACCAAGTGGCTCTATCAATCTTGGCATCACAGTTTTGGCAACGGTAAAACCGGCACCATAAAAAAGATTGGCACCCAATAGTGCCAAATGGGCTTTTAATCGATTGTTCATGAGCGGCAAAAGTAAGGAGCTACAAAGTAGAAAGCCATTTTTCAAGAACGGGAATGAATTGTTGGCATCGTAAATGGGCATCTATTTTTTTAAAAGGAAAATCTGCAACTGCATGCAACTCTTCTTTCAATTTAAAATTCTTTTGCGAAGCAGCATAAAAAATGCCCGATTGGTGTAAGTATTTTGCAAGATAAAGTTGCTCAGTTTGTGAGGGCGTAGGAATGAGTATTGCTTTTTTTTGAAGCGCTACAAAATCCATAATGCTAGTATAGCCACTTCTACAAATTACATAAGACGCTTCCTCTATTAGTGGTAAAAGATCTGTCGCTGAAAGTCGTTGGTAGTAATCTATATGCAGTGGAATATTTTCTCTTTTCACCGCATTGCTGCCTTCAACAAAAACCACTTTTCCTTCCAAGCCTTGAACCTCTTGCCACAATAAATCAGATAGCTGAGCCCGTTGTGTTTCTTCGCCCGATAATAAAACCAACAAATGCTTTGTTGTTTCTTTTTCTCTTACCGAAAAATGTGTGAGCCAACCAATGTATGCTGTGTTATTAGGCAATATTTTTGGATGCGCCAATTTGCCAGCAAGATTACTTTCTTCCTCAGCAACATCGGGCACCCAAACCGATGAAAAGCGTTGTAGCAATTGGTAATGAAGCGTTTGTAAAAAACGATTTATTGTTGCGCCAAAACCCGAGTCTATTTGCAACTGATGACAAAGAATGACGGAAGGAATGGTAGCATGATGCAAACCATATCGATTGTCGGAAATGATGCCATCAATTTTTTGGGTAACCACAAATTGTTTCAACCAGTTTTTTTCTTCTTTTATTGCCTTAAAAATCTTGGGCGTTTGCAACATAAGATGCGGTAAAAACATGTTTGCCTGTTTGCTATAATTCACTTCATATCCTTTCAATTGAAAATAAGAAAGCTCAGGAAAACTTTGTAACACAAAGCTTCTTTGCCACTCATTGCCGGCAAATAAAACAGTGTGTCCTAACTGCAACAAATGACGAATGAAGGGCAGGCAGCGCGTGGTATGACCCAAACCCCAATCGAGCGGAGCAACAAGAATTCGTTTGGGTGAAGGTGTATTCAAGAAAGGTTATTTTTGGCGCCAATGAAACAGATGAACAACAAATGTAGCAGATTCAAATTGACCCAAAAGTATTGGCTGTGGAGCCTCTTATTGGTGTTGCTGTTTCAGTCTTGTGCTCGCACGAAACCCTGCGGATGTGGCAGCGATTTAAACAAGGTATTTTATCATAAAAGAAGACACTAAACTTCATTCATCGTTTTTCTTTGAAATCATTCCTAATTGATTTTTATCATTGAGCTAATAGCAAATGCAATTATTTTTGTCACAAACGAACCATAATGGCAACCAAACTCTCTGTCAATATAAATAAGATTGCAACTATTCGAAATAGTCGCGGAGGGAATAATCCGAATGTGTTGCAAGTTGCTATTGATTGCCAACGATTTGGAGCGGAGGGAATAACTGTTCATCCACGACCAGACGAGCGTCATATTCGTTATGCTGATGTGCGTGAAATCAAATCTATTATTACAACAGAATTCAACATTGAGGGGAATCCAATGGAAGACAAGTTCGTAGATTTAGTTCTTGAGGTGAAGCCGCATCAAGTTACGCTTGTTCCAGACTACCCTACACAACTTACTTCCAATCATGGTTGGGATACGATTGTGCAAGCAAAATATTTACAAGACATTATTTCAGTTTTTAAGAAAGACAGAATTAGGGTTTCTCTTTTTGTTGACCCCATAGAAAAAATGGTTTCCGCTGCTGCCGCTACAGGAACTGACAGAGTGGAGCTTTATACAGAAGATTATGCTAGGCTTTTTCATCAAAACAAGTCTATGGCGATAAGAAACTATTTGTTGGCAGCACAAATTGCTAAAGAAAAGAACCTTGGCTTAAATGCGGGTCATGATTTGGACTTAAATAATTTGAAGTTTTTTGCCAATAACATTCCAAGTTTGTTGGAAGTTTCAATTGGGCATGCCTTGATTAGTGATGCACTCTATTTTGGGTTAGAAAACACCATTCAGTTGTATAGACGTCAATTAATTGCTAGATAATATCCGAGCCAAACAAGGCAATTCCTTGTTCAGGCAAGATTATTAGGCGATTTTTATAAAAAGAGTTATTTTCGGAAAAACCAGCCACCTTGTTTTTTCGAGGTTAATTGCTTTTGATATTTGTATTGATTGATTCGATTTCGGAAATTTGCAGCCCATGAAGAAAAGTTTACTCACAACCCTTTTATTTGTTTTGGGATTTATCCTCCCTGAACAAGTATTTGCGCAGCTGACTGCAAACTTTTCAGCAATACCAATTAGCGGATGTTCGCCTATTTTGGTTCAATTCACAGACTCATCGACAGGCAATCCAACAAATTGGAATTGGAATCTTGGTAATGGTACTCTTTCCAACATTCAAAACCCTTCTACCGTTTACATCACACCGGGCATTTATACAGTTACATTAACTGTTTCAAATGGGACAAGCTCTGATACAAAAACCATCACTAATTATATCAATGTAATTCCTTCGCCTGAGGTTTATTTTACAGCAAGCGATTCATCAGTTACTTGTCCGCCAAAGACTGTACAATTTACCAACCAGACCATTTTAGGAACTGGTGGAGCAGCTTCCTATTTTTGGGATTTTGGAGATGGGGCAACATCAACTGTTCAAAACCCAACACACACTTATACCAATGGTGGAAACTATACGGTTACTCTTGCCGTGACTAATAGTGCTGGTTGTATGAAGCTGAAAACTAAAACTAATTACATTCAAGTCTCTACTCCCCCTGATGCCAATTTCACTTCTGCCAACAATATTTCCTGTGTGGTGCCAAGTAGCGTCAGTTTTACAAATACTACGTTAGGCGGCACAACATATGATTGGGATTTTGGCTCTCTACCTAACTCTACCGCAATAAATCCAACTCACCTATATAATGCTGCAGGCAATTATACGGTTACGCTTATTGCCACTAATGCTTATGGGTGTAAAGATACCGTGGTCAAACCCAATTTCGTGAGCTTAGGCCCTATCTCTGTGAATTTCAACAAGAGTGCATCCTCCGTTTGCAAGGGTGTTCCAATTATTTTTACAAATACTACTACACCTGGGGTTGGAAGTTGTACTTGGAATTTTGGAGACGGAACTACGCCTATTGCTACATTAAATGCTACCCATGCTTATTCTACAGCAGGAACATTCACAGTAAAACTAGTAGTAATTAACAGCGGATGCAAAGACTCATCAATGCAAACAGTTACTGTTTTCCCTTCCCCTTCAGCAGCGTTTTCAGCAACCCCAACAGCAGGTTGTACGGTTCCACAAACGGTTTCGTTTTCCAATAGTTCTACTGGAGCTGTTTCTTATATGTGGAGTTTTGGAACTGGTGCAACATCAGCATTAGTTAACCCAAGTTATACTTACACAATCCTTGGTTCTTATAATGTAGCATTAATTGCAACGTCAAACAATAACTGTAAGGATACGCTAACTCAAAATGCCTACATTAATTTTATCATACCAACCGTAACTGTTTCTGCTAACAATGTAAATGGGTGTCTTCCCGACACCGTAACCTTCACAGCTATATCGAACCCATCTATTTCCAGTTATAATTGGAACATGGGAAATAGTACAGTAATTCCAGGCGGTTCTACTATTACATACATCTATACTACTCCTGGAACGTATAATGTTACGGCCGGTTATTCCACTACTCCAAGTTGCAACTTTACAACTACTGCATTGCCAATAAACGTGGGTACACCACCTTCACCGTCATTTACAGCAACACCTAATCCTGCATGTCCGGGAACAACAATTACGTTTATCAACACTAGTAATGCCCCTTCTGGTACAACCTATCTATGGAATTTTGGAGATGGCGGAACAGATTCTACAATAAACACTTCTTATATTTATTGGAATCAAGGAACCTACCCGGTTACCTTAACAGCAACCTATCAAGGTTGTAGTGCAACTTATTCGTTAAATATAACCATCACCCCCCCCTATCAAGTTTTTTAATTATCCCAGGAAATTGTGCCAATAAAAAAAACATATCAACAATAAATAATTCAACCCCTGGCTGCACTTATTTATGGGATTTTGGGGACGGTTCTACTTCAACATTAATTAACCCAACTCACACATATACTAACTTTGGAAATTACACTGTAGTACTGTATGTAACAAATCCAGTTACAGGATGCGTGGCGCATGCACATCAAGATTTACACTTGTATCAATTAATAGGGGACTTTATTGCCTCCGACACTTCAATGTGCAATAGTAACATTGACACTTTTGCAGCATTATTAAACATCAACATCATTGGCGCTATTCAAAGTTATACTTGGCATTTTGGCGATGGCACTTCAGTTACAGAAACAGATTCTTTAACTACCCACCATTACCTTTCAAACGGAATTTTTACAGTGACTTTGGTGTTGACCGACACTTTGGGGTGTAAGGATACAATTACGAAGGTCAATTACATTCATATTGGGGGTCCAATTGTAAACTTTGTTGGGGTTCCTACTCCTGGTTGTTCTCCTTTAACCGTTTTGTTTACCGATCAAACTATTTCACCTGATGGTTTTGCAGCAAGAAACTGGAAATTTGGTGATGGTGTTTTTTCCAACTCTAACACTGTAAATGTTTCACATACATACAATACTGGACAATATTCTGTAAGACTTATAGTAACCGATACTAAAGGTTGCAAAGACACGCTAATAAAATCAAATTACATTATAGCAACAAAACCGAACGCAAGTTTTAATTCTCCTGACACCATTATTTGTAAAGGTCAAATAGCCCATTTTTACAGTAATAATTCTGGAAATTATACTTATCTGTGGCTGTTTGGAGATGGCGGCAATGCAACAACATTAAACCCTACACACGTTTATAACGCTGCAGGCAATTATACAGTCAGTTTTATTCTAACTAATTCAAGTGGTTGTAAAGACACTATGACCAAAACAGCTTATGTTCATGTGTCTTCTGTCAACCCAGGATTTACTTTGAGTGACACCTTCTCTACCTGCCCTCCTTTAACTGTGTTTTTCTTAGATACAACTTCTGGCTCAACGACTCATAATTGGGTATTTGGAAATGGAAATGCTTCTTCTATCATTAATCCTGGTGCTATTTATACTTTACCAGGAAACTACAATGTGAAACTTGTTACCTCAAACGGCATATGCACAGATTCTGCCTTCAGAAATATTCACATTTTAGGTCCAATAGGCACCTTTTCATATGCTCCTCTGACTGGCTGTTATCCATTGACTGTAACATTCACAGCTAATACATTAAACACGGTGAAGATAATTTGGGACATGAGCAATGGGTTTACCGATACATCAACTACAAATCAAAGCCCTTATAACTTTAACTATAATTATACTTATAACCAAGTTGGCAATTTTGTTCCAGTGTTTGTCTTATCGAATGGACAAAATTGTACGGTTCCTTATTTTGGGCAAGACACCATAAAAGTTGGACATCTTGATGCTGATTTTTATTTCACGCCTATTCCTCAGTGCGAAAAAACAATAGTACAATTTACTGATTCAATAACTAATTCTACTCTTACTATTGCCTCTCACTACTGGACATTTGGTGATGGAAACTCAAGCACAATTCACAATCCAACTCATCTTTATTCTGCCGCCGGAACATTTACGGTCAAACTAGTGCTCGTAGCATCGAATGGATGTGCAGATACTATAACAAAACAAATAACAGTTCTACCCTCTCCCAACTTGACCATAAGTAACAACCTCATTTTTTGTCAAGGTCAATTTACCTCCGCTCCATTACAAGTAAGTGGTGCATTAACTTATTCATGGTCTCCTGCTGCTACCCTTTCCTGTAGCACTTGTACAAATCCTTATGCATTCCCTACTTCAACAACAACATACACAGTGGTTGGTACTGCAGCAAATGGTTGTACAGATACTGCGCAGGTAACAATAGGTATTGACACAATACCTCAAATTATTGTATCAAATTCTCAAACAATTTGCTCCAATGATACCATTCAACTAAGCGCTGTTGGTGCAGCAAATTTTTCTTGGTCACCCTCTGTTGGGCTTTCCTGTTCTCTTTGCCCTAATCCTATTGCAAACCCTCAAACAACAGTTACTTATACTGTAATTGGCACTAATCTTTCAGGATGTGCTGACACTGATCATGTAACATTGACTGTAATTCCAGCCCCTAATATCAATGCTGGTCCTGATATTACTATTTGCAAATACGGTCAGGCACAACTTCATGCCACTGGATTACCCAACTTAACGTGGAATCCTTCATCAACATTATCTTGTCCTAACTGCTCTAACCCAATTGCAACTCCACTTTTTACAACACCTTATGTGGTTAGCGGAGTTGATAATGCAGGTTGTAACGATTCAGATACAGTAGTTGTGTTTGTTAACCCACTACCGATTATAAGTATAGGAAACGACACGGTATTATGTGCTGGGAAATCTTTACAATTGAACGCTAGCGGTGCTGTAACATACATATGGTCTCCACCGTTTTTCATTTCATGTGTGAATTGTCCTAATCCAATTATTCAGCCAAATGACACAACAACCTATACCGTTATTGGAGTAGATTCAAATGGTTGTAAAGACACTGCTTCCATCGCCATCAATATTATTCCAAAATATCCAATGTCTTTTGGTGTTGATGACAGTATCTGTATTGGTGATTCTGTAACTCTTTTTGCAATTGGAGGCACTTCTTATTTGTGGTCGCCAGCTGCTACATTAAACAACGATACAAGTAGTAGCCCAATAGCAACACCTTTAGAAACTTCAACTTATCAAGTGATTATTACCCAAGGAACTTGTTTTACTGATACTGGCAATGTTACGATTTCTGTTTTCCCATGGCCAACTGTAAATGCAGGGCCTGACCAAACAATTATCGCAGGTAACTCCATTAACTTATTCGCTACTAGTACTAATACTATTAGTTACGTCTGGGAACCATCAACAACATTAAGTTGTGCAACCTGTCAAAGCCCTGTAGCCAATCCAACTGAAACGACAACCTACATTGTAACAGCATATAACGAGTTAGGTTGTGAAGCAACAGACGAGGTTACCATTTTTTTGATTTGCGATAATGGACAGTTATTCCTTGCAAATACTTTTACGCCAAATGGTGACGGGCATAATGACCGATTTTATCCTCAAGGAAAAGGAATGCTCAACATTCTTCAGTTCTCTATTTATAATCGTTGGGGTGAAAAAGTGTTTGAAGCAAATAATATTCAACCAAATAACGACTTAATTGGATGGGATGGTACTTATAAAGGAGAAACTCTTACTCCAGATGTCTATGTTTATGTTGTAAAAGCTGTCTGTTATACAGGCGATATCATAGAAGTAAAAGGAGATATTTCGTTGATTAGATAGAAGGAAAGCATGAAATTGTATAAAGGATTCATCATACTAATTATTGTCTACACACAATGTCTAAATGTTGATGGGCAAGATTTGCATTTCTCACAATTTTATGAAAATGCCATGATGCGCAATCCTGGTTTAACAGGAATATTTAGTGGTGATTATAGGATGGGGGTAAACTATCGTAACCAGTGGAGTACGATCTCTGCACCCTATCAAACTTATCTTGCTTCAGTGGAAACAAGAATAGGAATTAGTGACGAAACCTTTGACTGTATCAGTATGGGTATTAATATCACACAAGACAAAGCAGGCTCAATTGATTTTGTAAGTACACAAGTTTACCCAACATTTTGTTACAACAAATCTATGCAAGACCCTCACCACTCCTATTTGTCTTCAGGTATTGCAGCTGGAATGATCCAAAGAGCAATTGACCCATCAAAGATGACATTCTCTTCACAGTATTTTGGAGGGACATATAACCCAGGGTTCCCATCGGGTGAATTGATGAACCAAACCAAGCTAACCTATTTCGACATAGGTGCTGGCATAAGTTTTAATAGTTCTCTAGGTGATCAGGGTAAATATAATTATTACATTGGAGCTGCTGCCTTTCATCTAAACAAACCAAAGGCGGCGTTTGGTAATGAAGCTTTTGTAAGAATGGACGTGAGGTATAATGGAAATCTGGGGTTGAGTTGTCAATTAAACAATGAATTCGGACTTATTTCACACTTCAATTTTTCAATACAAGGAAAATATAGAGAAACCATTGGCGGCGCCTTACTCTGTTATAGAAATTATGACGAGGCAAAGCAACTCATGTTTGTTTTGTTTGGTGGTGTTTATTATAGATTGAATGATGCCATCATCCCTACTTTCAAACTCGATTACCTAAACTATACTTTTACCGTTTCATATGACATCAATTCTTCCAGCTTAAAAAATGTAAGCAAGGCACAGGGTGGTGTAGAAATTTCAGTATATAAACGAGGCTTTCTTTATAGAAAACCATGGACTGAAGATAAAACACATTGCCCCCGTTTTGAACAAATGATTCTCCCAAACTACGAGCAATAAAAAAGGCGCCCTAAAGCGCCTTCTTCGTTATGTTATATGGATTTTACAATGCAATTGGATTGCAATTAAATTTAAATCCAATTCCATGAATGGTTTGTAACTGAACGGTTGGGTCACTTTTAATGTACTTACGGATTTTGGTAACAAACACATCCATGCTGCGACCCAAAAAATAATCTTCTTTGCCCCAAACGCTTAGTAAAATATCGTCGCGCTTTAAAACCTTATTGGCATTCATACATAAATACCTAAACAAATCTGCTTCACGTTGAGTCAATTGAAATTCTTCTTTTTCGCCTTGCAATAAAAGATTGTCATAATTGAATGTGAGATTCCCAATCTTATAACCAGATGGATTTCCATCTTCCTTTTTCATTGTACGCTTCAAAAACACTTCAATGCGAAGAATCAATTCCTGCATGTTGAATGGCTTCGTGATATAGTCATCCGCTCCACTTTGGAATCCAGCAATCTTATCATCATCCATTGACTTGGAAGTGAGCATGAGAATCGGAATAGTTTCGTTCTTTTTACGAATTTGAGCAGCTATAGACATGCCATCTTTCTTTGGCAACATAACATCCATCAACACCATGTCGAAATTGTGCTTCATGAATTGTTGAAATCCAGTTTCACCATCAGGGCAATTAATAACTTCGTAACCCTTATCCTGTAAGCTATCTTTAACAACAAAGCTTAATGTAGGGTCGTCTTCAATCAAAAGAATTTTAGCTTTCGGTTCAGCCATAAAATAGAATTATGTCGTTTACAAACTATCGATGATGATGTAAAAATAAAGGCTTTTTATTAAACTCAAACCATTCTGATTAACATCAACTTTCATGTTGTTTTCGAAGTGTAAAGGTAGTTGGTATTGAAATCTGTATCCAAATTACTCATAACTATTGAACCAGCAAATTCTTTCCATTAAAAATAATGCATAAGGCTATTATTTTTTAACTCTGTTTGGGTTTTCATTCATGAAATTTTCCCAACTGCTCCGCTTGCTTTTCCCAGAAATTCTCGTTGGTCCTTTTATTTTTGGAATCGGTGATTTCATTTCATAATGATGACAAAGTGCTACGGCTACAGCGTCTGTTGCATCCATAAATCGTGGGTCTTCTTCAAATTTCAGAATGTGTTGCAGCATTTGCCACACTTGCTCTTTAGTAGCATTTCCTTTTCCAGTGATGCTTTGTTTCACTTTTCTTGGTGCATATTCGATTGCTGCAAGTCCGTTCATCATAGAAGCGGCAATAGCTACACCTTGTGCCCTTCCCAACTTCAACATGCTTTGTACATTCTTACCGAAAAAAGGAGCTTCGATGGCAACAGCTGTTGGCCTGTGCGTTTTAATCAGCGTTTCCATTTTTCTGAAAATCATTTCCAATCTTTCGGCATGGTCTTGTTTCTTTGCTAATTGCAACACGCCCATTTCCACCAATGAAATAGTAGCTTTGTCAATGCTGATTAATCCATAGCCCATCACTAATGTGCCGGGGTCAATGCCAAGAATAATTTGGGGGGAAGTTTGCAAAAAATGATTTTGAACAAAAGTAATAAAATAGCGTTCAACTACTTAATAAGCATTGCACTTTCAGCACTGTTGTTTTGGGGTATTTGGGTTCAAATCAAACAACAACTTTCCGTTACTTCTTTTTCTTTTGATTCTCTGCGCCAACATACTCAATACTTATTCTTTGCTTTTTTGTTGATGCCGCTCAATATTTTTATTGAAAGCAAGAGGTGGCAATCAATTTCCGATAATGCACAAACAATTTCGTTCAAGGACGCAATGCAAAGTGTGTTTTGCGGCATTGCTTTTTCTGTCATCACGCCTAACAGAATCGGAGAATATCCAGGTCGAATTTATTTCTTAAAAAGAAAAAATGTCATTCGACTCATTGCCGTTTCAGTTATGGCAGTACTTGCGCAAATACTCGTATTCGTTGTTTTAGGAAGCATGGGAATATTGCGTTTTCACTGCTTGTTTTCAACTGTTCTTATCAAAGGGTTTAGTGTACTATTGATTGGCGTTTTTATTATGCTTCTTCTTTCCTTTTTCTTCTTTGAACAATGGATGAATCGATTGGCTCGTTTTCACATTTTTAAAAGATTGAAAACCTATACTTATCTCGTTCAAAAAATTTCTACAAAAGAACAAATGAAAGTGTTGCTGCTTTCATTTTTACGAGTACTCGTATTCTCCACACAGTTGGTTTTGTTGCTTTGGTGGAATGAAATCAACGTTACTTTTTTCGATGGATTACTGATGGCATTTGTCTTCTTTTTGTCCATCGCCGTTATACCTTCTTTTGCTTTTGCAGAATTAGGTATTAGGGGTAAAATGAGTTTGTTTCTGTTTGCTCCTTTCTCTTCGAATGCTATTGGAATTGTAATGGCAATCTTTATGCTTTGGTGCATCAATCTTTTATTGCCAGCACTATTCGGTTATTTTATTTTGCTTAAAAACAAATTGTTGTTGAAGAAATGAAATCGTTGCTATCAAAATTTTCAACTGCTTTAATTGTATTGATTGTATTTGTAACCACTACAAGTGCTCAAGAAGATTTTTGCAACACAAAGAACACATCCTTTCTCATTGGCGAAAAACTTTCTTACCGTGTTTACTACAATATGGCTATGATTTGGGTGTCTGCCGGTGAAGCACATTTTTATGTAAAAAACGAAAAACAAAATGGAAAATCTTTTTATCATTTTATTGGCGATGGCAATACTTTGAAAGCCTATGAATGGTTCTACAAAGTGCAGGATGTGTATGAAAGTTATGTCGATGCAGAAACTATGTTGCCGCTTCGTGCAGTCAGAAATGTAAATGAAGGAAGCCATAAAGTTAATAACGATGCCTTCTTTAATTATTCTGCATTAACAGCGACATCTAATGATGGTGTTTGTAAAATTCCTGTTTGCGTACAAGATGTTTTATCAGCCATTTTCTTTGCTCGTAATTTGGACTTTACCAAGTTTACGGTAGGTGCGAAAATCCCTTTCAACATGTACCTTGACAACAAGGTTTATCATTTGTTCATCCGTTATTTGGGTAAAGAAAAAATCACCACACGTTTTGGCACTTTCAACGCTATAAAATTTAGTCCGTTACTCATCAATGGCACTTTGTTTACTGGTGGTGAAAAAATGACTGTTTGGGTAAGCGATGATGCTAACCATGTTCCAGTGCGTGTGGAAAGTCCCATTACTATTGGCAGCATTAAAGTGGATTTAGTGGCTTACGAAAATCTTCGTTATCCATTTCGTGCATTGCTCCGTCTTAATTGAATAACTATTTTCGTCTTTCACAAATTTCTCAATGCACTTACTCAAAGCCTTTTTCTTTTTCTTGATTTTACACCCATTCTTTCTTCATGCTCAAGATGAAAAACAATGGATGAAAAAACAGTTAGACATCATGGCCGGTTCTTCCATGAAAGGTCGCGGCTATGTGGGCAAAGGCGGTGAAAAAGCCGCTCATTATATCAATAATCTGTTCAAGAATTTTGGCTTGCAATCTTTTTATGAAGCAGGCGACTATTTGCAAGAATATTCTTTTTCTGTAAACACTTTTCCCAACAAGGTTTTTCTAAGATTGCAACAAAAGAAACTGAAGCCGGGCGTTGATTTTATTGTACATGCAGCAAGCCAAGGTTATAGTTGCAGCAACAAGAAAATCGAAACCCTAAATCTTAGAAACGTAAAAGACAGTATCGAATGGCATAGGCTCAAAAAAAACATTAAACAAGACAAAGCTTATTTCCTTCAAGATGCCGACACGGTGGTGAAGTATGTGTATAATTCTTCACGAAAATTTGCTAAAGATTTACCCCAAGGTTTGTTTCTCATTCCGCAACATGGCAAGCTGACTTGGACGGTGGCAACCGAAACAATTCCTGCTACTATTTTTTATGTTGAAGACACGGTTTTGCCTCAACACATCAAAAAGGTTTCTGTAAAACTCGATGAGCAATTCATTCCTAATTTCAAGAACAACAATGTCATTGGGTATGTAAAGGGAACAGTATTTCCTGATAGTTTCCTAGTGTTTTCTGCCCACTTCGACCATCTTGGAAAAATGGGAAAGCACACCATTTTCCCGGGGGCAAACGACAATGCTAGCGGCACTTCTTTGATGCTGTATATGGCCAACTATTTTGCAGAGCACCCACAGAAATATTCCATTGCTTTTATGGCTTTTAGTGGTGAAGAAGCAGGTCTTTTAGGTTCTAAATTTTATACCAACAACCCCTTATTTCCACTCAAGAAAATTCGTTTCCTAATCAATCTCGACATGGCAGGCGAAGCCATCAATGGCATTACGGTGGTGAATGCTACTGAACAAAAAAAGGCTTTTCAAACCCTCAAGAATATCAACGAAGACTTCCACTTTCTTTCTAAAATAAATGAACGTGGACAAACCCAAAACAGCGACCATTTTCATTTTAGCGAAAAGGGGGTGCCTGCCATTTTTATTTATGCCAATGGCACCAAACCTTATTACCACGATGTGTTTGACCAAGCCAAGGAAGTGACTTTTGATGGGGTGGATGGGATGATTGATTTGCTGAAAGAATTTGTGGAACGATTGCAGCGGTGAGGGTTTCGTTTTTGATGATGAAGCAGATGCTTCGCCAAACTGTTTTGACAAGCTACGAGGAATTGAGACCATCATTATTTAATCACAACAGCACCTAATGGAAGTTTTTCCTGTGCTAAAAAGTCTTTTACCAACGGCGACAATTTTGTGAGTTCATCATAGCTGTTAATAACCGCAGACAGGACAAAGACTGTTATAGAATATTTCTGAAAGTTTTGTTGGTGCTGAAGATTTTTGTCAAAGGTTAATAGTGCATCAAAGCTGTTCTCGATAAGCAACGACATAAGCTCTCCATTCTTTTTTCCTTCCCAGTTTTTATCCCGAACAGTATAAATTTGGTGCTCCGAAAAATCAAGTTTTAACCTTTTGGGTAAATTCTCATCAAGCAACAGCTTCATAAAGTTGAGCTATGTTTTTGCTATTAAAAAGCTTGCTTGCACAATCGAGCAAAGCAATTGCTTGTTCTGTTGTTACAGAAGGGAAATCTTCTAAAAACACATCGAGTGAAAGACCTGTTTCTAAATGATCGAATAAAGTTTCTACCGGAACGCGTGTACCCTTAAACACCACCTGACCACCAAGTGTTCCTTCATCCATTGAAATAATGTTGTCGAGTTTCATAGCTCAAAGTTATTGTTTTATTGATGATGACGAAGCACATGCTTCGCCAAACTGTTAAAACAAGCTAAGAGGAACTGAGAAACATCTGGAACAGCTAGCTTTCATCATTTCGCTTTTTCAAATTCGTAAGCTATGTCGTCCGCTTCACCACCAGCGAAATCACCTTCACTTGAATTAGACACAACTTTATCTCCGTCTTTGTACACATTATGGACATTCCTAAGAATAAGTTTGCCCCCTATAAATGACCAGTTATATTGTTTGATAAAATGTCCGCTTTTGTCAAACAGATTAATTAAATCCATTTGTGGAACCATTTCCCAAAAATCAATTACTACTTCATATGTTGCTGCACTATCAATTCCGTATATTCCATAATAATCTGAAAAGTCGTCCTTTGAAATAAGGCTGTCGCTAAAGAGCACTGAATGACCAGAGGCAATATATTTATCTTTAAGAATATTATCAATGAAATATTTACTCAAACTTTTAATGTTTTTGTCTGCCCTTTTATAAATGTAGGTTGCTGGGTCAGCTTTTTGTTTCCAATATTTATTATTGTGATACTCTTTGATTTTTAGCTGAGAGAAATTATTTTCAAATGTCAACACATAGTATTGAACAGTGTCACCCGCCTGATATACATAGTTGCTAACTTTCTTTAAAGGAAGCTTGAAGTCCTCGTGATATCCTTTGAAATAACAACTGTCAGGTTGCTTGGTGTCAAAGGCTACTTCGTAAGCAAAACTCGCAAAAGTCCAAGCATATTTGAAAATACTTTTATAGAAAATTGTGGAGTCTATATATGCCGTGTAATGCCATATGCCTGTTGGAAAATCCGGGATAGAAGCATTGGTATTTACGGGTTGGTAAGTGGGTTTGACCGTCGCTTTTTGTCCGTCACCACCAAGGCAACTAGAGAAAAACATTATCAAAATTATTATTGTCAGTATTTGTCTCTAGGTTGTTTTATTGTTCGTTTCTTATCGGAATATTAAAAGTTGGTAGGTCGCTCAATAATTACTACCAACCCAGTTTGGCGAAGATTGCATCTTCGTCTTTCCTTCAATCTTCCAAAAATACCAATTTCCCTCTACTTCACATCCACTTCACTCCAAGTGATTCTAGTTTCACTTTTTCAATAACTAGTTTATCAATTTCAAGAACTCACTTCACTCCAAGTGATTCTAGTTTCACTTTTTCAAGAACTAGTTTATCAATTTCAAGAACTCACTTCACTCCAAGTGATTCCAGTTTCACTTTGAGTGAAACCATAACTACAATTTCAAGAACTTACCTCACTTAAAGTGAGGTGAGTTTCACTTTGAGTGAAACTGAAGACAAAATGATAAAACGTTGTGGTCTTTTTTTAATAAAAACTCAGTGTTCTTTGTGCTTCCTTCGACTGCTTTGTGGTTATCAATCAACATCTCTCCCATAGAATTCTTACTTTCGTTGCAATCATTTTTTCAATGAAAGCAAGCAAACTTTTTTCAGGAATTATTTTTCTTTCCTTTTTCTTTTCGTTTTCAGCAAAAGCACAAACTGTTCAGCAATTTCTTGATCAATATACTCAGGAATATGTGAAGCTATATACCAATTCATCGTTGGCACAATGGCGCGCCAATATTGAAATAAAGGAAGGCGACACCACCAATAGTTTCATGGCGCAAAAAACGGATGAGGCAATGGCGGAGTTCACGGGCAGCAAGACTAATATTGAGCAGGCAAGAAAGTTTTTGAAAGAAAAAACACTCACCGAAAAACAAAGAAAGCAACTCGAAATCATTCTTTACAACGCTGCCAACAATCCGCAAACAGTTGCCAATATTGTAAAAATGCGCATCAAAGCAGAGAACGAACAAACCCAAAAGCTCTATGGCTTTCAATATATGTATGATGGCAAAAAAGTGAGCACCAACGATTTGGATGATGTTTTGAAAAAAGAAACCGACCTCCATAAACGCCAAGCTGCTTGGGAAGCGAGCAAAGAAGTGGGGAAGAGTTTAAAACCTGGTTTGCTTATGCTGCGCGATTTAAGAAACAATACGGTGATGGCTTTGGGTTACCACGATTTCTTCACCTATCAGGTGTCGGACTACAACATGAAGACCGATGAGATGATGAAAACTATGGATAAACTCATACAACAGCTTTATCCGCTTTACCGTGAATTGCATACATGGATGCGCTATGAAATGGCGAAGAAATACGGTGTGAAAGAAGTACCAGATTATTTACCGGCTCATTGGTTGCCCAATCGTTGGGGGCAAGATTGGAGTTCAGCGGTGAATGTCACAGGGCTTAATTTGGATAGCGTTTTAGGAACAAAATCTGCTTCTTGGGTTGTTCATGAAGGCGAGCGTTTATACACAAGCATCGGTTATCCTTCCCTTCCCGAAAACTTTTGGCAAAACTCAAGCCTTTATCCTTATCCGGCAGATAGCAATGTGAAGAAAAACAACCATGCTTCTGCTTGGCACATTGACCTAAATAAAAATGTCCGTAGCCTCATGAGCGTGGAACCCAACGCAGAGTGGTATGAAACTGCCAATCATGAACTAGGGCATATTTACTATTACCTTACTTATTCAAACGATAATGTTCCGCCTTTGTTACGTGCTGGTGCTAATCGTGCTTACCATGAAGCCCTTGGTTCTATGATGGGTTTGGCTGCCATGCAAAAACCCTATTTAGTAGGAAGAGGATTAATCAATGCCAACACCAAAACAGATGAAATGCAATCTTTACTGAAAGAAGCATTGAATACGGTAGTCTTCATGTATTTCTCTTGCGGAACCATGAGCAATTTTGAAAAAGCACTTTATGTAGATAATCTTCCTGAAAATGAATTTAATAGAAAATGGTGGGACTTAGCTAGGAAATATCAAGGAATTGTTCCGCCAACCAACCGTGGAGAAGAATATGCGGATGCAGCTACCAAAACGCATATTAACGACGACCCTGCGCAATATTATGATTATGCACTTTCTTATGTGATTCTTTACCAATTACACAATCACATTGCTAAGAAAATCCTTCATCAAGACCCAAGAGCCACCAATTATTATGGAAACAAAGAAATAGGGAAATTCATTAAAACAATCATGCAGCCAGGCGCTTCTGTTGATTGGCGAAAAGTGTTGAAACAAAGCACCGGTGAAGAATTGAACGCTAATGCTATGCTTGAGTATTTTCAACCTTTAATGAATTGGTTGAAAAAAGAAAATCAAGGAAGGAAGTATTCATTGCCTATGAAAATGTAAGAACTGTTAAGCCATGATGATATTTTATTGGTTGCAGTATCTTTTTGTGTTTTTTCTATCATCGTTATCAACTTTCAAGCGGAAAGCGATGTGTTTTTCATTTGCATCCCTTTGGATTTTTCTGGTATTTTTTGCTGCTTCAAGGTCTTCAAAAGTAGATTTAGATTACCAAGCATATGTCAATTATTTTGTCAAGTTCATGTCGGGGTTTAATTACTTTACTTCAAACAGAGTAATTTTTTATGAGCCTTGTTTCTATTTTATTCCCATAATTGGCAAAACGCTTTTCAATCCGCCTTACGATCTTTATGCATGTTTTACAATTTTTGCCTGCCTTGGCGTTTATTTCAAACTTAAATCATTTCAACTTTCCAACTCTTTCTTTCTTACAATGCTCTTATATGGCAGCTCTTATTTCATCCTTCATGAAATGACTCAAATAAGAGTTGGCATCGCAACCGGAATCTTATTACTTAGCATAAAACCATGTTATAACCGTAATTTAAAATCATTTATTCTACACATTCTTTCCGCGTGTTTTTTTCATTATTCAAGCATTGTATTTTTCCCCCTTTATTTTCTAAAAACAAAATCACTCAACAAGACTTTTTGGTTGTTTATGATTGGTCTTGGGTATTTTTTGGCAATTATAAACATTGATATTCTTAAGCTTACACACCTTTCATCTTATTTTGTAAAAGTAGAATTGTACACTAAAGCTGCTGAAGCTCATGAAACACACTATACCATCAACATTTATAACTTTGGAATTTTCATCAGTATTATTATGTCAATTGTAATGATATTGAAACATGAAATGCTCTCCAAGTTCAACCCTTATATCAATTTGATTTTGAAAATAAATGTGCTCTCTATTTTTGCATTTACAGCGCTTTCCTTTTTACCTGTTTTTGCCGGAAGATTATCAGAGTTATTTGCCATAGTACAAATGTTGATGTACCCAACATTGATTTATGTTTTCAGAGAAAAGTTTGTGGGGTATGCCATTGTGATAGTTATATCTTTTCTCAATTTCTGGAACTTTTTCTATCATAGTAAACTTGTGTTTCCATATAGTGTTTGGTGGTAAAAAAGGATAAATGAATAAGGTTTCAATTGTAATACTAAATTATAACGGCGCTAACGACACAATTCAATGTGTAGAGCATCTTTTGCTATTGAACTATAAACATTTTGAACTCGTAATCGTTGATAATGCTTCAACTGATAATTCTCAAACTGAAATAAATAATTGGCTGGGGCAAAACAGTATCTCATCAGAAATAATTACCAACGGTACAAAATATAAGCTTAGATCAAAAAACGCTATATGTGCATGTTTAATTAGTTCTACTGAAAACAAAGGATTTGCAGGAGGAAATAATATAGGAATCAAATATTCACTCGAGCAAGAGGGTCTAGATTACGTGTGGTTATTAAACAATGATACAATTGCAGACACAGATGCTCTTTTAGAATTGGTTTTACTAATTAAGAAAAAAGAAAATTGCGGTATCTGTGGCTCTATAATGCTTGAATTCGATAATGATGAAATAATTCAGGGTTATGCAGGTAGATATTTCCGGTTCTCAGGAAAAACAATCTTGATTCAAACAGGAAAGAAATATTGTTTATCTAATAAGCCAGCAACAAAAATTGATTTTCCAATTGGAGCATCAATGCTTGTTTCAAAAGAATTTATCACTGACGTTGGGCTTCTATGTGAAGATTATTTTTTATTTTTTGAAGAGTTAGATTGGGTGACTAGAGGAAAGAAAAAGGGCTGGAATTTTGATGTTGCCTGGAAAAGTAAGGTCTGGCATAAAGGAAGCGTAAGTATAGGTAAAAGCTCTAAGAAAAGTGATTTTTTTACTATTAGAAGTAGGATCCTTTTTACAAAAAAATTCTTCCCACATACTTTGCCCTTTATTTATATGTTTATGTTTTTTTTCTTATGTAATAGAATGAAACGTGCTCAATTTGATAGACTATTCGTTCCATTAAGAATTTGTTTCCAGCCATCAATGTCTATTCAAAAATTACTTTCGTTAATTGATAATTAGTGGAGAAGACTCGTGTATTGGTTTTTGTAGATTATTATGAGCCAGGTTTCAAAGCTGGGGGTCCGATACGTACTTTAAAGAATATTTTTGATGTATTGAAAACTGAGTTTGATTTTTATATTATTACCCGTAATCATGACATAGCAGATAACAAACCTTATGAATTTGAAACAGGGAAATGGATTCCTTTTAATAATGCCTATATTCTGTATTTACACGAGAATAAACTAACTAATAAAAAACTTAAAGATATTGTTGAAGAAGTAAAACCAGTCACAATATATTTCAATAGCTTTTGTAGTCTTCATTTTTCAATTAAGGTTTTGTTTTGGTTGCGCAAATGCTCTGTAAAAAAAGTATTGGCACCAAGGGGAGAGTTTTCTTCTGCAGCGTTAAAGATAAAATGGTTCAGAAAGTGGGTTTTCATAAATGTTGCTAATTGGTTTAATCTGTATACCGATATATTCTTTCATGCTTCTAGTGAATTCGAAAAAGAAGATATTACTGCACAAATAAACTGTAAAGAAGTAATTGTAATTTCTGATTTGGTATCCAATTTACAACTACAGCCTAAAGAAAATTATCGTAAAGAAAATAACACCCTCAAGCTTTGTTATTTAGGAAGAATCTCTTCAGTAAAAAATATCGAATTCTGCATTGAGTCAATGGCTACTGCTAAAGATTCAAAAATTATCTTGGATATTTATGGACCAATAGAAGATGAAAAATATTTTCAAAAATGCAGAGACCTTATTAAACGTAAACAATTAATAAATCAAGTTCAATACAAAGGAATAGTTGAGGCTTTTAATGTTCAACAAGTAATAAAAAAATACGACTTCTTATTTCTTCCTTCCAAAGGAGAGAATTTTGGTCATGTTATTTTTGAATCAATTGCTGCCGGTACTCCTGTAATAATTAGCAAACACACATTTTGGAATAGATTCAAAAACCGTGAACCTTGGGGTTATTATATTCCAATTGATGACTCCAACTTTGTAGCTGATTTATTACATCAATGTTGTAAAATGAATAATGAAAATTACTTGAAATTGTCAATGTGTGCATTTGAACTTGCAAGAGAAGTAGCCAATAGTTCAAATGAAAAAGTAGCCATGAAAAAGTTATTGAATTAAGACATTAATCTTTTGTATGCATAATTGATCGAAAGTAAAAACAGAGAAAATAAACCGCCGATTAAAAACCCAGAGCCGATTCCCATCAATTTTGAAAATCTTGTTTTTTCTAAAGGCAAAATAGGTTTATCAATGACTTGAACTAATGGCATTTCTTTTCTTAAACTAATTCTTGCTATCTCAAGGTTCTTTACAAGTTCTTCAAGAATTGCCTTGTTCATTTCAACATCAACTAATCTTTTTTGAGAAGGAACTCTAAGACGTTGAAGGGCAGGATTAATGTTAGGATTAGCATCGGAAGAAACAGCCATTCCAACTAAGGCTCCATTAAGTAACCCTCTAACAGAATCTACTTGATGTTGCAATATCATCACATTCTCCGTAGAATGTTTTGTTTGCATGTCTATATAAAAACGAATGGCGTTATCGAGGAGAATTTCATTAAAGGACTTAGAAAAAGCTTCATCTATCGTTGTCATTGTCATCTCTATGACAGCCTCTTCTTTGTCAGGTTTGTAAACACTAAGGTGTTTTTCAGCTATTTTTTTACAAAAATAGATTATAACACTATCCTCTATAAGCGATCTTTCAGATTGGTTCTCATGAAAGACAAGTGAAGTAAGTCTTGAATCACTCGACCATTCTTTATTAAACGCATAAACATCGAAATATCGTTTTGCGAGTAATTCCTCTTTGTTATCAAACAACGCTTTGCTGTAGAGTGTTTTCATCATCATTGTTTGTGACTGTAGAAAAGTCATCATATTATAGTCATCCTGAAACAATCCATTTCCATTACTACTTGAAAAACCAAACCTTGAAGCAAAACTTGCATATTCGCCTAGTCCACTTTTTTTATTCCCCTCAAGAACAAATGAAGTTCGCGCTGTGAATTTTGGATGAAAAAAAAATGAAACTGTTAATCCAATTATTGAAAACAATAATGAAAAATAAAGAACAAAACTTTTCTTCAAGAATAAGTATTTCCACCACTCATGAATAGTTTGAACTACTTCCTTTAATGAAATCTGATGTTGCTCAATAGTTACCTTTTCTTCTGACATCAATGCTATTTTAAAACAGTAAAAATTAAAGTTGCAATGGTAGCCAATCCTGTACTAATAGCAACGATTTCTGATGTTGTAATTTTTCTGCTTTTATCTTCTTTTTTAGGAATAAATATTTCACTCCCAGGTTTTATAATTGGATAATTATTAATAATCAGCACTTTTCTGGTTCCTGCAATAGTCCCATTTGCATAAACAACATACGACCGTTTTCTTAATGCCTTAGAAGAAAATCCACCACTTTCCTGCACGTAATCTTTTAATGTTTTTCGCCTTGCATAAACCACAGAAGTAGGGGATAATACTTCACCACTAATTTTTATAGTTTGTAATTGCTTAGGAATATTGATGACATCTCCATCTTCAAGTAATAAATCAAACAGGGCGTGAGGATTTCGCAATATTTTTGGTAAGTCTATCCCAACAAAATCATTCCTTATAGATTGGTCTTTAATATCATCAGACGTGTCTTTATTTTTTTGCTGCAAAGATTGAATTTTGTTGATTTTTAATGACTCTAATTCTTGATCTGATTGGGTTCTTATACTTAATGATCTTTTTAACGAAGCGCCACTTTTATAAGCAAAGGCAGTAAGTCCACCTGCTCGTTTAATAATATCAGAAATCCTTTCGTTTTTACCTGAAATTGTATATGTCCCTGGGTATAGTACTTCTCCTTCTATCTTCACAGCTTTTTGAACCTGATAACCTGGTGCAGGACGAACTGACACGATATCAAAAGGTTGTAAGACAAAATCTCCGACAACCTTTTTAAGGTCTTTATCAACATCAAGCAAAAACACTTGAGCAATTTGCGTTGTATCCGATAAAAGATTGGCGCTTCTTACTCTTCTTGCAACTTCTATTCGCTTAGCTGTAGCGCCTTCTTTCAATCCACCTGCACGAATAATTAAAGCTTCCAATGTTGTGTTTTCTGCATAATCAAATGTTCCTGAGTTTCGTACTTCACCATTGATGGTAATACGGTATTCTTCTTTTAAATCGAAAATAGAAGGTATTGTAATTTTGTCTTCTCTTTGTAAAGAAATATCTGCTCTTTTTCCTGATAAAATATCGCTGGTACTAAAGGTTATCATTTCTGTGCTTAGGTCGTCTTTCAGTCGAATAATATAACCACGATTAGGGAACGCATCTTCTTTCAACCCTTCTGCTTTTTTCACCAATCCTTTCAATGTGAGCGCCGGTTCCAATTCGTATTCTCCAGGACGAAACAATGCCCCAGAAATCGAAACGCGGTTTTTATATCTGTCGAGTATTTCGTTTACAAAAATTTCATCTCCTGTGGTTAGTTCATAACTCGCAAACTGAGCAGACAAAACATCTTCTATCTCTCTTTCAGTTTCAGTTACCTTCAACACTTTGATTCTTGATTTATATGCTTTTTCTTTAAACCCGCCAGAAAACCGAAGTAAATCACCCATCGTTTCTCCTTTCAACATTTCAAAAACAGCAGGATGCTTTATTTCTCCGCTAATGGACACGTGAGTTTGATAGGATGGCACACGTATAACATCCTGATCATGCAAGCGAAGATTTTTTTTCATGCTTCCTTGGAGCAAAAAATCATAAACATCAAGGGTACTAATTACATTTCCAGATCGAATAATTTGTATTGTACGGAAAGAGCCATTTTCATTGGGTCCGCCACAAGCATATAATGCGTTGAAAACAGTAGCAACAGAAGGCAAAGAATAAGTGCCAGGGCGAATTACTTCGCCTGTAAGAATCACCTTAATACTTCGAATGTTTCCAAGCGAAATATTCACTGAAGTCGTTTTGTTTTTGATGCCTGAATAGATATTAGAGAGCTTTGAACGGATTCGACTAGCAACTTGTTCAATTGTTGCGCCGCTAACAGGGACAACACCCACTAATGGAATATTAATCGTTCCATCTGGAGTCACTTTTAGTTGATAATTGGCTTCAGAATAGCCAAAAATATCAATAAGAATTTCATCGTCAGGACCAATTTCATAATCTTGTGGTGTGGCCAAGCGAAGATTGGGTTCAAATGTTGGGTTTGAATTGGAAAAAAGAGAGGAACCAAAAATTTTGGATCGTAGTTTTTCTTGTTCTTCTGAAATGTCTGCCCTGTATTGTATTATTTTGCTATCATCTCCATTCATTACCCTTCCTGAAGAATATTTAACTGATTTAGCGTTGCTTTGAGTATTTAATTGTTCAATTCTCTTCTTCAATTTTACAACTTCAATTTCATTCATTCCTTTTGCAATTGCAATCTGTTCCAATTTATCTTCTCCAAGACCTGTTGCATTTGCTTGTAGCACTAATTGCCTTACCTGCGCATCCGTTAATTCATCTACTTGAATATTGCCGAAATCTTGTGTTGAACTTAAGTTTTGCTGTGCTAATAATTGTTGTTGAAAAGAAACAACTATTGTTAGAAAAACAAGAATTAAAATCTTGAGCGTCTTATTCATATTATGATTGAAAGAAAAACTATCCAAAGTATAGGTGTAAAAATACAGCTTAGGAATTGAAATCAGTTATCAGCAATAATTCGTGTTTTGAGATTCTTCTTAAAAACCACTTCGATTGTTTGTGAGGAAATGATATTATTGAACCCATTGGGAACATGACCCGATAATAATTGGACTGAAATACAACCATAAAATTCAATCCTTAAATTGTCTGATAATTTGATGTTACAATTTGTTTTTTGAGTAGAAATAATATGCGTCTTTAGATAAAAATGAGCAATAGCTTCTGTAGAACTATCCCCAACAATTTCGTCAATTATTTCAAAATAATTTTCTGACAAGATAAAATCGCGAACTATAATTACACCCTTTTTTTTGAAATAACCATCATGACTTGCTTTACAATGATTTACTTCATCTGTTTTAATGGAAAGTTTTGCGCGCTTGGCCACACGAAAACTTGCCCAAACTTCTGACTGATTTTCTTTGTTGATGGAAACTGTATTATGAAAAGGTGTTCCACGTTCTTTCAATCTTTGTTCATTTACCTCATAGGTACTTACACCTGGGTCAATGAAAATTTCTTCTCCTTGAAAATTCAAACAAAAGCTAAGCATATCGCTATGTGCATGTCCCGGTTGAAATTTTGGTTGAATATTGCCAACATCAATAATTACTTCAAAATTCTTGTTAGAAAATTTTCGATAGCCCGATTCAATTAAATTAGTTGGCGTTACCGCCAAACTTGTTTTATGAAAAATGCTTTTAATTGTTTTTGTTGGAATTGCAATGTTATTTGTAGCATCGTTGAACAAAGCATAATTGCCATTATTAAAACAAAAAGCTTGAAGCCAACCTTGCATTTTAGAAATTGCCTTGGCTAATGGCTTCTGAATTTCAATTTCCAAAAAATTATTGCATTGTAAAAGCCGATAAATTAGTAATAATCTAGACAATAAAATTGCATGATACATGGGAGAACATTCATAGTGCCCACCGTCGTCTAATATTTGTTCGTTTAGTTGTTTATTTAATTTTTTTGAGTGCTTTCTGAGAAGTATTTCATCATTGAAATATAAAGCAACAACCATGAGTGAAACTAAATTTTCAAAGTAATGATTGCCTAACAAGTGCACTTCCAAATTTTTCTCCAAATAAGCTGTTTGCACTTTTAGAGCCTTCTTAAAATTTGATGACGAATAACCAGTTTTTGAAAAAAACAAAAACCAATTTACCAGCCTCAATGAAACAGGGTATGGTTCCAATGGAAGTCTGTGATTTAAGATGGAAGTCGCACAGTTTTCGATAAGGGGAATTAAGTCTTCATCAGAAAACTGTTCATCGAAAATGAAATCAAAGTATTGAAGATTGTAGTTCCAAAGTTTTCCATGTCTTTGAATGTTCCAATCAATTTCTGAAGAAAATTGATGCTGAACATTTAGAAAACAAAAGCTATTATTACCTTTGAACTTTCCTTCACTAGGAATCAACTCAAAAGCGTCATATTGAAGGCGCTTCAAGTTTGCATTATTATACTTTGAGTAGTTTTCTTTTAAAGGAATTTGTTTTTTGAATTTATACCATAGTAAATAAACGAACTGCTGGCATTTCAGGTATCTAATCGTGTGGAAGTACAACCAAAACTTTTTCAACAGAGAAAATTAATTGTAGCGTTTATCAATAATGGCAACAATTCTTTCTGCGGTTTTTCCATCCCACATTTCAGGAATTGTTCCTTTCTTCCATTTTCCGTGAAACAATTTTTTCAAGGCCGGCTTAAGTTTTTCAGGATTGGTTCCAATCAATTCATTAGTTCCAAGATTAACCGTTTCAGGTCTTTCAGTGTATGCTCTTAATGTCATGCAAGGAATACCTAGCACTGTAGTTTCTTCCGTTACACCACCGCTGTCTGTTATAACTGCTTTTGAATTACTTACCAGAAAATTAAACTCAAGATAATTCATTGGAGTAACGAAATGAAAATTTGAAGTTTTTAATGGTATCTTCTGTAAAACTTTTGCTGTTCTTGGATGCACAGGAAAAACAATAGGACAATTATGTACACTTTCTTCAATGACGTGTAGAATATGAGCAAGATTATGCTCATCATCAACATTGCTAGGACGGTGAAGAGTCAATACAAAATAGTTTCCTTGCTCCAATTTAAATTCATGGTAAAACTGCGGTTTTTGAAAACGGTTTTGGTGCTTCAATAAAGAATCAATCATGGTGTTGCCCACAAAAAAAACCTTTGATTCTGGCACACCTTTTTCAATCAAATTTTGATTTGCCAAGCGTGACGTTGTGAAAAAATAATCACTTATAGCATCTGTCACAATTCGATTAATTTCTTCCGGCATAGTCATATCTCCAGAGCGAATACCACCTTCAACATGAGCCACATCAACACACAATTTTTTCGCCACAATCGTACAAGCCATTGTTGATGTAACATCACCAACAACAACAACTAAATCGCAAGGATTTTTCTTCAATTCCTTCTCAAATGCAATCATTATAGCTCCAGTCAATTCACTTTGGGTTTTGCCACTACACTCAAGGTTAATGTCTGGTTCTGGTATTGCTAACTGTTGAAAAAACTCAGCACTCATGTTAGCATCAAAATGCTGTCCTGTATGTACTAAGCGATAAGAAATTTTTATGCCATCAAGTTGTGCTTTTTTAATAGCATCAATGATGGGAGCAATTTTCATGAAGTTGGGTCGGGCGCCTGCTACTAAGGTTAATTTCATGGTATTATAGTTCGTTAATAGCAATCCATTTTCTTTGTTTCAAACTTTCAATCGCTGCAAAACTAGCCTTAGTGCCGTTCACAATTTCATCGAATGGAATTATAGGTTTTGTGCCCTTTTTTATTGAGTGTAAAAGCGACTGAAACTGGGTTTTGTGTCCTTTATCCAATCTTTTTTTCATTGACGAAAACCCGCTGAATCCAAACCCTTCTAATTTTCTGAAATTATCAAGGATTAAAATTCTTCCCTGACTGTATACTTCGATTCTTTCTTTTGAATAGGACTTATTACCATTAGCAAAATAATGAATCACTCCCTGTGAACCATTTTCAAATGATAGCGTAATTATGGCATTATCTGTGTTATCTGAAGGATTATTACCAAGTGCATTCATCAACACTTCTTTCACTTTACTACCAGAAAGAAAAATCATAAGGTCTATAAAATGACAAGCTTCGCCGATAATTCTACCACCTCCTGTTTTCAAGTCATGCACCCAAACATCAGCAGGAATAAAACCTGCATTGACTGTTGCTATCATATTGATAGGAGCATTACTACTATCTAAAAGTTCTTTTGCTTTTTGAATAAATGGTGAAAACCGGCGATTGTAACCTACTGAAAGTGTTTGTTTTGATAATGAATATGCCCTCTCAATTTCATTAAGATCATCTATCGTAATCGCCAATGGTTTTTCAACAAAGACATGCTTGCCAGCATTCAATGCTTCTACTACCTGTATTGCATGTTGATTATGACGTGTTGTAATCATTACTAAGTCAACATCATTGTCCTGTAATATTGCTTTATAATCGGTAGTGCTGAGTGCAAAGCCATATTTATTAGCTAAAGTTTTTGCAGTTAAGCCTCCGGCGCTTGCAATTATTTTTAAAGCAGCTCCACAATCTTTCAACGCTGGCATCAACGTCATTTTGGTGAAATTGCCCGCACCTATAATTCCTACAACCCCTTTTGTTTGATGATTTGAGTATTCTTTTATTGAAAGTTTGTAGGATAGTTTTTCTTGAATGTTTCTTTCGGGATATTCTAAAATAGATGCTATCTTATTACTGCCTAAATTGCTATAAATTTCTTGGTAGTTTCCAAGTAAAATCCGTTCTGTGATTAAGTCTGCAACGTTGAGTTTTTTCTGAGCTAACGCAAAGAGAATCGTTTCAAAATTTCGTTTCTCTGTCCAACGAACATAGGGCAATGGATAGTCAATACCTTTAAGTTCATAATCGTCATCATAACGCCCAGCGCCATAAGAACAAGAAACTTGAAACGACAGTTCCTTTTTATAAAAATCTGAGCGTTGAATTTCTAAACCAACTACGCCCACTAACACAATTCTACCTCGCTTGCGGCTCATTTGAGCAGACTGACTAATAATGTCATTACTTTTTGAAGAGGCTGTAATGATTACTGCATCACAACCAACATTGTTGGTGAGTTCTTCAATGGTTTTCACAACATCAATTTTGCCGGCATTGTAAGCAAAAGCACCATAATGTTGCGCCAACATTACTTTCTTTTCATCCAAATCAAAACCAATTACTCGACAACCATTCGCTTGCAATAATTGAACTGTTATTAATCCAATTAATCCCAATCCAAACACTACAACAGTCTCTCCAAAGGTTGGATTCACCAATCGAATTCCCTGTAAAGCGATTGAGCCAATCACAGTGAATGCCGCATCTTCATCGCTCACTTCATCAGGAATTTTGGCACAAAGATTTTGTGGAATACAAACAACCTCTGCATGATGTCCATTACTTGCTACACGATCGCCAAGTTTGAACTCCGTTACACCTTCACCAACTGCAATAACTACGCCTGCATTGCAATAACCCAACGGTAGTGGTTCATCCAATTTGTTGAAAACAGCCTCAAGCGTCGGCAACAATCCTTCGGTTTTTATTTTGTCTAAAACCTGCTTTACTTTTTCAGGCTGTTGTTTTGCCTTGCTAATGAAATTGCCTTTTCCAAACTCAACTAACATCTTTTCTGTTCCTAAACTCACAAGGCTTCTGCAAGTTTGAATCAATATGCATCCTTTACGCACTATTGGCGCTGGCACCTCTTCAAGAAGGGTATTTCCATTTCTAAGATTTTGGATGATTTGTTTCAAACTATTTTGTGTTTACACGTTCTTGTGGAAATGATTTTTCAAAACTTTCAACAATTACTTTTTCATTTTTTTCAAGGGCTTCTTTTATTTTCAAAACCAAATAACCAGTATTCCAAACATAAGAAACATCAGCTGCATTGTCATCAAGCATATGCATTTCATAGCTTTTCTTAACGGCTATTTCATGCCCATGATCTCGATGTAATAGATTATGCTTTCTGACTTTTTCAACGGTGTCGATTCGTAAATACTGAAAGTCTTTGAGTTCAATTAAAGTATTTCCCTTGTGTGCATTTAGTGTTTCGCGAACACCTTCAAAGGTGTGTCCTTTTGCTGAAAAATTAATCGTGGCAATAGTGCCATCTCCAAAAATCATACTAACGCTAATGTCGCAATCCGATTTTTCAGCTCTTGAGGGAATGATCTTAATAGGATATTTTTCTTCGGGAGTCATTCTATAAATAAGGTCAGTCCAGTGACACAAATTTCCCAATATTCTTCCTCCTTCATCGGAAGCAAAATACCAATGTTCTTTTTCGATTTCATGGCCAGCTACAAACCAGTTCAACATAGCAGCCCCTGTTTCATTATTCAATGCGCCAATAATAATTTTTCCAAGTTTGCTTTCTGGACGATTGAAGCCTAATCGCACTTTCCCCTTTGAGCTTTGCATAGCGTTACAAAGATTTACCAGCTGTTCAATATTGACTGCGTTTGGCTTTTCAATATGGACACTTTTGCCTTCTTCTAATGCACGAATGGCATATGGGGCATGTGATGCATGATTTGATGCGACATAAATTAGATCAATAGTTTTATCCGTAAATACTTCTTCAGCATTTGTAGTGAAATATGCTGCGTTGTATTTTTCAAATAATGATGCAGCACGATGAACATTTACGTCCATTGCTGCTTTGATTACATTGCCATAATTTTTTTTGAGATAAAATGCAATGTTGGAAAAGCTGAAATTACCACAACCAATGATGCCAACATGTTGTTTGGGTATGGTTGTTACATGATTAGCAGGAAGCACTGCATATTCCTTCTTCATATGATACTGCCCCATTATTTTCACAATTGTTCTACCAACGCCATAGAGCTTTAAGTAGCGAATTGTTTTCTTTAGTTTGAAAGAAAAGTTTTGAACAGTATAATCCATTTCGTTTTTAGGAAAGAATGGCAATTCTAAAAAGAAATGCCCAACAGATTCTAATTTGTAATTTTAGAAGCAAAAATAGTCGAGTTTAACTTTATTAGCTTGCTTGTATAAATAGATTTAATGAAAAACATTGCCGCGTTCCTCTTTCTTTTGTGTTTGACAATTCACATCAAAGGATTTTCTCAAAACACTTACCTGTCTTTACATTCCGAAGCTTATGACTTGTTGGATAGATTGGAAGCCAAAACTGGTGTTATTAGCGCTCAAGTCTTTTCTGGGTTGAAGCCAATTTCAAGAAAAGATGCAGTGAATTTTTGGGAGGCAATAATAACCCAAATTGATTCTACTCATCTTACAGAAGCAGACCAATACAACATTGAACAAGAAATTTCCTACAGTGGCGAATGGACAAAAAATGAAGCTGGTGCATTAATATCTATTAAACCTTTTTGGAAAATATTTTACAAGAAACAAGCTGATATGTTTCATCTAAAAACCGATGACTTTTTTTTGGTAGTTAACCCTGTTTTTTCTGCACAAGGTCTTTACGAAAAGGCAACTGGATTTCAAGGCAAAAGGTTGATGAGTGGTAGGGGGTTAGAAGCAAGAGGCTGGATTTCAAAACGTATTGGTTTCTACACCTTGTTCTCCGACAACCAAGAGCAACCAACAAGTTTTGCAAAACGCTGGATTGACAAAAACCAAGCAGTACCAGGTGCAGATTATTACAAAGACGACAACCCCAGTTTTTATGACTACATGACAGCACGTGGATATATAGATGTTTCAGCTTTGAAAGACAAAATGCACTTTAGTTTTGGTTACGATAAACATTTTATAGGTGATGGTGACCGTAGTTTATTAATAAGTGATTTTTCGGCTCCCGCAACTTTTTTCCGTATCAACACAAAGGTTTGGAAATTCGATTATCAAAACCTTTTTCTTGAATTGGTTGCAGATTTTAAACGTGGTACGGCTGCTAATGGTGGCGATATTTTATACCCTCATAAATATGCTGCAATTCATAGCTTGAGTATGAATGTAAATCGCTGGCTGAACGTAGGGCTTTTCGAATCCGTGATTTTCGGCAACCGAAATCGTTTTGAATACAGCTATCTGAATCCAATTATTTTTTATCGGGCTATTCAGCGTCAACTAGGGGACCCCGATAATGCCAACATTGGTTTGAGTTTTAAAGCCCTTCCAAGAAAAAATGTTCAGCTTTACGGACAGTTTTTGTTAGATGATTTTCATGCAAAAGAGATGATTGCTGGCAATGGTTATTGGGCCAATAAATGGGGTTTGCAATTGGGCGTCAAATACTTTGATGCGTTTCGTATTCCTAACCTAGATCTTCAAGGAGAACTGAACATTGTGCGCCCATATACTTACTCGCATTACGATAGTGCTTCTAATTACACTCATTACAACCAACCTTTGGCACATCCTCTTGGAAGTAATTTTGTAGAAGCCGTTGCCAAGATTCGTTATTGCATTGATAAGGATATTTATATCAACGTAAAAACCATTTGGTATGCAAAAGGAGTGGATACAGGGAGCGTCAATTATGGTGGTGATGTATTTAAGAATTATTACACGGCAACTTCCACAACGGGCAATCCGGCAGACTGGCTTTATCATCATAGCCTTCTGAGTGGCGTGAAAGTGAATGGACTTTACACAGACCTTTGCATCAGTTACATGTATAAGCCAAATGTGTTTCTTGATTTTGGTGGCACTTATCGTGCTTTTCAATACAAAGAGCTTGGACTTGCGTCCGAAACTTCTACTTATTTTTATGGAGGGCTTCGTGTGAATATTGGAAGAAGGCAGTATGATTTATAGCACAGAGAACGTATTAATTTATCACCATAAAAAAAGAGGCTGCCATTGCAACCTCTTTTTCGTTTTATTTAATCATTCGTCCTTTAAAGGTCTTTGCCGTGGCATTGTTTAAATTTCTTACCGCTTCCACAAGGGCAAGGATCGTTACGGCCAATTTTTGGACCTGCTTGCACGGGTGTTTTTCTTATTGGCTGTTGTTCTTCTTCTTTATAATATTCTTCCTGTTCTTCACGGTTGCTATGAAGCTGGCTCATGTCGGTATGTTGCGGCACTTCTCTAGCAGCTTGTGGTGGTGCTTCTTGCACCGGAATGCCTGCACGCAAAAGGAAGGACACAATATTGCGGTTGGTTTCTAAAAGCATTTGCTTGAAGAGGTTAAATGCTTCGAACTTGTAAATCAACAATGGGTCTTTTTGTTCGTAAGAAGCCATTTGCACCGAGTTGCGCAAATCGTCCATTGCACGCAGATGGTCTTTCCATGCCTCGTCAATCAAAGAAAGCGTAATGCCTTTTTCCAAACCCTGAAGCACTGGCTGCGCACCGTTTTCAACCGATTCTTTCAAAGGCGCATAAATTTGAACACCGCGAATGCCATCAGTAAAAGGAATGACTACGTTTTCAATGCGGTCGCCGTTTTGCTCTAAAATACCTGAAAGGGTAGGCAACATTTGTTCGCGTGCAACAGTCCATTTACGGTTATAAAATTCTTTGGCTTGATGGTATAAAGTATCGCCAACATTTGCCAATTCGCTGGAGTCAAAAGTTTCTTTAGAAATTTCAGGTTCAATGGCAAGATGCTTCATCACTTCAATGCGGAAAGCATCATAATCACGATTACTTTCCCACTGATTAGCAAGGTCGCCACACACATCATACAACGCATTGTCGAGGTCGATTGCTAAACGTTCGCCAAACAAAGCGTGATTCCTACGCTTGTAAATAACATCGCGCTGTGAGTTCATCACATCATCATACTCCAACAAACGTTTACGAATTCCGAAGTTGTTTTCTTCTACTTTTTTCTGAGCACGTTCAATGGAATTGGTAATCATGCTGTGTTGCAACACTTCACCTTCTTTGTGTCCCATTTTATCCATGAGTCCGGCAATTCTTTCAGAGCCGAATAGACGCATTAAATCATCTTCCAACGAAACAAAAAACTGAGAAGAACCTGGATCTCCTTGACGACCCGCACGACCACGCAACTGACGGTCAACACGACGACTTTCATGGCGTTCTGTACCAATAATAGCCAAACCACCTGCGTCTTTCACACTAGGTCCGAGCTTGATATCTGTACCACGACCTGCCATATTGGTGGCAATAGTTACTGCACCTGCAAAACCTGCTTCTTGCACCACTTGTGCTTCACGTGCATGTTGTTTCGCATTAAGTACGTTGTGTTGAATTTTCTTTTGTTGCAACATACGACTGAGCAACTCTGAAACCTCAACGGAAGTAGTACCCACCAAAACAGGACGACCTGCTTGACTCAACTTTTCAATCTCATCAATAACGGCTTTATATTTCTCTCTCTTGGTTTTAAATACAAGGTCTTGTTGGTCTTTTCTAATCACATTTACGTTCGTAGGAATGGTTACCACATCGAGTTTATAAATTGACCAGAATTCACCCGCTTCTGTTTCAGCAGTACCCGTCATGCCCGCAAGCTTGTGGTACATTCTGAAGAAGTTTTGCAAAGTAATTGTTGCAAAAGTTTGAGTAGCTGCCTCTACGGTTACATCTTCTTTAGCTTCAATTGCTTGATGCAAACCATCGCTATAACGGCGACCTTCCATGATACGACCAGTCTGCTCATCTACGATTTTCACCTTGCCTTCAATCACTACATACTCAATGTCTTTTTCAAAAAGTGTGTAGGCTTTCAATAATTGATTTACAGAATGAATACGGTCAGCTTTGATGGCATATTCCTGCAACAAGGCATCTTTTTTCTGTGTTTTTTCTTCAGGACTAACCGCCAAGTTTTCAATAGCAGTAAGTTCTGTAGCAATGTCTGGAAGAATGAAGAAATTAGGGTCTTCGCCAGCTCCGGTAATTAAGGCAATGCCTTTATCTGCAAGGTCAACGCTGTTGTGTCTTTCATCAATAGTGAAATACAATTCACTGTTGACTTTAGGCATATTGCGTTGTTGCTCGCTGAGGAAGTGGTTTTCTGCTTTCTGAAGAATTTGCTTATTGCCTTCTTCACTCAAATATTTGATTAAAGCAGTGGATTTTGGATAAGCTCTATAAGAACGATATAAATAAAGTCCGCCAGTGTCTTTATCCGTTTTCCCTTCAGCAATTAATCTCTTCGCTTCGGTCAAACTGGCATTAGCGACTTTTTTCTGAACATCAAGAAGCTTTTCAATCCTTGGTTTTAAAACATGGAATTGTTGCTCATCGCCACGTGGCACTGGTCCTGAAATAATCAAAGGCGTTCTCGCATCATCAATCAATACACTATCCACCTCATCCACCATGGCATAATGATGTTTGCGTTGTACCATTTCTTCAGGATGTTGCACCATATTATCCCGCAGATAATCAAAGCCAAATTCATTGTTGGTTCCATAGGTAATGTCGGCTAAATAAGCCTTACGACGCATGGGGGAATTGGGTTGGTGTTTGTCAATACAATCAACAGTCAATCCAAGGAATTCAAATAAAGGTCCGTTCCATTCTTGGTCACGACGAGCGAGGTAATCATTTACCGTAACTATATGAACACCTTGACCAGCAAGTGCATTGAGGTAAGATGGCAAAGTTGAAACCAAGGTTTTACCCTCACCTGTTGCCATCTCAGAAATCTTACCTTCATGAAGCACAATACCACCAATCAACTGAACATCATAATGTAGCATGTTCCAAGTGACTGTATTGCCGGCGGCTATCCAACTATTTCTGTGATAAGCTTTATCCCCTTCAATACGAACATTATCTCTTTCCAAAGAAAGGTCACGATCGTGTTGTGTGGCAGCAACTTCCAACTCTTCATTTTCTTTAAAACGACGAGCTGTTTCTTTAACCACTGCAAAAGCTTCCGGTAAAATAATTTTTAGAACCTCTTCAATCTGCTCATCTTTTTTCTTAATGAGTTTATCCACTTCATCGTAAATAGCTTCTCTTGAATGAAGGTCTTCGCCCGCAAAATCATCTGCTTCTTTCTTTTTCGCTTCGATTTCGGCATCAACAGCACTTAAGTGATTTTTGATTCGCTCCTTGAATTCTTGCGTTTTGTTTCTCAACTCATCATGTGAAAGCGTTTTGTAGTTGTTGAAATGGGTATTGATTTCGGCAACGAGGGGTTGAATGCGTTTAACATCTTTATCGGACTTACTGCCGCCGAACAATTTGGAAATAAAGCCTATCATTTTCTTTGTGTTGGTAAAAAAATTCACCACAAATGAGTGGTGCGTAAAAACTTTTTTTGTATCAAAACTTATGCTGCATTATTATTGCTGTCAGCATGGCATTTAAAGGGTGCCAAAGCTACGTTAAATGGGCTATTCATCAAAGAAATAAACATTGAGAAAACAGCTCGCTGAAAAAAAAATTATGGTACCACTTGCAAGCCAAAGAAATTTTTATGTACTTTGGATGCGATTTTGAAAACAAGATTAATTATGAAAAGAACCTTCGTCCTCATTTCAACTGTGTTGGCAATGGTATTGTTAGCAAACAAAACGTTTGCTCAAAATGAAGAACTTGTAAGAGTATATCGTTGGTATAACCCCGACGATAAAAATTACATTACCCTTGCCGAGGGTGAATATCAAGAAGGACAAATCCTCAATTGGGGCTGGAAAGACAAGACTTTGTTGTTCTTTGCTTATCGCACTCCTGGTCCTGATCGTATTGCTGTAAATAACTGGTTTAATCCTACTACTAAGGATTATGTAACAGTTGCTGAAGACGAGTTTAGCGATGACCAATTAATTAAAATGGGCTATCGCGATAAAAGAACTCAGTTCTATGCGCTCACACATCGTGGACCTAACACCATCGCTATCTATCGTTGGAAAATTGAAAGAAACGAAGATTGGTTGAACATGCCTGAAGAAGGAAATACCGACTTATTCTTCAAGAAAGGATATCGTCATAAAACATTCCAGTTCTATGGCATTCCTCGTAATGTAGATGCACCTATCTACAATCAACTGTAGAACTATAATATTCTCCTAATTAAAAAGCTGTCGAATGGCAGCTTTTTTTATGACAACATACTTTAAAATAAAGAAATGAAATACTCTTATCTATTGGTCGCGTTACTATGTGCACTTCTGTTTTCTAATTGTAAAAAAGACAGTTCATCGGGCTACAATCTTGCTTTTTATACAGCCGATTCTGCATCTGCTTACCAACTTGTGTTTGATAGTACCAATAAAGGAAAGCTTCCTTACATCAAAGACGGTGCAAACGATTGCGGCGATTCGCGTGCTTTGCGCATTACGTCTTTACAGGCAGGTAGCCATGTCATTCTTGCAGTAGATAGTCTTGGAATTACGCATGCTTCGGGAACGGTGACTTTGGCAAATAATGAAATATCTACTAGCGGCACCAAAGGAATGATAGGTTCTATAAGCATAGGCACTTGTGGCGTTATTGATTTAGAAAAATAATCGCCTTTACCATTTTAAATAAAAAGCCCCGCACGCGCGAGGCTTTTATTTTTTAAAGATTGTTAAGAAACAACATGCCTGTATGAGCGTACGCATATATCGGTACGTTCGTGCTCATATGCCGGTACGTTCATACTCATATATCGGTACGTTCGTGCTCATATGCCGGTACGTTCATACTCATATATCGGTACGTTCGTACTCATATTCCGGTACGTTCATACTCATATGCCGGTACGTTCGTACTCATAGTCTGGTACGTTCGTACTCATATGCCAGTACGTTCGTACGCATAGTCCGGTACGTTCATACTCATATGCCAGTACGTTCGTTCCCATATACCGGTATGTTCGTACTCATATGCCGGTATGTTCGTACGCACGCTTGCGCGCAACCATCCCAGCATTATAAACGACTCATTATCAATGGTTTTTATGAAAATAATACTTGCAATGGATGCTTGTGCTTGGTATGAATATCACTCTTGAGATATTTTTGTCATTTCAATAATTTTTTTGAGAAAAACCAAATTTTCAAAAATCTTTTTTTGCAAAAAAGGTGGGTGGGGGGTGTATATTTGGGGGGAAGGAAGATTTAATCTTTGCACGAATGAGAAATGAAGCAACTTGGTTCAAGCAATGTATTTTTACTAATAAAAACAAATAGTTCAATTATATGGAACCAGTAGTTTTTTATATGGAACTTATAGGCGTTCTTTCAATTCCTTGTCTTTTTTCTGTTTTTCTATATAAGAAGAGAAAACTAAAAACCATTAGTTCTACCTATTATTCTTCGCTAATAATATTTGCCTTATTGCTTTTGATAGAACATCTAATCTTTTATAAAGAACCAACCGATGGATATTGTGGTTTACCACCAAAAATTGCTTTGCCTGTAATAATAATATTTACTACACCTCTAACTTTATTTTTACAATTTATTTTCAATTGGGTGTTCAAAATATTATAGTGCATTTCTAGTTAAACGAAGTTTTCAACTTCACTCCTAATTCCCCACAACCAACCCCAACTTCCTCGCTTCTTCCATCATCAAAGCAAAAGCGGCATCATAATCATTGGGAATAATGCTATCGAGTATGGCTTCGCGCACTGCGGTTTTAATAGTGCCCACATCGCGCCCAGGTGTGATGTTGAAGGTTTTCATGATGATTTCGCCATCAATAGGCGGCTGCCAGTTGCGAATCTTGTCTTTCTCTTCCACTTCCTGAAGGCGCAGTTTCACATGCTCAAAGTTCTCAAGAAAACGAATCACTTTCTGTTTGTTCTTGGAGGTAATATCGCTTTCGCAAAGCAACATGAGGTCTTCAAGGTCTTCGCCAGTATCAAACAACAAACGACGCATAGCGCTGTCTGTCACCTCTTCTTTAGTAAGGCTAATGGGGCGAAGATGCAGCGACACGAGTTTTGCCACGTACTTCATTTGCTCGTGCAGCGGCAGTTTCAATTGTTTAAAAATCTTAGGCACCATGCGTTCTCCCACCACTTCATGCCCATGAAATGTCCAGCCTTGTCCTTCTTCAAAACGCTTAGTGGCAGGCTTGCCAATGTCGTGTAAAATAGCAGCCCATCGAAGCCAAAGATTGTTGCTTTTCGGCACCATATTATCCAGCACCTGCAGGGTGTGGTAGAAGTTGTCTTTGTGTCCTTTGCCATCAATATACTCAGCACCAGCAAGGTCCACCATTTGCGGAAAAAACTGTTTCAGCAAACCAGATTTATACAACAAATCGAAACCTACCGAAGGCTTTAGCGCAAGAATGATTTTGTTGAGTTCGTCAGTAATTCGTTCCTGACTAATGATTTTAATCCGTGCCTGATTTCTTTTAATCGCCTGAAAGGTTTCAGGCAAAATTTGAAAACTTAATTGGGTAGCAAAACGAATGGCACGCATCATGCGCAAAGGGTCGTCGGAGAAAGTAATATCAGGGTCGAGCGGTGTGCGAATGATTTTGTTTTGTAAATCTTCTATTCCGTTAAATGGGTCAATGAGCTTCCCAAAATTTTCTTTGGTAAGGTCAATAGCAAGTGCATTGATGGTGAAATCTCTTCTTAGTTGGTCGTCTTCCAAACTTCCAGGTTCCACTTCGGGCTTTCTACTATGCGATTGGTAAGATTCTTTCCGAGCGCCCACAAATTCCACATCAAAACCTTGAAAATTAAAATGAGCCGTTCCAAAATTCTTGAAGAAAGAAACCTTTGGCGAAGGCTTTAGCGAGGAAGCAACTGCATGAGCGAGATCAATGCCACTACCCAAACAAACCACATCTATATCTTTACAATTCCGTCCTAAAATTTTATCTCTTACAAAACCACCTATGAGGAAACAAGGCAGTTTTAGCTTGTTTGCCACTTCGGCAATTTGTTCCAGTAAAAAAGATTCTTCAACAGTGCATTGGATATCCATCGGGGCAAAGCTAATTCAGATAGATAAAAGGTTAAGGGCGAATGACGGTTATTTCTCCTTCGTCATTGATTTTGATAATTCTCGAAGGCTTTTTGGCTTCCTCATCATTTCTTCTAAAATTTACAGCATAATCAACACCGGCAACAATATCAGGGCTAATTTGTTTGAAGAAAGAAGGAGTTGGCTCGCCACTAATGTTGGCAGAAGTAGAAACAATTGGTTTCTGAAAACGTTTGATCAATGCTTTACAAAAAGGTTCATTTACCACACGAATTGCTACGCTTCCATCTTCATGCAACACATTTTCAGCAAGCTCTAAAGCTCCATCAAAAATGATAGTAGTAGGCGTTTCAAAGTTTTCTACAATATCAATAATATCGGGTGGGGGAGCAGCTATGTATTGCAGAATATCTTTTGCCTCAGCCAAAAGAATAATCATGCTTTTGTTTTGGGGTCTCTGTTTCAAAGCAAAAACCTTTTCCACAGCAGCTTCGTTCGTAGCATCACAACCAATTCCCCAAACAGTGTCAGTAGGATAAAGAATAGAGTCGCCTTTATTTAAAACATCAGCACAACGCTTAATTTCTATTTCAAAGTCCACCATAAAAGTTGTTTCATTTTTATGTTGTTCGCACAATTAAAATGCCCTTCCGGACACTCTTTTTTTCCATGCAAGCCGCATGGGCGGCAAGAAAGCTTTTCTGATAATTCCACAACCTTTCCGTTTTCATTGGTTGGTCCAAAACCAAATGCAGGTACCGTACTACAAAAAACAGCCGTTACAGGAGCATTTACAGCCGATGCAAAATGTAAAGGTCCCGAATCATTGACATAATTCATTACGGCATCTTTCATTAATGCTGCGGATTGTAAAAAGTTCATTTGTCCGCAAAGATTTTCACCACGATTAGCTTGTTGAATAATGGTTTCAGCCATTTCTTTATCACCATATCCACCAAGCAAATACACATTTAAATCCTTAGGCAAAGCTTTTATCAACTCCACCCATTTATGAATCGGAAATTGCTTTGTATACCATACCGAAGACGGTGCGATGCAAACGTAATTCCCAGTTTTGAATTGGGTTGTTTTCTCAAAATCTTCTTTTGAAGGATATAATTTTGGTTGAGCAGCATATGCATCCGTCAAATCTTTTATCAACAATTGGTTGCGTTGAATTTCATGAGTAGGATTTAAGGAATAAGGTTCAGCAATCTCATGCTTAGTTTTATGTGTGTAGAAAAACGAAAAAGGATTTTTGTCAAAACCAATTTTGTTTGGCGCTCCTGAGAAGAGCGTTATGATTCCAGATGTAGCAAATCGATGAAGATTGATAACATGCGTAAATTTTTCTTGCCGCACAATACTTATCATTTTCCAAAGGTTTTGCTGTTTGTTCTTTGACTTATCCCATACAAGAACTTGCTTGATATACGGATGGTTTTTTAACAAACTTTCATTGCCTTTTCTCAATAGAAAATGGATCTCCGAATTGGGGTAAAATATATGTAGCTTTTCAGCGACAGCAGTCCCCAACACCACATCGCCGATAAAGGCTGTTTGGATGATGAGAAATTTAGGTGTCTTAATAAGATTAGTTTCCTTAACTTGCATTTAACAAACTTTGGTTCAACTTTGGTTTGTCTAAGATTGATATTAAATTAGCACCTCTAAAAAAACAAATTTCAGGTATGAAAAAAGTACTTCTTTCTCTAAGCCTTTTGGCTTTAACCGCTTCAGTAAGTTTTGCGCAAGATAAAAAAGATCCTGCTCAAGAAGCTACTGTTCAAAACCCAGACGCATTGAAATTTACCGATGAAATGCACGATTTCGGTACAATTCCTCAAAATGTTCCAGCTGAAACTGAATTTACTTTCAAAAACACAGGTAAAGAACCAATTATATTGCAACGTGTTCAACCTTCTTGCGGATGTACTTCTCCAACTTGGTCTAAAGACCCAATTCTTCCTGGAAAAACTGGTACTATCAAAGCAACTTACAATGCTGCTGCGCCTGGTAATTTCCAAAAATCAATCACGGTTTTTGCTAATGTAGGAACTAAAGTATTGACGATTAAAGGAAATGTTGAAAAAGCTCCAGAAGGTTCAGTTCCTGAAAACAATTCTGTAATAAAAACCCACTAAATAATTCTACGTTTATATTATGAAAAAAATATTGATCGCACTGTTGTGCCTCGTATGTGTTGGAACTGTTCAGGCACAAAAAGGTAAAAAACACGGTAAAAAAGAAGACAAAAAAGTTGAAATGCCTACAGCAGCAACATCAAACCCAGCTGAAAAAGGCGCTAAGTTTAAATTCAACAGCGATGAAACTTTTGATTTCGGTGAATTGCAAGAGGGTCCACAGGCTGAACACATTTTTGAATTCAAAAACACAGGCAATGAGCCTCTAATTATTCAAAATGTTAGTGCCTCTTGTGGATGCACAACACCTGAATGGCAAAAAGAACCTGTTCTGCCTGGAAAAACCGGAAAGATAACAGTACATTACAACACACAAGGTCGTCCCGGTCCTTTTACTAAAAGTATCTTTATTACTTCTAACGCTACTAAAGAAACAGAACGTAAAGAATTGTACATCAAAGGAAGCGTAAAGCCAAAAGATGGTGGAACAACAACTCCACCACCTCCTCCTTCTGGACATTAATTGAATCAAATTCTATAAAGAAGTGGTCAGCCTGTAAATGCTGACCATTTTTATTTTCTATTAATACCCTCTAATTTTGCCTTATGCCATCTATAGCTAACCGCGGCGAACAAATGCCGCCTTCCCCCATTCGTAAATTAGTTCCTTATGCAGAAGCAGCAAAGAAAAAAGGAGTCAAGGTTTTTCATCTCAACATTGGACAACCTGATATTGAAACGCCTAAAGCCATTCTTGATGCAGTGAAAAATACCGACATGAAAGTGTTGGAATATTCTCATAGCGCTGGCTTTGAAAGCTATCGTAGAAAACTTGTTACTTATTATGATCGCAACGGAATTCATATTGACCACAACCAAATCATTGTAACTACCGGTGGGTCCGAAGCGATTCTTTTTGCAATGATGTCCTGTATGGATCCGGGCGATGAAATTATTATTCCAGAACCTTTCTATGCTAACTATAATGGTTTTGCCATCAGTGCTGGAATAAAAGTGGTGCCCATACCATCAAGCATTGAAACTGGCTTTGCATTACCTCCTATCGAAGCTTTTGAAAAAGCAGTTACTCCACGAACAAAAGCCATTATGATTTGTAACCCCAACAATCCTACAGGTTATTTATACAGCCTGGAAGAGTTGGAAGTGTTGAAGCAAATTTGTTTGAAACACGATTTGTTTTTGTTTAGCGATGAGGCTTATCGTGAGTTTTGCTATGATGGGCGCAAACATATTTCAGCTTTATCACTTGAAGGTATGGAAAAGCACGCTATTTTGATGGATACAATTTCCAAGCGCTATAGTGCCTGTGGTGGTAGAATTGGTGCGTTTGTAACAAAAAACAAAATAGTGTTGGATACCGCTATGAAATTTGCACAAGCAAGGTTAAGTCCGCCAAGTTTTGCTCAAATTTTAGGTGAGGCTGCCGTTGATTTGCCTGCCAATTATTTTGATGCTGTTCATGCTGAATATAATGCTCGAAGGGATTTACTAATTGCTCGCCTCAATAAAATAGAAGGTGTTACTTGTCCTTGTCCGGGTGGTGCTTTTTATGCAATTGCTAAGCTTCCCGTAGAGGACAGTGAAAAGTTTTGTCAGTGGTTACTCGAAGATTTTTCTTTCAACAATGCCACAGTAATGATGGCACCAGCTGCCGGATTTTATGCCACCAAAGGAATGGGCAAAAACGAAGTTCGTTTGGCTTATGTATTGAATCTTGATGATATCAATGCCGCAATGGATTGTCTTGACGCTGCATTGAAAATTTATAAAAACTAACTCCAAATACTTTTGTCTGAATTACTTTAGCACTCTTAATCAGAGTGCTTTTTTTATGAAAATATTACTGGGTTTTTGTTCATTATTGTTATTCATGAACGGATGTAAACACCCTCCTGTTTTTTCGCAGCAAGAATTTATTGAAGTTGCCCTACAGCATCAATTGCTTGACGAAAAAGAGTTAGGTTTTGTGGAATTGAATCTTGAAACGCTAACTAAACCAAACCTTCGTGCGGTGGCGCTTTTTGCAAAGAAAGCAAATTACAAAACCATCACTACCCAATACCAATTTGACACTGTGAATATTGATTCCTCATTTAGTATGGTTAAGTTTTTTCGAGAACAACTTTCGACAAGAAGTAAGGATTCTAGCAAGCCTATCATTATTTTAAAAAGCAATCAAGTTGTAAAAGAAAATGCAAACCTTTTTCTAAGAGAAATTTTCGAGAAAGACATGCTCACAGCTTCTCAATACGCCAAACTTCAAGAACAGCTCAAACAAGAACCTGTGGTGTTTCCTTTTGTAGTATATGAATGGTTAGAGACCATGCCCTAAGAAATTAAGAATTCAAATAGAAAACAATACTTCACTTATTTTCGTGTCAAATTTTTAATCAGTATGAACAAAGTTGTTGCTAATGCAGAAGAGGCAATCAAGGATATTGAATCGGGTGCAACGTTAATGCTTGGAGGATTTGGTTTGTGCGGCATTCCTGAAAACTGCATCACTGCCATTGTCAAAAAAGGAATTAATAATCTTACCTGTATTTCTAACAATGCTGGCGTGGATGATTTTGGCATCGGATTGATGTTGCAAACAAAGCAAGTAAAGAAAATGATTTCGTCCTATGTAGGAGAGAACGCTGAATTTGAAAGACAATTACTCAGTGGCGAATTGGAAGTAGAATTAATCCCTCAAGGAACACTTGCAACAAGATGTATGGCTTCTGGTTATGGTATGCCTGCAGTTTATTTGTTGGCAGGTGTGGGTACAGAAGTTGCAAATGGCAAAGAGACGCGCAACTTCAATGGTAAAGACTATTTGATGGAATATGCTTTCGATGCTGATTTTGCTATTGTAAAAGCATGGAAAGGCGACACTATGGGCAATCTTATTTTTAAAGACACTGCACGCAATTTCAATCCATTAATGGCTATGGCGGGTAAAATAACCATTGCTGAAGTAGAAGAACTTGTACAGCCTGGCGACTTGGATCCTAATTTCATTCATACGCCTGGTGTTTATGTTCATAGAATTTTTCAGGGCGTGAATTATGAAAAACGTATTGAACAACGCACTACTCGTAAACCCCAAGCATAACTGAAACAAGAAATTATTAAAATCGTAAACAATGCCTTTAAATAAAGAACAAATTGCTAAACGCATCGCTCAAGAACTAGAAGATGGTTTTTATGTAAATCTTGGTATCGGTATTCCAACTCTTGTTGCCAACTATATCCCCAAAGGAGTAAACGTAGTTTTGCAAAGCGAAAATGGATTGTTAGGAATGGGTCCTTTTCCTTTTGAAGGAGAAGAAGATGCGGATATGATTAACGCAGGAAAACAAACCATTACAACGCTCCCAGGTTCTGCCCTTTTTGATAGTGCCATGAGCTTCGGAATGATTCGTGCAGGAAAAGTTGACCTTACTGTTTTGGGTGCCATGGAAGTTGCCGACAATGGCGATATTGCCAACTGGAAAATCCCTGGTAAAATGGTGAAAGGAATGGGTGGCGCTATGGATTTGGTGGCTGCTGCTAAAAACATCATCGTGGCCATGCAGCACACAGACAAAGCAGGTAATTCAAAACTATTGCCTCAATGTTCGTTGCCTATTACTGGTTTGAAATGCGTGAAGAAAGTGGTTTCTGACCTTGGAGTTTTTGATGTTACACCCAATGGTTTTGTTTGTATTGAATATGCACCTGGTGTAACAATTGAAGAAATAAAAGCCAAGACAGCAGGAATGTTAACCATTGCTGATGATGTGAAAGAAATGGTGTTCTAAAATGGAGCCCATCCTTATTTACCACAACGGTGTTTGCAGTAAATGCCATGGTGCTTTAGAAATTCTTCAAGAAAAGAATATTCCTCATAAGGTTCGGTTTTATGTTTCCGAACCTTTTTCTAAAGATGAACTAAAGGGGGTTTTGACGTTGCTTCAAATAAATGCCTTCGATTTGGTGCGAACTAGAGAATTGCTCTTCATTGAAAAGTTTGAAGGAAAACAATTTACTGAAGAAGAATGGATGGACTTCTTAATTGAAAACCCATCTCTTATCGAAAGACCTATCGTGATAAACGGCAACAAAGCCATTATTGCTCGTCCACCCGAAAAATTGTTTCAGATTCTATAATCCTTGCTTTTCTTAAATTGCAGGCTCCATGCTTACTCGAAAAATCATTTGTCTTTTTGTTTCCCTGTTTCTTTTTTCAGGTTGCTTAAACGCGCAAGTGCCCAACGAAGCTGCATTGATTGAAAATTTGGTGTACGCTCTTCAAAACAAAGACAGTCACACCTACGCCGATCTTTTTCCTAGCATTGATTCCATGTCATCTTGGGTGTTGCAACGAGCTGATAAAAACTCGGAAGCCTACCAAAAAATGATACTCCTCAAGGAGAACTACTTTGCGCGGCTTGATTTCGATTCATCGGTATATGCAGAAGCTGACAAAGGCTTTAAAGACTTCTTGAAAAAAACAAAACCCTTCGACATTCGTTGGAGTGAAACAGTGTTGATGAAGTATGAATTGGAAACAATTAGACGAGGTAGAGGATTGGTTTCCGAGAAAATTGTACCCAACCGTTTTCTAGGGTATGTCATGATAAAAGACATGCATAGTCGGCGGGTTTTTACCTTTACAATTTACGACATCATGCAAGTAAATGGTTTTTGGTATGGCGGCGAATTGGTGAATATTTTTGAGGCGTCTTCTAAAGATGAATTTGAAACCAAACTTGCAAAAGCTAAGAAGAAAGAAATGTTGGCGCTTGCAGGAATTGTAGATTCTTCTTCAACCGATTCTACCAAAAAACTGGGCGTACTTTATGACCCCGACACTAAAAATTCTACGTTAAAAGAAGTGGTGGATAGAAAATATTACAAGGGGAAATTTGATGGGGAAATTCCGGTGATACTTTATGTGCGCTACATCAAAGGTGGATGCCCAGAAAGTGTTTGCAGTTGGGAAGCGCTGTTTAAGTTTGGCGACGAAGACGAATACATTAAGATGGAAGTGACACGTAGCGAAGATGGCAAATGGCAGTTTTCGGAAGATGAGGGCGGCATGGAATTGGTATTGAAAGACAAAGTATTTACCGGCACTTATGCCTCCAATGGTGACCAAACTGAGTATGATGTGAAGCTAACAGAAGCACCTATTTCCGATAAAAAAGTGCTGATGTTCGACGAGATTTTTGAAATGGGCGGGCTTAAGAAAGAAGAGGACTGATGAAGAATTTTACGAAGGAGGTTTTTTATAAAACAGCTCGCAGTGGTGGCAAGGGCGGTCAAAACGTGAACAAAGTGGAGACCATGGTTGAGGTTTGGTGGCATATACATTCTTCACCCCTTTTTTCACCAGAAGAAAAAGAGCTGTTAACGGAGAAACTGAAAAACAAAATCAACAAAGAAGGCTACCTGATGGTGCGCAGCAGCGAAAGCCGTTCGCAGTTAGAGAACAAAGAAATTGCTTTTGAAAAACTAAAAGCATTGGTTGCCAAAAGTCTTATTGTTCCTAAGAAACGCAAACCCACGAAGGTGCCAAAATCGGTGGTGGAAAAAAGGCTAGATTCTAAAAAGATAGAGGGGCTTAAGAAACAATTGAGGAAGAAGGATTGGGAGGAGTGATGTTTTAAGAATACTTAAATTATATTTTAGGACGAATCTATGCTTCCGTTTTTATACTCAACAAAAACCCTTTCCCATCCCAAAAACACCCTTGATTTAATCGGCTAGCATTGACACTCTCCATCCGAAAAAGCATTTGTTTACCTCTAAGTTCACGTAAAACATCTATGCTTTCTAAGCCAAATAATCTGTCTGTATAAGCGGGATAACTTGGCTGTCCAAGCCAAATAACTTGGATCTTCAAGTCAAATAACTTGGACGACCAAGTGTTTTTAAGTAAATTGTTGGTAATAAACTCAGTTTAGCCCTTCTTCTTCAACCCCAATGCCACTCACTCAATAAGCCAAATTATTTCTTCTTCCCTGCCTTTCTAAACTCTGCAAATCCCTTCGTTTTCTTTTCCTTCTTTTCAATAGATTTTACATAATCGGCTGATGAAAACTCTTTTTCCACTGGTACAATGGGTTTTTCAGGTTTCTTGCGCTTGGGTGTATAAGAAACTTCTTGGGTTTTGCTACTTTCGGCAACCATTTTGTTGATGAGGTCTATTTCTTCAGGAGTCAACAATCGCCAATGCCCAAGCGGCAGTTTGCCGAGATAGACATTCATAATGCGGATGCGCAAAAGCTTTTTCACCTTATAATCCAAGGCATCACACATACGGCGAATTTGTCGGTTCATGCCCTGTGTGAGGGTAATGCGAAACATGTATTTGCTTTCCTGAACTACTTTGCAAGGCTTGGTGGTGTCGCCAAGAATTTTGACACCCGCACCCATTTGTTTGATGAAATCGGTGGACAGTGGTTTGTCAACCGTTACCAAATATTCCTTTTCGTGGTTGTTGCCTGCACGCAGTATTTTGTTGACAATATTGCCATCATTGGTGAGAAAAATAAGCCCTTCAGATTCTTTGTCGAGCCTGCCTATCGGAAAAATTCTTTGTTTGAAATTGATGCAGTCAACGATGTTGGTTTTGTCTTTGGTATCGGTAGTTGAAGTAATGCCTTTAGGTTTATGAAAAGCGATATAAACGGTTTTTACTTTCTTTTTGATGGGCTCTCCATCAATTTCCACCACATCTCCATCATGCACTCTATTGCCTGTAATAGCTACATCATCGTTGATGGTCACCCGTGCTTGAAGAATATAATCGTCTGCTTCGCGTCTGCTGCAAAATCCAGTATCGCTAATGTATTTATTAATGCTTATGGAATCGTCGGTGTGTGTTGGTTTTGTACTTTTTTTACGGATGGGCATTACGGAGTTCAGGCTTTGTTGCTGAGGCTCAAAAATAGACAAAGAAAAAGGGATAATCTTTCGGTAAAAAGATATGCCTTACATTTGTCTTGCCTCAGCAATAGTTTCTTCCTCTCTTTTCTCTATAAAAAGAAACAACTTGCTACCCAGTTTTACCGAAACTTTTTTCAATAACGCCCCTTTCGGCAATCTGTAACTATTATCAATTTCAAAACCATTTTATGGAATATAATACCGCGCGCAGCAGAATGCTGATGCCCGAATACGGACGCAATGTTCAAAGCATGGTAGAACACATGATGAGCATTGAAGAGCCTCAAAGAAAATTGAGAAACGCTTATGCCATTGTTGAATTTATGGCTACGCTTAATCCTCATTTGAAATTGATGGAAGACTATGAACACAAGCTTTGGGATCATCTCTATCAAATGACCGATTTCAAATTGGATATTGTAGGTCCATATCCACCCCCATCAAGAGAAGTTGTTTTTCAAAAACCAGCTACGTTGCCATATCCTAATGAAAACAAAAGGAATAAGCACTTTGGTAGAAACTTCAATGCAGTGATGGATAAAGCACTGGCAGAAACCGATCCACAAAAACGACAAGGGTTCACACAAATGCTTGGCTATTACATGAAACTTTCTTACACCAATTGGCACCGAGAGCCTGTTCATGACGACATGATTCGTAATGAGTTGTTGGCTATGTCAGGTGGTTTGTTAAACTATGAACAAAGCAGCTTTAAGGTTCATTTCGATTTGCGGACAAACGTGGGTGGCAAACAAAACCAAAACCGAGGTAGCGGGGGAAATAATCGCAACTTTAAAGGTGGCGGCAGCAGTGGCAATAGCAATAATAACAACCGTAATTTTGGCAATAAGAACAAAAAAAACAAGTACAAAAAATAATTCGCGTTATGGGTGCTTTTGAAATTCGCGGTGGACGATCATTAAGTGGCCGCATCACCCCTCAGGGTGCAAAGAACGAAGCGTTGCAAGTGCTTTGTGCTGCATTACTCACCGACCAATCAGTGACTTATACGAACGTTCCTGACATTGTTGATGTGAATACACTCATAGAACTCATGGCAGACATGGGTGTGAAAGTAAGGCGTCCTGCAAAAAACACCGTAGTACTTTGTGCTGATGAAGTGAATCCTGATTTTTTTATTGATAAATCTTTCAAGAAAAAGTCGGGACAATTGCGTGGTGCAGTAATGATTGCCGGTCCTATGCTTGCTCGGTTTGGAAGAGCACATATTCCTCAACCCGGTGGCGATAAGATTGGAAGAAGACGATTGGACACCCACATTCGCGGCTTTGAGAAATTAGGCGTTCATTTCGATTACAATCAAGAGGAAAGTTTGTTTGAATTGGATGGCGCCAAGATGCAAGGTGCCCATATTCTTTTAGAAGAACCTTCGGTGACAGGCACTGCGAATATTGTGATGGCAGCTTGTTTAACACAAGGAATTACTACCATTTACAACGCCGCTTGCGAACCTTATGTACAACAACTCTGCCGCATGATCAATGAAATGGGCGGAAATGTGAGTGGTATTGGTTCGAATTTGATTACTGTGGAAGGTGTGAAAAAGCTTACAGGTTGTAATCATCGTTTGTTGGCCGATATGATTGAGGTAGGCTCCTTTATTGGACTTGCTGCCGCTACCAACAGTGATATCACTATCCTGAATGCAGATGTGGAACATATGGGTATCATTCCCGAAACCTTTGAAAAGCTGGGTATCAAACTTTCCATAGACGGTGATACAATTCATGTTCCAAAACAAGATAGTTTCCGCATTCATAAATTCATTGATGGTTCTATTCTTACGGTTTATGACCATCCTTGGCCTGGGTTTACGCCGGACTTATTGAGTATTATTTTGGTGACGGCAACACAAGCAAAAGGAACGATACTCGTTCATCAAAAAATGTTTGAAAGCCGTTTATTCTTTGTTGATAAACTCATTGAAATGGGCGCTCAAATTGTTTTGTGCGATCCACATCGCGCTGTAGTTATAGGTTCAGATAGGCAAATCCCAATGCGTGGCATTACAATGGTGAGCCCTGATATTCGTGCGGGAGTTGCTTTGCTGATTGCAGCATTGTGCGCTCAAGGAAAAAGCACGGTTCAAAACATTGAACAAATTGACCGCGGTTACGAGAAAATTGATGAGCGTCTCAACGCTTTGGGTGCAGATATTCGCAGGCTTTAATGAGAAGATTTCATGAAGTTTTATACTTCCATAGTGTATGTAGACGTTTCGCAAGAAATGAAAGCGCGTGCTTGGAAGTTTGCCAAAGAAGTAACACCTACCACCAATTATTCAGATGCCAACCAACAAATCATTGCAAAAATTAGAAACGATCACTTCGTTAGCAAGATTGGCGAAGAAGCGGTAAGGGACGTGTTGCAACAATTTGCAATAGTTGAAGGTCCCGATTATACCATTTATCATGGCAAAGAAAAATCTTGGCAGGAAGATTTGTTTGTAAATGGAATAGGTTTAGCCGTGAAAACCCAAACCCAATCTTCATCCAATAAATATGGCTTGAGTTGGACGTTTCAATACGGTTCTATTCGTAGAGATACTATTCTTGATCGCCCTGATGCGTGGGTAGTATTTGTATTGATCGATGATATTTCTGAAAGGAAAATCTGCAAGGTTTATCCACCTTATCAAATCAAAGAATTGGAATTTGGTGAGCCTGTTTTGCCACATTTGAAAGGGCATAAAAAGGTAGTGTATGCAAATAATTTGAAGCCTTAGTTGTCAATTTGTGAGCCGGATTGTAACATCCTCTCCATAAAACCATGAACGGCTTTCATATTCTTCATGTCATCTGCAACGAGTAAAAAGTTTTTACCCGTTTGTTTAAGGCGTGCATTGCGCACCATTGTTTGTATAAAGCTCATGATACCTTGAAAAACAGAAGACTCGAAATAAGGTGATTCGGGGTTATTGATGAAATACAGACGGAGTTGTGTATTCTTTAAAATGAGCTTTTCAAAGCCAAGGTCTTTGGCAATCCAACGGCATCGAAGAGTGGTAAATAATTCTTCAACTTGTTGCGGAATTGGTCCAAAACGGTCTTGCATTTCAGATGCAAAAACCTGTAGGCTTTCTTCGTTTTCCAAATCATCTAATTGAGTATAAATAGACAAGCGTTCGCCAATGTTTTCTACATAAGTATCTGGAATAAGAATTTCAAGGTCAGTATCGATAGTGCAATCGCTCACGAAATCTTTTTTGCGTTCGAGTTCTTCTTTAAATACCTCTTTAAAATCAGTGTTTTTCAATTCACGAATGGCTTCGTTGAGAATCTTCTGATACATTTCAAAACCAATATCAGTTATGAAGCCACTTTGTTCGCCGCCCAATAAATTTCCCGCGCCGCGAATGTCGAGGTCTCGCATGGCAATTTGAAAGCCACTACCCAATTCATTGAATTGCTCAAGGGTTTGTAACCGCTTTCGACTGTCATTAGGCAAGGTACTCATAGGAGGAGCCATCAAGTAACAAAATGCTTTCTTATTACTACGCCCAACACGCCCACGCAACTGATGCAAATCGCTCAACCCAAATTGATGCGCATTGTTGATGATGATGGTGTTGGCGTTAGGAATATCCACTCCGCTTTCAACAATATTGGTGCAACAAAGCACATCAAATTTCTGTTCAATAAAATTGAAAAGCGCTTCCTCTAGTTTATGCCCTTCCAATTGTCCGTGTGCCATACCTATTTCAAGGTCAGGACAAAGCGTGCGCAATAAATTTACCATTTCAGGCAAACTTTGAACGCGATTATGAATAAAATAAACTTGACCGCCTCGTTCTGTTTCATAATAAAGTGCATCACGAATAGCATATTCATTGAACACCATCACTTCTGTTTGAACCGGCTGACGATTGGGTGGCGGCGTATTCATGATGCTTAAATCGCGCGCATTCATCAATGAGAATTGAAGGGTGCGTGGAATAGGCGTTGCTGTGAGGGTGAGGGTATCTACACTTGCTCTTAACTCGCGCAATTTTTCTTTAGCGGCTACCCCAAACTTTTGTTCTTCATCAATGACCAACAAACCCATGTCTTTGAACTTTGCATCTTTTCCAAGTATGCCGTGCGTGCCAATGAGGATGTCTATCTTCCCTTCTTCTAATTTTTTAAACGTTTCTTTTTTCTCCTTTGCCGATTTAAAGCGATTGATATAATCGACAGTGCAAGGAAAATCCTTCAGTCGCTCTTTAAAGGTTTGATAGTGTTGAAAAGCAAGGATGGTGGTGGGCACTAAAATTGCCACTTGTTTACTATCTGCAACAGCTTTAAATGCAGCACGAATTGCCACTTCTGTTTTACCGAAACCAACATCACCACACACCAATCTATCCATGGGCGAGGGTAGTTCCATGTCGCGTTTTACATCGGCAGTTGATTTGCTTTGGTCGGGGGTGTCTTCATAAAAGAAGGAGGCTTCCAACTCTGTCTGCAAATAACTATCGGGTGAGAAGGCAAAACCTTGGGAGGCTTTGCGTTTTGCGTATAGTTTGATGAGATCGGTGGCAATGTCTTTTACCTGCTTCTTGGTTTTGTTTTTGAGTTTTTCCCAAGAATCACTTCCCAATTTATTTACTCTAGGTGCTGAACCTTCCTTGCCCGTGAACTTGGTAATTTTATGCAGCGAATTGATGTTGACATACAACACATCATTGTCTTTATAAATGATGCGAACAGCTTCTTGCATGTTGCCATTTACTTCTATTTTTTGCAAGCCACTATACACACCCACGCCATGGTCAATGTGCGTTACATAATCTCCGGGTTGTAGTTCTTTTAAGGCACGAAGGGTCAATGCCTTGCCTCTTGAATAGGCTTGCTTGACCTTGTATTTATGATAGCGTTGAAATATTTGATGGTCGGTGTAGCAAACAAGTTTTTTCTCGTGGTCAATAAAGCCCTTGCTGATGGAAGTAGGAATTGGTGTGAATAAAATCTCTGCTTTCAGGTCTTCAAAAATGCTGCGAAGCCTTTCTAATTGTTTAGGGTTCTCAGCAAAAATGAATGCATTGTAATGTTGCGCTGCCTTTTTCTTAAGGTCATCAATCAGCATATTGAATTGCCTATTGAACACAGGTTGTTCTTCAGTTGCAAACTGAATATTTGCTGTCAACTCATCACCTGTTATCTCTTGTAAAGAATTGTTGTACCATTCTATCAAATGCCTTTTACAGAGTTGTTGTTTCCAAGTTGCTGCCTCTTCAAAATCTTCTTTGGTGAGTGTCTTTACCCAATTTTCTTCGTGGTCAATGGCAACGGTTCCCAACTCCATTTTTTCAGGAAGGTCTTTTTCCATCTTCTCCAATTTGCCAATGGTAAAGTCAAAATCCTTTGCCCAGAAAATGGTGTTTTCGGGAAGATAATCGAGTAATGAAATCTTTTCTTCGGTGTCGAAATTAGTTTCGATGTTGGGCAAAATAGAAACCTGCAAAAGCTTCCTTTCCGATAGTTGGGTTTCGGGGTTGAAAATGCGAATGCTATCCACTTCATTGCCAAAAAGTTCTATGCGGTAAGGATGTTCGTTGCCAAAAGAATAGATATCAAGAATGCCGCCACGCATGGCAAACTGACCGGGTTCATACACAAAATCTTCTCTCTTAAAACTAAGGCTCACCAATTGATCCATCAGCTTTTCTACCTCTAAACTTTCGCCCACTCTTATCCCAATCATATTGCGCGAAAGAGTTTTAGGATTTACCACTCTTTCAAACAAAGCTTCGGGATAGGTGACCAACACTTTCTTGTGCACTTTGCCACTGCTAAATTTTGTCAGTGCCTCGGTTCGCAGCATCACATGACTGCTATTCAATTCATGGAACGCCCCTGTTTTCTTAAAAGAATCGGGGTAGTAACAAATATCGAGCGCATTGGTCAAGTGCTCGAGGTCGTTATGAAAATAGGCTGCTTCTTCGCGGTCGTTGACAATAAAAACATGATTGGCATCGGACAATTGCCACACGGCAGTAGCGATAAAATTGATGGATGCTCCTCGAAGATTCTCTAACTGAATTCTTATTTTTTTTTCAGGCAAAGAAATAGCTGCCGCCAATTGTTTCAGGCGGGGGTCATCTTGATAAATACCTAGTAATAGTGGTAAATTCACTTGCGGGCAAAAATATGGTTATGAAAGAAGAAACAAGACTATTTTTAAAACCAATTTCGTTTTATGAAACACCGCGCGATTTTCTTCCTACTGATAGCTTTCTGTTTTGCTTCTTGCAAAAACACTTGGGATAGCGATGCCCGCGACTTGTTTTATCAAGGATGTATAGAAAGCGCCAAAGACAGTCATATGGATTCATTGGCGGCTGTTTCTATGTGCAATTGCCGGCTTGAAAAAGCCATGAAAAAATATCCCAACTTCAATGATGCGATGGAACATGCCGATGACCTCATGAAGGACAAGGAGTTGAAGGAGTGTAAGTGAGGGTTTTTGTGGTTGTGTTGCTTTGTGTTTTTGAATTTTTTTATTTTCAAAAGAAAATAAATCCGGAAAAAACCGCCCGATTTCCTGTCATAAGTCATGTCACATAATGATTCTCATCAATTGTTGGGATTTGAATTATAGTTGGCATTTAATTTTGTGTTCATTAAAATTAAAGCATATGCCAATCAATCAAATGAACAGCACGTTCACCGCACCACAAGCAACAGCAATTAGTGGCGCATTTACCACCATCACTACCAATTTTCCTTTTGCTGTCAATGTAAACAAAGAGGAAGGAAACAAACTAAAATCTATTGACAACAAACGCTATCCTTATGTGCAACGCGTGATGGATATTCATATTGTCAATTTTCCAACGCTTGTTAGCGGTTTTGCAGGCACAGCGGCTGAAGGTCAAAACGACTGGACGCTCATTAAGCAGCTCGATCCTATGATTGCAAGCGTAGAAGTGTTGCGCGAAAAATTGGTGGATACCCGCCGCGTGGCAGCACACGAATTGTATAATTTTTTGTTGGGTGCTTATGAAATGGCAAAAATGGCTGCCAAAAACAATATTCCAGGTATGGATGTAGTGGTGAACGATTTGGCAGAGTTGTTTGCGGGTCAAGGAAACTTTGGTCCCACCGACCCCACCGACCCCACCGATCCAACTAATTAATATCAATTTATTAATCTTTCAAAACTTCCGCCTCCTTAGCGGAAGTTTTTTTATGCCTTCACAAAAACCAATGAATATGATTTTAGAATAAAGGAGTTTACTTTTAGTGTAAATGAATGCTAGTTTAAAACGAAAGAATTAACTTTAAGTGCAAAAGAATA
>CAINUN010000051.1 GCA_903853805.1 uncultured Bacteroidota bacterium
CGATCTCGGGTTGGTTCAAACCTTCACTTTAAATAAATAATAAATGTGCTTAGGGGTCAAATACCCATAATTAGTCAATTCGTTAGTTTTCTGATTGGGTAAAACTATTAAAATCATCAGTTTGCAATATATTATTTCCAGAACATTTTGTTAATCTCAGATTTTTAGATTAGCTTTGCATTATATTTGAAAACAACACCAAGACTATATTATAGAATAGAATATCGCTATATTTAGACACGAATAACCTTATTTGTCTATTGTTTCTCAAGTATTGGAACAAACCAATTTTGTAAAAATTTAGAATTATGTATAAAACAAAAAAATCGGCAACAAAGCCGAACAGCCAAAACTATGCGCTGTCAAAAAGTAGAAAATTAAAACAAGTGTTAACAATTAAAAACAACAATTATGAGATACCCAGGAAATAAGTCAAAGCTTGCGCAGCACATTATGCCATTTATTGAAGAGGCATTAAAGGTTTTTCCAAATGGAAAATACATTGAACCATTTGTTGGTGGTGCCAATATGATAGACAAAGTGAAACATCACACACGCATTGGTTATGATGCTAACAAGTATTTGATTGATTTATTTCAGAAAACAAAATACTTTCCTGACTTAATAAAGTCAATAAAGTGTTTGCCTAAAGATGGTTACGAATACTTAAAAAAACACAAAGAAGTCTATCAAGAGTGGTATGTCGCAATGATTGGCTTTTTCGCAACTTTTAATAATATGTGGTTTGGAACCTATAATAAAGGGAAAAGTAGATTTGAAAAGAGTGTAAAATCTATATTGCGTAATGACTTTACAGGTATTAATTTCATCAATTTAGATTACAAAAGCATTCCAATTGGTAAGGGTAATGTAGTTTATTGTGACCCTCCATATAAAATTCATGATTATTACAAAATGCCATTTAACCACGATGAATTTTACGAATGGGTTAGACAAATCAGCAAAGACAATATTGTTTTAGTAAGTGAATATGAAATGCCAGATGATTTTACATGTGTTTGGCAGAAAGTTGTAAAACCTGGTATGAATGCTAATGCTGCATTGAAAATTGAAAAACTGTTTATTTACAAACCTTAGACTTTCAATTTTAAAGTTAAGAATAAAAAACCCCGTCAAAATTTTGACGGGTTTTTTTTATTCTTGCTGGTGCCTGTTAATAAACCGAAAAATACATTTTCAGTTACCTTTGCAGTAAAGCGAGATTGTATGAATAAACCAGATAATGAATTAAGTCATAGTGATGTCTTTAGGGAAGGTTCCATCAGTGATTACCATTACTATAATGAGGTTGAATATGAAATAGCTCTAGAGGAATTGCACCACAATTTTGGATTCATAACAGCATTGGATGATTACTATGAAGAAATACCTATAGATACACCTGAGCGATATGAGGTTTTTAAAAAATCAACGGCACAATTTTATTGTTTAAATTTAATTAGAGATTACAAAGACCTCACGCTAAGAACAAACAATAATATTATTGTAAAGGGATTGCTTGATGAAATAAAAAAATTAGAGGATGATCCAAGAAATAATAAAGAGAACCCAGACTATGCTAGCCGATTTATCAAAGCAATAAAGCTCATTAATACAATGTCAGACCTAAGGAATGAGAAATTGGTTTATGAATATTCAGCCGAAGAAATAAAATCATTTCTCTACATTTTGCATAAGGAAGAGTATTTTAAACTATTCCCCATTCCAGAAGATGCTTTTGACATAAAAATTTCAACTAACAGATTAGATTTAATTGGGGAAGTCTATGGAAAATACTTTCTCTTCAAGGAATATCTTGAAAAAGTAAACGATACGTTAGAAAATAAAAATGTTGAAGAAACTAAACCTAACAAAACACATAAAAAAAATAAAGAGTATAGAAAGATTTCAGAAATTTTAAATGAAGATTTTAAGGAAAAATTTACTGGGATTATTAATATACTTTCTAAAGAAAAACCTTTTTACAATATCATTAGGGAGCTATCAAGTGTAGAAAAAGTACATTTCAAAAAAAATAAAATGGCAGCTTTTGACCCTTCATTTATTGAAAAACATGAAGATAATGTCATTTATTTTAATGGAAATAAAACGAATTTAGACACCTTTTTATGTTATTTATTTGCCTACTTGTTTTTTAATCATTGGATTATGAGTGATATTAAAATTACTGATTACAAAAGAATAATAGACAATTCATTATTTAATAATGAAAAAAACAATTTTTTTGATGTGCCAAGGTCATCCTTAAATAAATACATTAATGATTATAGAGCAAATAACATAGAATCAGACAACCAATATGTTATTTTAGTGAAACAAATTATTAGTAATACATAAAGTGTTTATTTTGTGGAATCTATTTTTTGTATTTTCACATTCTTTACTAAAATTTATCGATGTAAATTTACATTATAAAATGTCAACAATTGTTTTGGCGAGCATATCTACTTTTGCCTCTGTCCAAAAAATAAGGGCATTTTTTAATGAAAAAAGTTACACAAACAGTACTCGTAGACATAGGTCTAATTAAGTATTTTAAGAAATTATCATCTTGGATGAAAGTAAAGTATCCGGCTTTCTTTACTAATGCTGTTCTTAAATACCAACACTATACTAACCCTTTAGTGTTCCAAATGGGTAAGTATTACTATGTAATTGGTAAAATTGCCTCACTAGAAGCTGCTTTAGCAAATGGAGCAGAAGAGATTTTGGTTGATGTAATGTATGTTACAGAAGATCAAGCAATTGAAATGTTCCTTGCCTACCAATACGAAGAAGGAAAGGAGCCATTACAGCTAGTCGAAACTACAAGAATAGTATTGGATTACATCAAAACACCACAGGGAAAAGAGTGGGTTCAAAAGAATATTCCCAGCAATGACAATGAGGAAAGAATAGCAACTATCCTTGGTGTATCAAACAATAAAGCAAAGCAATTGATTAAATTAGCTAAACCAGCTAATGAAAAATATTGTAGTCCACTTGTCGACAAAAAAAATTCAATTAGTGGCCAATACAATTTGTGTATTTCTGATGAGAAGATACAACAGCAATCTAGCGGTGGCGGAAATAAGGCATCTGTTAAGCCTATTGCGCCAATTGCTGGTCGTGTTGAAACAACCAAAGCTGATGATTCAGATCCAGATGATTTTTTTGTACCAAATAAAGGTACTGCTGCTTCAACTATTCCTACTCCTGTAGCTACCTCTAAAAATTTCAGCAACATTGATGGTTATAAAGAGATGATTGAAAAGTATAGAAAAGTTTCACCTGGACCTGCTGATTCTTGTTTTAAACAGCAGGTGACATTACATCTTCACGATGGGAAAACACTTGAACTTAATGTTTACGTTCAGCTAGAGGTTGATGGTAGTCCTATTTCCAGTGTTAATCAATTAGAACCATTACCAAATGGTAATTGGACATTACCAAAACACAGCGTTGATTTCAAGTTGATAGTATTACCTGCTGTAGTTAACAGTATTGTTGATGTAACACACTTCGCAGAAAATTCAGAGTCCAAAAATGTTGCCTAACATGAGTTCTAACCTATTCAGAACCCCCAGAGATGGCTTGTAACTGTATGGTTACCCGCTAATTGTCTGATTATCTCTTAGCAAACACATTGTTAATAATCAAAATCTATTGGTGTCCTTGTCACCGATAAGGACACCTTTTTTTTTAAAATTTTAAATTAAATATTTTATGAACATTAGTTCAGCCTCCATATTCTCCGATGACTTTCACAATTGGCTTAAAAGTCTAATGAGAGAAATTATTTCGGAATCATTGCAGGAATTCCGTGGTCAAAACGGAAATCCTTATCCTAGCCGCTCCGAAACAACTTCAAAAGTTATGTCTAGAAAAGATGCGGCAGCATTCATGGGAGTAACCCCTAACACGATTAGCCGCTGGCACAGCAAGGGTTACATTTTAAGTGCTCGTATCAATGGAAAGTATCGCTTTTTTGAAAGTGACCTTCTTAAATTTTTAGAAAAACGTAAATCCTAATTATGAATGCAAGAATAAAATTCTATCTACGGAATCCTAGCAAAATGATATCAGCAGTCTATGCTTCATTCTGTTACACTGGTAAGCGTGTCATCATTTTTCCGGGAATCAGCATTGCTCCCAAAGATTGGGATTCTAAAAAAGGCTTACCCAAAACGACTGATGATTTTAATATCAAAAAACGATTGTTGAAAGACGAGGAACTATACCTTGACATTTACGAACAACTTCAAAAGACCGCAGGAGGAAATCTTTCTCCTGCGGTTCTAAAGAAAGCAATTTATGATGTCATCAAACCAGCTGTAAAAGTTGAAGAAGTTCCAACTAAACCGATTTTGGTTTTAAATTTCTTTCAACAACTATTGGATGATTGTAAATCGGGTGCCAGAAAAAGCAAGGACGATTTGTTTCTCAATCCAAATAGTTTGAAGGCTTACAAATCGGCTAAGAATCATTTTGAGCAATTTCAAACAAGTCGCAAGCGTAAATTCTATTTAACCGACATCAACCAAGCGTTGATAAAAGATTTTACCAACTACCTCAATAACAAGCTGGCTATTAATACCAGTGCTAAGTACCTGACTATTTTCAAATTGCTTATTGCCTATGCCAATGAAATGAAATTGATTGACTTCAAGCAATCATCGGAAATCAAAATTATTGTAAGAAAGGAAAAGTCGGATAGTGTTTACTTGACTGAATCTCAAGTGAAAGAACTGAGAGAAATAAAATCGTTTCCAACAAAAGTTTATGAGTTGGTACTTGATTACTTTATTCTAGGCTGCAATACTGGCCTAAGATTTTCTGATTTCTCTGTGTTGAAAATTGAGAACATCAAGAATGGTTTTATAGAAATTGACCCGAACAAAAACAAGCGGTTAAGTAAGAGTGTTACAAAGGTGATAATACCAGTTCATCCGATGGTAACAGAAGTTCTGATGAAGTATCCTGATGGTTTGCCGAAGTGCCCTCCTAATCAAGTTTGTAACAGATACATTAAAGAGTTGGCTAGTAGGGTTCCCTCTTTGAATACAGCTTTTGAAAAGAAAATTACAAGAGCGAATAGAGTTCAAATTGAAAAGTATATGGTTTGGCAAAAAGTAAGTACTCATACTTGTAGAAGATCCTGGTGTACTAATATGTTCTTGCGAGGTGTTCCAATAATAACTATCATGGCAATTTCAGGTCATAAGACTCAGGAAAACTTCATGAAGTATATCAAAGCAGACAATCAAAAGCATGCTGATATTTTGAAGAAATTTTTTGATGAAGACGAAAACAAAATGGATGAAAATGATGAAGATTGTGCTGTTGCAGTGTAATTGTAAAACACTAGCAAATTTGGGCTTTTTTCAAATGGTATCAAGAGCAAAACCCGCCACTATGGCGGGTTTTGAATTTCTAAAAGTAGTTTTTGGGTGTCAAAAAAACTGCCACCTATTTTGCCACCTTTTTATGGGCAAAAAAACAAAACCCGCTCTGGGAGCGGGTTTTAAAGGCATAAGTGTGGAAGCACACGGGTTCGAACCGCGGACCCTCTGCTTGTAAGGCAGATGCTCTGAACCAGCTGAGCTATGCTTCCAATTGTTAATGAACTACCCTAAACTTTCGTTTTGGGATTGCAAAGATAATTGTACGCTTCATTTTACCAAATAGTTTTTTAAAAAAATTTCTAAGTCAAGGGAATTTAATTTTCGCTCATCTTCTTTCTCTCTAATAAGTGCACATTGTCAATGTGGTTATTAAGTGCAAATGTCCTTTTGCTTGCCCTCAAAGCAAGATGACTTTTGAAGAAGGCGAATTTTATTTTTTACCCAAGAACAGGTGTTTACACTATACATTTCCTTGTTGGTTGTTATTAATACGCGCCATCCAATTAACCACCAAATTTTCTTTATCCTAAACGGTCTTCGTTATTTAAGCATGGCCACATGGACAACTATCAACCAAAAACTATTACTCACCTTACCCCGTACTTACCCTATACTTACCCTATACTTACCCTATACTTACCCCGTACTTAGTGTATATAGAATGTATGAATTAACTTATCTCCATCAACAAAATCATAAATAGTAAACAGGCTTCTTCGCCGCTAATGTTCGCTGCTTATCTTTGCTCTTACAACACAAGATTGACATATGGAAAATCTGAAAAAACGAATTGTGGAGGCGTATCAAAACCGCGAATTACTGAAAGATGAAACCTACATACAAGCCATAAAAAATGTTATTGAAGAAGTAGATAAAGGTAGGCTACGGGTGGCAAGTCCTGCTGAAGCCAGTTGGCAGGTAAATGAATGGGTAAAGCAAGCAATTTTGCTCTACTTCGGCATTCAACCAATGAAAACATGGACAATAGAACCCTTTGAGTTTTATGATAAAATGTTGCTCAAGAAAAACTATGCCGAGTTAGGTGTTCGTGCTGTGCCGCATGCGGTGGCACGTTATGGAGCATATGTTGCAAGAAATGTGGTGTTGATGCCTAGTTATGTAAATATCGGTGCTTATGTGGATGAAGGCACGATGGTAGATACTTGGGCTACAGTGGGTTCTTGCGCACAAATTGGGAAAGGTGTTCACTTGAGTGGTGGCGTAGGAATTGGGGGTGTTTTAGAGCCTTTGCAAGCATCGCCCGTAATTATTGAAGATGGTTGTTTTATTGGTTCGCGTTGTATTGTGGTAGAAGGAGTTGTGGTGGAAAAAGAAGCAGTGTTGGGCGCCAATGTTGTACTCACTCAATCAACTAAAATCATTGACGTAAGCGGTGCAGAGCCTATCGAATACAAAGGACGGGTGCCAGCAAGAAGCGTGGTGATTCCTGGAAGTTATACCAAGAAATTCCCTGCGGGAGATTATCAGGTAAGTTGTGCATTGATTATCGGTCAAAGAAAACCATCCACCGACTTAAAGACAAGCCTGAACGATGCTTTGAGAGAATTTAATGTTGCGTTTTAATAAAACCATTTTATGTTGTTGTCACTTTTTTTGAGTTTTAACTGGGCGGCTTTAGAAACCCGGATTGCAGACGAGCGTTTGTCGAATATTCTTTGGTTTATTGGCATTGTCATAGCAACATTTATTTTAAAGAAGCCTTTGGCAACTTTGGTGGCTAAAGTTTGTTTTAAAATCACCAACAAATACGGCGGGAAACACTATGTTCAGAAGTTCTTAGCGCTAACCAAACGTCCATTAGAATGGTTGATTCAAACCCTGTTTTTCTACATTGCTTTTAGTCAACTTTCCATTTTGTTGAGCAAATACCTGATGCACCAACATGAAGGGTATAACCTCTTACAAAATTTACAGGTTGGTGACATTGTCAACTTAGTTTTCAAATTCTTACTCATTCTTTTTACCACCTTCACTGCTTCACGGGTGTTGGATTTTATCTTCTTTGTTCAAATAGAAAAAGCGCATGAAGAAAACGAAATAGGCAGGCAACAATTGATGCCATTGCTCAAAGAATTGTTCAAAATTATTTTGTGGACATTGGGTTTGTTTTGGGTTCTTGGAAGTGTGTTTCAGGTAAACATACCAGCACTCATTACCGGACTTGGAATTGGTGGTGTGGCGATAGCTTTGGCAGCTAAAGAAAGCGTTGAAAACTTCTTTGCGGCATTTACCATCCTCACCGATCATCCTTTTCAAATGGACGATTTTATCCGCCTTGGCACGATGGAAGGGAAAGTGGAAAGAATTGGTTTTCGAAGTACTCGTGTGCGCCATGCCGATGGTTCGTTGTACATTATTCCCAACAAAAAACTGATTGGCGAAAACTTGGAGAACTTATCCAACAGAAACAACAGAAAAGTAAAACTTTCGGTCACACTTCGATATGGTTTTAGCAAAGAACATTTTGAAGAATTGACAGAGCAAATAAAAAAGTCAATCCTTCACATTCAACCAGTAATAGAACCTGTTGACATTTTGATAGAAGCTTTTGGTGAACAAACGTTTCAACTCAGCATCAGCTATCATCTCCCGCATCCATTATCTGAAGGCTACACACTTGAAAAAGTCAAAAAGGGAATTAACACCACTATCTATTCCATGATTTATAAGTTCACTTTAAATACAGTGGATGAAAGCAATTTAGATTTGCCGTTTGTTGATGAAGAAAAAGCAGACGATACAACGGAAGAAAAAACAGACTCTTTGATTTAGAGCATCAATATGGAGAGAATATAATCGGCTAATAAAATCAAGATACAGGTGACAACTACTGAGGTTGTAGATGCTCTTCCAATTTCTAAAGCGCCACCTTTTACATAGTATCCATAGTAGGAAGGAATGATGACGATTATAAAGGCAAAGGTGAAAGATTTTGTAATAGCGAAGAATAGATTGTAGGGGAGAAATCCTTGTGTCAATCCTTGACGAAATTGTTCTTCAGATAAAATACTTGAAAACATGCCGGCTATATAACCACCCCAAATAGTAACGGCAATAGAAATAATAATGAGGCAAGGAATCATGATGAGGGCTGCAACAAGCTTTGGAAGAATAAGGTAAGTCTTGGTGTTGATACCCATGATTTCAAGCGCATCTATTTGTTCGCTCACGCGCATATTACCTAACTCCGATGCGATTTTTGAACCCACAACGCCTGCCAACACAACACAAATAACTGTGGGAGAAAGTTCAAGAATGGCAGAGTCTCTTACGATGCTGGCAATTACGGGCTTAGGCACTAAAGGACTTACTAATTGATAAGCAGTTTGAACGGTGAGCACCATTCCTAAAAAGATGGAAATGATAAGGACAATAGGTAAAGAGCGAATGCCGATGTCGTTGCATTGTTCCATGAATTCTTTCCAGTAAACTTGTAGGTTTTCAGGTTTGTTGAATGAACCGCTCAACATCAGCATCACCTTACCAAAATGTTCTAGAAATACCTTTATCATGAAGCAACAAAAGTAAATGGTTTCTACAAACAAAAATCCCGTGTCTTTTAAAACACGGGATTGGTTATTGAAACTTATTTCGAATGATTAAGCTTGGCTCTTCAAGTTTTCGATATGTGCATCGCGGTCAACTTCCTGTGTCAGTTTATCCCTCTTATCCATATCAACAAGAATTGGAGCGGCGACGAAAATAGAGGAATAAGTACCAGTTACAACACCTATCAACATTGCAAAGGCAAATCCACGAGTGACTTCACCACCAAAGATGAAGAGAATGAGGATAGTGAGGAATACAGTTAATGAAGTCATAATGGTACGACTCAAGGTATCGTTAATCGCGCGGTTGATAACACTATGCTTGCTCTCATTTGGTGATTTACGGAAGTATTCACGAATACGGTCAAATACAATAACCGTATCGTTCATAGAGAAACCGATTACGGTCAAAATTGCAGCGATAAAGTGCTGATCAATTTCCAATGCGAAAGGAACTTTTCCACGGAAGAATGAGAACACAGCAAGCGTAACACATACGTCGTGTAATAAGGAAACAACAGTTCCTAAAGAATATTGCCATTTGCGGAAACGAAGCAAGATGTACAATGAAATGGCGATCAAGGAAAGAATGGTTGCCCATTTTGCACCATTTACTAAGTCATCAGAAATGGTTGGTAATACAGTTTGAGAACTTTGAATGACTTTGTTAGTGAAATCATCATAAGAAGTATTAGCAGGCAAGAAGCCTTCTTTGCTTAGACCATCATAAAGTTTTGTTTGAACCTTTTGCTCTATTTCTACACCATTTTCTTTAATCAAATAAGCAGTAGTAATGTTTACTTGATTATCATTACCAATGGTTTTTACTACTGGATACTCTCCAAAGTAATTATTGAGTTTTTCGCGAATGTTAGAAACCTCAATTTTCTTGTCAAGCTTCACTGTATAGCTACGACCACCAGCAAATTCAACACCATAGTCAAAACCATGGAAGAAAGAACCGATACCTGCAATCAATACTACTACAGATATCATGTAGGTGTACTTTCTCAATTCAACAAACTTGAAATGTGCTTTCTTGAAAATAGATTTTGAAAGTCCTGTAAAGTATTGGAAGTGACGCTCGCGTTTTGTGTAAATATCAGTTACCAAACGGCTTACCAAAATTCCGCAGAACAAGGAAAGAAGGATACTGATGATTTGAGTAGTCGCAAAACCAAGTACAGGACCCAAACCGAAGGTGAAGAGAATGATTGCCGTAATTAACGTAGTGATGTGACCATCTAAAACCGGAGGTAATGAATTTCGATAACCTCGGCGGATGGCATCATCATAACTGTTGCCGCCAGCCAATTCTTCTTTAATTCTTTCAAAGATGATAACGTTCGTATCTACAGCCATACCAATACCTAATACTAAACCTGCAATACCTGGCATGGTAAGGGTAGCATGAAGTGCTGATAAAATTCCTATTGTGAAAAGTACGTTGAGGATGAGGGAAATATTGGCAACAATTCCACCAGTGTTGTAATAAACCAACATCAAAAGGAAGATGACAATAAAGGAAATAATTATAGAAGTCATCCCTGAGTGAATTGATTCGGCACCCAAAGTTGGACCAACCACTTGTTCTTGAACAATGCGAGCTGGTGCAGGTAATTTACCAGATTTTAAAATATTTGCAAGGTCAGTTGCTTCTTCTGGCGTGAAACCACCACTAATTGAGGTGCGACCACCGCCAATTTCTTCATTTACTCTTGGAGCAGAATAAACTTTATCATCCAATACAACCGTCACAAAACGACCTTTGTTATCACCAGTCATTTTTTTCCAAATGATAGAACCTGTAGCATCCATTTCCATTGAAACTTCAGGCTTGCCAGTCAATGGATTATAGTCCATACGAGCTTGTGTAACGTGATTGCCTTCCAATTTTGCCTCTTCACTTCCATTCACTGTTTTAATGGCATAGATTTCTAAAGGTGAGTTTGGATTTCTGCGGTTGTCTTTGCTTTCAGCACCATAAAGAAATTTGATGTTGTTAGGAAATTTTCCGCGAGCAACATCCATTCTCAAATAGCTGTTTAATTTGCCAGTATCTTTCTTGGCAACATAACCTAAAACAGGGCTACTATTGGAAGCTAAAGCTTCTGGAATATAAAGGATAGAACGAATTGGATATTTCTTTTGAGCCTCTTCCATTTTACGAGCACTGGAATCCGCTTTGTTATTACTAGCTGTTGCTTTAGTGTCAGCAGTTTTTGAACCGCCCAACAATCCTGAAAGGCTTGAGGTGTCGTTACCGCCGGTTTTTGTATCAGCTACTTTATTTGAAGTATCAGCAGCTTTAGAAGTATCTGTTTCTTTAACGCCTGAAATAGCATTAGCAATAGCAGTTTCTGCGTTTAAAATAGAAGGATAAACTTCTTGGTTGGTAAATGCTTCGTAGAACTGTAGTTTGGCTGTAGCTTGTAAATAATTACGAACACGTTCAGGGTTGCGAACGCCTGCAAGCTCAACACTAATAATACCTTTCTTTTCATCAAGATTCATGTTTGGATTTACTACACCAAACTTGTCAATACGTGTCAACAATACATTGTAAGTACGCTTAATTGCATCTTTCGCTTCTTTGCGAATTTTTGCAAGAACCTGGTCGTTAGTAGAGTTGAGGGTAATTTCTTTTTCCGAAGGTTTCGTGAATAGATAAGCGAGTTTTGCATCCTTATTAGCAGTTGCATAAGCTTGTCCAAACAATGTTACAAAGTCTTCTTGGCTATTTGCTTTCAACTTGTTAGCGTCAGCAATTGCTTGATTTAATACAAGGTCTTTGGCATTATTCGACATGGAACGAACCAGCTCATCGAGGCTCACTTCCAAAGTCACATTCATACCTCCTTGAAGATCAAGTCCAAGATTCAGTTCTTGTTCTTTAGCTTCTTGGAAATTGTATTTGGTAATACCAAGGTTAATTACCTTTTCTCCCTGTAAGCTATCTGTAATTGCTTCGAAGCGAGTATCAATGATTTTATCAAGCGCCTGTCCTTGGGCCGTAGGATTGCCTGCCATCACTTCTTTCTTTGCCTGAACATGTGCTTTGGCTTCTACATTGCGAACCATGTAGGTGAAAGATAGTTGATAGATGGAAATCAAAATAAGTGCGACGGTAAAAAATTTTACCAACCCTTTTAATTGCATAAGTGTCCGTTAATATTTACTTACTAGTTACTGTGAAATGACTTTTTTGAAGTTGGCAAATATAGGATTAAATGTAAAAAAGCGATGCCACAAAATCAACAACAAATATTTTTTAGGATGCAATTCGACAAACGATGTTTTTTGCCTTGTAAAAATCCCTACTTTTACTTCCTTACAAAAAGGTTTACTACTATTTTTGAATCCAATTTTTTAATTAAAGTTTATAACGCTTAAAATAAAAAGCATGTTACGAAAAGTTACACTCTTTCTTTTGGCTTTTGTCAGTACGCTTGTTACCGTTCAAGCTCAATATTGTGGTTTCGACAAACAGCACCAACATTTGTTGACTACTGACCCGGTATATGCCCAAAAGATACAGCAAATGGATAACCAGCTTGCCGCTCTATTACAAAGCAGCAATAATTCATTGGTTGTGAGTACAACGAATGGTTTGGTATACGAAATTCCAGTTGTTATTCATGTTATTCATACCGGTGGACCGCTTGGTAGCATTTACAATCCTACAGATGCTCAGTTAACAAGCATGATTGATTACCTTAACAAAACATATGAAGCAACATGGGCAGCATACCCTAGTGCATCAACAGGAGGAACATTTATTCCGCTTCGTTTTGCTTTAGCCAAACGCACACCTAATTGTACACCTACAAATGGTATCAATCGTGTGGACGGAAGTAGTGTTGCAGGATATACGACTGATGGAATTATGCATAATGGGGCAACAGGTGCAGATGAGGCTACAGTAAAAGCTCTCAGCATTTGGCCCAATACACAGTACTATAATGTTTGGATTGTCAATAAAATTGATGGTCAAGATGGGACCTCAGGAACTTTTGTTGCTGGTTATGCTTATTTCCCAGGTGCCGCGGCCAATGTTGATGGCACTATTATGTTGGCTACACAGGCTATAGCAGGTGAAATTACTTTACCGCATGAAATAGGACATGCTTTTAGCTTATATCATACATTTGAGGGTGATGGAACAGGTGCTACTTGCCCAACAAATTCTAATTGTTCTACTCAAGGTGATCGTGTTTGCGATACTGATCCACAAGTTCGTTCCGTTTTCAATTGTCCAACAGGAACCAATGCTTGTACAGGAAATCCTTATGGAACTATTGTTCATAACTTCATGGATTATTCTAATTGTCAAGATAGATTTACAGCAGGTCAAAAGACGAGGGTATTAAGTGGTTTATTGACAAGCCGCCCTACACTTATTAGCTCTTTAGGGGCAACGGCTTTACCTGCTTCTCCAGTTACAACTGCCTGCATTCCTACTGTTGTCAATGTAAACAACACTTTGAATGCTGGACCACGGTCAGTTAAAATTTCAGATGCCACTGTGACTTATTTAAATGTTGCAACTTCAGGAGGATATACAGCAGATGGAAATTTAGTTTACATTGACAATACTTGTAAACATCAGGCAGAACTTATCGCAGGAACTACATACACTTTTGCTGTAAGAATAGGAACCGTTGAAAGTGCATTTGTTTATATTGATTATAACAATGACGGTGTGTTTCAAGCTAATGAGCAAGTTAAGTCTTGGTCAAATACAGGATTTGGAAGTGCAACAAACACATTTTCTTACACCATTCCTACAACAACTACCATCCCTGGACTAGTTAGTTGCGTTCCTTTAAGAATGAGAGTTATTTCTGATCGTACAGCTTCGGGTCCACTCAATATTTGTGGTCCTCTTGGTTATGGTCAAGCAGAAGATTATAGCATAGTAATTCATGGCGGGGGTGCCACAGTTGGCGCCGCTACGGTTGCACTTACCTCTGGTACAAATCCATCTTGTGTGGGTGCACCTCTTACATTTAACGGATATGCACCCTCTGGCGCAACAACACCAGCGATGAAATGGTATGTCAATAGTGTTTACACGGGAGTTATGGATACGGTTTTCAATTCTTCTTCATTAATCAATAACGATACTGTAAAAATCAAAGTTTATTATAGCGGTCTTTGCGGAGCCGACAGTGCTTGGTCAACTGGTTATATAGTACACAGAGCTACAAGTTTACCTCCTGCAGTGAGCATTGCATTAATTAATGGTAACAACCCAGGATGTGCTAATCAAATGCTTGGCTTTAAAGCAACCCCTACTTTGGGAGGCGCTGCTCCATCTTATCAGTGGCAAGTGAATGGTACAATTGTTGGCTCAACTGCCGATACTTTTTCCTCTTACCTTGCTAATAACGATTTAGTGAATGCAATTATGACATCAAATTCTTCTTGTGCTTCTCCAACGACTGCAACTTCAAATAATATTACCATTACACATGTACAAATGACTGCTGGCATTACCATGAATCAGGTAAACGGCTCCAACCCTTCTTGTGCCTTTAGAACCAATGGTTTTGAATTGCAAACTACTAATGCCGGTGCAAACCCAGCATATCAGTGGTTCTTGAATGGGGTTGCAGTTACTGGTGCTACGAATACAAGCTATACCAATTCTTCTTTAGTAAGCAACGACTCTATCTTTGTGGTACTCAATGCAACAGACCCTTGCGTTGCTAATCCTTCAGATACTTCAAGTGCTATTGTGATGATAATTAATCCAAATGATACTCCTCAAATTTCAGTTGCAATAACTGCAGGGGCTAATCCTGGTTGCTTAGATTCTCTAATTGAGTTTACTGCTACAGTTACTCATCATGGTGTAAACCCGAATGGTGAGTGGTTTGTAAATGGAGTTTCATCTGGTTTTACTAATGTGTTTAGCAGCAACACCCTTCATTATGGCGATACACTTCAGTATGTTTCTATGGCTACTGACGGCGGTTGTTATATTGCCGATACTGTTTTAGCGACTCCAAATATTCTCTTGCTTTATTCAACACCAAACCCTCCGTTGATTTCTTTCATTGGCACGTTGCTGTATTCTAATATTCAAAATAATGTAGTTTGGTTTGGACCTTCAGGAATGATTTCAGGAGCTAATGGACAAACGTATATTCCTACTGCCCCAGGACAATATTTCGCTTGTATCAATAATCATGGTTGTCTTTCTAAAGCATCCAATGTCCTCACAATTTCTATAATGGACATTGCTTCTTACGACCTCAGTAAGGTGAAAATTTATCCGAATCCTTCAACAGGTATTTTTACTTTGGATTGGGGAACGAAAAACACAACTGCATCATTGGATGTTTACAATATTAATGGACAAGGGTTGATGCATGAAAAAGTGTTGAACCAAACAAGTAAAACCATTGACATAAGCCATTTTACCAACGGTCTTTACTTTATCCTTGTAAAAGATGATGAAGGGAAAGCTGGTACCATTAAAGTTTTGCTCGAGAAATAGTATTGGGTTATTAGTTTAGTGCCGAAAGGCTGTCTGCATAAGGCAGCCTTTTTTGTTTTTGATTGGCCAAATACAGTTGAAATAGCGAAGGAAAAGCTGTTCTGCTTTTGAAAAAAATCTTCTTTCCTGTTTTTTCTTTTTCTTTACATGAAAAAGGCATGAAAAAAGCAATTTCCCTTTATTGTTTCTTAATTCTTACAAATACTGTTTTCGCTCAGAAAGAAGTCAGAAATGCCGACGGTTCTTATTTCAAACAGTGTTCTCATTTTGAAATTTCTAAACCACTTTGGCAATTAGCAAAAGAACACCCTGCAATATTTAGAAAATCGAAAGAACACAAAGAAGCAAGAGATGGAGCCAATAGACATCCATGGAAAAACGTTGCTAATTCGAACCTTACTTTTCAAGTAGATCCTGTGATGCAAACAGAGCAAGGAACTGCAAAAGGCACAGGAACTGCAATCAATGTTGAAGGAACAAATAGTGTAGCCGGTTATGACCCGCTCGACCCTTCAGGAATGGCAGGTACAAATTATTATGTCCAAGCAGTAAATAGCAATTACCAAGTATTTCATAAAAACGGAACTGCAGCTACTGCACCTATTGATTTAGCTACTTTATTTCCTGGTTCATTGGATGACGGTGACCCTGTGGTGATGTACGATAAGTTTGCCGATAGATGGGTGATTACGGAGTTTCTTTGTCCCATAAACAATTGTTCAAAATTGTTGTTTGCCATTTCTACTACTAATGATCCAACAGGTAGTTATTACTTATACACCTTTGAGCCTGATGTAAATGATAATGCCGACTACCCAAAATATTCAATTTGGTCTGATGGCTATTACGAAACTTGTAATTGCGATTTTCAGAAAGTGACAGTTTATGATAGAACTAAAATGCTTGCTGGAAATCCAAACGCAGGCTTTATTGTCATCCCTGCAATAGATGCTCCTAATAATAGTTTTTGGTGTCCGCAAACGCTTTTTGCCGATGGACAATTGCCTACATTTGGCGACCCACAGTTCATGTTCTACTTCACTGACGATGCTTGGGGTGGTGGCTTGCAAGACCAAATCCACATTTATAAAATCACAACCAATTGGACTGCCAACACAGGAGCATTTATTCCTTATGATTCCTTGACTACGCTTCCTTTCAATTCCTATTTTACGGGTGGCAACATGAAAAACATTGCTCAACCAGGAACCAACAAAAAGCTAGATGCTTTAGAAGGTATTATTTCCTACAGAATCCCTTATTTGAGATGGACAGACCACAATACTGCGCTTTTTAGCCACGCCATTAATACAGGTTCACAAGTGGCAGGCGTTAGATGGTATGAACTTCGCCAAAACCTAACTAGTAAAAAATGGAGCATCTACCAACAAGGAACATACGCACCATCTGATGGTGTGAGTAGATGGAATCCTGGCATTGGTATGGATAATAACGGAAGTATTGGACTTGCATATTCAGTTTCTTCTTCTTCCTCTGTTTACCCAGGTATTCGTTATACAGGAAGGAACAAGTGCGATACTTTAGGCAAAATGACTTTGGCTGAGACAACTGCTATTGCAGGTGCAAGTAACTGGACTTCAGACAACCGTTGGGGAGATTATTCTCAAACAACCCTCGACCCTTCAGATGGTGTTACTTTTTGGCATACAAACCAATATATGGCAACAGGACAAAACCTAACTACACGTATTTTTACCTTTCAGGTGCCTACTTGCCCTTCAGGAATTGAAAACATGCAAGGAAATAATACCAACTTGACTGCAACTGCTATTGGCAATAATACCATTGCCGTCAACGCAACCAACTTGCCTTCAAATAGCAAACTTGAACTTACTTTTTTTGACAATCAAGGGAAACTCATCGAACAGAGACCTGTTTTTCCAACCAATTTTATTCTTTCAATAAACTTACAATTGCAAGAAATGGCTGCAGGCATGTATTATATTCGAATAGGCAATAGTGATTTTATGAAGGTTGTAAAAATTATGGTTCCCTAATTCTTAAAACACATTTATTATGCACTATAAAACGATGTTGTTATTGGGTCTGTCGTTGGTATTGTTCATCACGGCTTGTCATTCCCAGAAAAAAGTTGCTGGCAACAACATGAAACAACCTTTTGCCGATACCTTACTTTCCTCTGGAAAAATTTCACACAAGTATGTATCAAATGGGTGCAGCCCTATAATCATTTCTTACAAGAACCCAATGCATGATACCCTCACGCTTATTCCTATGAACTCTTTGAAAGAAATGGATAAAGATGGAAAGGAAGTATTGTTCAACTTTAAAACACTGAAAGTGCATCAACCAAAGGGTTGTGGTGATGGAATACCGGTTTACATCACAGCAATTAGGGCAAAGTGATATAAAATTGATGTTTTATATCACTTTCATGATAAAAAAGGGCTGTCAATATTGACAGCCCTTTTTAGGTTTTTGGAACTCAAAATATGTTGATGCTTTAATCCAAGTTATTTGTTGTGACAAGTGTAGCAAAGCGCACTTGCAGTATTAGCTTTAATCAAAAGGTGGTTTCCGCCAGCACCATTGTGTGCATCATGGCAAGAAATACACTGAACTTTATGAGTTGTTTTCTCTAGCATGTCTGCATCAATTGTAGAACCACCAGCAATACCAGAAGAGGTAGTAGTTGGGTCATACAATTTTCCATCAGCAGAAGCTAAGAGGGCATCATAAACAAAAGAAATTGGGTGGTCGTTGCTAAGGTTAGTTCCCATGTTGGAAACACCACCAGAGATACTATCAATTTTAGTAACACCTGTAGTATAAGTACGGAAGTTAGCCAAAGCTACAGTACCGTCATGGCAACTGAGACACATTTTAGAAGTTCCGTCAGGTTGTCCCATAGTTGCATTCATTTGATATCCAGAGTATGGAGTGTAAGAAGCAGTGGACATCATGTGACCCCACAAAGGAGAGTTAGCTCCAGCTGTAGTATTATTAGCATTGTGCGGAGCATGGCAAGGGCGACATTTCTGACCTTGAAGGTATGTGGAAATTGGAAGAGAATTGTTCCAAGATGCAGTAGAAAAATCGTGCTTAGACCCTGTTATTCCTTGTCCGTTGCTCACTTGAGCGATACCCAGAACAAG
>CAINUN010000052.1 GCA_903853805.1 uncultured Bacteroidota bacterium
CAAAATAACAGCTGAAAAGAGGGCAAAAAAGCCCTCTAAAGCAATAAAAGTGAATACAAAACTAAAAATAGCAGCTAAATCTAACTAAAAATAGACGAAATGTTAATGGATGCAGGTGCGGTTTTGTTTTGCAATGGTCTTGATTTTTAAAAAAAAACTCCATTTCTTGAAAGTATTTGTAAGAGCGTGATTCATCTCACAAAAACATAAAAGCCGCCTCGAAAGAAGCGGCTTGATATATGATTTAGTATTTCGATTTTAAAGTTTACAATCTAGCCTTCACATTTGCAATATCCGTCAAACGCTTTTCAGCAATGCGCGTTGCTGCTGCTTGTGTATGAATTTTATCAGAAGCAGAAAGGTTGTAAATATCCAAAGTGCGGTCATAGATTTTTTCTACATTGCCCATCACACGTTCGTGGTTGTAGCCATCAAGTTCTGCAGCTACGTTGATTAAGCCTCCGGCATTGATTAGGAAATCAGGCGCATACAAAATGCCTTTTTCAATAAGCATTGGTCCGTGAACGTTTTCATCAGCCAATTGATTGTTGGCAGCACCAGCAATAATTGGGCATTTCATTTTGCTAATGCTTTCGCTATTCACCGTTGCACCTAAAGCGCATGGCGCATAAATGTCCATTTCGAGGTTGAATATTTCACTGCCTGCTATTACTTCTACACCTTCAAACTTGTCGGTAGTTTCTTTGATTTTTCCTTCGTTGATGTCGGAGATATACACTTTAGCCCCTTCTTTGGAAAGATGCTCCACAAGGTATTGACCAACATGACCTACGCCTTGTACCAATACTTTTTTACCAGAAAGACTATCGTTGCCCCACATCTTTTTTGCAGATGCTTTCATGCCCACAAACACGCCATAAGCAGTAAAAGGAGAAGGGTCACCGCTTCCACCCATATATTCAGGAACACCAGTAACAAATTCTGTTTCTAAAGAAATATACTCCATGTCACGAGCAGAAGTATTTACATCTTCGGCAGTAATGTATTTGCCATTAAGGCTGTTTACAAACTTGCCATAACGACGCCAAAGTGCTTCGCTTTTCATGGAAGGGTCGGCGATGATAACTGCTTTACCACCACCCAAATTTAAACCACTAATAGCTGCTTTGTAAGTCATGCCACGACTAAGGCGAAGTGCATCAACTAGTGCATCGCTGTGGCTGTTGTAGTTCCAAAGACGAGTGCCACCAAGTGCAGAACCTAAAGTGGTGTTGTGGATGGCGATAATGGCATTAAGGTCTGAGTTAGGGTCGTGACAAAACACAACTTGCTCATGACCCATTTGCTGCATAAGTTCGAATACCGATTGCTGCATAAAACAAAAATTTGTTTGCAAACCTAATGCTTTTGAATTGATTTGCTAATGACATCAATCCTTAACTTTGACAAAAAATATTTCGTGGCTATCCAAGAACTTTTTGGAAATGGTGGTTGGCAAACCGAACAAGAACAATCTACCTCAACTATCGAAAGTGAAATGCATCAACTCATTGTTTGGAACGATGATGTAAACACTTTTGATTGGGTAATTGAATCGTTGATTGAGATCTGCAATCATAGTTTTGAACAGGCAGAACAAAGTGCCCTAATTATTCACAATAACGGTAAATATGCTGTAAAAAAAGGAAATTATGAAGATCTTGAACCTAAGGCTACTGCTCTACTTGATAGAGGGATTCAGGTGACAATTGAATAGTTTTTTTTGCAAAGAGGGTAATATTTCAAGCTTTACTCAACAGCTGTTTAACAATCACAATCACAAAGCCGAACGGCATACTTTTCTGGATGGCTCAGTCAATTATTTGATTTCTACTCTACCTTTACTTCCTTCACTTCTTTTACCACAGCCTTACTCCCACTATACAATTCATATTCGAGCAAGCGACAGTCAATAATGCTGGTATAAAATTCTATTCGGCGTTTGGCTTTCAAACCTATTTTTTTAGCTAGGTCAAGATTTCCAGTAAAAACATACCCCCAATAGCCACGGCATTTTTGTTTCATAAAATCGCCAATGCGGCTATAGGTTTCTTCGAGTTCTTCAATTTCTCCAAGGCGCTCGCCATATTCGGGATTAACGAAGAAAACACCAGGAACATCTTGTGGAATTTCGGTTTTGGCAAAATCGCAAACACCAAATTCTATGAGCTTTAAAACACCTGCAGCAATAGCATTTTTCTTTGCATTTTCAATGGCTCGACTGTTGTAATCGGTAGCAATAATGCGCAAACCGGGCACTTCGATGATTTGTTGTTCTAACAAAGCATCTTCTTGTAAATAAACTGCTTCGTCATAACATTTTAGGTGCATAAACGCATAATTGGTTCGGAACAAACCGGGTCGGCGGTTGGTAGCAATCAAAGCAGCTTCGATAGCAACGGTTCCTGACCCACACATGGGATTTACAAAAGGAGATTTACGATCCCACTGAGATGCATAAATAGTGGCAGACGCTAAAGCTTCGAGCATAGGAGCTTGACCGGGGATTTTACGATAGCCATGACGACCTAGTGAATCGCCGGAAGTATCCACAAAAATTTCTGCGTCTTCGTTTTTCCAAAACAAATGAACAACAGCACCAATGAGTTCGGAACCAGAGGATGGACGTGCACCCCGTTTTTCACGCAATCTATCTACCACCGCATCTTTAACCCGAAGGTTGGCAAACATGCTGTTGTTGATAGTGGGATTATTGACATTACTCGTGATGGAAAAATATCCATCTTCTGGCAAGATGTTCTCCCAAGGAAAGTCAATTAAATGATCATAGATGCTGTCAGCATCGGTTGCTTCAAATTTCTTGAGGCTATACAATACTTGACTGGCACAACGAAGATTGAGGTTGAGTTTGATGCAATCATTCACAGTTGCCTTAAGGCGAACACCCGTAACGAACGTTTCTTCGATGGTGAAACCTAGCTCTTTTACTTCTTTTTCGAGATGAGGAGCTAGTCGCTTTGGACAAGTAATGGTGACGGTGGATTGTTCTGTAAAAAGGTTCATTGGGTGTAAAGGTAAAATCTTCAATGCTGACCTATGTGTGTCGTATTAAAGTTATTTTTGTCAACTCATTTTTGTCAATAGTTAAGCATACATTTCTTCTCTGATCCCTTTTATTTTTTCGTCTTTAATGTACACATCAAATTCCATTTCGCGGTCAATGAGTCCTTTAGGAGTAAGTTCTAGCACTCGATCAGCAACAGTTTCTGCTAATTCATGGTCGCGGGTGGTGAAAAGAATAGTACCCTTAAATTCTTTCATGCCATTATTAAGCGCAGTGATGCTTTCAAGATCTAGGTGATTGGTTGGTTCGTCAAGTAACAACAAATTCCCTTTCAACATCATCATACGAGAAAGCATGCAACGCATCTTTTCTCCCCCGCTCAACACGGTGCATTGTTTTAATGTTTCTTCACCCGAAAATAACATTCTACCTAAGAAACCACGAATAAAGGTTTCGTCTTTTTCTTCGGAATATTGGCGCAGCCAATCAATGAGGTTGAGGTTTGCTTCTTTAAAATATTGAGAATTATCATTGGGTAAATAAGTCGATGTAATAGTTACCCCCCACTTAAACTCGCCATCAAAGTCTTTGTCTTCACCAGAAAGAATTTGATAGAAAGCGCTTGTTGCCAAAGAATTGCTAGAAAGCACTGCTACTTTTTGTCCGCGTTTGAGGTCGAATGAAACATCTTTAAACAATATCTCTCCATTTAAGGATTTACTTAGGTTTTTTACTTCAATAATTTGGTCGCCCGCATCACGAATTTGGTTGTTAAAAAGGATTGCCGGATATTTTCTGTTAGATGCACGCATATCGTCCACCTTTATCTTATCTAACGCTTTCTTACGGCTCGTTGCTTGCTTCGACTTTGAGGCATTGGCAGAAAAGCGCGCAATAAACTCTTTTAACTCAGCAATTTTATCTTCTGCCTTTTTGTTTTGATCGCTTCTTTGTTTCAATAATAATTGACTTGATTCATACCAGAAGCTATAGTTACCTGTGAAGATGGAAATCTTTCCAAAATCAATATCGGCAACATGGGTACACACTGCATCGAGGAAGTGACGATCGTGAGAAACCACCAACACAATTTTGTCATAATCTGCCAAGAAATTTTCGAGCCAAGAAATGGTTTCGAGGTCAAGGTCATTGGTAGGCTCATCTAATAAAAGAATATCGGGATGACCAAATAATGCCTGCGCTAACAACACCCGCACTTTTTGATTACCATCTAATTCTTTGAGTTGTTTGTAGTGGTGTTCTTCCTTGATGCCCAAATTGCTCAGCAAAGTCGCAGCATCACTTTCTGCATTCCATCCTCCTATTTCAGCAAAATGCGCTTCCAGGTCACCGGCTTTTAGTCCGTCTTCTTCCGTAAAATCTTCTTTGGCATAAAGCGCATCTTTTTCCTGCATCAGGTTAAAGAGTTTAGCATTACCACGAATCACGGTTTCAAGTACTGGAATTTCATCAAACTCATAGTGATTTTGTTTGAGCACACTCATACGCATGTCTTTCGAAATCTCAACTCTACCTGTTGAAGGGTCAATATCTCCAGAAATGATTTTAAGGAAAGTGGATTTTCCAGCACCATTAGCACCGATGATGCCATAGCAGTTTCCTTCAGTAAATTTGAGGTTTACATCCTCAAACAAAATGCGTTTTCCGTAGCGAAGCGATAAGTTATTGATTGAAATCATCTTGAAAAGTCAAAAGTCAAAAGTCAAAAGTCAAATGAGGGAAGGTTTCCATAATTCAACATTCAAAATCTAACATTTTTTTGAGGCGCGAAGGTAGGGAAAAGTTTAAAAGAGAATATGTAAAATTTGAGATTAATTAATTAATCCAATAAGTTAGACTTAATTCTTTTCTTCTTGATAATGGGTAATCATTAATTTTGAGAGTAGAACCCAACTTTTTATCTTATTTACAAGTCTTTAAGTTGGTAAAGCTAATATTCAATTCAATTATTGTCGAACGCCTTGTCAAATACATTAGTAGCAGGACAAACCACAGAGTTGGAAGAACTCATAAACGGATGCATTCAGAATGAACGCGCCGCACAGGAGAAGCTTTACAAACTATTTTATTCGAGAATGATGGGGGTGGTAAAGCGATATATTGATCACGATGAAGAAGCAGAAGAAGTATTGAACAATGGTTTTCTTAGGGCTTTTTTAAAAATAGGACAATATACTTTTCAGGGCTCTTTTGAAGGTTGGCTAAGAAAAATTGTATTTCATGCGGTAGCAGACTATGTGAAACAATACATAAAGTACAACGAAAAAATAGTTTTAATAGAAAAAGACGAGTACATACATAAAGATTACGCTGATAAATTATACTACAATGAACTTTTAGAAATGGTGCAAGCATTACCATATTCCACAAGAACTGTTTTTAACATGTTTGTGATGGAAGGGTATTCACACCGCGAAATAGGAAAAGTACTTGGCATCAGCGAAGGAACTTCTAAATGGCATTTATCAGAAGGACGTAGAATGTTGAAAGAAAGAATTGAACGACAAAAATTGCATTTAAAAAAATAATTAAAATTATCCACTATGGATAAAAACATGATCAACGTAGACGATTTTTTTAGGCAAAACCTCGAAGGCGGTGAAATTGCACCACGTTCAGGTGCTTGGGTAAACATGCGCCATCTACTCGATGAAAATATGCCTTTGAACCCACCAAAGCGCAGTTTTTTTGGGCGCAAATATTTTGGTTTGTTATTAGGGTTATTGTTACTCACCTCAGCTACTGTAGGTGGTTATCATGTTTTGCATAACAATAAAAATGGTCACCAAGAATCAATTAATACTGTTGGGATTCCATACGTCAACAATAATATTACTTCCACAAAAACGGATCAATCAATTAATCCAAAAGACAATGAAAAAGCAAACACTTCGGCAAGTGTTTCATCAAGTTTAATTTCCAATAGTCGTAATGAGAAAAACATTGCTAAAGCAATTAGAAAATTTGATGATGATGCTAAACATACACTTCCAGTTACTGTAAAAGTTGGCAACAAGGAAAGTAATATTGGCACAACTAATTCAACAAATCAAACCCCAATAATTAAAAATTATTCAAACAAGTCATTATCACAAAACAAAAATAAAACTGAAAAATACTTTGCTTCCAATTCAAACAAAGATGTAATTAAAGAAATAACAAAATCAGACTTTGAAGATTTTTCATCAAATACTGCCTCATCAACCAATAATAGCAGTGCTAATTTCCCTCAACCAGCACCTCTAAAACCACAATTAACTAAAGATACATTCCAACAATTACAGGTTATTCAACGCTTTATCATCAATCCTTTGACTAGAGAAAGCAGAATAGTTCGTGATACGGTAGCTGTAACAAAAATTGCAATTGATAGGGTTGAACCCCTAGCCGATAATGATGAACTTCTTGCAAGCAAAGGAAATAATGAATCTTTTGATCAAGCCCTCTTGAATGCAGGTATAGGCAATCAAATTGTTCCTTTAGCCAACCTGAAAATAAGAAGTCATAAAACTTCTTATTGGAATGCTCGTAGTTTTAATGAGGTTGTCAACGATTTGAAGTTCAATATTTCTCAAATCAAATTTTACCCTGGAATTTCAATTGGATACAACAATTATATCCTAAAAACGACTGCCTTCAATGGTTTCCATTTTGGATTTGCAGGATTATTTACTTTAGATAATTGGGCTTTGATGACCGAATTGAAATACTTCAACCGTATCAATTCCGATTACACAATCAATGACAGTTATGTAGAATCTGCTGGTGCAGGTCTTCAACAGAAAGTAGATCACTTCTTTAAAATTGCTTCGCTACAAAGTATCGAAATGCCAATTGCAATGCGCTATACTGTCAATCGTTTGAACATTTTTGCAGGCATTAATACTACCTATGTTTTTGGACTCAACCCTGAAGAAGTGACGCATTACAATCAACCTGAACCATTTTCTCAAAGTACTTATAATGCAGCAGCCTCTGTATCTGTAAACGATTTCAATAACCGAATAGGTATTGGCGGATTAATGGGGGTGAGTTATGATTTGGTTCCATCTATGCAACTTGACTTAAGAGCTACACGGAATGTTTGGGATAATTTAAACTCCCGCGGAGGTTTGATAGTTGCAAGAGAATTATTCCGAGTACCATCCTTCCAAGTTTCATTTACTTATCGTTTTAGTCAACAATCAAGATATCCTAAAGCGAAATAGTATTACTTAAAAATCTTAGAAAAGGTGTGGCCGTTTTGCCACACCTTTTTTCTTTAAGAGCAGCCTATCTTTTAATTATCTCAAGAATATACTTAACCATTTTTCCATTTTGTAAAACAGTTTTTAGGCAATTTTTCCGAATCAAGCTACACATAAATGTGTGTCGGTGAAAAAGACCCCGAATCATACAACACACATATAAGTATCGAAGAAAAAGACGCCGAATCATGCAACACTCATATGTATGTCAGGTATTTCGGAACCGAATGATGCGACACAGATATGTGTGTTGAAGGAAAAGAACCCGAATTATACAACACACATATCTGTGTTGTATAAAAAGACGCCGAATCATCCAAAACCTATTTTGGTGTTGAATAACTCCCCCAATATCCAAAATCTTGAATTATTCTCAGATCGTTTGTAAAGTCATATTCTTCATACAATTCTAAAGCATGATTGTTGGTTTCTCAAAGCAAAAGCCTCGCATTGCGAGGCTTTTTGTACATATAAATAAAGTCACTTCTTTTGCCTACTTCATTGCATTCCTGTAAATGAGCTGTATGTTAAAGTTGATTTCTTCTTTCTTTTGCGTTTCTGGGTTAGTCATTTTCAATTGCTCAGACATTTGACCAGCACACGAACCCATAATGTGCTCATCATTATTTTCATTGCCTAAATAAGCAATGAAATTTTCTTCTTCTTGCGCCCAAAGCGTAACATAAGGTTTGTCGCAACTACCATCCCCCGAATAAAGCATGGCATCGAAATACAATCTAATTCTACGAAAATATTTTAAGGCAGTTGCTTCATCATTTTTCTTTCTATAGAGATACATTAGTGTTCTATTGATAGACGGATTTACTGGATAAAACTTAATCAGTTCGTTAGCCACTAAGATGGCAGTATCTACATTTGAAATTCGTTTTAGTTGATTGATGTCGTTATAGTTGTAAGGGTTGTAAAATTTTTGAGAAGAATAGCCAACCATCAACATATACATATCAGCAGGAGTGAAGTCAGGGTCGTCATTGATTAGCCTGTCATACAATTTCTGATAGTTGTTTTTACTGTTAGGATCTTCAATGTTTTTCTTTAACGAATCGAAATTGGTAATTGACTTATAAGCAACGTTTGTATTTAGGGTTCGCAAGTTAGTCGTACCAAAGTCCAATAGTTTTTTCTCTTCATCTCTCATCTTGAAAACCTTTTTAATGATTTCGAGAAAAGGTTTCATTTCATCATCATTCACACCAAAGCGTATGGCTTTATTGAACATAGCAGAAGCCTTGTCATAATCGCGACGATTATTAAACCAATACTTGCCAAAGTCTTTAAACAACATACCGTTAGTAGAATCCAACTCAATAGCACGTGCATAAAAATCGGATGCGCGAGCTATTTGAGAACGATACTCAATCAACTCTTTTGCATGATTCCAAAATAGTTGAGCATTGTTAGGGTTCTTTTTCAGTTTTTTTTGAAAACGCTCATCTAACTTTTCAATCTTTTTTTGCTCTTTTTCCTGTTGTTTTTTCTTGTCGTCTTCTTTTGCTTGAAGTTCAAGAAAACTAAAAGCACAGCACAATAAAAGAACGGCTATCTTTTTCATAATTACTAATCTTCAAGTTTTTTAATGGCTTTATTTTTAAAACCTGCAATGGCTATCAAAGTGAAAACAGATACAATGGATATCCAAGCCCACATTGGGAAAACAGGTGTATCGCCTGCAGCATAACTGTGCATTCCTTTGGAGAGATAATAGTTCACACCAAAGAAAGTCATGAGTACACTACTATAAGCTAATACAGAAAGTACATTAAAGAAATAATCGGTTTTCATTTTTGGAATAAGGCGAATGTGGATGACGATGGTATAGGTGATGACAATTACTAAAGCCCATGTTTCTTTAGCATCCCATCCCCAATATTTTCCCCAAGATTCGTTTGCCCATATTCCACCAAGGAATGTGCCAACAGTAGCAAGAAACAAACCAATGGTTAGGTTCATTTCATTGATGTTGGTAAGTTCGGTTATCACCATACTTAACCTTTGATAATTCTTTTTGTTTTGGAAAAGAACAATGCAGAGATTGATCATGCCCAACAAAAATCCTAAACCAAGGAAGCTATAACTTATGGTGAGTGTTGCCACGTGAATGACTAACCAATATGATTTCAAAACAGGTTGTAAATTGGTAAGTTGTGGGTCGTAACTACTATGGCTTGCTGTCATCAATACAAAGAAAGCGAGTAGGGTAGTAGCTGCCATTGTGATTTTTGAATTTCTTACAAAGAAGAAGCCAGCAAGAGTGCCGCCCCATGCAATGAGTAACAAAGCCTCATAGCCAGTACTCCAAGGTGCATGACCAGTGAGATACCAACGAAGTATCATTCCATAAGTATTGTAAAGGAAACACAAAGCAAGAATGCCCACACAGATATTTAGTAATAGGCTAATGACTTTGTTTTTCTTGGTTCTAAGGATTTCTGTAAACGCAAGAGCCAACATCACTAAACTTAAGAAGCTATATACATTTCTAAGGAAGACAAAAATGTTGGCTTTGTTGTATTGAATTTCACGATCAATTCTTTTTTGAGAAGGAATAAGATTTAATGCACCACTTTGACGTTGCATGCCACTGATGTAGCCCAAAATTTTATCAGCACGACTATAATCTTTTGTAGAGGTAGCTTTATACAATTCTTGCAAATAAATCCCCATCATACTGCGTACATTGAACTCGCGCAATTGTAAGTCTTCATTTAATACTCTAATACTTCCAGTTAACTGTTGAACGGCTAGAGAATCATCCCAGCTAATCCAAGTGTTGTTTGGTGAATCTTGTAAAGGAAATATACGCAACATACTGCCATTAAAAGCCATCATACAAACATTGGCACGCTCATCAACTTTAATAATTTCTTTGTCGAAGGTATTTTGCTCCGATTGTTTTTTACGAAAAGAAGTTTCGGCAAATTCTTTGAGTTTATATTGTCCGTTTGCATCGAAGAAATCATTGAATGCTGCATAGCTCCCTGTTACACCCAATACATCTTGTACTGATTTTTCTCGGATGTAAATCAACTTCTGTGTTTTCCAAAAATCAGCATTCAAAATCATGTCTAGATACACTTGCATGGCATTCATTGTACCCACACCTTCAACATCCACATTGTCTTTCCTAGAAATTTTATGAAGTACATCATAAGCAAGCGTATGCACAGGTTCAAATCTTCCATCAAAAGTTTGAACTACAAGATGAGCAAGCTTGTCGGCATGTTCTGCGCTAACGTGGTTGTTTTGATTGTGTTGAGCTTGTGCATTTATTCCCAATAAAGAAAGAAGTATAAAAATTGCTGTTGCTTTTCTTGTTTCGCGAATGTGCTTAATAGCAATGCTTAAAATTTGAAATCTTGATGTTTTGCCAAATAAGGTAAGAAAGAAGCCTAAGCCCATCAAAAAATAACCAACATAAGAAACCCATGTTCCCCAGAAATCGTGATTAACGGATAGAATCGTTCCTTTTTCATCTGGGTCGTAAGAAGATTGGAAGAAGCGATAACCGTCATAGTCAAGTACATTGTTCATGAAAATACGAGTTTCAAAATGTTTTCCGTTTCTTGGGTCATTCAAGGATACTTCACTTGTAAAAGAAGAAGGACTCATAGAACCTGCGTAGCGTTCGAGAATGAATTTATTGAGCTTAATGGTAAAAGGAACTTTCATTTCACTTAAACCATAAGCTGCTTTTAGGTGATAACCATCTAAATCAAAGTCTTGATAATTTGATAAAAAACTAGAGCCACCCATCACTTGAATTTCATGTTTTTTACCCTTTATTGTAACGTTTAAACCTAGTGCATTCACTCCTGATGGCTTTTCGTTTTCGGTACCGGCAATCAAGGTTTTCTTTGCTTTTTTATAAGCTTTCTTAATTACAAACAAGCCACCTTCAAACTGGTGCATACACTTTTCTTTGATAGCCACAGGCGTATTAATTGGAACAGAATCGGTTGCCATTTCAGGCATTTTAGTTCGTCCAATTGGAAACGGAGTTGTCATAAAAACACTCCCATCTTGATCAAAAAATTGAATTGCATTTGGGTTTTGAGCATTGTTGTATGATAAAGCAAACATGCCCAAGTCAATTACATCTCCATCAGTCACAAAAACGGATTCTCTACCATTAGACCCCGTAATTACTACTTCAATAACATTCTTACCTCCTTCTACATTTTCATTTACTTGGTCAACTGCATTTTTAATGAAATCCCTGAATTCTATTTTTATTTCTCCAACATCTTTGGTTTGAATACTTCCTTTGAAATCATTGCTTCCCCATTGAGTCATTGCCATTGGGCGTTCAAAAACATTATTATCGGAAGACATTACTTTCAAATAGGGATCAGCGGTAAAAATGACATTTGAAGAATCACCTTCACGAATACTCATAGAACCTGTATAGCCTGTATAACGTGTAATTGCTGCACCCAAAATCATTATAAGAAACGCAAAATGAAAAATAAATCCAGCTGCTTTTCTTTTGCTAAAAAGATTGTACTTTGAAATATTGCCAAGGAAGTTGAGCGATAACAACACAAATAAAAACTCAAACCATTTAGCATTATAGACTAAATGTTTTGCGGTATCAGTGTCGTAGGTTTGTTCTATAAATGTGGCAGACCCAATGGCTATTGCCAAAATCAGCAATAGGTAAACTGTGGTTTTTGTAGAAAAAAGAAAGTCTGTAAACTTTTTCATAATGGTCATTTTTAAAATTCAGTATAATAATAGTGGGTGATTTTCTTAAGCTTTTGAATGTCAAGAATAGCTATTCTTCTTGACCTCTTTTCAATTATTTTTTCCTTTTCAAATTCTGATAGCTGTCTTGAAACTTGCTCTGCGTTAGTATTGGCAAGTGATGCAATGTCTTCTCTATTAAAACAATCTATCAGTTCTTTGTTTTCGTCCAATCCAAATTGATTATAAAGAGTGATTAGTGCTTCTGCAACCTTTTCTCTAAGGTTCATTCTTAAGTTTTGAATAAGCCTTTTAACTGTTTTGTTATGATTTCTTGAAAAAAAGGAAATGAGTTCAAATGCAAACTTTGGATTTGATTGATGCATTTCTAACAAGGTTGAATTTCTGAAAAAACAGACAACAGTATCCACTTTTGCAATAGAATTACTGGGGTAATTTTCATTTTCAATACTTATGTGTCCAAAAATATCCCCATTTCCCGCAAATCTAACAATCTCCATTTTGTTGTCATAGCCATTAAGAAACAGTTCAACTGCTCCAGTCATTACGATGTTCAATCCAATGATGGAGTCATCTTTTGAGAAAATTGAATCCCCTTTTTTATATTGATTCACAATTTTTTGAGATTCCCAATTATTCAAATGGTCTATGGTAAAGTTTTTCTTTACCAAACAATTTGAATTAATACAATCTGCACAAGTTTTTTTCTCAGAATTTTTATGGGGCATTCTTAGTTCAAGTAGAATTACGCCACAAAGGAAAAATAAAACATAAATTATGTTTGTGAAGATGGTCATGTATGCTACTGATTGAGGTCATAGCAACACTGTACTTTTCTCTTTGTCAGTAATATTACTTCCCCCAATTTAATTTACTAATAACAAATTCACGCTTCTTTGCAAAATATTGAATGCAATTTCAGCCATCAAATTTTCTTTGTCGAGCGTTGGGTTTACTTCAGTTACTTCAAAACAACAAATTTTGTGATTTTGCATGAGGGATGCTATTAAATCTTCCGCTTCACGTTCTTTCAATCCGTTACTCACAGGCGTTCCTGTTCCTCTAGATATTGAGCTATCAAGGCTATCTACGTCAAAAGAAACATAAATATCATCGCAATTACTAAGGTGTAATAAAGCTTGCCTTACCACATTTTCTACACCCTTTCTTCTTACCTCTTGAACTGATATAGCCTTAATTCCATTGCGTTTGATGATAGATTCTTCTTCTTTTTCAAAATCGCGTAGACCTATAAATACTAAGTCACTAGGTAGAATTTTGGGTGATATTTTACCAATGTTTTTTAGTTGTTTCCAATGGTCAACAGTTTTGGCATCAGGTTCATGCACTTTATGCTCTAAATTATCTTCAGCTAAAGCAGTTGCCAATGGCATACCGTGCATATTACCAGAAGGAGTGGTATAGGGAGAATGAAGATCGGCATGTGCATCAATCCAAATAACCCCAAGACGACGTTGTGGACGTGCCATTTTTAAGCCTGCAATGGTGCCACCTGCTGTGCTGTGGTCTCCTGCAAGAACTAATGGGAACAAGCCTGATTTTATAGTTTCACAAACAGAACTTGCTACGCGCTCATACATTTTCAAGACGCCATGAATACGCTTGGCATAGGGCGACTGAACGGGTTCATACAAAAGTTTATTTTCAGTCTCAACTTGTTCGGTCGGGAAATTCACAAAGAAACTGCTCATGAAATCGAGTGCTGCTATTTGAATAGCATCAATTCCTAAACTTGCACCTCTTGTTCCTGCACCGATTTCCGAACGAACTTCAATGATTTTTATGTTCTTCATACAATTCAAAGTTATTAAAGCCTTGGCTCACAGCCAAAGACATTAGAAAGGATAGCCAATTGCAAAGTTAATAATGAGGTTATTGGCTCGCCAATTATTATCGCTAAATTTTATACGATCAATCACCCAACCACCATAATTATATAATTCACTATACGGTTTCTTGATAGGGAAAGACGCATCTATTCTAAAGATAAAAAAGCCTGCTAAATTGAATCGCGCACCTGCGCCTGTACTAATGGCAATATCATTTCCAAATCTATCTATATTGAATTCACCTGCCGGATAGTTTTCTATTTTGTTTGCCAACCAAATATTTCCCGCGTCAGCAAAAAGTGCACCGGTCATTTTAATTGTGCCACCAAAAAATTGAGCCATGTTGAACCGATATTCTCCATTGAATTCAAGTTTGATGTCTCCAGTTCTATCGATGTAAATACTGCTTGTCGGTTTAGCTGTGTCGTTAGCAAATTGGGGGTCATAAAAGCTTCCCGGACCTAATGACCGAATACGCCATCCTCGAATACTATAAGCTCCGCCTACAAAATATTGTTTGATATAAGGCAACGTACTTGCATCACCATTTGGCAAACCAATGCCTCCATAAAATCGAAATGCAAATTGTGATTTGGGTTTAATGATATATCGTCGAGCATCGAAATCAATTTTTATGTACTGTCCGTATGGGAAATTTGACTTACTGATTTCGTCTTTGATTTTCAAAATCGCTCCAGCTTCTTCCAATGACAAATGAAAATAGGAATAGCTTCTACCTTTCATATCTATTTGACTGGAATAGAGAAACGCAAAGTTTTCACCTTGTATAAAGTTTTCCCGATAGCTATTGGCAAGAAAAGCATTGGTGTCCAATCTTGCCTGAAAGTCAGCTGAGGTTGTTGGTCTACGAATCAGGTTGATGAACGCAGGAGTGATTTCCCAGCTTTTTTTGCTGGTCTCTCTCCATTTATAAGTAATACTCGAAGCCGTATTGGTTAATGTGAAAAAATCAGTTCGATCAATAAAACTTGTACCGAGATTCAAAGTGGTTCTAGGAATATTTCTCTTGGTGGCATCCAATTTAAAAGGAGATAAAAACTTGGGTAGTTCAAGCGAGGTATTAACACCTAAATTTTTAGTAAGCACATTAACATGGTCAAAAAATGTCTTGCCGTTTTCTTGGTCATAAAAGGTTTCAATACCACCACTAATACTTGCAGTGAATTGATTGGCACCTCTTCCCAAATTTCGGTCATGCAATGAAATTGTTGGTGTCACACCAAGGAAATAAGTAGTGCCCGTAGAGATTTCAAAAGAGGAAGTGAAATCGTATTTTTTAGATGGGGTCAATAATACTAACACATTGATAAATCCTTCTTTTTCCGTAGAATGAATGGTGTCATCAATGAGTACAATTCTCACTGTTTGAAACACATTGAGTTGATTAAGTTTATTCAAAGTGATATCATAATCCGATTGGGTATACACTTTGTTGTGTTCCAAGTGAATTTGTTTGACAATAACTTTCTCTTTGATGTAATAATCGTGGAAATGAAACACCATATTATTCACATCTATCGTTAAAAGCTTTGGGTTGTTCCAATCGTCTTGTCCTTGAAAATCGGGGTAGATATCAACGGTATTTACTTTGAATTTTTTGTAAGCATCCGGATTTTCTTTTCTAATGGTGATTTTTACGTCTAAAACTTTATCCCCTTTCTTAAAATCATCCGTCACCACCTCACTGATAATGGTATCAAGATTGAAGTCAACAATGTTTTCTTGTGAGAATTTGTAATAGCCTTTATTCTTTAAAACATTTGTCAATCTGCTTCTTTCTTGTTCCAACATGCCCATGTAAAAAGGGGCACCTTTTTTTAAAACAGACTCATGAAGCGACTGACTAACAATGTCTTGAATAACACTATCATCCATGTCAAGAATTGTTTTGCCTATAAGGTAACTTGGTCCTGTATGAATATGATAGATAACAGTTGCCTTTTTGTTTTTTTGTAGGCAAGTATCCTCAACCTCCACAAAAAAATAACCCTGATTGAATAAGTAAGATTTCATCACTTCGCGGGTGTGATGCATCATAAGGCTATCAAATATTACAGGACGTTCGTATGATTTGCCAATGGCAGAATCTTTAGGCAAATCCACAAATTTGCCTCTTTGCCATTGATATAATAGCAACTTGTAGGGAATGCCAAGAAAGTAGGAGTTGGTTTTTTGAAAAACTAAGTTGTCAAGGTTGTCCTTTATTTCTCCTTTCTTAAATGCGCCTTTTTGTGCGTGAAGTTTAATCGTGTTTTTTTGAAGCAAGTACTCATTTTCGCCAACTAACTTTGTGGTATTACAACTCGAACCCAATAGCCCCAACAATAAAATACTAGGTAAAAGAAATTTCAGACTTTGGTAGTTCATGAATCAGTAAGACAATGATTAGCTTTGCTTCAATGTTATCGAAGGCACAAAATAAACACATTCGGTCATTAAGCCTGCAAAAATTCCGCAACGAACATCACCAATTCCTTGTTGAAGGCGATAAGATTGTGCGTGAATGGCTGACTTCTAATGCCAATATTAATTTCATTATCGGGCTCGAAGATTGGATGCTCGAAAACGAATCATTCATCAACCTTCATTCCAACGCTCAAAGAATTATTGTCAATGAAGCTGAATTGAAATCCATTTCTTCGCTTCAAACCCCCAATCGTGTTTTGGCAGTTGTGCGCATGTCAGATGAATGCATTGAACTACCTCTTGATGAATGGACAATTGTTTTAGAGCACTTGCAAGACCCCGGAAATATGGGCACTATCATTCGCATTGCCGATTGGTTTGGCATTGGGCATATTGTGTGTTCTAAAAATTGTGTAGATGTTTATAATCCAAAAGTTATTCAAGCTGCAATGGGCAGTCATTTACGCATGCAATTTCATTTTGCCGACCTACAAGATTTTTTACCGAAAATAAAAATTCCCATCCTTGCTGCCACACTCAATGGCAACGACATGAACCAATTGCCCCCATTCGAAAAAGCAATGCTCATGATAGGCAACGAATCGAAAGGACTAAGCGAACAACTTATTCAATTAGCAACCCATCAAGTAACTATCGCTCGAAAAGGAAGTGCAGAGTCCCTTAATGCCGCAGTGGCTACAGGCATTTTGTGTGCGCATTTCATTCGATGATTTATCGGTTAGGGTTTCACTTTTTATAGATAAATTAACCACAAAGAACCCAAAGAGTCACAAAGCTTTTTCACAAACACTATCATTCAAAATTCAACATTCCTTCACGACTTCACCTCCTCACCTCTTCGCACCTTCACACCTTCACCTCTTCACACCTTAGCGGTCAAGTAAAATATTTTCCCTAAAAGCTTTCTTTTTTGAATTTCCTTTTTTAGATTTGTGGAAATTCATTACAGTAGTGAATGATGTAGCCTTAAATATAACTTATGATACTCTTGTAGCCTACAAGCCTACAAGCCCGCTGTTCCGGATGTTCCGCAGGGCATCTGGAACCCGCTGTTCCGGATGTTCCGCAGGGCATCTGGAACCAAGGATAAAAACCGGTCTCCTGACCGGACGAATCATGTTGCTGCTGAATTTTGTAGGCATAGCCCATAAACATTCAATTAATACTTGTAAAGTTATAGGTTTTTGTAAATGAAAATTACTTTTCGTAAAAAATATTAGGCATCTGTTTCCCCTTCACAGAAGGGTTTTTATTCTAGGGTTCAGGATGCGTAAGCTAACATCCTGAACAGCTAAGGGTAGGTAGGGACGTTCGCGATGTGTGTAATATTCATAACTTTTTGTCTGAACCATGATTTATAAGATTAAAAGATTTGCATGATTTTACTCCTTCACCACCTTCACCGTCTCACAAACCTCTCCATCCTCATACTGCAACAAATAAACACCCGCTGACAGATCTTTTAGGTCAATATTACACTCCTCTGCCTTTACAACCAACGACTTTACAACTTTACCCTCAACATTCATAAGCACTAAGCTACTACCATTGCCAACATAATCTTTTATACTAACAGTTATTTTACCTTTAGCAGGATTTGGATAGGCTATGAGTAATGAAGGTATAGCTTCATTAAAATCTTGAATACCTACAGGAGGAATATGACCTGTACTATCAAAGGAGGCAATAAAACAATCACTTATTCCTCCTCCATACGTTATTTGATATGCTCCATTTGTGGCAATATTAGAATCAGAAGAAGTATTTCCAGCAATAATAATATTACTTAGACTATCGATTGAAATGCCTAAAACATCACCTCCAATATTACCTCCAAAATAGGAACCCCATACCAATGAACCTAAAGGTGAAAATTTCGCAAAGTATCCATCTGTATATCCTGAATTACTACTACGATAACTACCAGCAGTAGCGATACCAGTAGTTGCAGTTGTATTCCCCACAATAAATATTTCACCGCTTTTATTTACTACAACTTGATGAAAAAAGTCAGGATCAATATTATCTGGTCCTCCATAATAAGTACCCCACTTTTTTACGCCATTGGAATCATATTTTACAATAAAAGCATCTTGACCGTCAGGCAGCATTTTATACGCCCCTGGTGTAGCAATACCATTAGTAGAAATCCCACTCCCCCCTACAATGACATTATTATTTTTATCAGCACATACACTATATGCATCTTCATAATCGTTACCCCCTAAATAAGTTGACCATAAAATATTACCAGAACTATTAAATTTAGCAATATAAGCATCTTCAACTCCGTCCATGTTTATTTGGGCAGCCCCTGTCGTTGAAATACCTGTATCAGAATGTGTGTAACCAGAAATTAAAATATTATTTGAATTATCGGTAGCACATGAAAAACAGTCTTCGTTGCCATTACCCCCATAATAAGTTCCCCATAACCTATTGCCATTGGGTCCAAATTTTACAAGAAAACCATCATAATTTCCTAAATTATTGGGATGATAAGCACCAGGCGTTGATAAGCCTGATGAATCACTTGTATAGCCACAAAAAATAATGTTACCCAACTTATCAGTACAAACACTTCTAATTGCACCATAATTAAAATAAGTGCCCCATAACCTTACTCCATTAGAATTAAACTTTGCAACAAAACAACCACCTGGGCCAGTTGCTTGAAAAGAACCTGGTGTTGAAATATTATTAATACTACTTGAAATACCAGCTATTATTATATTATCATTATTATCAACGCATGCTGCTCTAATTCCATCATCATTATTCCCACCGTAATAAGTTGACCAAAGCAAATTGCCATATTTATCAAATTTTGCCAATATTCCGTCCCCGATACCACCACCATAAACAACTTGGTGTGCACCATTGGTTGTAATATTATTGCTTGAATCTGTTGTGCCAAATAGATAAATATTGTTTTGTTTATCATGTACTACTCCTGAACAAAATTCTTTACCATTCCCGCCAAAGTATGATGACCAATAGTTATTTTGTCCAAAACATAAATTTGAAAAAAACATCGCAAACAGTATAATAATCTTTCTCATGGTTACCGATTAATTATTAAGTATTTTAAAAAAATAGCATGATATTTTTGAAGCATCATCAGTACTTGATATTATCCCATGAGTAATAAAAGAACTATTTAAAGTGCTAAATAAAGTTAATAGAAGTAAGTCATTGTAAAAGAAAGACATAAAATTGTTCTTTATTATTACTTTCAATTCAAAAAATCCTGTACTAAGAGTAGGAAAAAAACTTATCGGTATTGATGTTGTACTTCCTGGTTCAAATAATTCTAAAATTTTAGCACTACCATTTTTTCTAAAACGAAAACGCCAACATGGGTTTTGATTTGGAAGAGAAGATACATCATATCTAAAAACAATCCCTCCAAAATAACCTCCATTTTGTAAATCTGTTTTAAACAATGCTTTAATAACAATGTTTTCTTTTGTTGAAACAACCGCTATTGCAGTAGCTATTTCTACCTTTGCAACATGTGGAGTTTGGTTTGTATCAATCTCCCAACGAAAATTTTGATTTATTGCCTGCCATGTATTGCCTTGCACCCAAACATTAGGCTTATGTTTTGTTTGAACATCTATATAAAAAGGTGCTACAGCCAAGGGTTGTAAATCCTGAAAATCATCAGCAAATAAAACCTGCCTCCCCATCTCACTCATCAAAGTCCATCCTTTATTTCCATCAATAGTATTCAGTTGGTATTTATTATCCGCCTCGCGGGTTTTATCAATGGCTGTTGTGCCTTGTGTGTAAGTTGTCTGAACCATGATTCATAGGATTAAAAGATTTGCATGATTTTTATTCTTTTACAAATTTCACCGTCTCACAAACCTCCCCATCATCATATTGCAGTAGATATACGCCTACAGGCAAGTCTTTTAGGTCAATACTACAATCCTCTGTCTTTAAAACGACCGACTTTACCACCTTACCTTCTATATCCGTAAGCACCAGGCTACCCCCTTTACCCGCATAATCTTTAATACTAACAGTTATTTTATCTTTTGCAGGATTAGGATAGACTTTTATTAATGAAGGTATAGTTTCATTAAAGTTTTGAATACCTACAGGTGGTATATGACCTGAGCTATCGAAGGAGGCAATGAAAGCATCACTTCCACCATTCAGAATTGTATTATAAGCACCTATTGTTGCAATATTTGAGTCTGAAACTGTATAACCAGTAATGATTATATCATTTAAACTACTTATAGATATACTAAAATTACAATCATCATTACTACCACCAAAATATGATCCCCAAATCAAAATACCGTAAGATGAAAATTTTGCGAAGTATCCGTCGGTCATACCTGAAATACTACTCCTATAGCTTGCAATCGTTGCAATTCCAGTATCTGAATCTGTGCAACCAGCTATAAATATTTCTCCCGCATTATTTGTAGTAACATGAAATAATTTATCAGAGTTAATACCGTCATTTCCACCATAATAAGTACCCCATTGTTTGATACCAATAGAATTATATTGTACGATAAATGCATCATCACCATTTGGAATTTGTTTATGAGTACCTGATGTAGCAATCCCAGTCATTGAACTCCCAACACCTGCTATAATAACATTGTTTGACATATCAATACAAACGCTATATCCTTTATCAAAATCAACACCGCCGCAGTATGTTGCCCATAAAATATTTCCTGAACTGTTAAACTTAGCAAGATAAGCATCATAATCGCCTGCAAAACTAGGTTGTTGAGCACCTATTGTCGAAATTCCGGTATCTGAAACAGTACTGCCGGTAATATATATATTATTGTTAGTGTCAGTTGTAATTGAAAGACATTGGTCTTCATCACTTCCACCATAGTAAGTCCCCCAAATCCTACCTCCGTTTGAGTTAAATTTTGTAATAAATGCATCACCACCACCAGAATATGATGTATGATAAATATTTGGTGTAGATAAACCTATTGTTGCACCGTTTGTATTTCCCCCGAAAATAATATTATTGTTTTTATCAGTACATATTGTTTCTATTTCCCCATAATTATAATATGTCCCCCAAATTCTAACCCCATTTGTATTAAATTTAGCAACAAAACCCCCTCCTACTCCTGTTGCTTGAAATGAACCAGGTGTAGATATGTTTGTAGTGCTTGTAGTTATGCCTGCAATAATAATATTATTATTACTATCTGTGCATGCGGATAAAATTTCATCTATACCTGTCCCCCCATAGTAGGTCGCCCAAAGCAAATTTCCAGATGCTGAGAATTTTGCTAAGAAACCATCACTGTTACCACCATACAAAATTTGATGTGCACCATTTGTTGCCAAGCCATTAGTAGAGCTTGTTTGTCCAAAAACATAAATATTATTCTGATTATCAAGAACACTATGACAATATATTTCACCGCCATTTCCTCCAAAATAAGTGGACCAACATGTACTTTGACCAAAACAAAAATCAGAAATTAAAACTGTAAATACAATAATAATAGTTTTCATAACGACTGCTTAATTATTAAGTACTTTAAAACAATGACATGACATTTTTGAAACAACATCTGTATTAGCGATAATCCCATGATTTGTAAAGGAAATATTATGAATACTATTTAGACTTAATACTAAAAGGTCATTATAAAATATAGAAATAAAGCTATCTTTCATAATTACTTTCAATTCAAAAAAACCTGTTCCAAGCGAAGGAATAAATGTTAATGGTATTAATGAAGTAGGGCTACCGGGTTCAAAAAGTTCTAAAATTCGATTGCTTCCATCCTTTTTGAGCCTATATGTCCAACATGAATTTGGATTTGCAGCATCTAATCTAAAAACAACTCCACCAAAATAACTTCCGTTTAGTAAGTCTGTTTTAAATAATGCCTTTAATACTACATTATTCTTAACATCGACATAAGCTAAAGCATTCGGAGTAGCAATATCAGCAATTGCTTTGTAAGGAAGAGTTATTGTATAAATTTTCCAACGATTATAAGAAAATGGTGGTGATGGTGGAGTAACCCAATTATTTCCTACCACATTTATATTTGGTTTATGATGAGCGCTATCATCAATAAAATAATTTGTAGGTGGTGGCGGTGGTGTATTGGTAATATCCTGAAAATCATCCTCAAAAAGCACCTGCCTCCCCATCTCACTAATCAGCGTCCATCCTGTATTTCCATCAATAGTATTCAGTTCGTATTTATTATCCGCCTCGCGGGTTTTATCAATGGCGCTTATGCCTTGTTGTCCGCTTACCAAGCCTTCGGGGCTGCCGTTGGCAAGCCATTGGCTGGCTACTGGGTTTAGTGCTGTTAGGTATTTATAAAGCTTTATTGTGCTACCAAAAATACTTATTTTTTCTCCTGTTGCTATTGTGGCTCCAATATTATTTCCTTTACCTATAAAAAGTTGTTGCCAATATTCTATTGCAGAGGTAGGTGTTGGCAAAGAACCCGGTATGTTTATTCTTATTCCATACTCCAATTCATCTGATTCAATTCTATTATTATCAATGCTAATTGCTACATAAGTAGGAAAATAAGTAGTATTTGGGTTACAATTTGGGTAAGGGTATGGGTCAGGTGGTGTAGGCGAAGGAGTAGTATCATACTGACAAGAAAATAAAATGCCCGTAAAAGCTACTTGAACATCATCTTTCTTCTGTGTAATTTGATTGTTAACTACTTGTACATTCCCATAATTATCTAAGTTAAACATACAAGGTGCAGCGTTTAAATTAAACCTTATTCCGTAATTATTTGTATTTTTAACGTCAATATTATTATCCAATATCACTACATCATGGCAATTCTCAAAATTTAATGCACAATTGATAAATTTATTCCCTTGTAGTTCAATATTCTTAGTTGTAGCGTTTCCTTGTGCGCTTAAAAAAAATCCTTCTTGAGTAGCGTTGTTATTGTTGTTGATAACAATATTATTGTTAAAAACAAAATTACTATTAATTTTTATCCCTTGAAATGCAAAATCATCTCCGCCCTCAATAATATTGTCAGAAATAATTAACGACTTACACATATAGGTCCAAATACCTCCATTCTTAATTATGTTATTTGTAAGAATAAATCTTTGTTCAATATTTTTTGAGTATGGATTATTTTTCCCACTTAAAGAAATAGACCAACCTTTAGGTACAAGCCTTGAAAAACTGTTGTTTGATATAATAACAGAATAAGGTGTAATACCATCATCACTTGTTGGTTCCATATCAATATCCCCTTCATTTTCTTCAAACTCATTATTATCAATAATTACTTTACTCGCCCCATACTGCACAGTAATTCCGTTTCTATTCAAATGATGGAATTTACAATTTACAATTGTAATTTCACTGCTAAATTCAATGGAAGTATTATTATCAATATTACCAACTACTTTGATTCCATCACCGCCCTGATAAGCAAACTCAACATTGGAGAATTTCATTTTCTTTCCCAATCCGATTAATACACAATGAGCTTGTTCATCAGTATTTCCATTACCAAATATTGATAAATTATGAAATTCTACCCCTTCAATAATATTACCACTAAACCCGACAACTCTAAAAATATTTTGTTTTACATTCTGATAGAGTTGTAGGATTGAAACACCAACTCCTTCTCCAATAATTTTGGTATTACTCATATTATTTGTATTTCCTTTTTGGATTGATATACAATGTGTATCCGACCACAAATAAAATAATCCTTTCGGTATGGAAACAATACCAGATGCACTTCTCGAATTATCTAATAATGCATTATTAATACTTTTGCAGTTATTTGTTGCAATAGTAATGTCATTGACATTAGGTACTGCCCCAAATAAAAGAATATCCCAAATCGGGGATGTTTGAAAAAATATTTTTGCCCCTTTTGTATGCTCTTTATACAATGTTGGAAAAAAAGTAATTGTTTGCCCTACAATATTGGTAATTTTTCTTATTTCACATTTTGCTTTAAATGGCTCTATGATTACCCAATTACCAATAACGATATTATCAGGCACATTCTCTACATTTATTAATGTTTGATTTTGGATGGCATCTGCATTAAGTTTAGTATTTCCTATCTGTGTCCACATTGTAAAATATTTTCAAAAAATTTAGGAAATAAGAATTTTAAATTGCTCACAATAGAAATGATTAGGGTTTCCAAATCCATAAATCCCGTGTTTGTGATTGGTATTATTAATAGAATCTTCCACCGTAACAATCAATAAGTCGTTATAAAAAACCGACACAAAATTTCCTTGCAACACAGCTTTAAGCTTAAACATTTTAGACCTGCCAATAGCAACCGTATTTATTGGTAAAGAAATTACAGTTGTTACATTATTTACTACTTTTTCTAAGTGTAGCTCCATCATTCCGGGTGTATTGGTGTTCTTGACATAAAACACCCAATAATTTCGACTATTGGAATTATTGTCATCATATCTCAAACAAAGTCCAACACCTTCTCCTGTTACAGTTAAGTCCTTATTATAAAAAATAGCTTTTACTATACAGTCAGGAAGGTTTCCGGTAACAGTATTATCTGCAGTAGCAACAATAACGGCAATATTATGTACACCGGTATTATGAATAGTTGCTCGTTGATATTGAGTAACATCCCATGAAAAATACACACCATTTGGATACATCCAAGGGGTAGGCACAGGTGGTCCGGGTGGCGATGGGGGAGCATATAATATGTTCAAATTTGGTGCTATGCTTTCCTGATATGCTAAATGATAGGGTGGTGTTGCCCCTACTTGGGTTTGAAAAAGGAAAAATTCTTCAAAAAGTAACTGTTTATCTAATTCAGAAACTAATGTCCAACCATTACTACCATCAAGCGTATTTTTCTGGTATTTATTATCTGCTTCAATAGAATTGTCAATTGCCAAAGAACCTTGTGGTGCTTCAATTAGCCCATTGGGGTCTCCTCTGCTAATCCATATCTCTTGATTTGGGTTTTCCTCTGTTATATAAGAACCACAAACAAGGATTGTGGTAAGGTCATTCGAATAGTTATAAGGAATGTTATTTATCATATTGGAAGTAGCAATCAAAGCACGATTCCAATATGGTTGATGATTAATAGCATCAATTATAATTCCATAGTTTTCAGTTTCTGCTATTAAGTTTCCTGTAATGCAAAGAATATTGAATTTAGCTGAGTCTATATTAATATTTTTATAAAAAGAAATGCCTGTCTTCTTTTTTCCATTCAACTGGTTATTGGCAATAGTTACATTTCCCCAATCATGCCAATCAGGGTTAAATAATTCCGGTGCTTGATCAAGTAGGAAGTAAAATCCATTGTCGAACGGTGCTGGAGGAGTAGCTGTTAGAATAATTTCGTCCTGATTGGAAGCATACAACACATCTTTTACATTCTGGAATTTGCAAACTGCATTTTGAAAAGTGTTACCGGTTACATTAATTCCTTGAATAGTAAGATATAAATTTCCTGATGGACTAATATACTCAAAAGATGAAAATACAATATTAAATACTGAATCATTTTTATTGCTTATAACATTATTACTTAGTAAAATATTTTTACATTGTTTAGTAAATAAAAAATCGTTCACTGTTATACCACTTTCTATATTGATTATATTATTGTTAATAAATAAATTCCTACAAGATTCAAATCGAGCATAACCATTCGTAAATATGTTGTTGCTTATTTGAATGTCTAAATAAAAAGTTGTTGCAATGGTCTGACTCTCTGCCAATATATCACAATAATCAGTTGAATTTTGGTCTTTATTAAAAATATTACTGCTGATAATTAAGTTATTAAACTCAGCACCATCACTATTTTGAATAAAGATACTTTTTGAATAAAAACACCCAAAAAAGCACGCGGAAATGCTATTGTTTTTACTATCACCTCCTTCAAAATAAACACCGTTATTATATAAATTCGTAAAAGAACAATTGCTAACATTAATATTTGATACAGAGGATAAGTGTTTTCCAAATCCTTCTGAATTCATGTATGATACCCGTTCAAAATCTAAATTAATGCAATCGATAATTGTAACAAGCGATTTTTCATTTGACACTGGTGTAATAGGTGGGGGTAAAAGTATGCCACCATCAATAGTCAAATCACTTATTCCATTGGCTGATGTAGATTTGAATAAGAAAATAGATAAATAATTTGATGTTTGGGTTGGATCAATTATGATTTTACTTACATCAATACCTTCACCCACAAATTTTACATTGTTCTTAATAATTGCAGGATTTTGTGAAGGAAGCATATTAATGCAACAATCATTATTTGTTCCATCATCTTCTACAAAATATTCCCCCTTAGGTATAGAAACAATACCACCTCCATTTACTGCACAATCATTTATAGCATTATTAATTGCTAACGTATTATCAGCAGCAGCATAAGTAGGGTCTGCACCGAAAAGAAGAATATCCCAATTGGGCGAGGTTTGTAAATATACTAAGCCCTCAGTAGGAGGAGTAGGTGGTGTAGGAACATAATGATCAAATTCTAGTTTAATACTAAAATGTACTGTTTTAACTGTAGTCCCATTAAATGAATCAATTTTTCTAATCTCACATTTATTCATTAATGGAGAAATAACAATCCAATTTCCAACTTGTATTATATTGTTAGGGTCATTTACATCACAACTATATGAGCCTTGATTAGCATCTAAGTTCAGACTCATTAATTCATTCTGTGTCCACATAATATCAATGTTTTAGTTTTTTGCAATTTTCGTTTTAATTATTAGTGTTTTAGTTGCCAACACCCTTCATGATGCAATTGGTGATGGATAAATTTTGGATGGCATGGTCGGTATAAATAGCTTGGTTGTTGGCATTTACAAAGGCAACTTCATCCATCATCAAACTACGAGGATGTTGTTCTTTTTTTTTATATTCCAATTCACAGTGAATAGCATAGCCTTTGGTAGTAGTTAGAGTCATGTGTTGCCATTGCAAACTGCAATGAGTAGCTGTTACATAAAACAAGGCTGTTTCTTTTGGTTCTTTTGTGGCAGCCATTTGCAACACGGTTTGTTCTATACCTTCACCCATAAATTGTAGAGAACTATTTGTTGGGATGTGAAAACAAACCTTGTCGTTTGCTGTTACACACACTTCGAAAACGCCTTTAGGGAAAAAAACAATGCTGCCACCGTTTAGGTTGCAATCGGCTATTGCTGCTTGAATAGCTTTAGTGTTTGAAGCAGCATCATTTTGTGGGTCGGCACCAAAAAGCGCAATGTTCCTTTCAGGGTTTTCTTGCACTAAAATTGTTACAGTTTCGGTTGGCACTGCAAAAAGCGCAGGAGCAATATTTAGCGTGTTGTTGCTATTATTGATGGAAACTACTTTCCTTATTTGACAATCGGGTGTAAAAGGGTTGATGACCACCCAATGTCCTTCTTGAATATTGGCTATGCTTGTTACCTCAATACTACTAAGTGATGTAACAGTACCCATCATCTCGTTTATTTTCTGGCTCATATTTTCTTGTATTTTTTGTGTTTTTGATGTTGAATGAATCATGACTATTTACTCTTTTACAAACTTCACCGTCTCACAAACCTCACCATCATCATACTGAAGCAAATACACACCCGCAGACAAATCTTTGACATCTATTACAATATCCTTGTCACCCTGAGCTTGTCGAAGGGTAATCACCGACTTTACCGCCTTACCTTCTATATCCATAAGCACCAAGCTACCACCCTTAC
>CAINUN010000053.1 GCA_903853805.1 uncultured Bacteroidota bacterium
AACCTTCAAATCATCTGACAACGGGACAACAGAGTTGTTGAAGAACTAAGTTACCATAAAATCTGAAAGCAAATCACAACCTTCAAATCATCTGACAACGGGACAACAGAGTTGTTGAAGAACTAAGTTACCATAAAATCTGAAAGCAAATCACAACTATGACACATTTGTTCCAGTGTTCATCGAGTTGTTGAAGAACTAAGTTACCATAAAATCTGAAAGCAAATCACAACTAAAATGGCTTGATAGAAAAGGTGGGCTTGGTTGTTGAAGAACTAAGTTACCATAAAATCTGAAAGCAAATCACAACTGCAAGCGAATATGACAAGATAGCGCCAAGGTTGTTGAAGAACTAAGTTACCATAAAATCTGAAAGCAAATCACAACGATTGCGAGTGATTGGAGTTACTAACTGAAGTTGTTGAAGAACTAAGTTACCATAAAATCTGAAAGCAAATCACAACAAGTTGACAGTAATGCGAGCGAAGCAGTAGGTTGTTGAAGAACTAAGTTACCATAAAATCTGAAAGCAAATCACAACTGATGGACATAATACTTTCGCCTGAATACTGTTGTTGAAGAACTAAGTTACCATAAAATCTGAAAGCAAATCACAACATGTATCGGGTCGGCAAGTGGATTTAATAAGTTGTTGAAGAACTAAGTTACCATAAAATCTGAAAGCAAATCACAACAGATAATAAGGCTCTTACCTGTTGGGACTGGTTGTTGAAGAACTAAGTTACCATCTGTCGCAATTATGCCGTCTAGCTTTGTGTGTGAGATTGCTTCGTTCCTCGCAATGACGGTTCGTTTCTCGCAATGATGGTGAAGAAACAAAAGTCAAAGCACCTTATGCTGCAACCCACTCTTCATGTTTGAACGAGTAGTGCGCTGCGCTAACATCATTGAACAGCGGGCATTAGTAAAACAGGAAATATGCTGGTTTAAAAAAACATCTTAATTTTGAAGGGTGAATCAACTAGAATCAATTGTTAGCGTTTTAAAGGCATTAAAACCTGAATTGTCGGCAAAATACCATGTAGGAAATATTGGTTTATTTGGTTCCATAACTCGTGCCGATTTCACAGACCAAAGCGATATTGACATCATTGTTGACTTTAGCAAACCGATTGGTATTGAGTTTATAGACTTAGCTAATTTTTTAGAAGCAACATTCAAAAGAAAAGTTGATTTGGTATCAAGAAATGGAGTGAAGCCCAATTTTTTCGCCCTTATTCAAAAAGAGATTCTTTATATCTAAAAGAAATAATGAGCTGCTGATTCAAGATATTATAGAAAGCGCCCCAAAAAATTAGAAGATAAACAAGCGGTATTAGTTTTGAAGAATTTGAAAAAGATGAAAAAACAATTGACGCTGTAATAAGAAACTTTGAAATAATTGGAGAAGCTGCTAATAAGTTAACAGAGGATTTTAAGGAACAACATACAACAATTGATTGGTATCAATTAAGGGGTTTTAGAAACAGAATTGTTCATGATTATGCAGGTGTGGACCTCAATATAGTGTGGTTGATAATGATAGATTATTTACCCAAATTACTGGAAGAAATTAAGATGTTATAAGGGGCTGTTTATTCGCTGTCTGGCACGAGTATACGGTCTAGCTTTGTGTGAGAGATTGCTTCGTTCCTCGCAATGACGGTTCGTTCCTCGCAATGATGGTGAAGAAACGAAAGTCAAAGCACCTTATGCTGCAACCCACGCTTCATGCTCAACGAGTGGTGCATTATTGGGTCAGCACTTCGGCTCCGCTAAGTGTCCAAATTATTATACTTAGTTAAAGATGCGCTAACATCATTGAACAGCGCTTGTCAGTTGTCAGTTATTAGTTATTAGTTGTCAGTTATCAGTTGACAGTTGTCCGTTTTTAGAAATTCAGATTTAGTATTTAGACATTAGGATTTAGAAATTTGTATTTAGAACTTCGCCTGTCTGCATTTGCTCCGCCAATTTTTGATTTATCCACAGTTGGGTTTTAATTTGTGGCTGCATCCATAAACAATCAAGATCCATATTCCCAAACCAATAACGACATGCAAGCAGTTATTCTTCACAATGATGCAATGTCTCTTAAGCCTAATTTTTGTAGTATGGCTATAAGGGCTGCCTATTTACTTGCCGATAGTTTGCGCATTTCTCCACTTGATGCAACCCTTATGCAATATGAAAGGATAACTGATGAAGATTTTCACTTTAAAACCAAACTCACTTGTCTTCTAAATTCGTTTAAGAAAAAAGAGGACGAAAAAGAAAACTATGAAACACTGCTCAATGGTAAAATTTTATATGACCAAGTCTTAAAAAACAAAAGAAAAAGCAAAGACGAACTTGTCTATATGAAGCGATTTGAAAAGATGGTTGATGATGTTTTTTTGAAAGATCAATTGGTAAAAATTGAGAAAATTAAAAGTTTTGGGTATGTCTCTTTATGCCCCATGTTGCAAGACGAAGCTTTGGAAATGCTTGATGACTCTGAAAATACTATTATTCATGGACGAAAATTCAATAATGTAGATGAGGTGGATTTGCTGCAACTAAAGACCCCTAAAATAACAGCGCCCCCTTTGATTTTTTTGCAAGATGCTGCTTTGCAAAAAAGCGTAGGAGATTTTAAGAATGTCCAATATTTACCAGAAGAAAACATAGAAGATAAAAGCAAACCGTGGGTGCATCATAAAATTCATATCAATTTGATGGGTATTCAAGACCTATCCTATGAACTGCTCAAAGCATTGAGAGCACAACTTACATCGCCAAGAGCGCAACTGAACAAGGTGATGGATATTTGGATAAATGAATCTATGAACAATAGCCTAAGTTTTGACGAAGCAACTTATTTCAAAGAACAAATAGAACCGGCTGTTGAAGCTATTGATAAAGTAATAGAAGATTGTGTTTATCTAAAAGCCTACGCTCATCAAAATAGCTCTTATATTATGAGAATAGGGGCAGTTCCTGTAATAGATTTGTGGGATTATTATCGGAATAGAAATTTTATAAGCGAGGAACAGAGAAACACGCTACAACAAAAAGAACAAGAAAAACCTTATGCTGAAAGATGGCCCGTTTTTGCTTTAGGTGTAGGCGTTGCTGATGATGCATTTCCCGAGGAAATAGATAAAGAACAAATGACTAACAAAAGGAAAGTTATTAGTTTAGATGATGACATAAGCTAGGTTTTCATCTGTTGCAATATGCGTGCTTAGTTTCAGTTATCAGTTGATAGTTATCCCATCTGTCGCAATTATGAAGTCTAGCTTTGTGTGTGAGATTGCTTCGTTCCTCGCAACGATGGTTCCTTCCTCGCAATGACTGTGAAGAAACGAAAGTCCAAGCACGCTAGGCTGTAACCCACGCTGCATCCTTGAACGAGTGGTGCGCTGCGCTAACATCATTGAACAGCGCTTGTCAGTAATCAATTAATACCTAATCTGGAATAAACAAGCTTACCTTCAACCACGCCTGATTGTTCACAGGCTTCAAATCCTTATTGGAAAAGATCTTCAACACCCTTATCGACAGTTATATTGCGGATAAAATTGGCATTGCCAATGATTTTTTAAGTCTGTCCTTGGCAACGCATTTAAAAGAAAACCTGCAAAACTTACATGCCAATCATCAATTGCAAAATGCAGGCACTGGTTCACAGGCAACTATTGATCCTAAAAAATTATTGAGGTCAGATATTATTCATTGGCTCGACCGTAAGCACGATAATATTTACGAACATGAGTTTTTGAATTTAATAGACTTATTTGTAGCCCACTTAAATGCAACCTGTTACACGAGCATCAAAAGCTATGAATTTCATTACACCCTTTACGAAAAAGGAAGTTTTTACAAAAAGCATATTGACCAATTTAGAGACAACGATAGCAGACAATTTTCGTTGATTGTCTATTTAAATGAGGCTTGGCAAGAAGCAGACGGTGGCGCATTATGCCTTCATCATCATTTCCCCGATAGTCTTCAAACAATAGCACCCACCAATAGAAAAGGTGTGTTTTTTAAAAGCAATGAATTAGAACACGAAGTGCAACTCACCAATCAACCAAGAATGAGCATAACAGGTTGGTTGAAATTGTAAGCTAGGTTTCTTTGCAAAAGAAGGATTGTACTTGTGTTAAATACCCGGTGGGCTAGTGAGGTTCACATCTTCTTCTTCTCGAGAGGGTTTAAACACCATCTTGCCAAACTTATAAGTAAAGTTGATGCCAAAGGAACGGTAGGGTAGTTGGCGGGAATTGCTGAGTGTGAAATTTTCGCCCGTCAAGTGAGTATCTTGATTGACATACTTGTTGAAGAAGTTGGTGGCGGTGAGGGCTATGCTGCCATTCTTATGAAAGAGCTGCTTGCGCAAGGCAAAGTTGTAGGTCGTAAACGCAGGCATAGTGCCTTGAGCATTCACTCTTGGTGAATTGAAATTGCCAAAGAACTCGGTGATGAGTGTCTTATTGACTTGATAAGAAATGTTGAGATTAGCACGGTAATTGGTGCCATGCACATCCGATTTTGAAGAGATGCCTGTGTAGATATACCTATCGAAGTAAGAGATGTTAGACCTTAAGGTTAGTTTTTCAAGAATGCTTAAACTGCCAAATAAACTCAACCCATAATTGTCTTCTCGCCCGATGTTTTCTCTTGCGGTGATGGCCACATTTTGATAGGTAGAATCGCCGATGGTGAAGGATGAATAATAGCGCGTATAGGGTTGAATATCATCTCGATTGCCGCGGTAAAAAACAGTGGCGGTAAGGTTGGTTTCTTTCTTGAAAGAACGATTGAAACTCAACTCAATTTTATCTCCCAACTCTGGTCGAATAGAAGGGTTGCCTGTAGTGATATTGCGTGGGTCGCTCACGTTGTAAAAAGGATTCAAATCGCGGAACTCTGGTCTTTCAATGCGATGGGTGTAAGCGAGTTTAAGGGTTTGTTTGTTGGGGAAATTATGAGCCAACATCAATGAAGGAACAAGGGTGTTGTAGGGTTTTACATTCACATTGCCTGCGTTGGAAAAATCGGCAACGACCGTAGTGTATTCATCCCGAAGTCCGGCTTTAATATCGAGTAGTTGGCGCAGTTTAAAATTGACGGAAGCATAAGCAGCATGAATGACTCTGCTATAATTGGTTGCAAAAGATTGGTTGGTACTATAATCATATTGTTGGGTGGTAGTGTTGAATAAATACACATCCGAGTTGCTCTGGTAATGGTCTATTTGGCTTTTGAAACCAGTTTCAAAAACAATATTATGTGGCAATGGTTGCGTATAATTTAGCGCCGCATAACTAAAGTCTTCAATGCCCGGATTATTGCCTTTGGAGCTATTGTAAACCATCCAATCGTTGGCTATGAGTTGTTTTTGAGCTTGATCATAATTACTATAAAGATTGCCTTTGGTTGTATGAAATTCAACAGAAAGTTCGCGGTCTTCTTGATTGAATTTTTTACGGTAATTCAAATCAAGATCCCAAATGTTTTGGTGAAATTGATTGGTGGTGGCAATGGCATCACTCATGTTTGATAACGTTATGCCTGTACCATCTTTTATCAACGTATTCCTGTCTGCCCAGCCCACATTGCTATTGCCCATAGTATTGTAACTGAGGTTACCACTGATGTTGTTTTTAGGGCTTACATCCCAATCGAAACCAATACCTGATTGATAGCCATAACGATAAAAATCGCTGTTGCCATTTTGCAACAAATGAGTGGAAGAAGCACTGTCATAATTCGTCCTATCCATTCTATTAATCGTCGAAGCACTTATCTGTGCATTGCCACTCAAATACGCGTTGATGCCAAAATTGCCATGGCGCATATTCATATTGATGGAACCATTTTCAAGGCGAGAACTTGCAGAGAGTGACACATTGCCATTCATGCCTTCCGCTTTGCTTTCTTTTAAAATAATGTTGATGATGCCGCCTGTTCCTTCAGCATCATATCGAGCACCGGGGCTTGTAATCACTTCAATGCTTTTAATGCGGCTCGAAGGAATGGTTTGTAACACATCTGCCACATTGTTGCCAAAAAGGATAGACGGTTTTCCATTGATGAGGAAACGAATATTGCTATTGCCTTGTAACTCTACATTGCCATCTACATCTACCGACACTTCGGGTACTTTCTTCAACACATCGGCAGCCACACCACCTTGCGAAGTCACATCTCGCTCCACATTGTACACCATTTTGTCAATCTTATTTTCGAAGATGTTTTTTTCGGCAATTATGGTAACACCTTTAAGTGTGTTTTGTTTGTTGATGAGGGTTATCGTTTTTAAGTCAACTATAGGGTGTTCGTTGTTAAGTACAATATTTTCTTTGCTGCGCTTGCTATAACCTATAAACTCGATGTTGATTTTATAAGCACCATTTGGCAGATTGGTTAGTTTAAAAAAGCCAACACTGTCTGTGGTTGTGCCGTTCACTACTTTATCATCTGCTTGATTGATGAGCCCAATCGTAGCATATTCAACGGCTTGTTTGTTGGTAGAGTCTATGATTCGTCCTGAAATAACCCCTTTAAAATCTTTATCATGCTGTGCATTTGCCAAAAAAGGAATAAATAGTATCCAGATAAAAGCGTAGAATATTCTTTGCATGAAACTAAAGCTGAAAATAGGTATTTGAAGCGGCGAATATCCTATAAAAAATGGGACTCGATTGTTAATAATATGTGGCTTTTGAATTGCCTTTAAGGAATTAATTAAGGTATAATGTGCAGCTGTGTTTTGTGACATATTTCTTGAGAATAATAGGAGCCTTTAAGAGAAGGTTTCAATCTTGCTCATTAATATCTATAGCAAAATATCCACAATAATTCTTTGTTACATCAGTTCAACCCCAATTGTCGTTCATTGAAAATAGTTAGCCTTTTATAGGATAGTTTCTTTTGCATTTCACTTTGAATACTAATTTTGTCTTTCAAATGATGTTATGAATAACCCTCAACTTAATAATCCACTCCACGGCATCACACTCGAAAAAATATTACAGCATCTTGTTACTAAATATGGCTGGGAACAAATGGGGGAACAAATCGATATCCGTTGTTTTCATTATGACCCTAGCATCAAATCAAGTCTTTCATTTCTGCGCAAAACACCTTGGGCGCGTGCACGAGTAGAAAAAATGTATTTGCAAAGTTTGGATGATGAATAATAAGTGGGGTAGAGCACCCCACTGTGTGAGATGTTCTGAAAGATTTGCTTAGGTACAACAACAAAAACTATTTTCTGAAATGGGGGTTTGGGTAAGCATACCCATTGTTCATGATGTGCAGCGATCAATCGTTGAAGAGTAAATTATTCATTTTCTTTTGCTTGCACTGAACCTATTCGAAGTATGAGGAGAACAGAAAAAACAACCAAACATCATTTCATGAAAAATGCTCATAATGCTTTTAGGCTAAACAAAGAACCTTTCGGAGAACAGGGATAAGGGATGTGTTTAGGAATAACAACTGCCTATTTGATAGTTGTCTTCTTATAATTACACTATTAATGACTATGGTTCGACTTTATTAATGTCTTTTTTGGAAAAAGAAATTACATTTGGCAACAAACAATTCAAATGGTTCAACAGCCAATTTTCAACAGCAAAACCTTAAGCATTTACCCTGTCTCTATTGACACCTTGTTGGCGTTTCCCTTTATAGGTTCGGTTCATGCAGGTTTTCCGTCACCAGCCGCCGACTTCTTAGATACTTCTATTGACCTCAATAAATACCTCATCAAAAAACAATCTTCTACCTTTTTTGCACGCACTGAAGGCAATTCCATGATAGGTGCTGGCATCACCAATAATGACCTATTGGTAATTGATAAGTCTTTGGAACCGGAAGATGGGAAAATAGCAGTATGCGTCATCAACGGTGAGTTTGCTTTAAAGCGTTTGAAAGTAAATAAACAAGGAATTTGGCTGTTGCCCGAAAATCCAAAATACCCACCCTTGCACATTACTGAAGAAAACGATTTTGAAATATGGGGGATGGTCACCTATTCCATTCAAAAACACTATTAGGAGCTAATAACTAAAAACTGACAAAACTATCCACATGTTTGCCCTTGTTGATTGCAACAATTTTTATGCATCCTGTGAACGGGTATTTCAACCGCAATTAAAAAATAAACCCATTGTAGTATTGTCGAACAATGATGGATGTGTGATTGCACGCAGCAATGAAGCTAAAAAATTGGGTGTTCCGATGGGTGCTCCTGCATTTGAATACAAAGAACTTTTTGACAAACAGGGCATTCATGTTTTCTCTTCCAACTATGCTTTGTATGGCGATATGAGCAATCGGGTAATGACCCTACTTCAAGAATTTGCTCCTGAAATAGAAGTATATAGCATTGACGAAGCCTTTTTAAGATTTGAGGGTATGTTGCCCAATTTTGATTTTCAGGATTATGGAAATATCATTCGGAAGGTAGTTACCAAAGGAACAGGCATACCAATAAGCATTGGCATGGCGCCCACCAAAGCGCTATCTAAAGTCGCGAATAAAATTGCCAAGAAGTTTGCTGAAAAAACAGGGGGAATGTACTTGATAGATACAGAAGAAAAACGCATCAAAGCACTTAGATGGACTAAGGTTGAAGATGTGTGGGGCATTGGTTATCGTCATGCTAAAAGACTACAAGCATTAAGCATTTATACAGCCTATGATTTTACGCAACAGCCCGAAGATTGGGTGCGCAAACAAATGAGTGTTGTAGGGTTGCGCTTGCAAAACGAGCTTAAAGGAATTCCTTGTTTGGAAATGGACACCGTGCAGCCTAAAAAGAATATTGCCACCACCCGAAGTTTCGATTTCAACCAAACCGAATTCTATTATTTGCGAGAAAGAGTTGCCACATTTGCCGTGACCTGTGCTGAAAAATTGAGGGCGCAAAAATCATGTTGTAACGCAATCATGATTTTTGTTCATACTAACGGACACCGAAAAGATTTACCTCAATATTCCCGAAATGTTGTTCTGCCATTGCCATATCCTACCAATTCAAGTATTACACTGACACAGTTTGCAGCCAAGGGATTGGAAATGATTTTTAAACAAGGTTATGCCTACAAAAAAGCAGGGGTGATAGTTATGGATATTACACCTGAAACGGTCCAACAAATCAACCTCTTTGAAAACAATCCTATAAAGCACCGCCCTTTGATGGAAACAATTGACCGAATTAATAAAAGCATAGGTGTGAAGAAGGTGAAATTGGCATCTCAAGATGTGGGCAGAACCTGGAAAATGCGGCAAGAAAAGCTGTCGCCTAGGTACACTACCCAAATCAATGAAATCATCAAAGTAAAAGCCTGATTTACTAATTTTACTGATAACTGGCAACTCATAACTGAAATGTGTTTTCACTCCAAGCAATCAAAAGACGCGCAAACTATAGCCAAGAGATTTAAGGCAAAAGTGTTTGAAGACATCAGTGTTCAATCAGACCGCTTCAATGGTTTTACATTTCCTAAAACGCCCGTAATTACAAACCAATTTCCAGATACCATTCAACTATACACTTGGGGCTTAATGCCCTCTTGGAGTAAAGACCCAAAGTATAGAGTAAACACCCTCAATGCACGTATAGAAACACTCGCTGAAAAACCAACTTTCAAAAACTATACTTCTAATCGATGCCTTATCATCTCAGATGGCTTTTTTGAATGGAAATGGCTCGATGAAAAGGGGAAGAATAAACAACAATACCTCATAACCTTACCGAATGAAGAACCCTTTGCATTTGCAGGTATATACAGCCAATGGACAGATAAAAACACTGGAGAGTTATTAGATACTTACACCATCCTAACAACCCAAGCCAACAATCTTATGTCTGAAATCCATAACACTAAGAAAAGAATGCCCGTAATTCTTAAGCCAGAAAATGAACAACTATGGTTGGGTGGAGATGAAGTAATGATGTTCAGTCACCCAGAAATAGAATTGCTTGCAACACCCATATAATTAGGCAAATTGGGTGCGCCAAATCTAAATCTAACCAAAGAACCGTATGTGAAATAGGAAAAGAGCAGCCAAATGACTGCTCTAATTGATAAGATTGATAGGGTTCTTCACCTTTTGTTTATAGTTATCTATGGAAGCTGTGCATATCCATGGCGCATTTTCCACAGAAAGTACTTTTCGAGCATCACTTTGCCAAGGTCATAAAATACATTAGGCAGCATGATGGCAAATGTTCTTGGCTTAAATAAATGATTAGAGAAAATAATGACCTCCTTTTTACCCGCATCCATGATGCACAGACCTGGAATTTCACCCCATGTTTTTTCTTTCAATTTAGTGATGCCGTTATAAACTCGAGTGATGTTCTCTGCTACAATCTTTCCAGTTTCATCACTTGGGTAACCTGTTTTTGGAACAGCGAAAGGCACTTCACCTTGCTTGAATGGAGCAGGAACATTTACAGTAAGCCCTGCCACCCACACATTGTTGTATTTTTTGTGACGATAAGAAGCTAAAACATCTAGGAATCCATTAGGTGCAGCTTCCAATTCTGGAGAATTTCTAATTAAATCAACACCTATAAATGGAGGCATCAGCATGGTGAAACAGCTATCAATTGTTTCTCCATTTGTAAGTTCCACGCTGTCAGCTTTTACTTCTTTTATACCTACGCCAGTGCGATAGTGAATATGGAACATACTCATGAACCCTTTCAACATGCTTTCGCCCATCGGCATTCCGTCAATACCAAAATGGCCTAGATAAGTTTCAGGAGTTACCCAATAGAGTTCCACTTTCTTACGAATATGTTGATCACGCAACCACTTTTCTATGTTGAACAAAAACTCATATGCAGCACCCATACAGCCTGCTTGTTGGGTAGCACCAATAACAATTGGGCCAGGATTTTTCTTAAAAGCTTCTAGTTTTTCACGCGCTTGTAATGCCTTGTCGGGAGTGCCAATATAAAAGGCATGTTCACGCACACCGGGCGCTACATCATAGTTCACCTTAGGACCTGTTGCAATAACCAATTGGTCGTATGGATAGTTCCCATTTTGGGTATACACCACCTTCGCTTCAGGGTCTATTTTTTCGGCAATTGTTTGCACAAAATTGACCCCTCTTTTTTCAAGCACTGAACGGCGAGGAACAGTGATGTCTTTTATTTCACGACGCTTGGTAGGCACCCAAATAAGTGAAGGAATAAACAGGAAATCTGGGTTACGGTCGATGAGTGTTACTTCAACATTGTCTTTCAGTTTTCTTTTTATTTCGATAGCTGCAGTGAATCCTGCGAAATTGCCACCTATTACTACTACTTTCATAAAGCTGTTTTTAGTGTTTAATTAATTACAGCACAAAGGTCTTATGTCGCTAGTCCTTGTTCTGTACTATTTGTTACACAGCAATATGATAATGGAGAGGATTGAAACTGATAATGGTCATTAAGTTAAGGTGTATTATTAGCTGATTGAACACAACAATGCTGAGCTAACTTTTCTAAGGTAAGTTAACTGAAGATTTCACAGAAGGTAAATTCTAAGGTTTATGTGTTTAAAATACAAACTAATCTTTCACTCCAAACTTGGTAAGTATATCCTCCATCAAACACCATTTTGTAATTGAAGATTGTAAAAGATTGGCACCTACAAAAACAGTAAACCACAACCAATTTTGATTCACAGTCATTGCCAATATCAAGCTAATTAAAATAAAGCTACCTGCTATAGCTCTAATAAGTCGGGTTTTCATAATTGTCTTTTTAGTTTGAATGTTCAATATTGAGCACTGCCACATGGATGTGTGAAAGCGTTTTTTGTTGTGCGTTAAAATCATTCGATGCGTTGATGACAGCTTCTACTTTATCTATTGCCACAAAGGCATAAAATAGCACCGATTCGTTTTCGGTCATGTTAGTTGCAAACCAATTGGACTCAATGGCGTCTGCTGTGGCATTTTTAAAACCTACCACTTCTTTATAGGAATAAGCATGTACTTGTGCAGCGCTCAATATTTGTTGAATGTCTTTCTTGAATTCAACGATAGCAGTAATGAGTAAAAGTTTCATGTTGTTTATTTTTTAAAGGAACAGATTCAAATAATCACGCTCTTAAATCTGTTCCTTGTTTGTTTTAAGATTTAGTTTCCCATTTTTTTCTTTCACTGACATAATAAATAATAGGAACAACGAGTAAGGTCAATAGCGTGGAGACAATAGCTCCAAACACTAAGGAAATTGCCAAGCCTTGAAAAATTGGGTCGAATAAAATAATGCTTGCACCTATCACTACAGCACCTGTTGTCAATAAAATTGGAGTAGTTCTAACAGCACCGGCTTCAATAATGGCTTGTTTTAATGGAATCCCTTCTTGAAGTCTTATTTCAATAAAGTCAATCAGCAAAACAGAATTACGCACCATGACCCCGGCCAAAGCAATCATGCCAATAAACGAAGTAGCTGTGAAATAGGCACCCAATATCCAGTGTCCGAAAACAATTCCGATTAGTGAAAGCGGAATAGCCATCATCATGACGATAGGCGTTTTAAAGTTTTGAAACCAGCCTACAATGAGCATGTAGATGACGATGATAACCACCATAAATGCAACTCCTAAATCACGAAATACTTCTAAAGTAATCTGCCATTCGCCGTCCCACTTCACTGTAAAATCTGATTCGTCGGTTGGTTGTTCCATATACAATTCGTTCACCTTGTAGCCTTTAGGCAAATTCATTTTCTGTAGCTTTTCGTTCATGCCAAGTATGGCGTAAACCGGACTCTCTAAAGCGCCTGCCATGTCGGCGGTAACATACACTACCCTCTTTTGGTCTTTACGATAGATGGTATGTTGCAAACTGTCTTTCACCACTTTCACTAAGTCGCTTACAGATATCAAGTTGCCATGACTGCCTTTTATTTTGAGGTTTTCAATATCCTGCAAGGTGGTTTTGTCTTTGTCATCTAATGAAAGCACAATACCCACATTGTCATAAGAATGCTCATTATACAAATTAGACACCGGATATTCTTTCAACAAATAAGTCAGATTGCCCACTACTTGTTGTGGTGCAATGCCATTGAGCATGGCTTTCTCTTTGTCTACTTCCAATCTATATTCTGTTTGGTGGTCTTCTGTCATCCAATCAATATCCACGATATCAGGAGTTGCAGCCAAGATGGATTTTACCTGATTGGCAACCTTGATTTGTTCTTCATAATTAGGTCCACCATAAATCTCTGCTACCAAGGTCGATAAAACCGGAGGTCCAGGTGGTACTTCAATAATCTTCACATTCGCTCCATATTTCTTTGCAATCTTTTGCACTTCAGGACGCACTATTTTGGCTAGTGTATGGCTTTGGTTTTTTCGGTCTTCTTTGTGCAACAAATTGACTTGGATATCTGCCATATTACTTCCTCCACGTAAATCATAATGTCTCACTAAACCATTGAATGTAATAGGTGCAGACGTGCCCACATAATTTTGGTAACTGACTACTTCTGGAATGGTAGCTATATATTGGGCAATTTCTTTGGTGACAGCTGCCGTTCTTTCAAGCGTTGTTCCTTCCGGCATGTCAATCACCACTTGAAACTCATTTTTATTATCAAATGGAAGCATTTTCACTGCCACAGATTTGGTGAAGAACATCATTACAGACCCAATGAGTAGTAATATGGTGATGCCTACTAAAATTCTTCTTTTCTTACTGCTTTCTAATAATGGACTTTCTAAACGATAATAAATTTTATACACCCAACTCGTTTCTAGCCCTTGTTCGGCTTTGTGTTTTTGTTCCTCTTTTTCTTGTAGTAAATGATAACCTAAATAGGGTGTAACCGTAAGTGCCACAAACAAAGAAAGCAACATGGCAATTGATGCACCAATTGGCATCGGGCTCATATAGGGTCCCATCATTCCCGACACAAATGCCATTGGTAGAATAGCGGCAATTACAGTGAAGGTGGCAAGAATAGTAGGATTGCCTACTTCATTTATCGCATAAATAGCCGCTTGCTTGAATGGCAACCGCTTCATTTTAAAATGCCGATGCATATTCTCTGCAATGATGATACTATCATCTACCACAATACCCACCACAAATACCAACGCAAAGAGTGTAATTCTATTTAAGGTATAACCCAACAAGTGATAAGCAAACAAGGTCAAAGCAAAGGTGAGCGGAACTGAAAAGAACACCACAAGACCACCACGCCAACCCATAGCCAAGACTACTAGGAAAGTAACGGCAATGATAGCAATACCTAAGTGAGTAAGCAGTTCGCCTACTTTGTCGGATGCTGTCTCGCCATAGTTTCGGGTCACTTCCACATGGACATCATTGGTGATGATGGTTTTCTTCAATTGTTCGATGCTTGCCAATATCTTTTCAGATATCTTCATGGCATCTGCCCCTTTCACTTTTCCTACAGATATTGTAACAGCAGGATATTCACCTTTTGAAGTTTTAAATTTTTCATTTGCTTTACCAAAACCAAAGGAAACATAATTGATAGGTGTTGCAGGACCATCTTCAATTTTTGCAACTTGTTTTAAATAAACTGGCATGTTGGCATTGACACCTACCACCAAATTTTCTACATCTTCAGCCGACTGCAAAAACTGACCCGTAGTCACTAAATATTCTTGGTCTTTATTGACAAATCTTCCTGATTGCGAACTGCTATTATTGGCTTGAATCATTTGCATAATGCTTAAAGCATCCACACCATTTTCAGCCATTTTATCTTTGTCCAGCACCACTTTCAATGCCCTGTTTCTTCCGCCAATTTCTTTGGTGATAGCAACATCTTTTACCTTTTCTATCTCAGAAGTTACTTCTTCTGCTATCTGCCTAATTTCATAGTCACTAAGTTGTTCGCTCCAAAGCGTCAAGCCTAACATGGGCACGTCATCAATGGAACGGGTTTTAACTACAGGTTTATATACACCTTGTGGAAACATGTTTTCATGTTTCTGTAATTCATCGTATAGTTTTACGTAAGAACGTTCTACATCCTGCCCAACAAAGAATTGAACAATAATCATGGCTTGACCATTCATAGCCATACTATGAACATGTTCTACTCCTTTGATGTTGGAAATGATTTTTTCTAACGGTTTGATAACCCTGCTTTCTACTTCTGTAGGATTCGCACCCGGATAACCCACCATCACATCGGCCATAGGCACATTAATTTGGGGTTCTTCTTCACGTGGAATTAAGAATGAACTGTAGATGCCGATAATCATCAACGCCACCATTAACAAAACAGTGAGCTTTGAATTGATGAAAAATTGGGCTAGTTTACCTGATATGCCTTCTTGCATTTTTTGTACTGTTTTTATTTTGGGTTTAGGTTATTGTATGGAAACTTTGACTCCGTTATATAGTTTTCCTGCTGCCGTTAATATGTATTGCTCATTGGCTGCTAATCCGGATAGAACTTCTACTTGATTGCCCGTAGTTTTTCCCAAACGAACCCATCTAAGAATAGCAGTATTTCCTGAACCAACAGTATAGATGCCCGTTAATTGTCCTTGATACACCAATGCTTCTTTTGGCACCATCAAATTGTTATCCGTTGCAACTAGGTTTGTTTTTTCTTTGGCAATAGGAAACTGAACATTGACAAACATACCTGAGAGCACTTTTTTATTTTGTTTGTTCAAGTTGATCTTTACTAAGTATTGCCCTCCTGTGTTTTTAGCTGAACCACTCACTTCAATTACCTTGCCTTCCAACTCTTCATTGCTTGATTTCACCAGCACTTTTACAGTCATGCCGTTTTTGATGTAGGTGATGTCTGATTCAGCAACCATGGCCATTACTTGTAAATGAGCAGCACCTTCAATACTCACTAAAGTCATTCCAGGATTCGCCATATCGCCCTCTTTTACAAACGTATTGGTGACCGTTCCCGAAAACGGTGCCGTGATATTGGAATATTTGAATTGAGCTTGTATTTCATTACGCATTTGTTTAGCTCCTTCCAATCCAGCTTTTGCCATTTCATAACGAGAAGTCATATCATCCAATTCCTTCTGACTTGCACTTTGCTGACTGAACAAAACTACAAAACGATCATAGTCTTTTTTTGCATTGGTGTAAGCAGCAGTGGCTTGTAGGATAGAGGCTTCTACTTGTGCTTTCTTAGCTTGCAAATCACTATTGTTAACGCTTACCAATAGTTGCCCTTCACTTATTCTCTGTCCCACTTTTACATGTACTTTGGTTACATACCCCATCATGCGGGTACTGAGGTTAGCACTGTTTTCTGCTTCTATTTTTCCGCTTGCAGTAATAGTTTGTTGATTGCCTGCTTCCATGCCGCCGAGTTTCACAGCAACGGCAGGATCTTCGATTAGTGTATTTTTTTTGTTGTCACCGCAGGCAGTCAAAAAGAGTAAAGCAATTGCTACAATGGGAAATGATAATTTATGATTCATTAATAATGTGGATTAAAAACGTGATTGTTGATTTGATTATTTAGTTAAGTATTGAACGTATTCTAATGAAGTATTGAATTCAAAAACGGCTTGCAATTGCTCCAGTTCTTTTTGCAGCATTAAGGTTTCTGCATGCAATAAATCGGTTGTTTTCTCCAGCCCTTGCGTAAATCTATTTTGTAGAATTCGATAAGATTCTTGCGATTGTTCGTAGGCGAGTTGTGATAAGCTTCTCTTTTTGACAGCATCATTTAATTGTCTTGTGGCGATGTTCAATTCTAGCTGACTTTGTTTTTCATATTGCTCTGTTTCTATGTTTGCTTTTTCAAAATCGGCTTTGGCTTTGTTGATTTTTCCATAAGTCTTGTAACCATCAAATACATTCCAAGACAGTTGTGCGCCCACTAAATAGCCATTGGCTTTCATCCCCAACATTTCCTTGTCGTAAAGTTGATAGTTACCAAACGCATTGAAACGAGGCAACAAACTCATTTGGGTTGACTTATACATGTTTTGATAAGCATCTTTTGCTTTGTTCATTGCTTGAATGTCTTTACGATCAATAGAAAGCGTTGTGTTTGAATGAGGCGTTTCCGTTTGCTGTTCTAGGTTTTCTGTGGGTTGGTAAGTTTTACCTTGGGTGTCTTCATTTATCAGGAATGCCAAATAATCAGAAGCGTTTTGAACATTGGACTTTGCATGAAACAATTGATTGGTAATGTCGTTGACATGTACCTGAACATTGAGTAAATCTGTTTTTTGAACAAGCCCTTGTTGGTAATAGTTCTCCACTAATTTTAAATTGGCTTTACCAGTAGAATCTGCTTTTTCTAAAACAGTTACGGCTTTATACGCCAACTGCAATTGCATATAGGCTTTGCTCAATTCAAATTCTAAGTATTCTTTCGTTCTTGCCGATTGCAATTGAACGGCTTCCATTTTGGCTTTACCTGCTTTTCGTGCATACCATCCATCCATATTTAACAAGGGTTGCTGCACTTCTAAAACTGTGGTATAGTTGTTTGTCCTTTCAGGGTTGTTCAATAAATTAGGGTTAAAGTCATCTTGCGTCAGTATTGCTTGATTGAGCTTAGACCCAAAAGCCATTAAAGGATTGGTGGTTGTTATACCCGTATGACTGAGCGTCACATTTGGAAGGTAAATGGCATTGGATTGTTGGTAGTCAGCTTTGGCTGCTACTATACTTTTTTCAGCAATCAACAATTGTAAATTGCGATCAGATAATCTTTGTAATAATGCTGATTTGGAAATTGGAATGGTTTGTTGACTAAAGGAAAGTTGCGTTATGAAAACACAGGTAGTCAATAAGATAAAGTTTTTGATGTGCATGTTTGCCAATAATGAACGGCGAAAGTATCTGCCCGTCATGGCTTGCTTGGTAACAATAGTTACACAGGATTTATTATACTAGTGACTTCATTGGTAAAATGTACTGTATCTATTTATTTCATCCTTTTTAAAAACCTTTTTTGAAGAGATAAACAGGTTCAATATAAGTCTGTCAATAGTTATGATGCTAGGACCTCCTTCTATTGCAAGATTGTATAGCTACAGCTACCTTGAGGAGATTACCTTGCGCCAAAAGATAAATTCCAACACTCCAAATAGGATGGAGGTTACTATTTTTTACCCCATATTATTATGATTCTATTCCTAAGGTGTGAACCAAAATCATACCTTGCCCTACAAACAATTTCATGATAAAACAATTGCTCATTACGTTCCTTTCCTTAAGCATATCTCTTCAGGTTTTTGCTTGGGGTAAAACAGGTCATCATATAGTCGCAGAAATTGCCTTTAAGAAACTAGATAAAAGAACCCGAAAGAATGTGCTTTGTTACCTACAAGGAATGAGTATTGAAGATGCCGCTACTTGGATGGATGATGTGCGCAAAGATCCTTCTTATGATTTCATGAAACCTTTTCACTACATCAATGCAACTAAAGGTACAGACCCAGAAAGAACTGCCAATGAAAATATTGTTTCAGTGATTGAAAAAACCATTAATGAACTGAAAAACCCTCAGCAACTGAGCAAAGAAGACATTAAGACGAGGCTTTGCTATTTATTTCATTTAGTGGGAGATTTGCACCAACCCCTGCATGTTGGCTACGAAACAGATAAGGGCGGCAATACTGTTGCTGTCTATCTCCACGGTAAGAAAGAAAATCTTCATTGGTTGTGGGACGACTTGATGATTCAAGACAAGAAAATAGGCTTGAAACAATGTTTGCGTGTTAAACGAACTGCTACTCAACGTAAAAAGTTAACAGAGATTGATGTGCTGCAATGGGCAAAAGAATCGAGGTCATATTTGCCCAAGGTGTATGCATTGAGTCTTCCTAACATTGATGAACAATATGAAGCCGAAGCCGCACCTATCATCAAGAGTCAACTCAATATTGCAGGGTGGCGGTTAGCAGCCATCTTAAAGACTTGTTTCGGTAAAAATGCCGCTTTGAACAAATGTGCATCCTGATGTCTTTGGGCTATTTTTAAACTAATAATCAACCTATAATATGCAACTCAGCAACAACAAAATATTAATCACTGGCGGTGCATCGGGCATTGGCAAAGGACTCACCGAAAGGTTTCTTCAAAAGGGAAACACCGTAATTGTTTGTGGCAGAAGGGTAGAGGTATTGGAAGCTTTGCAACAGGAATTTCCGGAGGTCATTACTTTCAATTGCGACTTAAGTTTGGAGACAGAAAGGATTCGACTTTATGAATGGATTGCAACAAATCATCCCGACACCAATGTGCTAATCAACAATGCAGGCATTCAGCAATGGACACAACCTGGAATGGAAGATTTTTGGCAAAAGGCTAAGGTAGAAATGGCAACCAATATGGAAGCGCCGTTGCATTTGATTCATTTATTTATGGATCATCGCGCATTGAATGTTATTATCAACACAACCTCAGGGTTGTCTTTTTGTCCGCTTACCAAAGTGCCAGTGTATAGTGCCACCAAAGCATTTTTTCACTCGCTCACTTTGTCTGTCCGACATTTAATGAAAGAAAGAGGTGTGGAAGTAATAGAACTTATTCCTCCTGCTATCAATACCGATTTGGGCGGAAAAGGTTTGCATGACGAAGCGCCGCCTGTGAGTGCATTGATGGATGCAGTGTTTCAACAGTTGGAGTCAGGAAAAAACGAATTGACTTTTGGCTTCAGTGAAAGAATGGCCAAAGCAACGCCCGATGATTTGAAAGCTACTTTTGAAATGATGAATAATAGATAGTTTGTCGGCTAAACTACTTTAAACTAAATACTAAGCACTTGGCTTAGTATTTCCATATCGTCTTTTATTGTGTTGAGGATGAATCAGATTCATTGTATGCTTTGGTTACTGATGCGTAGTCGAAGCACCAAAGCCATCATTAAAAACAAAAACCCTCGAGTAAGATTAAGCTTACTCAGAGGGATTCGCTAGGGTTTATATTAGAGAGTAGGAAAAACAGTAAATATTGTTTTAGGTGTGGGTTGTTTTTTATTGTAAAATAATTAAATAAATATTTTTCTTTGTCAATCCATTAATAAATTGCTAGAGGCTAATAATAAATAGTTGTTTAAAAATAAATCAATTCCATTGACTTGATTTTTATCTTCTAATTGTAAACTATCAGGATAAAATTCTAAATGATTCCTATTTTCCTCTTCTCCTGATTTTTCAGATATTATATTGGAATCATTTTTTTTCAATAATGATTTATAATGCAGTTGATAATCAACTTTTTTGTCAAACATAAAATTATTTTCATACAGAATATCAATCTACGTGCCAAATTAAATGAACGTTAAAATCAGGTAGTTATAGAACTGAATATTTATATCATTTCTGTTTTTTGGAAAAAGATTCCCCCAAAAAGAATGAATAGACACTTTATTCTCAACATCTTATCAGCATAAACTTTGATTGGGTAGTGTAAGTGTTTGCAATTGTAGAAAGCTCAAAAATGTGGTGATGGATACCAATCGCTATTATTTAGCGATGAAAAAAACAATGCTTCCTATTTAGGCTTCTTTAGTTGTTTAATTTTGCTATTGAAAATTGATTGAAATTCTAATATTGTTTCATTTTCAATTTGCGAGTACCCTTAATGTAATTATTAATGAAAAAAACCATAAAGTTTTCACTTATTACAGTATGTTGTTTGTCTACTTTCTTAGGAATCTCACAATCATTTACTTACAAAACTGTAGATGCCGGACAACAAAAATGCTATAATGCGGTAGGTGAAATTGTTTGCCCTTCTGCTGGTCAGCCGTTTTTTGGGCAAGATGCTCAATACGCATTTCACCCTGCGAGCTATGTTTTGAGTACTGATTTAAAAACTGTATACGATACCAATACAGGTTTGACATGGATGCGAAGCCCCAACACTACCAATACACCACCTGTAAAAACAGATAGGATGACCTTCCCTGCAGGACAGGCATGGGTGGCAACTGTTAATGCATTAAATTATGGAGGTTTTAATGATTGGAGAATCCCTACAATTAAGGAGCTTTTTTCTTTGTATAGCTCAAGAGGAACAGACCCAAGTGGCTATGTGGGTACCAACCTATCGCTACTTGCACCCTTTATTGACACTAATTCCTTCAAATTCAAATGGGGAAATACTGCAATTGGAGAACGATTAATTGACCAACAGTATGCATCCAACACAACGTTTGTCCTCAATCCAAGTGGTTCTGGTTATCAAAAGTTATTTGCGGTTAATTTTTCAGATGGGCGAATTAAAGGCTATGATATGACAGATGCACTCAGTGGGTTGGCTAAAACTTTTTACTTTCAATTGGTTCGCGGACCGCATGCTTATGGTATCAATAACTTTGTTGACAATGGCGACCAAACTATTACAGATTTGGCTACAGGCTTGATGTGGTCGAAGAATGATAATGGGTCGGGGTTAAATTGGGGAGATGCCTTAACATGGGTTCAAACTCAAAATTCGGCTAACTATCTTGGGCATAATGATTGGAGAATGCCCGATGTGAAAGAACTACAGAGCCTTGTTAACTATGCAAACTCACCCGATTATAATTCGCTGCCTGCAATTGATGTCAATTATTTTGTGTGTACGCCTATGACTAATGAAAACGGACAAAATGATTTTCCTTATTACTGGTCAGCATCTACACACGCACCTTATAATACTTCGGGAAGTGTAACGGAGGCAAACTATGTTGCTTTTGGAAGGGCAATGGGTTGGCCAACCACCACTGGTGCATGGATAGATGTACATGGGGCAGGGGCACAAAGAAGTGATCCTAAAACAACCGCTAACTTTAATCCGGGTGCCACAGTTCATACCGTAGTGGTGGGGGGTGTTACTTATACAGGGTATTCGTGGGGACCACAGGGAGATGCCATACGCGCATCAAATTATGTTCGTTTGGTTCGTAATGTCAATAATACGAGTGGGCTTAATGAAGCAATAGGGAATGCTTTCTTTAAAGTTGTGCCCAATCCATTCATGCAACAATTAAGTGTTATTGGTAAAACAGGGCTTGAAGATTATTCCTTATTAAATGCAATTTGTCAAACCATGTGGCAAGGAAAAAACATAGAAGCAGTCGATTTTTCTAGACTTCAATCGGGTTTGTATTTTCTGCAGGTGATGACACCAAACTCAGAAATGACCCTAAAACTCATCAAACAATAAACGGGAAGACCTAACTGTGATGTATCTACAATCGGGTCTTAGTTTTATTGTTCTTCAAATGTTATAGCGGAAAAGCATTTGTGAAGGGAGCTTAATAATGCGGCAATGCGATATTGTGAGGGAGTGTGCTTCAACTTGTGGGAGATGACTTGAGGCTTAAGGGAGTGTGCTTTGGTTTTACGGGAGCGTGCTTTAAGTAGGACGGAGCAATCTTAGGTTTTCAGGGAGCGTGATTTATGTTTTCGGGAGTTATCTTCATTGTTACTGGAGCGAACTTTTACTTGTGGGAGTGGTCTTGAGGTTGCGGGAATGAGCTTTGGATAGTGGAAATCGGGGTTGAATTAAAGGATAATAAAATAGCTCATTCTCTAAAAATGCTGACCCTTTTTTCATAGCATCAATAGCAATTAGCTTTTGTACTTCCTGCCATTTGGTAATAATTCCTTAACACTGCGGTAAAGTAGAGTTAACATAGACTTCACACCTTTGCATCATAAAATTTTTCTAAAAACAGGGTATGAAAAAAATTCTATTCGCAACTGCAATCGCCTTTGCAGCCATTTCGGGAAACAAGGCAATAGCACAAGAAGAAGCATTAAGTCCATTGGACACCTTAGCAAACAGTGTTCAAAAGCTTCAAAATGATTTGGATGTACTGAAAAGAGTTCAAATCTCGGGTTATATGCAACCTCAATTTCAAAAAGCAGATACTGCTGGTGCTTCATCGTTTGCAGGTGGTAACTTTAATCCATACACAGACAACAGATTCTTGTTGCGTCGTGCTCGTTTGAAAGCTACGTATACTACAGAGTTGTCACAGTATGTGTTTCAAATTGATTTGACAGATGCTGGAGCAGTTGTAAAAGACATGTATGCTAAATTTACAGAGCCATGGATGAAAGCTGTATCATTAACAGCAGGTATCATGAATCGTCCATTCGGTTTTGAAATTCCTTATTCTTCATCAATGCGTGAATCTCCTGAAAGAGGAAGAATGTCGCAAACCATTTTTCCTGGTGAAAGAGATTTAGGTGCTATGTTGACCTTCCAAATGCCTAAAACTTCTAAATGGAATTTCATCAAAGCAGAAGCTGGTATGTTTAATGGAACAGGTTCTACCGCTAAAGATTTCGATTCTAAGAAAGATTTTATTGGTAACATTGGCATCAACCGTACTACAAAGAGCGAAAAAATCAATTACGCTGCACGTTTATCTTATTATAGCGGCGGTTTCCGTCAAGATTCTACAGCAGTATATTCAATGGGTACAGATTCTTTAGGAACTAGTGCTTTTGTGAAACAAACGGCAACTGTTGGTTCAATTGCTAAAAGACAATACATAGGGTTTGATGCACAAGTAAATATGGATTGGAAACCTGGTATCACCACTTTCCGTGTTGAGTATATTCAAGGAGATCAAGGTGGTGCTGCATCGACTACTGCTAGTCCTGCTGCTTCTCTTGGAGGATTCCTTTACAATCGCAAGTTCAACGGTGCTTATATCTATTTGTTACAAAACATTGGACAAAGCAAACATCAATTCGTGTTTAAGTATGATTGGTATGATCCTAATACAGAAGTAAAAGGCGATGAGATTGGTACTACTTTGAAAGCTTTACCTGGTCAATCAATGAAGACTACGAATGCAACAGATATTAAATACAGCACAATTGGTCTTGGTTGGGTGTATCATTGGGATAATAACATCAAAATCACAGCTTATTACGATATGGTTAGCAACGAAACAAGTACGCACTTAAGTGGATGGGGAAGTGACAAAAAAGACAATGTTTTCACCCTTCGCCTACAATATAAATTCTAATCAAAAAATCAATTCAAATATTCTAGAATGAAAAAGATCAAATTATTCTCTCTGTTGGCTCTAGTAGCAGCAGCCTCTGCTTTCACAACTGCAGATTTCAGTATCAAAATAAAAGGTAGTGACACCGTGCTTCCTCTTTCTCAAAAAGAAGCGGAAGTGTTTATGAAGAAAAATGCTGGGGCTAAAATCACAGTAATTGGCGGCGGAAGTGGTGTGGGTATCGCAGCATTTCTTGACGGAACTACAGACGTAGCAATGTCTTCTCGTAAAATAAAAATGAGCGAGAAAATGAAATTGCAAGAAGCTGGAAAAGCGTTTAAAGAAGTAACGATTGCTTTTGATGCACTTTCAGTAATTGTGAATCCTGCCAACAAAGTATCACAATTAACACGTGAACAATTAGAAGGAATCTTTACGGGCAAAATCACTAACTGGAAAGATGTTGGTGGTGCTGATGAAAAAATCATTGCATACTCTCGCGAAACAAGTTCAGGTACTTATGAGTTCTTTAAAGAGCACGTGATGAACAACAAAAATTACGGTACAGCTGTGTTAAATATGCCAGCTACAGGCGCTATTGTTCAAAGTGTGAGTCAAACTAAAGGTGCTATTGGGTACATCGGTCTTGCTTACATGGAGAAGACAGTAAAGGACGTGAAAGTTTCTTACGATAAAGGCAAGAATTATGTTGCTGCAAGTGTTGAAAATGCTAAGAACAAAACCTATCCAATAGTTCGTCCATTGTTCTACTACTATCAAACAAAAGATGAAGCTAGATTGAAGCCTTTCGTTGATTTTATTTTATCAGCTGATGGTCAAAAAATAGTTTCGCAAGTAGGTTACATTTCTTTGAAATAATTTCCCTACAAACCCCATCTCTATGCAATTGGTTATTGATAAAGAACAGTACATGGTTTTCAAAAACAACCTAGGAATTGTACTTCCCAGAAAAGAATTTGAACTCTTAAGGCTGTTGAGTTTA
>CAINUN010000054.1 GCA_903853805.1 uncultured Bacteroidota bacterium
CGTGCTCGTATATGGTAATGGCAGTGCGAGGGGTAGGGTACGTTCGTACTCAGGGTTGGGAAATGAGTACTTAGGCTTTCTGCTTTCTGCTTTCTGCTTTCTGCTTTCTGCTTTCTGCTTTCTGCTTTCTGCTTTCTGCTAAAAAAGGAAGAGATAAAGATAGGTCATTATCGCTAAAAGGCGGTATAAAATCTATTGTGTATGAAGGTGAGTTTTTCATAACTCATGCTGCAATAACTCATGTTGTCTTAAAACAAATATAGGTGTTCTTTTTAAAAAAATCTTTAAGCGTAAAAATTTTTTATCGTTTGCTTTTCGTGGTTATTTACAAAAAAAAACAACCCAATAAAAGTTGATGCTTTTATTGGGTTGCTACAACAAATAGCATCTAGTAAGATGCCTTTGTTTGTAATGAATTTAGTTCTTTAAGAAACTGATTGCTTTATGCCATCCATCAGCACTTAAAACCAATTGATACATTCCTGTAGTTAACTCAGCAGTATGGAGTTGATAGCAAGTTTTAGCGCCGTTAACCAAAATGTTTTTAGCAACAACTTGCTGACCATTTAAGCTATACACAGCTAAGGTATAGTTACCACTTTGCAATCCTTCAAGGCTCACGTTAATGTTATCTATTGTAGGATTAGGGAAGATGTTTATGGTAGCATTGTTGTTCACCGTTTCAATGCCTGCAGTGTTTTCAACTAATGCCATGGTAGTGCCAGGACTAGGGGCATCGCCATTAGTTCCGCTTCCATTAGTAGCATTTATTTCTCCGTAAAAAGTAACAGGTCCTGTGCCAGATGCTGGTGCAGTCCAATCAAAGGTTGCAGCTAAATTGGTTGCAGTAGCAGTAATTCTACTGGTGTTTTCAATGAGCATTCTACCGCCATTCATTGTTACTACGTGGTGGTTAGAGGCAGTAGCAGTTAGTGTGCCTGCAGCAGTTCCTGTAGAAGTGAGCGGCTCAGCTTGGAATCCGAAACGATATAATGAACCAGAGTTAACACCTTTAAGCGTAACAGTATAAACCTTGCCAGGTGTGTACATGTAGTTAGTAACAGGTTGGCTAGTTGCCTTGTCAACTAAACTAAAACTAGCAGTAGTAGTTGTAGAAGAGCCTCCATGACAATTTGCACAAGTAGCATTATTGTAACCGGTATAATCATTATTTGGATTCTGTCCTCCAATTCCATTAGAGTAAGAACTCAACATAAAATAACCTGCTAATGCAGATAAAGAAAAAAGTAAAACTTTCTTTTTCATTGTAAATTAAAATTGATTTAAGCTCAAAATTAATCATCAATGACAATAAACCCCAACTCCTCAAAAAAAATAAGCAATTGATAATCCCAATCGGGAAAATTCTGAGATGAACTAACCAGTGTAACCGTATGCAGCAACCATACAAACAAATCCTATCAAATAACCAAACCAAACCTCACTGATTTTATGTGCGCTTAAAGTCATTCTTGCCCAACCAATTATGAGGGCGATAGCAATAGAGATTGTTGCAAGTAAAAAGAGGTGCTCAATATTTTGAAAAGCAAGTAAAATCATTAATCCTAACAATGCACCAGCAGCAGTAGCGTGCATACTTACTTTCACAAAAATGTTTGCCATAAACAAGACAATAATTCCCCAGAAATTGCCAAGAAAAACAACGAGTATCATTTTAGGAGAATGAATGCTAGTGTCATTTTTCATTACCCAATAAGCCCAAAAATAAAAAATCATCGAAGCCATTAAAGGAACAATTCTTTCCCGATTATTTTTTAATTGAATGCTTTCAATGAAACCAAGACCTTTTAATAGTAATACGGTGAGCAATGGGAAAAATACGGTGAGATATGCGGCTCTAAAAAGATAAAATCCAAGGTGGAAATTCTTTTCGTTTGCAAAACTATTGGGCAACAAAAAACATACTAACCAAGTTGTAATAACTGGAAAAAAAACTGGATGAAGTAAATAACTAAGTAGGGTAGCAATTTTAATAGAAATGCTTGTGGACTTCTTTTGAATTTCAGCGGTCATTGTTGTTTATCCTAAGTTTTGTGAAAGCCATTTTGCCATTTCTTCTTTGCTTATTTCTTTACGATTGGCATAGTCTGTAAGTTGATCATCTATAATTTTACCAACACCAAAATAAACGCTTTGAGGATGTGCAAAGTACCAGCCACAAACTGAAGCCGCTGGATACATCGCCAATGATTCGGTAAGTTGAATGCCGGCATCTTCTGTAGCGTTCAATAATGAAAAGAGTTTGAGCTTCTCAGTATGATCGGGACAAGCTGGATAGCCTGGTGCCGGACGAATTCCTTGATATTTTTCTTTGATTAAATCTTCTGCTGATAAACTTTCTTCTTCTGTATAACCCCAATATTCTGTTCTTGTTTTTTTATGAAGCACTTCTGCGAAAGCCTCTGCAAGTCTATCAGCAAGTGCTTGTAGCATTATTTTATTATAATCATCGTGCTGCTCAGTGAAACTTTGTAGATGAGGCTCTATACCATGAATAGAAACTGCAAATGCACCAATATAATCGGGTGCGTTTGGTTTGATAAAATCAGCTAAAGAAAAATTAGGTTGACCAGCTGCTTTCTTAATTTGCTGGCGCATGAATTCTAATTGCTTGATTACGCCTCCCGATTCATTTTTCAGAATGATAGAATCGGCGCTTTTCTTTTCTGTTTCCCAAAAACCAATAACTCCTTTAGCACTTAACCATTTTTCAGCAATGATTTTATCTAATAAAGAATTAGCATCTTGAAAAAGTTTAGAAGCTTCTTTCCCTACGAGTTCATCGTTAAGAATTTCAGGGTATTTTCCATGAAGTTCCCATGTAATAAAAAATGGTGTCCAATCAATGTATTGCCTGATTTCATTTAGGTCATTGATTTCAAAAACCTTAGTTCCTGAAACCTGTGGTTTGACAGTTTCGTAATTACTCCAGTCAATTTTTACAGCATTGACTTTTGCTTCTTCATAAGAAATGTATTGTTTAACAGATTTCTTGTCGGCAAAATCTTGTTGTAGTCTTAAGTATTCCTTGTTTGTATCTGAAAGAAAAGAAGTTTTTTGTTCTTTGCTTAATAACTTTCCTACGGTTGTAACACTTCTACTTGCGTCTAATACATACACAACGCCATGTTCATATTCAGGAGCTATTTTAACAGCAGTGTGCATACGAGATGTTGTGGCACCACCAATCAATAAAGGTTGGGTCATTCCTCTACGTTTCATTTCTTTAGCAACATGTACCATTTCATCTAAAGAAGGTGTGATTAATCCACTTAAACCAATGATGTCAACCTTTTCTTTTTGTGCCGCCTCAAGAATTTTATCTGCAGGAACCATGACACCAAGGTCTATAATATTATAGCCGTTGCAACCAAGAACAACCCCCACAATATTCTTACCGATATCATGTACATCTCCTTTTACAGTTGCCATTAAAACTTTAGCAGCACCTGCACCCTCCTGATTAATAGTTCCTGCTTTTTCATGTGCTTGACGGCGCAATTCTTTGGCAGCCTCAATATGTGGAGTAAGAACAGCAACGCTTTTTTTCATGACGCGGGCACTCTTCACCACTTGAGGTAAAAACATTTTACCGCTACCAAATAAATCGCCTACAACATTCATTCCTGCCATCAATGGTCCTTCAATCACTTCAAGTGGTGTAGCATATTTTTGACGAGCCTCTTCAGTGTCTAGATCAATAAAATCGGTGATGCCATTTACCAAAGCATGTTTCAATCTTTCTTCAACAGAAGTACTTCTCCATACATCATCTTTCTTCTCTGTCTTGTCTTTTGCTTTAACTGTTTCTGCAAAATTAACAAGGCGCTCTGTAGCATCAGGTCTTTTGTTGAGAACAACATCTTCACAAAGGGACTTTAACTCAGGCTCTATTTCATCATATACTTGTAGCTGCCCTGCATTCACAATGCCCATGTCCATTCCTGCTTGAATAGCATGATATAAAAAAACAGCATGAATAGCCTCTCTTACAGGGTCATTTCCACGGAAAGAAAAAGAGACGTTACTTACACCGCCACTTACTTTTGTAAGGGGCATTTTTTGTTTGATAATGCGCGTAGCTTCTATAAAATCTACCGCGTAATTATTATGTTCCTCAATACCTGTAGCAATGGCAAAAATGTTGGGGTCAAAAATGATGTCTTGTGGTTTGAATCCAACTTGTGTAGTTAGAATTTTATAGGCTCTTTCTGTTATTTCAATCTTTCTATTTAATGTATCTGCTTGTCCTTTTTCATCGAAAGCCATTACAATAACCGAAGCACCATAAGCCTGGCATTTAAAAGCTTGTTCTAAGAACTTTTCTTCACCTTCTTTCAGAGAAATGGAATTTACAATGCACTTTCCTTGAACGCATTTCAAACCGGCTTCAATGATGGAAAACTTGGAAGAATCTATCATGATGGGAATCTTCGCAATATCAGGTTCGCTTTGAAGCATGTTCAAAAACTCAGTCATGGCTTTTTCCCCATCAAGCAAAGCATCGTCCATGTTAACATCTAAAATTTGAGCACCACCTTCTACTTGTTGGCGAGCTACACTCAAAGCTTCTTCAAATTGATGCTCACGAATTAGTCGAGCAAATTTTTTAGAGCCAGTTACATTGGTTCGTTCACCAACGTTGATAAAATTACTTTCTGGACGAACCACTAAAGGCTCAAGTCCACTAAGGCATAAAAGTGAGTTGTTGTTAGACATGGGTACTTAAAAAGACAAACAGATTGTAAAGGTATTGAGGAAATATTTTCAACATAAAAAAAGTCAGCTGTATGCTGACTTTTCAATTAGTAGTTATTGTTTACCAGCGAGTTTTTTTGCTTTCAAAAATATAGCTATAACCGATGATCATCCCTCTATGGAAAATTGTAGGGTTATCAAAAGGCTGGTCGTTCACTTTATTTGCTGGAAGACCCAGTACATATTCTCCAAAGAACATACCGTTCCCAAATTTGAAGTCTAATGAAATTCCTAAGTCTACTTTGGGTCCTTGCATAGTTGTGTCAGTCAATGTTTTTTTCTCGCTTGCAGAAACATTTTCACCAACTTCCCAAGAACAATTAATAAAGTCCATACTTGCACCGCCAAACAATCTTACATGAAAGTTACCTTCTGGTTCAAACAAACGTACTCCATAATGGAAAAAGGCATTGTTCATTTTTATTACTAGGGTCTCGTATGATTCTGGGTCATCAGTTAGATAAGTTGTACTTTTCCACTTAGTAGGTGTTATGTTATATCCAGCAGAAAAGAATAACCTTTTTTTGGGAAGGTCATAACCAATTCTCATTTGTAAACCAGAATATACCTTTTTAAAATCACCGTTACTGTAACGATTGAATACAAGCCCTCCGCCCAGATTGAATTGAGCTTTTAGTTGGGGCGAAATAATCATCATCAATATCGAGAAAACGATACAAAATATTCCTTTCTTCATACTCAAAATAATTTTGGAGTACAAGATAGAAATTCTGTGGTATTTATTTCAAAATCTGATTTTACAGTGTAAAAAAACTTTCTGCTTTAAGAAATAGGAACACAAAGAACTGGAATCTTTGAATGATTTGCAGTATTTTCAGTTAGGCTTCCAAACATCAGGTGTGAAATTCCTTTTCGTTGGTGAGTAGCCATTATAATCATATCTGCTTTCTCGTTGTTTGCAAAATCAAGAATTACTTCTTCTTCGTCAAGAGTTATAGGTGCAGTAAATAGGTGAGAGTAATTCAAACTAGATTGATTACATAGTTGTGCTAATGCAAACTCAATATCATCATTACTATGAAAGCCTGCTGGATTTTTCATGTATAAAACCTTCACTTCGAATAAGAATTTTTTTTGCCAATCTGCTAAGATTTTGAATGCAGGCAATTGATCTTGGGTAAGCGTAGTTGGGAAAATCACACAGTCTGGATAAAACGAGCCACTTGATTCAGGAACAGCAAGAACTGGACACTTAGCATTACGAATGATTTTTTCGGCATTAGAACCAACAAAGGAAGAATTGTTTAGTGAAGTTCCTTTTGTGCCCATGACTATCAAATCACAACTATCTTCTTCAGCAAGTTTTTCAAGAAGTGGATGAAGAAATCCTGCTTTCACTTTTGTTTCGATTTGTAAATGCTGGTTAGATTCTAGTTTTAAAAGCTGTTCAACCAATCCATTTAATTTTTCTTGTGCTTCTGATTGATAATCGTCGTTTTCAAGGATAGCTGCTGTTGGGTATTCAGGAAATGCTGTTTCAAAAGTGAGCATGACATTTACATGCAGCAATTCTAATTTTGAGTTTGTTTTAGTTGCAATTCTTGAAGCTACATTCAAAGCATGGGTAGCATTAACAGAGAAGTCTATAGGGACTAGGATTTTTTTCATAAAATATAGGTTTAAGAGCTGTGAAATTGATAGTGCAAAATTGCGTCAGCTTGCCTCCATGACAAATGATAATTGTCACATTCAATCTTGCGAATTGTCAAAAAAAATCGAGTTATTTTTTTGCTTTCTAAACCTAATTACGGAGTTTTTACCTATAGAATTATATGCAATTATAGCATGAGGAATAATGCCATCATAAAGAATAATATCGGCAGTATTAGGTTGTTCGCTACCCTCGTTTATGGCTATAATTGTGAGTTCGTTTTCATCCTTTTCAAGTGGAAGTTTCAGTAGTTTTTTTTCTTTAATCAGGGTATAATTTTCAAATAGTATTTTCCCATTGTATTTTACTGAAATCACATCTCCATCTACTCGGCTATTATCCCAAATTTCAATACTTACTGAATCTGAATTCCATTCATAAATTTTCACTTGCCCAACAGTAATTCTATCGGGTAAATTATTGGATGATTTTTGTTTTTCAATTATCGGCTGAGTCACTGAAACATCATTTACAAAACGCATTGGTTTTGCCGTAGGTTTTTTTATCTCAGGTGGTATAGTTGTGTTTTTCGTTACCTCTTTATATGGTTTTACAGATTTTATTTCTGGTTTTGAAGAGGTTAGTTTTTCATTAGAATTTGCATGTTCAAATAATGGGGTAGTTTCGAAGGTATTAGTGAAGGTGATAAATCCACGCGAACAGGAAACATTAGAGACGTCGTTACTTGTGATTCTTCCAGAAAGCACCCAATTATTATTGTCGTCTTTTTGATATTTCAATTGGGCATTAATTAGACAAATTGTTTTTGCACTTGCGAAACCAGTATTGTATAAAATCTCTTTTTCCCTAAAAGATAAAATTTGGTTATTCCTATCAATCGTTCCTTCCATTTTGGCACATACTTCTTTTCCTGTTTCAAACCAAGTTGTTGCCTTCCCACTAATTTTACCTTCAACTTCAATAATGTCAAGTTTATAAGAAAAAAGTTCACCACCTTCAATTCCTAAATAACCATTTAGTGTTTTCTTTTCTTGAGAAAACACAGTAAAAGGCAATAGAAATAGAAGTATGAATGAAAGGTGCATGTACAAAAATCTTCAGTATTTTATTCAATATTCACAACAAATGATTTTCGCTTATCGTGAATTTCTTCAATAATTGTCGCAAAATAAATTCCTTTTCTAAGACGCTGAATACTAACCGTATTTTTCTTTGGTTCTATACTCTTAATAACAATTTCATTGCCTTTTGAATCTGTTACAAAAACCTTAAGTGTTTTGAGGTTGGGTAATGAAGAAAAACTAAGCATCTTATCTTCTTGATCCATGGAAATATTGTCGAAAGCTGAAGTGTCAGAAATAGAACTTTCTTCATCATTTTCTTGGTCTTCATCCACAGTGTCTTCTTTGTCAATAATCACCTGATTAAGCCCAGAGCCAGTATTATTAAAAGTTTGAGCACCTGCTACAAATCGAAATGAAATTGCAGCAAGGAAGAGTATTGTTTTTATCATCAGAGATTTCTTTACGAACGATTGTCGAATACAAAAGTACCAAAGAAACTTTCTCTGATTACAATATTTCTAACAAGAAAAATTGTGAGAGTACTATTCTTTCGTACGAGTAAGCGCATCCACTTCATGAATCATTTCATCCAATTTATGGGTAAGCTCTTTGATATTGTTAAGCACTTCGGCATTAACTGGGTCAGATGGATTTTCATAGTTAAATAAGTCAGCCATTCCCAAAATGGTGGCAACAGGGCTACGCATTCTATGGCTTTGTACCCAAGCAATTTCTTTCAGTTTCTTTTTCTGTTCTTCCATTTTTTGTAATTCGCGCAATTCCGATACGTTTTGGATAGAGCCTTTTACATTTACAGGGTCGCCAATAGAGTTGCGCAAAACTTCAGCTTTCACCAATACATAACGCTCTTCTTCATCAGTTGTTTGGATTCGGAAATAGGAAGTTAGATTCTTTGCTTTTAGTAGTTTTTCATTAAGAAAATCTTGAACAACCTCAATTTGATCTGGATTTAGTTGGGATAAAACATCATCATAACTTGAAGTTTGTTGAACTCGTATACCCAATACATCAGCAGCCATATCTGACATTTCAACACGATTGGTTACCAAATCCCAATAAACGTAACCAAGGCGTACATTTCTTTCAGATTCTAACAAACGTTCAATTCTCACTTTCAGTTCATACTCCATTTGCATGCGCTTGGCGATTTCTTCCATCAACTCACGGCGTGTTTTCATGGAAAGTGCTGTGGGTAAGCTAGATACTGCTGCTACTATCAAAATCCAACTTACAACAGCCGTAATAATTCGTGCGACAATTGTTAGTTCGCTTAAAATGTTGAAGAAAATAAGGGCATCAGTTAAAAATGAAAGTCCTGTAACAAAAAGGAACATTGCGAATAAAGAGTAAACTCTGCGAAAAAAATGATCGTCTTTTCCTTTCTTTATTAAATAGATGAAAATAAAAATGGGCAGAATAAGGCAGGCAGCCCATATTGCAATATTGCTGACAAAATAAAACCAGTCGTGAATGGTTGACCACTGTCCAACCATAGATACATTCATTAGCAAATTGTTTTTTTCAAAAATTTCTCGATTCACATTCATCTCTACTTAGTGAGTAATAATACAGTATCGAAAGTAGAAATCAGCACTATTATACCTAAGAAATATTACTGCATTAACATCTTGTTCGCAAAGCTTTCTTAACTAAAAATCTGATAAACAAGGAATGAACTACCATAGGCAAGTAGCAACATATACATAAACTGAATAAGCGGAATTTTCCAACTTCTCGTTTCTCTTTTTACAATTGCGAAAGTGCTCATGCACTGCATGGCAAAGACATAGAAAATCAGCAGCGAAAGTCCGGTAGCTAAAGTATAAACTGGCTTTCCATATTCATTCTTTGCCATCTTCATTTTTTCGCGAAGAGTAAGATCTGCTTGGTTTTCTTCCACACTATAAAGCGTAGCCATTGTGCCAACAAATACTTCTCTCGCAGCAAAAGAAGTAATTAGCGCAATGCCAATTTTCCAATCGAAACCAAGAGGTTTGATGACTGGCTCAATAGTTTTACCAGCTATGCCTGCAAAAGAATGTTCAAGCTTTTCGGTTTTCATTTTTCTGGTTAGGGTTGCTTTTTGCTCAGGATTTTTTTGAACTGCTACTGCAAAATCTTCCTTTACTTTCTTCCTTTTTTCCAAAGGACCGAAGCTTGCTAAAACCCAAAGCAACAAGGAAATAATCATGATAATTTTCCCCGCATCAGTCACAAAGATTTTAGCTTTTTCGATCATGGTAATGCCCACATTTTTCCAACGAGGAGAACGATAGACAGGTAATTCCATTAAGAAGTATGTTTTCTCTTTAATTTTTACAACAAAGCTCATCACTTTTGCCACTATCAAAGCCATTACAAAGCCAAGTAGGTACAGCCCCATCAACACTAATCCTTGCAGTTTGAAAAACAAAAAGGATTTATCAGGAATGACCAAACCAATCAAGATAGTGTAAACTGGCAATCTTGCAGAGCAACTCATTAAAGGAGTAACCATTATCGTAATGAGCCTTTCCTTTTTATTTTGAATGGTTCTTGCAGCCATAATTGCGGGAACAGCACAAGCCATTCCGCTTATCAAAGGCATTACTGAACGTCCATTTAATCCAACGCTACGCATCAATCTATCGGTAAGAAAACTGATGCGTGCCATGTAGCCACTGTCTTCTAAAATGGTGATGAAGCCAAACAAAATCATGATTTGCGGAATGAAAACCGCAATGCCACTAATGCCAGCAAGAATGCCATTGATGAAAAGGTCTTTTAAGAAACTATCTGGAAGCATTTTGTCAAAACCATTGCTGACAAAACCAAATAAATGTTCTACCCAATTCATAGGATATTCTGCCAGCCAGAATATGCTTTGAAATAAGAGGACCAACACTATTAACAAGAGCACATTTCCCCAAATTGGATGCAGCAAAACTTTATCCACTCGTTCGCTGCGCATCAATTTTTGAAGAGGACTTTCTTCCACTACACATTGCTTCATGATGCCACCAATTTTCTCATAGCGCTTCATGATTTCTTCTCCCTGAATCTTGGTTTTTTGGAAGCCATGAATGTCTAAAGAAGCACCAATTTGTATTCTTTGGGCTGCATTGAGGTAGCTCAATTCCATATAATTGCAAGCCACATGCAATGCATGGTAATTAGTGTTTGTACCAGCAATATCTTTGATTTCACCAATCCATTTTCCTACTAAAGTTTCTGAAGAAATAAATGAATCTCTAAGGGGAGAATTTTGATGAAGAGCAGTATTGGCAATGACTTTTTTTAAATGAGTAATGCCTTTGTTTTTTCTAGGGTTGATGGCAACCACAGGTACGCCCATTCTACGCTCCAAACCTTCCAAATCAATATTGATTCCTTTCTTTCTTGCAATGTCGTTCATCGTCAATGCAATGATTACTGGAATCTTCAAATCCATGATTTGAGAACAAAACAAAAGATTGCGTTTAAGGTTTGAGGCATCAGCAATAACCACAACCAAATCAGGTTGGTCTTCGTTGTTTTGATTGATTAAGACTTCATAAGTAACCTTTTCATCCTCGCTTTTAGGATAAAGACTGTAGGTGCCTGGAAGGTCAATGATTTCAGCAGCAAGAGTTTCAGAGATGTGGCACTTCCCCGTTTTCTTATCTACAGTTACTCCTGGAAAATTTCCTACTTTTTGATGCAAGCCAGTAAGCACATTAAACAGCGAACTTTTTCCGCTGTTGGGGTTTCCTACTAGTGCTATTTTATAAGGTCTTTGCATGAGTCGGTTGCAAAAATATCATTTTGATTTCCCTATAGACAGATGAAACCAAAATTATTCCGGATTATGAAAACGAAAACGGCTGACGTTTGTCAGCCGTAAGTTATTTAGATACCTACCATGAGTGGCATAAGCAACATCAAAACGTCTTCGTTTTCATCTTGCTCCACTTGACGGAATATTCCTGCTCTTGTTGGGGTGCTTAAATCAAGTTGCAATTCACTGCCTTGCATATTGTTTACCATTTCCACCATTAGCTTTGAGTTGAAAGCAATCTTCATATCCTCGCCGTTGTATTGGCAGCTAAGGCTTTCTTTTCCTTCATAAGAAAAGTCAATGTCTTGAGCACTGAGTTGAAGGCTATTACCATTGATATCAAGAACAACTTGATTGGTGGTTTTGTTTGCAAAAATACCCACACGACGAAGCGCACTCATAAAATCAGCGCGGTTTATGGTGAGCTTATATGGATTGTCTATAGGAATTACCGCTTTGTAATCAGGGAATCGTGCATCTATCAATCGACAACTTAAACTAAGATGATTATTGCTAACAAAAAGATGGCTGTTATTATAGGAAAGCTCGAGTTGTGAATCATCGCTTGGCAATGTGCCTTTCAATTGTTGCAATGGCTTTTTGGGAACAACAAATCCACCTGTTGTCGGACAACTCACATCTTTTCTTTGAAACTGAACTAAGCGATGTGCATCAGTTGCAACAAATGTTAGGCTGTTTTCATTCATTTCGAAATAAACACCTGTCATTGCTGGACGAAGCGAATCATTACTTACGGCAAACAAAGTTTTATTGATGCTTTCAATGAGCGCAATTGAACTCATGGTGAAGTTAGTGGTATCTGAAGGTGCCGGTTCTTTAGGGAAATCATCTGCTTTTTCACCACCAATTTTATACTTACCTACGGAAGAACTCATTTCAATACTCAAATCTTGCTCGTTGATATTGAATGTCATGGGTTGCTCAGGGAGGTTTTTCAAATATTCCATCAATATTTTTGAAGGAATACAAATTCTACCATCGCCATTAGCCTCGTTCACTTCCATCTTCACACGCATCATAGTTTCAAGGTCGGATGCGGTGAGGGTAAGCGTATTTCCCTGCAATTCAAACAAAAAATCTTCGAGCACAGACAACACAGTATTGGAACTGATAACACCACTAATGTGTTGCAAGCTTTTCAACAAGGAGGTAGAGGTAACGATAAAGCGCATTGCTATAATTGGTTTGACCACAAAGATAATCGTTAAAGAATATCTACAACATTCTTCAACGCTTGTTTCTCCACTATTTTCCTGATTTTTGCCCACACAAAATTTTTTACAATGAGCTGGCAGGATAAACTCAAAGATTTTCTCAGCAATAAATCAACAAATACAATGGAAGAAGGCAAACAATTTTTAGAAGAAAACGGCAAACGCGATGGCGTTATCACTACAGCTTCTGGCTTGCAATATGAAGTACTTCAAGAAGGTACTGGCAACAAACCTACAGGTGACAGAAGCCACGTAACCGTTCATTATGAAGGAAAACTCACCAACGGAAAGGTGTTTGATAGCTCTTATAAGCGCAATCAACCTGCAAGTTTTGGGCTTAACCAAGTCATTAGCGGATGGACAGAAGGCGTGCAACTCATGCCACAAGGTTCTAAGTTTCGTTTCTACATTCCTTCCGAGATGGGCTATGGTGCGCGTGGTGCGGGCAGCATTCCTCCTCATGCCACTTTGGTGTTTGATGTGGAGTTGTTGGCAACCAATTGATTGATTTCGAAACAAATAATTTCCGCTACTCATTCTAGCAGAATCGGTAGCGGATTTTTTTCTTGACAAATGTCAAGCGAATTCTCTTTTGCTATAAATAATTTTGACATCAACAATCAAATATTAATAGCAATGAACCAAACAATTTCTGCCGAAAAAAACCATTTAAAACTCTTGTTCATCAAGTCATTCGTAGCCTGTTTAGGGGTTGCTGCACTTGCAGGCATCGTCACCCTTTTAATAGGAAAAATGGGCGAGATAGAAGAGAAAATATTACTCACCACTTGCTCCATTGGTGTCACCTGCCTCTTGGGTTTGTGTTGTTCTTTAGTCATCCTACGACCAGGGCTAAAATCATTGAGCCAAGCAGGAATTGGCTTTGCGATTCTTTCTTTAATACTCACCTTAATTGCTATTTGGGTAGAAGGCAAATCCGAAATTTTTGAAAAATCATTAGGCAGTGTGTTAGTCATTGCGGTTTCATTGGCGCATACTTGTCTTTTGATGCTGAACGATAGCACCAAACCCGTCATTAAAAGATTAATCACCGCCACCATTTTTTGCATCACCATTTTAGCCCTTCAATTCATCATTTTGTTTTGGTTTCATGAGCAAATAAAGTCCGATTTTTATGTTAGAATGATAGGCGTTGTTGCCATTCTCGATGCCTTAGGAACCATTGTTATTCCTATTTGGAGCAAGACAAAAAAAATGGAAGAAGCATAGAGGGGACGAAAAAGCAAGGTTGTTTTCTTTTATGAAATGACAACCTAACAACGCCTTAAAACTATTTAATCAATACCCATTATCAATAAACAACCCTATAAAAGCAACCACTTTTGTAGGGTTTTTTTATAGGGTTGAGCCAATGCAACTTGTTTTGTATTGTGCTCATTTGCAGCAGCTATAAAACCATCTAGTTTAATTGAATTGTTGATTAACGGACGGGTAAAACCATATGTTTTGGTGTCATTTGCAATTGCAGATTCAATAAAAGCATCTAGTTTTATTGAATTGTCGATTAACGGATGGGTAAAACCACACGGTTTGGTGTCATTTGCAATTACAAGTTCAATAAAAGCATCTAGATTTATTGAGTTGTTGATTAACGGACGGGTAAAACCACATGTTTTGGTATCATCTGCAATTACAAGCTCAATAAAAGTATCTGGCTTTATTGAGTTGTTAATTGACAGACAAGCAAAATCATTTAATTTTATCCTTATTTCTTTTGAATTAAAAGGCAAAACATGAATAAAGAGCAAATTACCCACATGGTGGAAGAACATTTTAGGTTTTTTCCCGATTCTATAGAAAGCCTCGCAAGCACCATTAGCTACCATTTAAACAAGCAATATGACATTGTGTTTGCAACAATCGAAGATGTCTACGTTGTGAAAACTCTAAAGAAAGAAGTTTTTCAAAAAGCCTCTTTTAAATCTTTACAAAATACTGCAAAGACCTTAAAATATTTTCTTGCAAATCCCGAAGGCAAGAATCTTAATGCACCCCATCTTGCTCATCTTCACGTGATGAGCCGCTATGCTCAATATCGCACTTTGATGAAATACAATTTGATTTTGAGAAGCCAACAAGGTAACTATAACCTTACTCCAAAAGGAAGAAATATGCTATCGCAAGCCTACGACTTAAAACAAGCATCGCTGCGCACACAAAATAATTTGCCATCTGCATCGCCTCCCTACGAAATTGATGCGCCATCATCTGTGTTGTAGGGGAAAAGGAAAATGGATGGATTGATTTTTCTTAAACTAAAAATTCAAAAAAGGAATTTTATACAAAAACGCTGAAATGCTAATTCAAATCACAAATAAAGAAAGCCGCCCAATCAGAGCGGCTTTCTTTATTTGTGTTTTTGCAAACAAGAAAAACAATTTTATTAACTACATCCTGTAGTCGTGCCACAGTTCGGGCACATATAGCAAGTACCATTACGCAGCGTTATGTTTCCACACTGACGACACACCGGTGCATCAGCGCTTGTACCCATCATCTTTTTCACATCAGCCGTAACTGAAGCAGCAATAGGTTTTGGTGCCAATGCAGGTTTGTTAATTTGCAGAGGAGCCGTAATCCGCACTTGCGACAACTCTTGATGAGCTTGGTGTGCATCTTCAGCAGGCTTAGGCATTCTTTCGGGGTCAATAATATGCACAAGGTCGGTGCGATCAAGATATTCATACGCCAACAAACGGAATATGAAATCGAGCACAGACGTTGCTTGTTTAATATTCGGATGATCTACTACACCCGATGGTTCAAAACGTGTGAACGTGAATTTGTCAACATATTCTTCCAACGGCACACCATATTGCAATCCCACCGAAATAGCAATGGCAAAGCTGTTCATTAGGCTACGCATCGTAGCGCCTTCCTTCGCCATGTCAAGGAATATTTCACCCAACGTACCATCATTGTATTGACCAGTGCGCAGGAACAAAGGTTGTCCTCCCACTTTTGCTTTAAACGTGAAACCGCTACGTTTTGCAGGCAATGTTTTACGCTCTACTATACGGCTCAATTCGCGTTTCAATTGCGTATCAGGGCTTGCTTGCACACGCTTGTTCACTTCATCTAACAACTCTTCAATAGTAAGCTGACTCATGTCCACAATTTGCGCAGATACAGGCAATTCAGGTTGCGCTTCTTCTTCTTTCTTTTTCTTTTTATCGCTTTTGTTGCTCAACGGCTGACTCAATTTAGAGCCATCGCGATAGAGCGCACAAGCTTTGATGCCTAACTGCCAGCTGAGGTAATAACAATCTTTGATTTCATCAATCGTTGCTTCGTTAGGCAGATTGATGGTTTTAGATATTGCACCACTAATAAATGGTTGTGTCGCACCCATCATACGAATGTGCCCGTGAGCATGAATATATCGTTCGCCTTTCTTGCCACATTTGTTGGCACAATCAAAAACAGGAAGATGTTCTTCTTTCAAATAAGGAGCACCTTCAACAGTCATTGTTCCACATACATAATCATTGGCAGCATCAATTTCTTCGTCGCTAAAACCAAGAGATTCAAGCAAGTTGAAATCAGGAGCGAAATAGTCTTCTTGTTTAAATCCAAGACGTTGCAAACATTCTTCGCCTAGGTTATAAGCGTTGAACACAAAAGCAATATCAAAAGCACTTTCAACCGAAGTATCTAGTTTTTTAATTTCTTCGGCAATAAATCCTTTTTCGCTTAAAGAATGATGATTGATAAAAGGCGCACCAGCAAATGTTCCATGTCCTTTGGCGTAATTCACTATTGCATCCATTTCTTGCTGAGAATAACCTAAGTTTTTCAAAGCTGCAGGAATAGATTGGTTGATGATCTTAAAATAACCACCACCAGAAAGTTTTTTGAATTTCACTAAAGCAAAATCTGGTTCAATACCGGTTGTGTCGCAATCCATCACAAGCCCGATTGTTCCTGTTGGCGCAATTACCGTTGCTTGTGCATTGCGATAACCATATTGTTCGCCCATTTGTACAGCATCATCCCAAGCCTTTGTAGCAGCTTTCAATAAATAATCCGGGCAGTATTTTGCATTAATGCCTATTGGTTTGATTTCTAAACCTTCATAAGCACCACTTGCGTCATAAGCCGCAGCACGGTGATTGCGCATTACCCGCATCATGTGCTTTTTGTTTTCTTCATAACGAGGGAAAGCACCTAATGCCTTCGCCATTTCAGCAGAAGTTTTATAGGCAACACCATTCATGATTGCAGTGATGGAACCTGCAATAGCACGAGCTTCTTCACTGTCATAAGGAATGCCGCTCACCATAAGCATTGAGCCAAGATTGGCAAAACCCAAACCAAGTGTGCGGTAATCATAGCTCAATTGAGCCACTTCGGGAGAAGGGAACTGAGCCATCAACACCGAAATCTCTAACACTACGGTCCAAAGACGAGTCATGTATTCAAAGCCCGTAACATCAAAACTGTTATCTGCTTCATTAAAGAAACGACGTAGGTTTAAGGAAGCAAGATTACATGCTGTATTGTCGAGGAACATGTACTCAGAGCAAGGATTCGATGCACGAATCTTTCCACCTTCAGGGCATGTATGCCATTCGTTGATGGTGCTGTCATATTGAGTTCCGGGGTCAGCACAACGCCAAGCAGCATATGCAATTTTATCCCACAATTCCTTGGCAGGATAAGTTTTCATTGCTTTGCCTGTAGATCGTGCAGTCATTTCCCAGTTTTCACCGTTTTGCAAACGATGGAAAAACTCATTAGGAATACGAACCGAGTTATTCGAGTTTTGACCAGCTACTGTGCGATAAGCTTCGCCTTCATAGTCAGAAGAATAACCAGCAGCAATCAAAGCAGCTACTTTCTTTTCTTCTTCAACTTTCCAGTCAATAAATTCTACAATTTCAGGATGGTCTAAGTCAAGGCAAACCATTTTGGCTGCACGACGAGTTGTTCCTCCGCTTTTGATAGCTCCCGCAGAACGGTCACCAATTTTCAAGAAACTCATCAATCCACTTGAGGTTCCTCCACCGCTTAGTTTTTCTCCTTCACCGCGAATGCTTGAGAAGTTGGTACCCACACCTGAACCGTACTTAAAAATACGTGCTTCGCGCACCCATAAGTCCATAATGCCACCTTCATTCACCAAGTCGTCATCTACACTAAGGATGAAACAAGCATGTGGTTGAGGGCGTTCGTAAGCATTTTGTGATCGCTCTAACTTGCCTGTTTTTGGATCAACATAATAATGTCCTTGTGCTTTGCCATTGATGCCATAGCTACTAAACATACCAGTATTGAACCATTGAGGTGAGTTAGGCGCACAACTTTGGTAAAGAATGCTATAAACAAGCTCGTCGTAAAATACTTGGGCATCGGTTTTAGAAGCGAAATAGCCATACTTTTCGCCCCACCCACGCCAGCAATCAGCCATTCGATGAGCTACTTGTTTAACAGAGGTTTCGCGACCAAGAGTGCCATCAGTTTGAGGAACACCTGCTTTGCGAAAGTATTTTTGAGCTAGAATATCAGTGGCAATTTGTGACCAATGTACAGGAACTTCTACTTCGGTCATTTCAAACACTTTTTCCCCGTTAGGATTTTTGATTATCGATGTGCGATAATCATACTCGAACATGTCAAAAGCACTAATGCCATCTTTGGTATAATGGCGTTGGAATTGAAGTCCGCTATTTTTAGTTTTACTCTTTGCACCCATTGGGCTGTGAATTATTTTTTGGTTAAGAAATCTTGTTGTTAAAATGTTTTCACGGGGAGAACGAAAGTATTGAAACAGACTTTTAATCTCAATCATTTTAACCAACATCGTGTGAATAACCCACAGGAATTGTGTCAGGCGCTAAAAAGAAAATAAAAACTCATGATTGAGGTTTGCAATAGATGATTTTTTTGAAAAAATGTTTGGATTACTAAGAAATTTTACCCAACAAAAAAGCCCCGCAGAAGCGGAGCTTTTTACTTTTATTATTATCCTTCAAAAAATTATTTAACTACAATCCTTTTCACAATTCGTTCTTCATCAGCCTTCAATTCTACCAAATAAACACCTTTGCTAAAGCCACTAAGATCAAAATTGTGAGAAAATTCTTTACCAGCTTGTGTAAATTGTTTTTCCGTCACTTTTATGCCCATCAAATTGAAAACGCTTACTGTAGCGTTGCTTACTGGTTTCAGTGCGTTAAATGAAACGCTGAAAACACCTTCAGTTGGGTTAGGGAAAACATAAAACTGATTAATATTACCTAAAGTTTCAACACTTGTTTGATTTTTGAAAATTACCACATAGTCTTCTGTTTCGCCTGAGAAATATGCACCGCAAGCAGAGTCGGATTGGACATTTGGAGAGGTATCATTATTTAGGATGATACGCATACCCGTTCTGATGTTTGGTACAGCATATGGTGGTATGGTAATGAAGCCATTAATTAAATAATTGTTTGCGTTCGTGTAGCCGGTATAAATCCTTTCGTTGTAAGAAGGTGTTATGTTATAAAGCAAGTCATTATTGAAATCCATAAACATAGTGATTTTAGCATCAGCATGTGTTGGAGATTTCATAATATGGTAGAACATAAATGGATAGGTAGTGTTCGTCCATAACACTATAGTATCTTTGGTGTTATCTGTCCTCATTTGGATAGCTTCTCCGTTTAACAAGTGTGGTCCTGGAGGATTATTCGCAAATACATAACTGCCTAATACAAAAGAACCAATATCACTCGTATCCATTGTGCCACCATCTGCTAGGCTATAGCAATAACAGGCATAAGGAGGATTGATTGATATTTTTATAGCATTGGAATAAGTAGTGTCAATGATAAAATCTTTCACACAAATCATTCTCAGTCTTGCGTAAGTAGGTCCATTGATAGTCAAAGTTATACTATCATGCATTTGAGAACCAGGAACTACTGCCCAACTATTTCCATCTGGAGAATATTCCCAAAGCCAACTAATGTTGTGGCGTTTATGTTCGTGTGTTGTGTCACCAAAAGTCATTACATAACCTGGGCACCCTAAAGTGTCTCTAGTATATGCGCCACCTGCGTTAGTTGGTCCATCACATGGAGGATATCGAATCTCTACTAAATAATCTTCTGTTTCACCAGCATTAAACTGCCCACAAACTAAAGAAGAATTATTGATAGGATTTTCAAGTACAACCCTTAACCCTGTGATACCAATTGGAAGACTATCTGGTACATAGTACATAGTGTCCACTTCCTCAGAAGGGTTAGAAGATTGACTGGTATTTTTCTTAAAAATACGCTCCCCTGTGCCAAATATACCATCTCTGTTTTTATCAAGCCAAATTGAACATGTAGAGGATAAAAAATTACCACTATTAATTTGAGTAACAGAAAATTGATAAGTACTATCATGATACAACGGAATTAATGGAGTCGTCGGGTATCGGTTGTCAGTATAAGTTCCAATAGCATTAGTGTTATTGGTTAGAGGAGTTGCGGTGCCAACATTTGTAACAACTGAAACGGGGACTGGCGAACCTGGTAAAGGTGGTGTATATACCCACAATACATTGAAGTTGCCAATATCAGCACCAATATTTGATATCGCATTAGAATTGCAATAGCAATAATAGAAGTTGGCTATAGGTATTAGTTTTACTGGAGTATATGATGTGTCATTTGTGTTTAGGCAAATGGCTCGAACACGGTAGTATACGTTGGAAAAAACGGTATTAGTAGAATAAGAAGTAGAGGTTGCGCCAGAAATTTGTGTCCAAGGTCCTGTTGCTGAAGTTGATTCTTCCCATTGAAAATTAAGATTTGCAACCAATGATAAATTCAGCAGACTAACGGTAAATGCAGTACCTGGACAAGGGGAAGCACTACTTATAATTCCTGGGTTTGGCGAACCATTGCATGGAGGGAGTACAACTAATTGGTCAATTGCAATATCGGAACCATTAACATCACTTGAGCCAACTAAACGAATAACTGTGGTAGATGAATTTGATGCGATGGGAACAATTTGGTTTGCCCAACCATTTGGGTTTGCACCTATTGTAGTAATCTTTGTAAAATTTCCACCGCCATTTGTTGAAAGCCAAACTCGGAGAGAATCTGTACCAGTCACGTTGTTATACAAGAATTGTAATTCTTTATTTCCAACAACGGTGCTACAGTTCAGAAACAAATCTAAGTTTCCAGTAATCCCGTTAGAAACTTGATTTGAATGGAATCGAGCATAATAACCACCTTGAGGAGCGTTCCCTGAAATAGAGCCATTGGTATTAGAAGTCCAGTTGGCTAATGCTCCTTGATCTTGCCTTCTCCATGAATTATTACCTACAGTAGGGAAATTTACCCAATAATCGCTAGGAGACTCAAGACTGCAAGAAGGACAAACTGATGTATTGATACATCGAGTCATCCAGCTTTCAAAATTTTCTGAAAAAGGAATGCTAGCGTATTGTGGTTGTGGCACATTGAATTGAATGGTGTTAGTATACGCAATATTGCTACCACAAGTTACTTTAAGACGATATGCTATAGTATCATTCAATGTAGGAGTTGTGAAAGAAAAGTTACTATACCCACTTCCACCAACAGCATTTGACCATGTAGCCAAATTTGTAGATTGTTCCCAAGTATAAACTAAACCACCAGCCATAGTAGTTCCATTTGGTGTAAGGTTAATAACAGTACCTGGGCAAGCAATAACTGGTGAAGTCAAGTTGATAAATCCCGCTGACGGCATGCCACTGCAAGGACCAACTATATATACACTATCAACACCAATGTCTGAACTTTCATTTAAAGCAATATCAGTGCTTTTATACCCTTGAAATCTGATGATGGCATTATTAGAATTAGTATTTATAGGTACAATTCTCCTTCTCCATGCAGCTGCTGTATCCCAACTTGCTAATTGAGACCAAGTAGCTCCGCTGTCAATTGATAATAGAATTTTTAAAGAGTCTGTTCCAACAGGGGCAGAACCGACTTGATTAATCATGTAAAAATACATTGCTTTACCTCCAATAGGTGTAGATAAATCCATGTGTAAATCGAGATTTGAAGTAGATCCAGGAGGTAATCCAGCTGTATGAGATCTTGCAGATCTGGATGTAGGAAATGTTGATGGCCAAGATGTTGGTAAATATGTACCAACTGTTGCCGTATTCCATCCCGAAGTATAAACAGTTGTGATAGAATCAATTCTCCAAGTTTTTAATCCGCTAGGTGGTGAATTGGACCAATTTGCAGTAGGAATATCTCTTAGATATTGTCCTGTTGCACATGAAGTCAACCAGGATTCAAATGACTGAAAATAATCTGGACTTAGCGTAGCCAAAGATTGTAAAGCGCTAGTTACCTCCACTGAAGAACTTGCAGCATAAGAAGCGCTATTAACACAGGTGTCAATAACCCTATAAAAATAACTGCCAAACGCTTGGACATCTATCCCTGGTTGTGTTGCTCCTGAGATTGAAGTCCATGGACCAGTTGAACTCGTTCCTCGTTGCCATTGATAGGCATGACCGCTCGATACATTATTACTCGTTGCACTTAAACTAACAATGTTTCCTACACAAACGTTCGTGACTGGAGAGTTGACAATTGAACCGTTATACATTGCTTGAATGCTAGTGGAAGGAGTTCCTGTACAGCTTGTCATACTCCAAATTTGAATTTCTCTAAAATTCGGATTTGTTGTTACAGAAGATTGACTACCAGCATTAATGTTAGCAATCATAATTGTATCTGTTGAAATAGGTATTGCTGGGAAATTGATAGAGTCAGCAATAACGTTATTATAATTCAAGTAAGTTGCATGATTTACCCAAGAAGAAGTAAGAGAGTTCCAATACTTAATATCTGCTTTTATCATTGGGCGGTTATCCTTATAGAATACCATTTTAGAAATGCTATTTGCTGGCGGAATATTACCGGGCGTCCAATAAAATTTCACCCAACTATCAACGCCATTGTTTGTACTAGTCCATGTAAAACTCCATGCTCCGCCCGATCCTCCTGTGTTGTATGTTGGAATTATACCGTTGTTGTAAAGACAAGGACCATATAAGTTTGGGGTAGGAATACAAGTTCCACTCCCACCTCCTGGACCATTTACAGCTGTTGCTGTCAATGCAACATTTGTTTGAGCAATGGAAGTATTACCATAAACAAAGCTCAATACAAAAACCAAAGTATACAAACTTCTAATAGTCGACGTAAAAATATGCTTCATATCAAATCGTTAAAGGATTCTGCCTTTTATTTCAAGACGCAAATTAAGTGTGAAAAGTTGGCAATAAATATAGATAAACACTCGTAATCACAAGCAAATAATTTTATTAACCATACCTTTTCGACAGTTTTGAAGTGCTAACCTCAATCATTTGTACATTCTAATTTTTTTCTGCTACATTTACGCCCAAATTTTTTACAATGCAATTTCCAGATAATCTTAAGTACACAAAAGACCACGAGTGGATAAAAATGGATGGCGAAAATGCTATCGTTGGTATTACTGAATTTGCTCAACGAGAATTGGGTGACATTGTTTATGTTGACATTAATACTGTTGGCAAACAACTGGCTGCCAATGAAATTTTTGGTACAGTTGAAGCCGTAAAAACAGTTTCAGACCTTTATTTGCCCGTTAGCGGAAGCATTCTTGAAGTAAACGCTTCTTTAGAAAGTAATCCAGAATTCATCAACCAAGACCCTTATGGAAATGGATGGATGATGAAGATGACGATTGATAATGTTTCAGAACTAGATGGTTTATTAAGCGCTGCAGCTTACAAAGATTTGGTAGGCGAATAAATCGCTTATGGTTAACCATTTATTTTCTGAAAATTCCTTTATTAAAAAACGAGCAAGGTTTATAGCAATTTTATGGACTTTGCTTGTTTTGTTTTTATGTTTATTGCCATCAAACAAAATTCCAGAATTCAATGTCCCACTAATTGATAAGTGGGTACATTTTCTTTTGTTTGGTTGTTTTAGTTTTTTCTGGTTACTAACTCTGAAACAATACAGCTTTCTCCATTTATTGTTTTGGGCAATAATCACTGCGGTTTTTGGTTGGTTTATTGAAGAACTACAAGGATTTTTTATTGTTTTGGGAAGGGCTAAAGATAGTTTTGACGTCTTGGCAGATGCTATTGGTGGAGTTCTCGGTTGCATTCTGTTTTTTTTCTTGTGCAAGAAAACTACTCCTTCGCGTGTTTCTTTGTAGGTTTGAATCTTCAATTTCTTTGTAAATGATATTCAGAAGCAAGGCGCCCTTAAGAATAGGTTTGGCAGGTGGAGGAACGGATGTAAGTCCTTATTGCGATTTGTATGGCGGTGCTATTCTCAATGCTTCAATTTCATTGTATGCTTATGCCACAATCGAAACTATCCCTACTAATGAAATTATTTTTGAAGCTATTGACAGAAAGGAAACTGCCAGGTTTCCAATTCAAGAATTTTTAACCGTTGACGGACATTTAGATTTAGCAAAAGGTGTTTACAACCACATTGTTCGCGAACACGGATTTTTGCCTTCCGGGTTTAGACTAACAACTTTTGTAGACGCGCCTGCTGGTTCGGGTTTAGGGACTTCCTCTACGCTTACAGTTGCTATTTTGGGTGCTTTCTCAGAGTGGCTAAAACTGCCTTATGGCGAATATGACATGGCTCATATTGCTTACGAAATAGAACGACTTGAATTGAAAATGGCAGGTGGAAAACAAGACCAATATGCAGCAACTTTTGGTGGAGTCAACTTCATGGAATTTTATGCAAATGACAAAGTCATTGTTAATCCACTTCGCATCAAATCAGTTCACCTTAACGAACTTGAAAACAACCTGCTTTTATACTTTACTGCAACCAGTCGTTTATCCTCTGTAATCATTGAAGCTCAAAGCAAAAATGTAGAAGAAAATAACACTGCATCCATCGAAGCTATGCACTTCTTGAAGGAACAATCAAAAATGATGAAGGAAGCATTGCTAAAAGGAAATATTGATGAAATAGGACCAATTCTCGATTTTGGTTTCAAACATAAAAAGCAAATGGCTAAAGGCATTAGCAACAATATGCTTGATGAACTTTATGAAGCAGCTTTGAAAGCCGGCGCTACTGGCGGAAAAATTACAGGAGCTGGCGGAGGTGGTTTTATGATGTTCTATTGTCCGGGAAATGCCAATTATAAAGTGGGTGAAATTTTATCAAAACTTGGCGGCAATCTTCGTTCTTATCAGTTCACTGAAAAAGGATTGTTTACTTGGAGTGTTTAAACTAATACAATGGAATCCATCATTCTTGCAGGCGGATTAGGTACAAGGCTACAAAACACTATTGGCAATTTGCCTAAGTGCATGGCTGAAATAAATGGACAGCCTTTTTTGCGCTATCTTTTAGTTTATCTCGAAAGCCAAAAATGCTCGAGAGTTGTTCTTTCATTAGGATATCAACACGAAACAATTCTTGATTGGTTGAAGCAACAACATTTTTCCTTTGAAATTGATTTTGTGATTGAAGATACTCCCTTAGGAACAGGTGGGGGAATGCAATTGGCGTTGAAAAAATGTAATGAAGAAAATGTGGTTGTGCTCAATGGCGATACGATATTTTCAATTAATCTTGAAGCGCTTCTTTTATGGCATTTACAACAAAAATCAACAACTACTCTTGCCTTGAAAGAGATGAAAAAATTTGAACGATATGGTTCTGTTTTGATTAATAATAAGCATCAAATCATAGCTTTTGACGAAAAGAAATTCAAAGAAATTGGTTTAATAAACGGAGGTATATATGTAGTGAATCGAAAACAATTTTTCAATAAAAATTTGCCTGATAAATTTTCATTTGAAAAAGATTATCTCGAATCATTTGTGCTAGAAAATGCTTTTTTTGGAAAAACATTTCAAGATTATTTTATTGACATAGGTATTCCCGATGATTATCAACAAGCAGTGTCAGATTTTAAAACAATTTTCTCATGAATATTGCCATCATTGGGCCGGCACATCCACTTCGAGGTGGCGGCATTTCTACATTCAACGAAAGGCTTGCAACAGCTTTGCAAGAAGAAGGTCATACTGTTACAATTTATTCTTTCTCGCTTCAATATCCTTCTTTTCTTTTCCCGGGAAAATCGCAGTTTACTGACGAGCCTGCGCCTTCAAATCTCCATATCAAAACCATCATTAATTCTATCAATCCATTAAATTGGATTAAAGCAGGAAATACTATTAAAGACGCGAAACATGATTTGGTAATTGTGCGTTATTGGATTCCATTCATGGGACCTTGTTTGGGGACTATATTAAGAAAAATAAAAAAGAACAAACACAGTAAAATATTATGCATTGCCGACAATGTAATTCCTCATGAAAAACGTCTAGGTGATGTTGCTTTTACCAAGTATTTTCTAAAACCTGTCGATAGTTTTATAACGATGAGTAAAAGTGTGATGGAAGAATTGAAAACCTTTACTGATAAGCGTGTTGCATACACTCCTCATCCGCTTTATGATAACTATGGTTTAGCTGTTTCTAAGGGAATAGCTTGTGAAAGACTCCAAATAAATCCTAATGAAAAATACTTGTTGTTTTTTGGTTTCATTCGTAAGTATAAAGGGCTTGATTTATTACTTGAAGCAATGTGTGATGAACGTATTCAATCGCTTGGCTTGAAACTCATTATTGCTGGAGAATATTATGAAGACAAAGAGTACTGTGAAGCACTTATTAGCAATATTAATGACAAAATTATTTCTTTTACCCAATTCATTCCTAATGAAGATGTAAAATATTATTTTGGTGCCGCTGATTTGATTGTTCAGCCCTATCGAAGCGCAACCAATAGTGGAATTACACAAATTGCCTATCATTTTGAGAAGCCAATGATCGTTACTAATGTGGGAGGTTTAAGGGAGGTAGTGCCGGATGGAAAATGCGGCTATGTTGTAGAGCCCAACTCTAATGCAATTGCTGAAGGTGTTTTGAAGTTTTTACAACCAAGTTCAATTACTGAATTGTCAAATAATCTAAAAGTTGAGAAGAAGAAATATGGGTGGGATGTGTTTGTTGAAGTGTTGATTAAGACATCGTTTTGATTATTTTATCTTTGAAATTCGCCCTAGCTCTTCTTTGATTTCTCGTACGTTTTTTACAAGTTCTTCAAAAGAAGTTTCAGCTTCAGGCATTGTATCAGAAACGTAATTGACAAACTGCCAAATCTCAATCACATTGGCAATATTCACTTCAAAAGATTCGTAGCATTTGTTCAATGACTCGAGTAATAGTGTTTTGTTTTGCTTAATTTGGTTGTAAACAATTTTAAAAACAATCCCTTGATCTTTTGTCACAACTATACAAGGTGTATTGTCTTTTATTGAATTCCAATCTTCTACAAAATTGCCAATTATGAGTGAACCCTCATGAATTGGCAACATACTCTCCCCAACAATAGGAAACATTCTAAACTTCCTATCCTTTGGTAAATGTGGCATTGAAAAAACAGGTAGGTTTTGTATGAATTCAGGATCGCCATATCCTGCCAAATATCCAGCTCTTACTTTTTGTGAAACAAACTCTATTTGTTCATTATTTTTAATATCAACTGTTGTGGCTAATACTCGAAGTTTTGTTCCCGTCGCATAAATGTCATTCCCTGCTTCTAATTCCTTAAGTTTTATGCCTGATAGTTTACCCAAATTTATTTTGATGAGAGTGTCAATTCCTAAGCCGAAAAAATCAGAAAAATTTATCAAATCTTCAACAGTTGGATTGATTGTTTGTCCATTTTCATGTGCATTCAGTTTTGAACGAGAAATGCCTAAACTTTCAGCAAAATCTTCCTGATTTTTACCTGTTCTTTTCCTTAGAAAACGAATGTTTGAAGCCCAATTACAAATACTATTCATTCTTTTGGCACTAATGATAAATTATTTGCCACATCATTAGTGTCGCAAAGATAGCACGATTTATTTCTGAACACTACCTCATTTATCAATTAAAATAAGATAAAAAATCTGAAGAATTTTAAAAATACTCTAAATTATAGTGCAACTTAAAATAGTAACCTGCTTAATTTTTTTGTATTTTTTAGTAATAACAAATTTATTCAAAATCAAAAAATGAAATTAATAGCATTAATAACTAAAGAAAAACAATCGTTTACGATTTATTTATTTACACATTAATATACATGAAGAAATATATGCTGTTATAGTTGTTGTTATACGCGTTTTTAAAAAAAATAATACTCAACTTTGTGTCGTTAACAAAATAATAACATAGCAATAACGACAGAATAACATAAGGAGGGAATCGGATTTCTTTCACTAACAAAACACTTTAAGATGAGAACGACAGTATTATTTTTTAGTCTGATTTTCTTGATACAAGCTTGTACCACTGGCAATGCTTTTAATCAGAATGGTCATGAAGAAACATTAATTCCTACTTCTTATTCAGGAACAAAGGCTAAACAATTGACTCCTAATACATCTATTAAGTATCGAATTTATCTCGACAATTCATATAGCATGAATGGTTATTTTAAAGATGGGTCAAATTTTTTATCCACAGTTAATAAACTAATAACTCATTTGTCAAATATTAGCGACGATGAAAATTCAATATGTGATTTGAATTATATTAATAATGGAATAAACTATTTTGGGAATACTAAAAATATTGATATTGGAAAATATCTTGGTTCTATAAATGATTTTTATTCAAACGATCAAAAAGGTAATAGAAAAGTTACTGATTTGAAAGATGTCTTAAAATCTGTAATTGATAGCATACAGCAAAATACAGTAAATGTAATTATTACAGATGGGATTCCGTCGCCAGGTTTGAATGGGCAAGAATCAGGTACATATCTCGATATCCTTCAAAATTGTATCTATAAAGGTGTATATTCTAAGTTATCAAAACTCGAATTTATTACACAAATAATTAAATGCAAATCTGGTTTTAGCGGAATATATATCAACCAATTAAACAAAGGTATAAAATTAGAGGGAAATGAAAGGCCTTATTATATATTTATAATGGGAGAAGAAATTGCTTCAAAAAAAGTCGCGGAGTTTATAAGAAAACATATCGAAAGCAGTAATTTTCAATCTTCTGTTCTATTCAATAATTCGCATAATATAACAGTAAAATCAAAAATATTGTTAGGTACTGGTTATGAAATTGTTGGAAATGCTAGTGCCATGAAAATACACAAAAAAAATGAAGGAACTAATGAAGTTAAACTTAGAATATTAGCTGATTATAAAACAATATCCCAAAATGATGAATATTTATTGAATTTTGATAATTATGAAGTTACTCCAGTAGATGCTAAAATTACTATTTATAAGATTACCAATATTGACGACCCCTTGAACAAGGGATTTACGCATAAAATATTGTTAACAATTCCTAATTTGTATCAAAACGAACAAGTTAAAATTTGCCTTAAAAATATACAGCCTGAATGGATAAAGGAAACAAATACCACGCAAGACATTAACTTATCTGATTCAGAAATAAAACAAAAAACATTTGGATTTCAGTATATTGTAAATGGGTTTATTGACGGATACCGGGAGCGAAAATTAATCGATAATTATTTTACATTAATCATTAAAAATCAATAATCACAAACAAACACACCCTCATGAATATTTTTGATTCAATTATTCGATTTAGTTATTCCCGCGACTTACTCGAACATCTTAAAGGTCTTTCCTTGAATGGAGAAGCCTGCACGAGTCAGTCTGTTTATCAAATGGTTACTCTAATTGTATTAGGGTTTTCTATTGCAAGTATTTTGAATTATTATTTTGGGCTTTTTAACAGACCTTTATTTAGTAGAATTTTCTCTTGGTTATTCAATGTAGTTGTGGTACCATTTATTGTTGGAATAACTTCTTATTCATTAGCAGTTTCTGGTGTTCCAAGCGGTGCGCATTGTTCATATCTTCATTTTTTTAAAACAGATTGTTTACTGTTTGGACTTACTGCTTTTGCTTACACAACAGTGTTATGTATTGTTCTATCAACAACATTTAAATTGTTTAGTGTAAACAATAAAAAAGTTCCATTTTAATAGTATTTTCGTGGCATGAAAAACCTATTCATTTTTGGAATTGGAGGGACAGGTTCACGAGTTGTCAAAGCGTTGACAATGATGCTAGCTTCTGGCATGGAATTGCGAGACGTAGAAAATGTAGTTCCAATTATTATTGACCCCGATATTGCTAATGGTGATTTGACAAGAACAGTAGATATACTTAACCTTTATAGGGAAATTAGAAGAAAAGGGCTAAGTGAAAAATCTAGTTTTTTCAAAACTAATATTTGCGCATTATCAGACCTTGGAAATACTGACAAAGACAACCCAACTGGTGAATTTATATTTGAAATTGAAGGAGTTAAAGACAATAGATTTAGAGATTTTATTTCATTTCAAGAACTTGACAAATCAAATAAAGCATTTTCCTCTATACTTTTTTCAGATGAAAATCTGAATACACAGATGGAAGTTGGCTTTAAAGGAAATCCGAATATTGGAAGTGTCGTTTTGAACAAATTTAGTAAAACAGCTTTGTTTCAAAATTTTGCCTCTTGTTTTAATAAAGATGATAGGATTTTTATAATAAGCTCTATTTTTGGGGGAACAGGTGCTGCAGGTTTTCCTTTAATTTTAAAAAATATACGTTCAGCTGATGCTCAGGTTCCTAGGTCACAGTTTTTAAGAGAGGCACAAATTGGTGCAATTACTGTGCTTCCTTATTTTAGTGTTGACAAAAACGACAGAACAAGTATAGATAGCAATTCCTTTGTTTCTAAGGCAAAGGCAGCTTTGAATTATTATTCGAGAAATGTAAGCGGAAACAATTCATTACAAGCATTATATTATATTGGAGATAGTGCCATTAATGGACAATTAGGCTCAGATGGAGCTGCAGAACAGAAGAATAGAGCACATTTTGTGGAACTTGCCGCTGCTTTATCTATTCAAGATTTTTGTTCATATGAAGATGATGAATTATCAATAAAAGATGGAAAAGTACATAAACCTAAATTTCTTGAATTTGGATTGCACGAGGAAGCTGGTAAAATAAAATTTACAGATTTAGGTAAAAGAACAAGAAATTTAATTGCAAAGCCTCTAACCCAATACCTTTTATTTAAAAATTATTTTCAATATCATTTTGATGAATATCATGAAGATGCATGGGCAAAAAACGGTCATAATAAACTACAAACTATATATCTAGATAAAACATGGCATAAAAGAATTGCTGAATTTAATTATCATTTCGAAGATTGGTTGACTGAAATGAGCAATAGTAATGTTTCATTTAACCCATTTATTTATCGAAATCATGGTGACGATATATTGAATATCGTGGTAAATAGTCCTGAAAAAAAGAAATTTTTATCGGTAAACGGTATAGAATATTTTAGAAAAATTCTCAATAAATCCGAACCGGATTTTGATATACTACCAGATAGTAATCAAAAATTATTGGCTTTGTTTTCTTCTGTTACTGAACAAATCATTAATTCAAAAATCAGCCTGTAAAACATGAGTAAAATATTTAGAATTCACGAGGGCGGTTCCAATAATGTAGAAGATTGGAGCCTTGTTTCTCATCTTTCAGAACATTTAGTAGACGCTATAAAAGATCCTGACGGAGGCATATCAAAAAAACAAATTACTTCTATTCCTACCCCTTTTGCTAGATTAGATTTAATACGAACGGCATTCAAACAAGTAACAAATATTGGAAAAGCTGAAGGGATAACAACCTATCATAAGCTTGTCTCTGATTGTCTAGATGTTGCTGAAATCTTTTTTAATTCAGCGTCACTTAAAGAACAAATTGAAATTATTTCCTGGGACACAGGCATTAATTTTCAAGGATCGGAAATGGTGATTAACCCTAATAGTGATTTAGGGAACTTATTATATTCTGAAGTGCCAGGACATCGTTTACTTGGCGAAACTTTATTTCTATATTTAAAACAAGATTGTACCTCTTTTAATTTTGATAAACTAGAGCGAATATATTTAATTAACTATATTGGAAAGGGTAGTGGATTAATGAATGTCATAGGTGGAACATCTCCACTTACAATGTTCTTTTCTTCAGCAAATGACCTTTCAAGGTTTGTAGATTTAAGTTTTGGTACTGTAAAATTATTTAGTGAGAACTATACTCCATTATTCAAACGCGACCCAGATTTTATCCGTTATTTTTATTCAATAAAAAGTTTCTTTCCTCAATTTACTGCACGTTTCAAAGAACTAGATGAATATCTTGAAATGTGTTTTCACTTATTGCCTAACAGTGTTAAGCAAGATATAAAAGAAATTGATAGGGACACAATTGGTGAAGAATATCAAGATATTGCTGTAGGGCATGCAGGTTTATATGTGACTGTATTAGGTGAAAAACTAAAATGTAACAGACCTGAAATTGAAAAAATTGAAAGACTCAGCGATTTTGTGGTTAATGCTACCAAAGAATTGAAAGAAACAAAGCCTCTAATATTACCCAACAAAGATTTTAATGAACAGTTATACTATGTAAAAGGTAATTGGCAAAGTAATTATCGTTCACCGTTTAATGATAACAGACCTGTAAATGAAAGAACACTACCACATCATAGTTATATACAATATCCTTACTTAACTGTAAATGACTTTTTAGAACCTTATATTTTTAGACTACCATACCCTATAAATAAGAATCGGTTTTTTGACGGTTTTTATGAAAACAAAAAGCATAGTTTTTCAATACCAATAAAAAAGGATTTTTTCAAGTATTTTTCTATTGAAAACTTACAGCAACATCACCCCGATGGCAAGCGGTGGTTTGAGTTAGTACCTGGAATTGCAAATGCTGTTGAAGCTATTTTAAGAATTCCAATCAGAGGTAATCATTATGTTCAGTTTTCCAAAACTTATCATGATAACCATGCTCCTTTTGGAAGTAGAGATTCAGACGGGAATTTTGGTGGAATTGTAGATAGCCAGATTGCTGTTGCCGTTTATCCTTTCTTAAAAACAATAAAGAATGAAAATGTACATTATAGGGCTATGTTATTGGATACAGATACACCAAATGACAGAACCCAAACAGAATTTAACCTAAGTTTTTATACTGAAAATGACATTCAACATGAGGTAACAATTGGGCACGTAAACACTAGGAGCGAAAAGAGAGAAAATGACATCACCGCTAAATATTATGTTCTTCAAAAGGAATTTGATTTGATGGAGATTAGCCAACCTACAGGTGTGAGGGGACTATTGGTTCCATTATTCAAAACTATTCCTCAAGGGGCAACTCAATTTAGTTTTGCAATTGATTTTGGTACAACTAATACACATATTGAATATAGAATTGACAAAGGAGGTCCAAAACCTTTTGAAATTACAACCAACGACATTCAAGTAGGTTCAACCATTAAAAATGATGAGGTTACTCAAGAAATTTTAAGTGATTGGAAGATTGGTAAACATGTTCATTTATTGAACGACATCATTCCTGTCGATTTTTTACCTGAAATTATTGGTAAAGGAAAAGATTACAGTTTTCCAATAAGAACTGTGATGGCAGAAAAGAAAGGTATTGACATTAATTTGCCTACTTATACGCTTGCCGATTTCTCTATTCCTTTTGCTTATGAGAAAAAGTCTTCTCCAATTTATCTCAATATCGTTCCTCATTTAAAGTGGGCCGATTTCAAGAATAATCCTTCAAGAAAAAGAAGTGTGGAAGCTTTTATTGAAGAGCTTTTATTACTCATCCGAAACAAAGTATTGCTTAATGGAGGCAATCTTGAGTTTACTAAAATAACTTGGTCTTACCCATCAAGCATGTCAGAATTTAGAAGAAACACGCTTGAAAATAGTTGGCTTCAATTCACCAAAAAATACATCAGCAATTCGGCTGTTGTCAATAAAATTTCCGAGTCTGTAGCTCCCTTTTATTATTTCCGAACCAAGGAAGGAGTGCTTGCTTATGACAAGCCTGTCGTTAATATTGATATTGGCGGCGGAACAACTGATGTTGTAATTTTTGAAAATAATCAACCATCTTGTATCACTTCATTCCGTTTTGCCGCCGATTGTATTTTTGGTGATGGATATGGAAACTCGCCATCCGTAAATGGCTTTGTACAAAAGTTTTATCAGCCAATTAAACAAAAGCTGATCAATAATGATTTGTATAATTTAGTAAACGTACTAGACCAAATTTGTAACTCCGAAAACAGCCAAGAAATAACTGCCTTTTTCTTTTCACTTGAAAATAATAATCTCATTCGTGAAGGGAATTACCCAATAGCTTTTAGTAGTGATTTAAAATTAGAAGAAGATTTTAAACTGGTTTTTGTTTTCTTTTATGCTGCCATCATTTATCATGTTGCAAAGTTGATGAAAGCCAAAAACTTGGTGCCGCCACGCCATTTACTTTTTAGTGGCATGGGTTCAAAAGTTATCAATATTGCCGACACAGGTTTTGGCTTGAAAAACCTTAGCGAATTTACCAACATTATTTTCCGAGATGTTTATAATTCCGACTCCATTTTTATTGAATTGAAGCAGTATGAAGAACCTAAAGAAATTACCTGTAAAGGCGCTTTGATGTGCGATGAGTTTCTTTCTACCGATGATATCAAATCTGTGTTGATAGGCAACAAAGAACAACAATTAGTTTCTGAAAACCCACTTAGATATCATCAACTCAATAACCGCGAATTACTTCAATCTGTTTCCGATGAAGTTCTTGAGTTTATAGACAAGTTCTTCTCTTGGAATGAGTCGTTTTATTTCCCTAAAAAATTTGGTGTAAACCCTAATGGGCTTAGCTCTCAAAAACTGATGTTGAAAGATGACTTGATGCAATTTTTAATGGCTGGCGTAAAAGAAAAATTAGAAGAAGAAAAAGACAATATTGAACTTACAGTGGACGAAACCCTTTTCTTCTATCCAATAAAAGGAATGCTTCATCGCATGGCGAAACACATTTCTAAAACACATCCTCTTTAACACTAAGATCTATTACTGAAATACATCATCCTGCTACTATGAATTTTGTCTCTCCTTATAGTTCCATCGCGCTCTTAATCCTAATTCTGTTCTCAGAACCGGTTGCAAGGGCGCAACTTTTTGAGAAAAAGAAAGACAATTATTACATCATAGAACATTTGGAGGAAAATAAAAAGGATAAAACCTATGGCTTCACATCTTCAAACCCTGTGAAAGTAGGCAAGCACGAATCCTTTGGCGGCAATTATAACGAGCAAACCTATTTCCGTTTGCTACGAGATACCCGAGGTGATACCATTATTTTTAAAAGAGTGGGCACTTGTTGTGCCTATAAATCAGCAAATGGTTTTTTAGGAAATGCGTCGCTCAACCAATATGAAATCACTTATCACGATAAAGATGGCAAGACAAAAAGTCGCTTAGTCTATATAAGTCATTATGATTACGAAGAACCTAAGGTTCTTTATGGGTTTATCAGAATATAACAGAAATAAAAAATCCTGCTATTTGCAGGATTTTTTACTGAGAAACTTATTAGAATTAAGCTTCAGAATTAATTAAGTCTGTTACAAATTTTGCAACATTACCAATACGTGGAACGTTCAAAGAATAGTGAATGAATTTCCCTTCGCGCTCAGTTCTAACGATGTTAGCACGACGCAAAATAGCCAAATGTTGAGATGCAACTGATTGTTCTAAACGAAGTTTTACATAAATGTCAGTCACATTCATGCGTTTGTTTTCTTCAAGTAATTTCACAATTTGTTGACGCAATTTGTGATTTACAGCTCTTAAAGTCATAGCACAGCTTTTTACAGCTACATAATCGAGCTTAATTGAATCGGCTCCCTCTTGATTAATTACAAGAGCATTTGTTGTTGTTTCCATTTAATTTAAAATTTTACGGAAGTTAAAAAATAATTGATTTTATCGTGTATTACTACACACCCCTATTTATGAATGCAAACTTACTATATGAATAAATAAAAAACAATTTTTAACAATAAAAAGTTGTTAAAAATTTTTTACAAAATGTTGATATCAAGCGAAATACTCTATTTATTTATTGTTTATCAACTACTTATGAGTAAAAACCTGCTTGAGATAATAGGGTTCAGATGTGGATAAATTACTGAAGTTTTTTTCCAAATAATAGTTCCATGAAAGTTGACTCCAAAAAACATGGTCTATTTCGGGATGGTTATTGAATGTAATTGTATCAAAAAATATGGTTTGTAAAATGGAATTCTCAGTTGTAAGGAGTGTTTTTATTTTTATTTTTTCTAATAGAGAAATCATAGCATCCTCAGTAATATGTTGTGGTGAAATATGTTCTTCATTATTGCTTTTGTACAACGCAAAAAAATACTCTTTCTCCCTTGCTTTTAAAATACAGCCATAATTTTCGAAGTCTTTTCCTTTGGATTGTTGAAGGGAAAGTATTTCTAATTTTGATTGCATAATTAAGGGGATATCTAGGGCATAACAAATTCCTTTTGCCGTCGCTAAACCAATTCTTAGTCCAGTATAGGAACCTGGACCAGCTATGACTGTAATAGCTTGCATTTGTTTCATTTCAATATTGCTTTCACTCAACAATTGCTCAATAAGCACATTAATTAAAGCTGCTTGCTTTTTACTATCTTCTATTGTTTTTTTTGAAACAACTATTCCGGAGTGTGCTAATACTAACATTCCTTTTTCTCCAGAAGTGTCTATTTGAAGAATATAACCCATGATGGTGGCAAATGTACATTCTTCATTAATTTTGCCTCATGGAAAAGAAAATAATTAAAACAGAAAATGCACCAGCACCTATTGGACCTTATAACCAAGCTGTGCAATTTGGCAACATGTTATTTATTTCAGGTCAAATTGCTCTTGACCCTAAAGATGGTACATTGTTTCAGGGTGAAATAAAGGAAGAAACAGAAAAAGTAATGCAGAATTTAAATGGAATTTTAGAAGCATCTGGTATGAAATTCTCTAACGTAATCAAGACTACTATTTTCTTGATGGACATGGGGAAATTTGCTGCAGTAAATGAGGTTTACGGAAACTACTTTGATAACGAAACTGCTCCAGCACGCGAAACGGTTCAAGTATCTGGTTTGCCAAGAGGAGTGCAAGTGGAAATCAGTATGATTGCTGCTAAATAATTACCTCATCATTTTTACTGTTTTGACAATTACAACATTTCAATGGATATTTGCAGCCTAAAAAAATAATTTACAATGAGAAAGCAATCTATTTTCTTAATGGCATTAGCATCTTTTGCTTTTGCTTCTTGCGGTGACAACAAATCTACCGAAGGCGACACTACTACTCAAGCTCAAATGGACTCTGTAGCAAAAGCTACTGAAGAACAAGCTCGTGCTGCACAACAAGCTGCTAACGATTCTTTGATTCAAGTTGAAGCTAAGCGTGTTGCAGATTCTACACACATGGCAGATAGCATGGCTGCTGCTGAAAAAGCTGCTGCTGAGAAGAAAGGAACTAAGCACACTTCTACACCAAAGACTCCAAAAGCTACTCCTACTCCAGCTCCTGCAAAATCTGATGCTCCTAAAAATATTAATGATAGACCGGGTGCTAATCAAACAGCAGCTCCTAAAAATATTAATGATAGACCGGGTGCAAATAAATAATTGTCCTCAAAAAAAAATAATAAAGGCTGCCTCTACAGGGCAGCTTTTTCTTTTGTGGGAGTAATGGCTATTTCATTTCAATTTCTTCTAAATAAGCATTGAGTTTATCGAGTTGGTCGGCATTGAGGCTGCGGATACGGGTGGCAATAGGGGCTTTGTTTTTTTTCGTGAGTTTTTGTAAGGAGTGTCCTTCGGAAAGAGGGTAGTTTGGACTGTCTATCCACGTGAATAACTCGGCAGGTGAACAGTTGAGCGCATAACAAATTTTTGAGAGGTGGAGTATGTTGATAAAGGTGAAGCCATTGTGAAGAAGGTTGGTGGCGGTGGTACGACCTATGCCGAGTTTTTGAAGGAAGAGGTGTTGGCGTTCGATGCCGCGATCAGATAATAGACCGCTGATGTTGAGGACTAGCATAATACGGTTGGTTTTTGTGGTGTAAATTTAGGGGAAATGAAGAAATGGGTTGGTGTATTGAAAGAGGAAGTTGAAAAAATGATAGAAGAAGTTTTTAATTCGAAAGAACTAGTTCAAAGAAAGAAAGAGGTAATTTTTAAATTGAAAGTGAAAGTTCAAAAAACAATAGAGGAAGTTTTAAAATCGAAGGAGGAAGTTTTTAAATTGAAAGAGACTGAGGAAAGAATGATAGAGAAAGTTTTGAAATTGAAGGAGTAAATTAAGTTATTGAAAGTAGTTTTTGCTATAATAAAAGAAAATTTTGCTGTTATAGAAGATAATATGGAGAAAACATAAGGCAATGATGGCGCAATGGGGCTAGTAGGCACAAAAAAAGAACTGCCATTTTGAGGCAGTTCTTTTTAAAAAGCTGTTTCTAATAATAATTATTGCTTAGTAGAAGTTGCATGACAAGTAGCTGTTGCAGTAGCATCTTTTGCAGTGTAAGTGAAACTAATCAAATTTCCTGCAGCGTTCATAGAACCAGAAACGTTGTAAATTTTTACAGCGCCTGCAGTAACTGTATCTGCTTTAGAGAAGTTACTACCACTTACTACTACGCCTGTAAGTGTTGCAGATGTGCCATAACCAGCGAAGTTGTTGATAGTGATTTCGTTGCTGTTAGTACCAGGAGTAACGGTCATTGTATAAGTGCCTGACATGTAGCAAGAATCTTGGCCTACTGCTGTGATGTATGTAGCAGTGCTGCCGTTAGTTAAGAACTTAGCGCGAGATAGTGTTTCGCAATTTGTGCCTTCGTATCCTGTAGGACATTGACATTTTCCACTTACGCAAGTACCACCATTTTGGCATACAACGTCTTTACAATCGTCTTTTGTGCAAGAAGAGTAAACAATGGCTGCAAATGCGCCAACTGATAATAACGCTGCGATGGCAATGTTTTTAATTGATTTCATGAGTTTTAATTTTTGTGATTAATTTTTTAAGAGCGCAAAGGTAATTTGAAGAGGGATATTTGCCAAAAACAATACCTTCATCTTTTATAAAGAAAACCCAATAAATTCATAAAGTAGCTTTCTTGAAGACATTCCTCATAACCCTTTTTAGTTTTCTTTTTGCCCAAAATTTATTGGCTCAAAAAGGCTTTTTTGATTTTAACCAAAACTGTGCTGCTGCTTATGATCAATATTATTCCTTGAACCTTGAAGAAGGAACTGCTATTGTTGAAAAAGAAAAAAAAGCAAATCCCAATAATTTGCTCACAGCCTACCTTGAAGATTATGAAGATTGCATGCTTCTGCTTTTTAATGGCGATGAAAATGAATTGAAAGCAAGGTTTCCGCATTTCGACCAACGATTGGAAACGATTTCAAAAGGAAATCCAAATTCGCCTTGGTATTTGTTTTCGAAGGCAGGACTTTATTTTCATTGGGCATTGGTTCAGTTTCGGTTTGGAGAAAATGTGAAGGCTGTGCTGAACTTTAGGCGCTCTTTTTTATTGCTAAAAGAAAACAAAGAAAAGTTTCCGGCTTTTATGCAAAACAATATTCTTTATGGCGCACAAGAAACGGTGCTAGGAACTATCCCTGATGACTATAAATGGATTGCTGGCATTTTTGGCATGCGTGGAGACGTAAAAAAAGGATTGGCAAGCATTGCTAGCTTCATCAACACAAAGCCCGCTAACGAACCTTTAAAGGAAGAGGCAATCATAATTCATACTTATCTCCGCTATTATCTTTTGCATGAGCAGGAAGAAGCTTGGGATTTTATTATGAGTAAGCAGTTTTCTTATGAAGGAAATTTGTTGAGAAGTTTTGTAAGAGCCAATATTGGTTTGAACTTTCGTAAAAGTGATATTGCTTTAGCTACTTTAAAAGCTGCTGAGAAACTGCCACATTACAATGAGTACCCAATATTTGAGTATGAAATGGGGACAGCTTTATTGTTTAATTTAAATGATGGTGCAGTAAATTGTTTGTATCGGTTTGTGACTGGTTTTAAAGGGAAATATTATGTGAAAGAAGCGCTGTATAAAATGGCTTTGAGCTATTATCTTCAAAATAATTTGGAAAAAGCAAAAGCTGCAAAATCTGCTGTGGCTAAGTATGGTGCTAAAACAACGGACGCAGATAAACAAGCCGAGCGATTATCAAAAAGAGAGGACTGGCCAGCCCTTGACTTAATTCAAGCAAAGGAATTATTTGATGGAGGGAATTACCAAGAAGCACTTTCAAAACTTATTCATCAAAAGCCTGAAGATTATACAAACCCAATTGATAAAGTGGAATACTACTATCGAATGGGAAGAATTTATGACGAAACAAACCATGTTGAGAAGGCTATTTCGTTTTATAAATACGCTATTGTTTTAGGTAGGAACAGGGAAGAATATTTTGCATCACGGGCAGCATTTCAATTGGGGTTGAATTATGAAAAACTAGGCAACAAAAAAGTAGCATTAACTTGGTTTAAGGATTGTATTTCTATGAAAAACCACGACTATAAAGCTAGCATTGACCAACAAGCAAAAGCAGCGATAAACCGATTGGAGGAGAATAAATAATCAGTTACTTACTTTGGCGTAGTAATAGTCGTTGCCATCAACATAGCTGCTGTTAAAAACTAATTCGTTAGAGCAATACATGATCCTTCCAGATGTGTATTGTGATGAACTACCAGCAACAACAGCATAAAGATTATTACCTGTGGAATCTATATGGTATTTACAAGAAAGGAGAGCAGTGCCGTTTTTATAAATGATGAGGCTATCGTTGTTGATGAACCTTAGTTTTACATTTTCAACATTCATTTCTCCTACCCAACCGCCAAAAGCTCTGTTCATTTGCCAACTACCTGAAAGATAAGAATTAAGTTTTTGAATGTTCCAATTATTTTGTTCGAAGCAAGGAAGGATGGTGCCAAGGTCAGGTTTTAAAGTATTCTTCTTTTTATCACAAGCCAAAAGAGAAATAGACAAGAGGATAAAGACAAGCTTTTTCATGAAAAAATTCGGTTTGTACTTATAGACGTAGAAAGTAGAAGAAATGTTGTGTTGGTATGACTGTTTTTTTTAAAAAAATGTCGAAAAGCATGTTCAGCAAACTTTTTACTAAAAAAATTCTTTGCTTTTTCAATATATAGTCTACATTTGCAATCCCCAAAAATCGTCAGGCTGCCTGCAAAGGTATCCGAAGTTGTGCCTGGCGCGATTGGGAACAAAAATATTTTTTTAACTAAAAAAGTTTATGGCAACAACCAATCTTCAAAGCTATGAGCTCATGGTTATCTTCACTCCGATTCTTTCGGAAGATGACTATAAAAATGCTCAGAAGAAGTTTTCGGACTTCATCACCGAACACGGTGGTAAAATCAACAATTCCAATCCATGGGGTTTACGTTCATTAGCCTATCCAATTGCTAAAAAGACAACAGGTCTTTATTGGGTATTGGAGTATGAAGCGGCTTCAGATGTGAATCACAAGTTAGAGATTCAGATGAACCGTGATGAAAACATTATGCGTCACATGATTACACGCCTCGACAAGTATGCTGTTATCTATAACAATAGAAAACGCAACAAGGGCGCAGAAACCGAAGCTGTTAACTCCTAAAACCTTATGAAAATGGCTAAGCAAAATGATATAAAATACCTCTCTACAGCACGTATTGAAAAGCGTCCTAAGAAATATTGCCGCTTTAAGAAAATGGGCATTCGTTATATAGACTATAAAGATGCTGAATTTTTGAAAAAATTTGTGAATGATCAAGGCAAGATGCTACCACGCCGCATTACTGGAAACTCATTGAAGTTTCAGCGCAAAGTGGCACATGCTGTTAAGAAAGCACGCCAAATGGCATTGTTGCCTTATGTAACTGACCTATTGAAATAGAATAGGCTATTGTTCACTTAAAAAAAATTAAAGTCATGCAAGTAATTTTGATAAAAGACGTAGATAATCTTGGTGCTTCCAACGAATTAGTTTCAGTTCGTCCTGGTTATGCACGCAACTACTTGATTCCTCAGAAATATGCTATTGAAGCGAGCGAATCAAACAAAAAAGTTCTTGAAGAACGCCACAAACAAATCCGTAAGCGCGAAGAAAAATTGATGGCAGAAATCAATAGTGTTCGTGCTGCATTAGCTGAATCACCAATTAAAGTGGGTGCAAAAACAGGTACTAGCGGAAAAATATTTGGTTCTGTTACTGCCATTCAAATTGCACGTGCTATTCGCGAGCAAAAAGGTTATGAAATTGACCGCCGCCGCATAACAATTCTTGATGAAGTTAAAGAAGTGGGCACATTTAAGGCTCAGATTGACTTCGGAAAAGACAAAATTGTTGAGTTGCAGTTTGAAGTCGCAGGAGAATAATTACTCTTAAAACTTTTGATAAAGATAAACCGATGCTAAAAAGTATCGGTTTTTTGTTTTTTACTGAGATAATTGAATCACTCTTTCATTGAAGATTGCTACTTTTACGCCTTCATGAAGCATTTACCCAACATGCTCACTTTGGGCAATCTTTTTTGCGGCTGCATTGCAATCGCTTTCATTTTGAGCGCTCAAAATTTTACTACTGCCTTCAATCTTCAACAAGAATTTGAAGTTCCAGCCATGGAACAACCTTATTGGGGGAGTATTTTCATTTTTATTGCTGCACTTTTCGATATGCTTGACGGTGCTGCTGCAAGAGCTTTAAAAGTTTATTCGCCTATTGGTAAAGACCTTGATAGCCTTGCCGATTTGGTGTCTTTTGGCGTTGCACCTTCTATGATTTTGTACAAGATGCTTTGGGCGGCAAATATTACCCAACCTGGTGCGATGGATGTAAATGTGTTAGTAATGTGTCCTGCCTTTTTAATAGCTTGTTTTGGTGCTTTAAGGTTGGCAAGATTCAATATTACTTCAACAGAGCAGAGCCGGTTTTTTATAGGAATGCCTATTCCTGCTGTTGGTGTTTTAATAGCAACTCTTCCGCTTATCAACTGGCAAAACCCAATTGGAATTGCTAGTTATTTATACAGTCCTTGGATACTTTATTGCACCATTGCCTTGCTTTGTTGGCTGATGGTTTCCAAGATTCGCTTTTTTAAGTTTATGCCTGCAAAATGGAATTTGACGATGGTTTGGCCACAACTCGTCATCATCATAGCAAGCGTTGCTTCGTTTAATTATTTTAAATCGGCAGCCATCACACTTGGCTTTGCTTTATACATTTTACTCGCTTTCGTTTACAAGCCAAAAGAAATATGAAATATACTGCACATATCAATGTTATGCCTTTGAAAGAATTGCTCGACCCACAAGGAAAAGCAGTGAATAATAGCCTCCATAACCTCGGTTTGGGTCAGGTTGAAAACGTGCGAATTGGCAAACACATCACACTCAGCATTGAAGCTGCCAACAAACAAGAAGCAGAACAAATAACTACTGAAGCTTGTAAAAAACTATTAGTCAATCAAGTGATGGAAGGGTTTGATTTCGTAGTTTCCCAAGCTTGATTTTTAAAGAATGGAGGCTTCCAAAATTAATTCTTCAGGAAAATTGTACCTCGTGCCAACACCAATTGGCAACTTGGGCGACATTACTTTCCGTGCTGTAAATATCCTTAAAGAAGTGGATGTCATTCTTTGTGAAGACACGCGTACAAGTAGCTTTTTGTTAAAGCATTATGGAATACAAAAAAGCCTGACTCCTTTTCATCAACACAACGAGCATAAAGTTTTAACGCACATTTGCGAACAATTGCAAGAAGGGAAAAATTTTGCATTACTTACAGATGCTGGCACCCCTGGTATTTCTGACCCCGGTTTTTTATTAGCAAGAGAATGCGCGAGATTGAATATCCATTTTGAATGTCTTCCAGGAGCAACAGCTTTTGTGCCGGCTTTGGTTCAATCAGGCATTCCCTGCAACAGTTTTGTGTTTGAAGGTTTTCCTCCCCAGAAAAAAGGAAGACAAACTTTTTTTAAAAGATTAGCAGAAGAAGAACGTACGATTATCCTATATGAATCGCCACACCGTCTTGTAAAATCTTTGCAGGAAATGGCTGAATATTTTGGCGTTGACAGAAATGCATCTGTTAGCAGAGAGCTTACCAAGATGTTTGAGGAAACAAGAAGAGGATATTTGACAGTATTGGCAGCGCATTACACAACTCACCCACCCAAAGGAGAAATAGTGATAGTTATAGCAGGAAAGAATTAAAAAAGGCTGCTCAATAGAGACAGCCTTTTTTATAAAACTTTGTAACTCTTTAAAATTACTTTGTAGCAGGTGCAGCAGCAGCAGAATCCATTGCAGGTGCAGCAGCAGCAGAATCCATTGCAGGAGCTGGAGCAGCTTCAGGAGCTGGAGCAGCAGCAGTAGTGTCAGTAGCTGGAGTTTCAGTGCTTTCGCTGTTACCGCAAGAAGCTACGAAAAGACCAAAAGAAAGAGCGAAGATTCCGAATTTTACGAATTTCATGAGTTTGTTATTTTTATTAGTTATTTCTCATTTATACCTTAAACAGAAAAAGGTAACCCTCCTTTTTAAAAAATCTTTCAGATATATTATATTCTAATTCATCTAAAGCTATTCTTCGTTTTATTCCTTTTAAGTTTGCAAAAGAAATATCCCAAATTTTTAAGGCTTTCGGGTTACTTTTCCTAAAAACAAGTATTAAATAGTGTATCTCTCTACTGATAATGAACTACAACTTTTAGCTTCTCTTGCAAAAGGAGAACGAACTGCCACTGAGAATATTTACCGGCAACATAAAAAAATGATAAGTAGCTGGGTGAAACAAAATGGTGGTTCGGAGGATGAGGTTGAAGACATTTTTCAAGAGGCGATGGTAATTCTTTACGAGAAGGCACAACAAGAAGTTTTTAGGCTTGAATGTAAAATAGGTACTTACCTTTTTGCCATTTGCAAAAACCTTTGGTATAAACGATTTCAGCAACAAAAAAAGTCGCCGAGCTCTTTGCCAGATAGTGCTGGTGATGAAATTGATTGGGCTTATGATGACGACATCAAAGCACATGAAGAGCGCGAAATGCATTATGAACAATTGAACAACGCACTTGACCAATTGGGGGAACCTTGCAGTAGTATTCTTAAAGCCTATTATCACGAAAATAAAAACATGAATGAAATAGCGGCCGACTTTGGCTATACAAACTCTGAAAACGCTAAGACTCAGAAATATAAATGCCTTCAACGACTGAAAAAGTTGTTTTATGGCATTCGGACAAAATGAATAGATGATGAACACAAATAATTATTGGGATTTAGCCGAAGCTTATTATTCAGGACGAATGAATAATGCTGATAAAGCTGCAATAGAAACACGCCTTAAAGACGATGCTGCTTTTGCTGCTGAATTTAATGAGTGCTTGCAACTATTACAATCATTGCAAGACAGTGGAAAGCAAAAACAGTTTCGTAATACTTTATTGAGCATTGAAGATGCTTCAAAACCAAAAGCAGCTAATTGGACGGTGAGAACTATTCCTTTGCGCACACACTATTTGCGCACGGCAGGTATTGCTGCTAGCATTGCCATTCTCACCACACTTTCTACGGTGTGGATGGAAAACCATAATCAAAAAGCTCAAACTTCTCAATATCGTTTGTTGCGCAGGGAATTGGAAACTATTAAACGCTCTCAAAAAGCAATTATTAAAAACATCAACTCCAATCAAACTTCTCAACAACGACAGGCTAACTTTTCGGGAACTGGTTTTGCGGTTTCTAATGATGGTTATTTTGTGACGAGCTACCACGTGACTGAAGGTGCAGACTCGGTGTATATTCAAAACCGAGAAGGAGAATTGTTTAAAGCAAGCGTTGTTACTTTTGATGATAAAACGGATGTGGCTTTGCTGAAGGTGGAGAATAAATCTTTCCGTTTTGGAAAGAAAGAAGTGCCTTATAGTTTTGCTTCTAATAAAAAATCTTTAGGTGCTAATGTGTTTACACTTGGCTATCCGCAGGATGAGATTGTTTATAGCGAAGGATATATTAGCTCTAAGAATGGATATGAGGGAGACTCGATGCAATATCGCCTCGAACTGCCAGCAAGTCCGGGACAAAGTGGCTCGCCGGTGATGGACAAACAAGGAAATGTGATAGCTATTGTAACTGGAAAAGAAAATAATACTGAGGGAACGACCTATGCGGTGAGTTCTCAAGCGGTTTTTAATTTGGTAAGAGGTCTTTCTAAAGAAGAAAAACTTAAATTGCCAAGCGGTAATCGTTTTAATAGAATGAACCGTGAGCAGCAAATTGAAAATCTCGAATACTACACTTGCCAAGTGAAAGTGTATAAAAATTAGTATCAGACCCACTATCTGATAAATAAGCCGAGCCACTCTTTATGGGTGGCTTTGGTGTTTTTTTGGTTCACATTTATATTCTGGGGACTAAGCAAAAAGTTTATGCAATCTAAACAAGAAGAACTTGGTATCGACAACACCTCTTTGGTTGGCTCTAAAGAGTTTTATTTTTGAGTTGAAAGATTCTGCATTGGCATTGGTGTTTCTGTTGATGAAGAAGTTGAGAATATTATCTAAGTTGTTTTTTACGGTGTTGGCTACGGTATAGAACTCTTTTGTTTGTTTTTCAATAATGTCGTTTATCCAATTATTGAATTTTGTTTTTGCAGAGGCTATATTTCTGTCCTCATAGATATTTCTAAAAGCAAGCGTTTGATGATAAGCTGTTTTTAGTTCTGGGTATTTTTCAAAAAGGATGGTTGTTCTTTGGTGTTGGCTAGGGGTCCAATCGTCTTCTTTTTTTACTAAGATATACCGGCACCTTGCTAATAATTGTTTAGGAGTGTCTCCGTTTTCTAATACGGTTGATTGATATTTTGTGTTGGTTTCTTTGGCTTGTTTGATGGCTTCATTTTCGATGTCTAACTCCTTCCATCTTAAATTGATTCTGATGTGCTGTAAGGCTTCCATTGCTAGCTTTACTACATGGAATCTATCCGTTACTAAAGAGGCTTTTGTAAATACTGTTTTAACAGCAGCTTCCATATTTTTTGCCATGTCCAGTGTCACTTCTTTGACCTGCAAACGCTTGTCTTTAGGTAGTTTTTCAAGTACAGTAATAACCTGAGTTCGGGATAAGAATTTTTGTCAAAAGCAAACAAAGCGGTACAATTATTGATGTATATGTAGTTGACTATAAAACAATTACAACAAATGACTGCACCACTTTTCGATTGCAAACTTACAGAGATTTTTGTTTCTGTGGATGATTTTTGTATTCTTTTTGAGAAACCCATCCATCAAATGTTACTTGAAGATGGATCAAACATCAAAAAGCGTAACCGTAAAACAGGTTTATGCGATTCAGAAATTATCACACTCCTCATTGCTTTTCATCGAAGTGATTTTCGTTCATTCAAAAACTTCTACTTGTTTATTCGTCAAAAGTACCTCCATTTTTTTCCTGGTCTTGTTTCCTATAATCGGTTTATTGAATTAAGTCATCGTTGTGCAGTTGCTTTCATGCTCTATCTGCATCATGTTTGCAAAGGTGAGTGTACAGGTATTTCTTTCATTGATTCTACTGTTTTAAGGGTGTGCCATAACAAACGCATTAAACGAAATAAAACATTTAAAGACGTTGCTACAGTAGGTAAAAGCAGCATGGGTTGGTTTTATGGCTTCAAGCTACACTTGGTTATCAATGATAAAGGAGAAATTCTTTCTTTTTACCTTAGTAAAGCTAATGTTGACGACCGAAATGCCAAAGCAATAACAAAGCTTACCCAAAACCTTTTTGGAAAACTCTTTGGAGATAAGGGCTATATTTCTAAAGCGCTCACAGACCTGCTTTTTGGCAACGGCATCTCCCTGATTACAGCCGTGAAAAGAAACATGAAGGAGAAAGCGCTAAGCAATGAAGAAAAACTGCTATTGCGTAAGCGTTCTGTAATTGAAACTGTCAATGATGAACTCAAAAACATTTGTCAGGTTGAACATACTAGACATCGCTCTCTCAATGGATTTTTACTTAATATCATGAGTGCTATTGCTGCCTATTCTTTCTTCCCTAAAAAACCTTCTATCAAAAATGATATAGAAGAAACTAACCCTAAACTATTGCAGCAGTTTGCTCAACAACAGCAATTAACTATCGCTGCTTAAACCGAACTCAGGTTA
>CAINUN010000055.1 GCA_903853805.1 uncultured Bacteroidota bacterium
TTAGGATGCCCACTGTAAAATGCAGCCGATATGCTAATGCTTTTAGGATGCTGACTGTAAAATGCAGTTTGGTAAAATCATAATATTAAAACCTGTTTTTTAATTACATTATTCATAAAACACAATACCATTAAAAAAGTTTTTTTATGCTATCCTTAGAAATTTTATTTAGAAATTATTTTAACGATACTAGAATCAGCGACGAAAGATTAGGTGTCTTTGGCGACAACACGCTCGAACGCTTTAAAACACAAAATACAAAAGGCGAATACAAAGATATCATCGCTTTAATAGAAGGTCATTTACAAAATTTCAAGAGCGAATCGGGTGATATTTCATTAGCTGTAGCCTTGCAACGAGGGCTAACCATTACTACCGATATGTTGGTGAGCGATTTACACACCACCATGCGCGACGCACAAAATGAAATCATTTTTAAACTTGGTGGCGAAGACAAGCCTGCATACTTAGCTATTTATCCTCATGGAGTGAGCGAATATTCACAAGCCACCAAAACCCAAATGCCCACTATTACCGATAGGCTTTTTAAGGCAGCCACGCTTAACGCCGCAATTTTGGGTAAAGACCTCACCGATAAATTGAAAAGTTATCAGCTTCTTTGGAAAAACGCCCGCGATGTGCAAACCGATAAGAAAACGGAAGTAAGCACTGATAGAACCGAAAGAAACGAGAGTCGTTATGGCTTAGAAATTGCCCTCACAAGAGCAGTGCATATTATAGGCGATAAATTCCCTGATGACTTCGATAAATGCGGGCAGTTTTTTGAATTCCATTTGTTGTATAAACCACAACATGAAAAAAAAGAGGTGCCTAATAAATAAAAACAGGAGTTGTGGGTCATTTTATTGTGAATGACCCACAACTTATGAAATAACTCAGCATGACACAAGTATATAACAAATAAAACCCGGAAGCCGAAAAGGGATTAGAGTAGGAACTAATACAATTCTAAAATGAAAAAAACATTTTTATACAAACTAAGATATTGCTTGATGGCAATGTTGATTTTATGGAATGTTGCATTGGGGCAAAATAACCAGCAAAACATAACCGACGATTCTGCTCAAACTATTTTACCTGTATGTGGAACTACCGCTGAATTTATTCAGAGTTTTCAAACACAAGGGGGTACTGGAACATTACAACCGGCAAGTACATTTTATATACCAATAAACTGTGGTAATTATTTTACTTTATACTTTGAAGACGAAGATTATTATTATCCTCCAAACGGTGGTACTCCTGTAAAAATCGGTTTTTTTGACCCCACAATAATTAGTGGTAATTATACAGTTGGCGATCAGAGAAGAGATGTGTTTTGTGCTGTTATTTCAAAATTGGAGCAGCAAATAAATTTTGGTGCAAATGGTGTTAGTCCAACCAACAGGATAAAAATTTATGTGAGGCAATCTTTTGATGTAAATAATACTGTCCCGGTTTATAGCTTTGGGATGATTTCTACAGTTACAAGGTGGTTAGGGAGGGGTATTCCTATTATAGCTGCCAATGAACCGACCCCTGTAAAAGGAAATGTATATAAATACTACCAAACTGGAGTTAATCCAAGCACAGACCCTCAATACCCTTATGATGCTATTGTTCAAATTAATTTTGATAAATATTATTATTTCACCACCACCCCTAATACAGGCTGGCATTATTTCAATATCCATTATTTTGAAAAAGTATCAGATACTTTATTTTATGGAGATTGTACATTTGATTTATTCTCTGTTATCTATCATCAAATGACCCATGCTTTAGGTTGGGTTAGTATGCTACAGTTTACAAACCCAGGTTGCAATCAATACATCTCTAACCCAAATCCTAATATAAATAATCCATTGAAAAATTTCCCAGCAACGGCAAATACACGCTATTCCGCAATTGATATGAGTATAAAGGTTGGTAATTTGTCTTCAATAAGTAACGAAACAAATTTAGTTCCATTAATTGCTGGGGGCAGTGTCTCAATTCCAAATGCAAATGATAATTATTGGCTCAACGCAAATCAACCGCCCAATAATTTACCTGTTTTATCTGGAATTCAACTTCATGACCAATGGTGTCCCAACTTTCCACTTGATCAATTTATCTCTCATTTAGAGGATTTGAAAGGAAGTTATTCAAAAAGACAGCGGATATCTCCTGGCGAATACCAAAAATTTGTACTTGACCCATTCTCGAAAAAGGGTGTTTTGAGAAGAGATTATACCAAAGGAGAAATACTTGGTATCAGAGATATTCTTGGCTATCAGCTTACAAGTAATGCTCTTGCTTCCTATGTTGTTGCCAATCATCCTCCTTACTGTAAATCAATGGGCACTAATGCTTATAGTGATGTTTATACTTCATGGGTAAATCCTTATCATGACATCGCAGAAGAATTACCTGTGAATGCTAATCTGATTAATAATGGTTCCTCTATCACTATTACAATTAATAGTACCGCTAACTACACTGCTACAATAACTAACAGCAATCTTCAGAACCCTGCTACTGATATAATTCTCTATGACGGGGATAACGAAAATATGTATGCAGAGCCATCCACGATTACAAATTTTCGAGGTTGCGGTAATGGCGGCAATAATCATCAGCAGTTGAGTTATACAACAATCAACGTAAACGGGAATCAGTTAGTTAAAACATTCACCTATACACCAAGGCCTGATTTTTATGGTCGAGCACAGTTTGGTTTTGCTTTGCATGATGGAAAAGAAAGAGGTGGTTTTGTCATTTATACTATTAATGTCACTAAAAATTTGACTACTGTTTATCCTCAAGGAACAAATCTAATGGTCAATGGAAATTTTGAAGAAGGAAGTGAAGTAAGAACTTTAAATGCTACATCAATCTATAATACTTCTCGCGACCAAAGTGAACACATGGATGGTAAATTAATTGGCACCCATTTTTCAGATGCTCAGTTATATAATTGGATGCCTAATTCTGACCAGTTTGGAGGAAGCGGCTGTATTATTAAAAACTCATTTGAAATGTGTAGTATCCAAGATAAGTTATTTAAGTATGGGCATTGGTGGAATGGCACGAGTACGAACAGTAATCAATTGTCGCAACCAAATACAAATACTGCAACTCCTCTGATTTCAGGTGGTGAACGCTATTTAAGGCTTAGGTATGGCAAACAATCCACAACTGGTACTACATACTCAGCTACTATGTTATATTTAAAAACAAACATAAAAAAATGCCACCATTACAAATTGCGTTTTCTTGCTAGAAGAGAAAGCGATTCAACAACATCTATGAACATATCGATGGTGTATGGCTTTACAAATGATTCAAAACTTGCTGCCTATTGTGTACCAACTAATGGAATGACACAAGGAGGATTAAATCAAATCTCGAACGCTAACCTTGCCACACTATTCACGCAACATAATTTTTCAACTCCATTGTCTCTTGACCTAAACAGCTATTGGCAAGAGTTTACTGCTGATGTTTACCCAGGGAATAATAATGTTGTAACAAATCCCGATTTGAATTTTGCTTATTGCAGCAATGAAGATGCCAATATTTTGTACCTTAGAAAAGAGGGAACAGATGAAGGAGTATTAATTGATAATATTGAATTAATAGACGACCCTTCTTTCCCTTTACCTACCGCAACAATTACAGCATCAACTATTGTCCCTTGCCAATCATACCAATTGAATGTAAATATCAACGGTAGTTTTTCTAATTCTTGTGGTGGTTCAGGTAATCTAAGTTATACATGGACATCTGCTGGCTCACTTTCAGGGTTAAACAGTACTTCAATTCCAAATCCTATTCTAAGTAATACTAACAATGGTCCTCAGACATTTACATGTACTATTACCAATGGCTGCATAACAATAACAGCCGATATTAAAATTGGCATTTATCCTATTCCTACGGTAACAGTTACTCAAAATAACAACTGTAATTTTACTACCCTTACTGTAAGCCCGACTAATCCTTGCTATCAATATACATGGACTAATAATGGGCAAATTATTGCAGTTACAACTTCCAATATTTTTACCTTGCAGTATCCTGCTTCAGGTACATACACTGTTACTGTTTCACCAATAGTTGGTTCTCCTTGTTTTGGCGATGCTGCTTGCTCAGGTAGCGCCAACGTAAATGTTGCCTTGTTTTCTCCTACCTATTGTTGTGCACAACCTCAAGCTCCACCAGGAAGTATTTTTATTGACTTAACCTATAATGCTAATGTAGATGCGCTGATAAATGCAGTAAATCAGTTTGGCAGTTATGGAGTGCTTAGTGGTTCCTCGGGCACGTTATCCGGCTTCCCCGGCTATATTATTTTCAATGGAAATTTCAATGTCAATAAAAACTTGACCATTCAGAATTGTCCTAATTTAGTGTTTGGACCTTATGCCACCATGACACTAGGGATTAATAAACAACTCAATGCTACCAATAGCGAGTTCAGGGCATGCGACACCATGTGGACGGGAATTATTGCGGATAAAGCAAATTGTTCCGTAAATTTGAACCAATGTAACTTGTTCGATATGATTGATGGTGTACATTCTATTTCAGGAGCCAATATTGTTGCTCAAAGTTGTAATTTCTCCAATAATTACACTTCTATATGGTTTGAAAAAACACCGACCGTTTACAATGCTCAAGTGTATGGCAATACTTTTACAAGTTCAGGCAGTTATTTACATATTCCTTACTTAGGGAAAAAAGGAAAGTATGGGGTAAAAATTACAGACTGTCAAACAGTAGCAATAGGCGATAATAACCAATTATTGAACTACTTCAACAACATCATGACGGGTATTTATATTATTGCTACAGGAAAAGGATTTAATCCTAACCAGAATTATACCTATACGCTTAAGAACAATCAGTTTGACCAAATAAAAGGTGGTTTATATGGGTTGCCTGCACCAATTGGTGGAAGTCCTGTTACAATTTATACTGACCCTGATGGTACTGCCATCTATGCAATGAATTACGGGAAACCTGGGAATTATAAATTGATTGTGGACAATATAATTGCTTCCAGTATCATTGATAATATTAATCATTGCACTAAAGCGGTAACGGTTACCGGAATGGCATGCGATGTAACCAATACCGCCATCAATCATGTAACTTGGGGGATTAGTATTACGGGGGCACAAACCTATAAATACCTTGTCCGTTACAATAAAATCTTTGATACTCATTTTGGTGTTCAATTTTCAGGAGATGTGTTTTCAGCCAATGTTGCTGATAACCAAATGTCAACCGACATCAATAATGACCCTTGGTTCAACGGTCAACCATTAGGTTATCCTATTGGTATTCTTGCCGAGTTTTACAATTCAGGAACAAATCTTAATTTTAAGGTGGAAAGAAACGGCATTAGCTTAAATGCAAATGCTGGAGTGGGTGTTCGTATTCAGAAACAAGGGGTGAAAATAAAATCAAATTCCATTACCCTCAATAATTCCACGATGCCAATCAATACAGGCACCGTTCAGAAACCTAAATACGCCCCGTTTTATGGCATACAAATAACTAAGGCTCCATTTTGTTATATTGGGTACAATGCCATTACGGGTAATTACCAAAGCTTAATTACACAGCCAAGAGATGTGGCGGGGATTTATTTTGAAGAAAGCCAGAATATTACTGTGGAGTGTAATTTTACATCAACATTAAAATATGGATTTTTTGTTTTGGGTGACTGTAATACATTATCTACTGAAATAAGAGGAAATGTAATGCAAGCACATACCAATGGTTGGTTATTCAGACATTTGGTATTTGATGGTACTTTTGGCCATTTAATCGGTGACCCATTACAAATGGGTAATTACAAAGATAATAATAATCAATTTCCGGGTACAGTTTGGGGATCTAAAATCTTAAGATATTCTGTCAACTGTAATAATACTACTATATTATCATCAGGTGGTCAAGATAAAATAGTTACAGACAATGTAGCTTGTAATATTTTTCCTGGTGAATCTATTGCAATGCCACAAAATTCATCACTTTGTAGTTACTTAATTGCAAATATGTTAAATGAACCTACATTTTGGTGTGGTGACTTCGTCATGCCAAACCCTTCAACAATTGATTTTGTTACCAATCTTACTTTAGCAGAACAAATTGCGCAAGACAGTGTTGTTTACAGTGAATATCAGGAACAGGGGGCATGGTTGGCAGCACAACAGTTGTATTACCAACTGTATTATGATACAGCTACAAGAAACAATAGCCTTATTTTAGATTCCTTCTACTTGGCCATGCAAAATACAGTAGTGGACAATATGCATACTACTGATGATTTTTTGAAGAGTGTTGAAGAGACCTTTACACAAGATACCATTGCTTATAACAATTGGTTAGATTCTGCTCGAAATGCCAACCATACTATTATTAGCAATGTGCAACAAGCCATCAACGACAGCATCATTAATGAACTCTACCTAAAATGGTTAGAATTGGGCATTGACTCTCTAAATTATCGAGACAGCATCCTTATTGCTAATTTGGCTTTACAATGCCCTTGGATAGGTGGTGATGCGGTCTATAAAGCAAGAATGTTGTACGGACTTTTTGTAATAGTGGATTATGACAATTTGGAATTATGCAATAATGCCAGTGTTTATAAAGGTGGCAAGAGTTTATTTGATGAAGAAAATGAACTCTTAAACAATCAAACAGTTTCATATACTAGTCCTACATTTACATTGTATCCTAACCCATCGGATGGTAACTTTACTATTGATTATCAAATAGGCGGCAGTCTTGAGATTGTTGATATTTATGGAAGATTGCAAAGAACGCTGACACTTCCAGCCGAAAGAAATAAAATTAAAATTGACCTCAGCGATTTGTCAAATGGAATTTACTTCTATGTGCATCTTTTGAATAACAAGCCTATAGACAGAGGTAAATTTATGATTTTATATTAATCCTGCATTTATGAGACTTATTATTTTTTTAGTAGTGTTGCTGGTTAGCAACACTACTTTTTCCCAGAATAAATATGGGAATATTTGGGTAAATGGTTATTTGCGATATTTCAAGACTGATTTTAATAGTAGTGTTCCAGTAAATAGCTATATGGGACATAAACTAAATATTTGTTTGTGGATGGGTCAATCCAACATTTGTGATTCAAATGGTAAATTAATATTATTTAGCAATGGTTTAGATATCTTTGATAGTTTAGGTTATCCAATTGATGGTGGAGGTAATATTGTACCATCAATGTATTATAATTACTGTGCACCTGGGGCTACCAGCCCTCAAACATCCCTTTTTCTTCCTGCGGGTAATGATTTATATCATTTTTTGACACCTATTATTTCAGACAATGAAGAAATTAATCTTCAAAACCCTAACTATTCTCCAAAAGGGAGGGATTTATTATTATATAATTTGATAGATATGAATGCTAACAATGGGGCAGGTAAAGTAATTAAGAGAATGATTCCAATTTTAGAAAATGGTCACATGGCAATTACTAATATGATGGCTTGCAGGCATGGTGATGGCAAAAGTTGGTGGTTATTGAAACAAGCATGGGATACCAATATGGTCTATAAATTTCTAATTACAAAAGACAGTGTATTTGGTCCTTACAACCAAGGTTTTGCACAGCCTATGATTGGTAAAGGAATCAACGGATGGGGCTTTGGTGGTCAGTCTGTTTTTAGTCAAGATGGTAAACTTTATGCTAGCTTGTCTTATAGGATTTACAAACTTTTAGTGAACGATTTTGATAGATGTAGTGGCTCCCTGTCAAATTTAAGAATTTATGATGTCCCTGTACCATCAATTTATGATGATAGCAGTCATGTTACATATCCCTCTGCAGACTCATTAATTGAAGGGATTGCGTTTTCACCAAGTGGAAGGTTCTTATACATTAGTAAGTATTTCTCTATTTTACAGTTCGATCTTTGGGATAGTAATTTGAATACCGCATGGGACACAATTGCATACAGGGATACAAGTTGGTTACAATTTGCTGGCTATTCTACACTTTACTTAGGTCCTGATAATAAAATTTATATAGGTAATCTGAATGCGATTAGTGGTCAAATGAGTGTTATCAATTACCCCGATAAAAAAGGAGATTCCTGTGGGTTCTGTAAACGATGTTTACGATTTAATGACCCTAATGCCATTGCAATTACTTCCCCACCCAATATGGCTAATTATAACCTTGGTCCAAGTAATCCTATTTGCTGGCCGGCAGTGGTGGAGGAGGTGCCTCCTCAAGAGGAAATAAATGTCTATCCCAATCCTTTTGAGGCTACGCTTATCATTAAATGCAGCCATGTTCAAAATATAACCTTCTATCTCTATGATAGCTTTGGCAAACTCATCCTTACCAAAACCTTCAATGAAAACAAAGAGCAAATAAATACGACTAACCTTTCAGCAGGCTTATACTTTTATAGCATCGTTAATAAAAACGGCGAGCGAGTAAAGGCAGGGAAGGTGGTGAAGGAATGATGTGTCTGCGTGTTTTTGTGTTTGCGTGTTTTCGAAAAACCAAGTACACATAACCACAAAAAGACAAAAGGGCGTTGGCAAGAGTCAGCGTCCTTTTTTATTGTTTTATAGTAGATTTGTAGCATGAAACCGAGGTTATATTTTGATACATCTGTTTTTGGGGGTATTTACGACTAAGAGTTTCAAGAAGAAACCGTGCAACTTTTTGAAATGGTAAATGCCGGTGAGGTTGTATGTGTTTACTCAGATCTTACCGAATTTGAATTAGAAAATGCTCCAGAAAAAGTAAAAGAACACTTCGTCAATTTACCAACTGAGTATATAGAATTTGTAGAAATCACAGAAGAAATGAACGAACTTGCAAACGAATACATCAAAGAAAATGTAGTTGGCGCAACTAGTATAGATGATTGCAGACATATTGCCTGTGCAACCCTAAAAAAAGTTGATTATTTGATAAGCTGGAATTTTAAACACATAGTCAATGTCTTTAGGATTAGAGGTTATAACTCAATCAACATAAAAAACGGCTATGCACAATTAGACATTCGTTCACCTAAAGAAATTATTAGCAATGAAAAATAATCAACCTATAAAAGAGAAAGAATTTGATACCGTAAAATTCTTTAGAGCAGTAAAAGAAAAAATTGCAACCGAAACAAAAGGAATGACTTTCATCGAGTTTAAGCAATACATCAGTAATAGAAAACTAAAGACCGTTAGATAATTACTCATCTAAATCACTGTAGTCATTCATTGTTAGGCTAAAATTTTCTGACTTGTTACAGCAGTAAAAATAGTGTTTGCGTGTTTTTGTGTCTGCGTGTTTTCGTAAAATCAAAGACATAAAACAACAAAAAGACAAAAGGGCGTTGGCATGGGTCAGCGTCCTTTTTTGTAAAGTTATTCTACTCTTGAATAGCATGAAAAAGACTATTTTTGAGAAAACTAAAACATGGAAACGGTCATCAAAATCAATACAGACTTACTGAATCTTGATATCATAGAAGGTATTAAGAAGATGTTTCCACATAAAACTGTTGAAATATCCATTCAACCTGCTGATGAAACCGAATATATCCTTCAATCGCCTAATAATGCCGCCGAAATTCAAGAAAGGATAGAACAATATAAAACTCAAAATAATACTGTAAAACTCAATCCTGATGAGCTTTTATGAAAAACATTGAGTTCGTTTCGCAGGCATTTAAAGAATATCAAAAATTGGATAGAAACTGACCGAAAAACAGCACTAAGAATAGGGGATTTAATAAAAGATATTTTGCGCCATCCATTTGAAGGAATGGGAAAACCTGAAGCATTAAAATATCAATTTAAAGGATGTTGGAGCAGACGAATTGACCACGAACATAGGTTGATATATATGGTTACAGAAACAGCTATTGTTATTGTTTCTTGTTATTCTCATTATCAATAGCAGCCACATTCAGGAAAAATATAAACATATTCCAACCTCGTCCTCTTTTATAAAGATGTAACAGCATCGCGTTTGCGGTGGTTTAATTAGTTTTGCTCGCTTTATATGTCTTCCACTAAAACAGTTGCATTTCATACCCTTGGTTGTAAACTTAATTTTTCTGAAACCTCAACACTCAGTCGCAGCCTTGAGGCTGAGGGTTTTAGAAAGATAGGTTTTGATGAACATGCCGATGTGTATGTTATCAATACTTGTTCTGTTACGGATAATGCCGATAAAGAATGCCGTCAAATTGTTAGAAGAATCAATAGAAGGTCGCCGGAGAGTCTTGTGGTGATTACAGGATGTTATGCCCAACTAAAACCTGAAGAAATAGCTTCGATAGAAGGAGTGGATTTGGTTTTGGGCGCTGCCGAAAAATTTAATTTAGCCCGTCATTTAAGTGAGTTCAAAAAAGGAGATAGCACTAAGATTTGTTCTTGCGATATTGAAGCAATAGAGGGCTTTAATAGTTCCTATTCGCTCAATGACAGAACAAGAACTTTCTTAAAGGTTCAAGATGGCTGCGATTATAATTGCACCTTTTGCACTATTCCTTTGGCTCGTGGTCATAGTCGCAGCGATAGTATTGCCAATGTTCTTCGGAATGTAGCTGAACTTGCCAATGCAGGCACCAAAGAAATAGTGTTGACAGGCATTAATCTTGGCGATTTTGGTAAAGGAAATGCAGGCGGAAAAATGAAGGAAGAAAACTTCTTCGATTTGGTTCAAGAGCTTGATAAAGTGAAAGGCATTGAGCGCTTCCGTATTTCCTCTATAGAACCCAATTTGCTGACCAATGAAATTATTGAGTTTGTAGCAAGGTCTCAAAAGTTCATGCCTCATTTTCATATTCCCTTGCAAAGTGGAAGCGATGAAATTCTTGGCAAGATGCGTCGTCGTTATCGCAGCGATTTGTATGCAGAGCGCGTGGCAGCTATTAAAAAGATAATGCCGCATTGTTGCATTGGTGTGGATGTGATTGTAGGTTTTCCGTCAGAAAGCGATGCATTGTTTCAAGAGACTTACCAATTTCTTTTAGACCTTGACATTTCTTACCTGCATGTATTTACCTACAGCGAAAGAGCTGATACACAAGCACTAGAAATAAAACCTGTTGTACCTATTCCTATTCGGAATGAAAGAAATAAACTTTTGCGTCAGCTTTCATTTAGAAAGATGAAAGTATTTGAAGCACAGCATGAAGGAACAACTAGAAAAGTGCTTTTTGAAAGTGCTGATAAAAAAGGAATGATGGAAGGATATACGGATAACTACATCAAAGTTCAAACGCCTTATAAAGCCGAGTGGACCAATAATTTAATTGATTGGAAACTGTAGTTTCACGCCTCAATATCATACACTGTGCTTCCGCCTAATTTTCTTTCTCATTTAAAAGATGTTCCAGGAATTAACTTGGAAACATTTGTGAAAGCACATCAAATTGCTTCATTAACCTCCATACGAAAACATCCTTTAAAGAGTCAAACACATTTCAACGATAACAAACAAGTTCCTTGGTGTTCGTCAGGTTATTATTTGCAAGAAAGACCGGTGTTTACACTCGACCCCTTGTTTCATGCAGGTGCCTATTATGTTCAAGAAGCATCTTCCATGTTTCTAGATTATTTGGTTCGCAAAATTTTTCCTGAAAGAAAAAACCTCCGCGTTTTAGACCTATGTGCAGCACCCGGTGGGAAGTCAACTTTACTTGCATCCTTACTCGATGAAAGTTCTTTGTTGTTATCCAATGAAGTGATAAGAACACGAGCTTCAATTCTTGAAGAAAATGTTGTGCGTTGGGGATATACCAACAATTGGGTTTGCAGCAACGATCCCAAAGATATTGGCAAGCTAAAAGGCTACTTCGATTTAATAGTTGTTGATGCTCCTTGTAGCGGTTCGGGTTTGTTTCGTAAGGATGCAAAAGCAATGGAAGAATGGAGTGAAGCCAATGTTCAATTGTGTAGTCAGCGGCAACAAAGAATACTTGCTGATGTATGGGATGCATTGAAAGAAAATGGCGTGTTGATTTATGCAACCTGTTCTTATTCACGCGAAGAAGATGAAGCTATTTTAGGATGGTTGCAAAGTGAATTTTTGGTATCCGGTTTTGAAATAAATGTGCCAACAGAGTGGGGGATAGTTGAATCGAAAGTGAAGGACTTAATTGGCTATCGTTTCTTTCCTGACAATGTAAATGGAGAAGGCTTTTTTATTGCAGCCATTCAAAAAAAAGAAAGTATTGACACCATCAAAGCGCCTAAACAAAAATCGCTACACGATGAAAAACAATGGTTGTCATCAAAGCACTTACTGATTGAAAAGGATTTTCGTTGTGTACAAGATCAGCCCAATGAATATCATGCTATTGAAACCGCACACGAACAAGATTATTATTTGCTAAAGCAGTTTGTTTATTTAAGGAAATTGGGCGTTCAGCTAGGAAGTCCTTCTGTCAAAGATTGGTTGCCTTCGCACGAAATCGCATTGAGTGTAGATAGGTGTCAATCTCTCCCCATCTTTGAATTGAATAAGGAACAAGCTTTAAGGTTTTTGAAAAAGGAAAATTTTGAAGCCAATCAGTTACCCAAAGGTTGGTTATTGCTCACTTATCAAGGGTTAGGTTTAGGTTGGATAAAATCATTGGGCAACAGGTTTAATAATTACCTGCCCAAGCATTGGCGCATACGCATGGAAATACCTGATGAAGAATGGCAGTAAACTATTTACTTTGTAACTGTTTTTATGAATGACATCTTTATGAAAAGGCAATTGCTTTTGTTTGTTGCTATTTTATGTTCGTTTTATGCTTATGCGCAAAAGAACGATTCTCTGTTTGTAAAATTAGAGGATAAAGGCTGGAGTTTTCCCTACAAAAGAGTACGAGGAGAAACCATTTTTAGTATTGCTCATAAATTTCATGTGCCACCTGCTATTATGGCCGATTATAATCAAATCAATTTTCAACAAGACGTCAATACAATTCTGAAATTGCAGGTGCCTGTTGCAGCTTATAATTTTACTAAAATCAAAGAAGGTGAAGTGAAGCCACTTTATTTCAGAGCCAATAGTGAAACAAGTTTACGTCAAATAGCAAAGACATCACAGGTTAGTCAAAAGACCTTGCAAGAATGGAATAACACTTATACCAACGAACTAAAAAATGGGCAAGTGCTATTAGTAGGTTGGGTTATGTATGATGCTACAAATTTGACTCAAGAAAAGAGAGTAGAACCTCCTGTTGTCATAACAAACAACACCAAAACCACTAAAGACACTGCTCATAAATCTCTTACCAATTCAAAGCCAATAAATGGCAATCAAGTAATAGCGCATCCAATTGAAATTCCTTTAAAAGATACCTCAAATAACGTCTTACTAAAAGAACCAATCGCTGCCGCACCCATTGATTCCACATTGAATATTGAAGGAGAAAAACTCTTTTTAGAACAAAATGTTTCAGAAGAATTTGCAGCTATTGAACGAGGCTCTTCGGTTTTCTTCAAGCGAGCAGGTAAAACTGGGAATGGTATTTTTTATGCATTTCATAATGTTGCCAAAAAAGGAACAATAATCAAAGTCACAAACGTTGGTAATGAACGTGTTATTTATGCCCGCGTAATAGGACCTCTACCTAAAACGAATCAATATTACAACAGCATTATTGGCATTAGCAGCGATGCAAGAGCAGCCTTAGATGCAAGAGATGAAAAAGCTTGGGTGGAAATCAAGTATTCGCCATCAAAATAACTACCAAGTCCATCTACATTTCTTACAGAAATAAGTATTGTTATTGCCCCTTGCAAAAAAGAATAGATAGAGTCTTGCTAAAATTGATTTTTTGATTTTTACGATATGCTTGCTTCCACAACGACGACAATGCTTTTCTTGAAAGCTTTTTGATTTTTTTCTTCCTAAAACATTCTTTGCAGCTTGTTGAGGAAATGAATCATCATTATAATCCATAGTAGAAAAAGGGGTGTTGACTTATAGTGGTTGGTGCAAAAATAATAATTTACATGTAATCTAAATGTAAAAATCAATGAAAGTTTAAGTAGTTTGAATTGGACAGAAAATTGCTAATTGGATAAATGGGAAAGGTGGCTGTATCAAAAACAAAATTGACTTCACGAGTATCGCTAATTTCTTCACTGGTATTTCTTTATTGCTCTAATATAAAATGACTACTTCAGGCTTTTTTAAATAGTCCTTTCAATCGCTAATATAATTTCGATTATTTGTTGTTACTTCTTTACTCCTTGTGATTCTACTTTTTAGTTTCTACTTTTGAATTCATGTTATTCAAACAAATTGTTGGTCAAAAAAATGCAAAGAATGGTTTCTTGAAAATGTGGGAAAGCAATCATCTTCCTCATGCATTGATGATTGTGGGAGAAGAAGGGACTGGTGGTTTGCCTTTTGCTTTGGCCATTACTCAATTCGTTTTTTGTAAGGAGAAAAAAAATGGTGATGCTTGTGGAGTTTGCTCCGATTGTAATAAGGTTTCGAGGTTAGAACATGCCGATTTTCATCTTTCTTTCCCAGCAATATCGCCTAAGACAGGAACCAAGGCGATGAGCAGATATTTCATTCAAGAGTTTCGAGAGTTTGTTGCACAAACACCTTATGCATCAGTATTTGATTGGCTTCAATTCATCAATGCAGAAAACAAACAGGGAAATATTCCTGCTGAAGAATGCCGAGAGATTATTGACAAACTCAACCTCAAATCTTATGAAGGGGGCAAGAAAATTCAAATAATATGGATGGCAGAATATCTAGGGAAGGAAGGCAACATTCTATTGAAATTGATAGAAGAACCACCTGCCGACACCCTGCTGATTCTTGTTGCTGAAAACTTGGAAGAGGTATTAACTACCATTCAGTCGAGAACACAGCTCATTCGTCTTTCTCCTATTCATGCTGCCGATATTGCACAAGGTTTGACAGATCGTTCTCTTGCCGATACAAAGAAAGCAGCTCAAATTGCCCACCTTTCTAACGGAAGTTTTGCAGAAGCCTTGCGTCTTTCACAACATACTGAAAATGATTTGTTTCCTGAGGTGCGTCGTTGGTTCAATGCCTTGTTCACCAACAACGGAATTGAATTAGTGAAGTTTGCTGACGACCTTTCTAAAGATGGTAGAGAGCAACAAAAGAACTTGTTGCAATACACTATACAATTGTTGGAACAAGCCATCAAATTACGTTACTTACCACATATACAACCACCATTGCCAGAGGAAGAAGCTCAATTTGTTAGAAAATTGTCGAAGCATCCTGTAACATTTGATGCCTTACAAAAAATGATTGAATCAATTTCTAAAATCATTTACCACATAGAAAGAAACGCACACAGCAAAACTCAAATACTATCACTTTCGGTGCAACTAATCTATTTTATTCAAGGGAAAAAATTTCCAATGTTATAATAGTTTGAGGATTGCATTAATGATTGCAATGCTTACTTATTTTCAAGCACTCATTCAAAAGGATGCTTATCAACTCAGTAAAATAAAAAAGCCACCTCAAAAAGATGGCTTTTTTATTTTAGAAAAGGCGTAATCGAATTAATGATTAACAATTAATTTTTGGGATTGAATTGAGTTTTTAGTTTTTATTGAAATCATATACACTCCATTAGCAACGTTGTTCAGAGGAATAGTTATCGCATTAACGGCAATCAATTCAATGTGTGAAATTTGTTTACCAGTAAGATCGTTGATACTTACATAACCTGTTGTTGGTTGCTGTAATTCAATCATTACATTGTTGTTTGCAGGGTTTGGATAAATACATGCCTTCAAAGATGTTGGATCGTTCCCGATTCCTAAAACACTTGTAAGGTCATAAATGAAAATGTCGTCAACAGCAGCTTCAACTGTGCTACCACCTACACCAGCATCAGTTGCTACGAACTGCATAATTAGATTAGTAGCCAATGCAATACCAGGTGTGTTTTTCACAGAGAAGATTTTTCTTCTCCAGGTATAATCAGATTTTTTTGTGTTTTCAATTGTTGTCCAAATTGAATTACTTGAATCTCTTGCTTGAACTAAAAATGGATCTTCACCAGGATTATTACCACGGTCGTTACCAAACCAACGATAGTATTCAATGATTGGTTGTGCCATTCCATTTAAATCAAATGCTTGTGTGATAACTGATGTTTTGCCACCATCAACATCTGCTTGTCCAATTGGTGAGGCAGTTGAAGCGCCGTTTCCTGTAACGAGACATTTTCCTAAACCTACCATAGAATCAGTATGATCAAAACCAGGTTGAACAGGTAAAGCACCTGAGGCAGAATTAAGGAAAGAACCTACTGGTTTAGCTTGAATCCATTTGCCACTAGTCGCATTATCACCAGTTGCATTTCCAATTGTCCAACCAGTAAGTGCATATTCAAAATCAAATCCAAAATCTTTTGAAATACCTACACCAAATTGATAAGGAAGTGTGTTGGCACTCATGCCTAATGAAGGCAAATAATCAAGTGGGAAAGTTGCGCTTAAAGTATTTGTATTATCAATTAGCCCGAAATAATAATCAACAATTTTACCTTCTGTCAATGCAGGTATTGTCGCCATGAAAGTGTCTGTTGTACCAATTTGAGTCATCGATAGAGTATCCCATGAAGCACTTCTTTCTTTATAATACATTTTCACACCTGAAAGAAAAGCTGGTGTTGATACTTGTACTTGTGCTTTGATAATAATTGGAGTGTTGGCAGTAGGGTGCGGAATTTCTTCGTGTGTTAAAGTTGAGCCGCCCAATAAATAAATACCGTGTTTGGCAAAAGCGGCAACTATTGCTGTGAAATGTGGTGTGCCATTACTAAGGTTAGCATCATTGTCATCATTCATCAATGCTGAAATAAGTACATCATGATATACTTTACCTTCAGTTCCATCAGCACCATCGGGTGTATCATAAAGCGTTTTAGCAAAAAGGTTTGCAAATAATAAAGTGTCTCCTGAAAACTGAGATACATCCCACCATGCGCCAGCAATAATTTCGCCATCAGCATGTACTTCTCCTACAAGATCTTGAGGGAAAACTTTGGGTGCTTGGTCATAACGACGAATCATTCCTCCGCCACTACCGGGCATAGAACCTTTGCCAAGTACAGGGTCGTGTGAAATACTTATTCCCCAACAATCTGCTTCACCTTCATTTAAAGCTCCGTTATTCATAGTGCCAGCACCTTGCCAATTGTAGAATTTGTCGTTGATACCATGACCATATTCATGATAAATAATATCGCCGCAGTTGGCAAAAGAATTACAGCCACCACCTGCTGCATAAAAATTGATAGAACTACCGTTATAAAATGCATTACATGTACCTGTTACATCCACGTTTGTAGGTAACATTATGTCCATGCCTGTAAATGCAGGGTATTGTCCTTTTTGATAATCGTGCACACGATTTACATGAAAGTATGCATTAACGTGGCGTTGACTAGAAGGGGTTGCAATAGGAAAAATATAAGTACCTCCGTTTAGTGTAATTGTATCTAAGAAAGAAGGAGTTACGTTACTTGAAAGTGCCGCACTTACTTTTGACCATTTGCCTTGCAATTTCATAGTAGCAGTGATTGGCGTTGCTAATGATGCGTTGCTGAAATAGCCATTAGAATCTGTATTGTAATTAGTTGTGCCGATTGTCAATTCAAGATTTGCTAATGGTTCTATTGTTGATGGAAGCATTGGGTTTTGTTTGTAAACATCACCTTTAACCGTTCTATCTACAAAATCATGTACTTTATTTTGACGATATAATATTTCACCACTTCCGGCATCAATATATCCTTGCAAATCAGCAGGAAGGCTCTTTCCCATTCCTTCAATACGGAAAGAATATGCAGGTCTTAATTCATAGCCATTAGCTGATGGGACTGGAAACCAAACCCAATTGGCGTCCACAGTTTTATTCGAAACTGTTATGTTAGTCAAATCTTGGTCAACGATTTGCTTGGCATCAGTAACTGAAAGGGTAGGGGCAATATTGTTAGCAGGGTTGCCATATTCACTCAATTGAATACGCTGTAATTTTCCATCGGGAGTAAATCGGAAACTTAAACGGGAAAAAACAACTTCTCTACCGGCTTTTGTTTCTTTATAACTTACAAAATGTGCATGACCAGCATTGTAATCTCTTGTAAGTACCCAATCATTTGGATTAATACCAAAATCTGATAATTGTTGGGTCATAACATTTTGTGCTTTAGCCAATGGTGTAGTTCCATTTACCGAAACCGTATTCCCAAAAACATCTGAAATATTCCCTGTCATTTGGTCGAGGGTCACCATCATACCAGGAAAGTGTTGCTTGGCTTTTTGTATGGTTTCTTTAAAATGTGGTGCTACTGCTTGTTTCATTTTATGAAAACCATTGAATACGGATTTGTTATTATTGTCCGTATTTATTTGTGCAAAAACGGAAAAGGAAACAATGGATAAGCCGAAGGATAGAAGTAATGACTTCATTTTTTTTAAAAATTAGAATTTGTGGAAATTAATTTGAGCTAAAAATAAGTGTTTTTAGAACGCAACACATGAATAATAGACCAACAGGAAATTATTTTGATAAGAAGATGTTTATTATTGTATGTAATTTGTAATTAAGGCTTAATAAAAACGGATGTAGTAAGAATATGATTACTCGTATGCCCTGCTTGATCTTTAATGTAAAATTCAAAATTTACCGTATCGCCGTTTGGGTGTTGACTATCTAAAACAAACAATGCAGCAAGCAATTTTAGTGTGGCTGCTCCTTGCAATCCTTTTGAAGGGTCTTTAAGATTATTAGGAATGTCGGTTGGGAAATAATAATCTTGCCAAGTGCTGTCCCAAGAACTTTTTAAATAGAGGTCTGCACTATCAGAATTCATTCCAAGGTCTGCATCGCCATCTGCAAAACCAAAATGGATAAGTATGGTATCTTCGCTGCCTTGAACTATTGAGTCGGTGATGGAACTAAAGTCAATGGACGGAATATTGCTCAGTTTTTTGGTTTCTTTATTGCAAGAAAACAAAATAACAACTAGAAAAAAAAACAGCACTGAACTCTTTTTCATGTTTCAAAGTTAATGAAAGTGGATTTTAATAATCATCAATATCGTTCACAAATTATTCCCCAAATAAACGCCGATAACTTCAATGTTATTGCCTTAGAGTTATTTCATTATCAATACCATCATAACAAGGTTTACAAAAGTTTTGTGGATGCCCTTCATATTCTTCCTGAAAGTGTAACAACAATTGAGGCAATTCCATTTTTGCCTATTTCTTTTTTCAAAACACATGACGTCATTTCAGGTGATAAACAACCGAAAGATGCTGCCTTTTTTTTTGAAAGTAGTGGAACAAGCAACACCATCAACAGTAAGCATTTTGTTTTCAATCCTGATATTTATAAAGAAGCTTTTATAAATGGTTTTCATCAGTATTTTGGAAGACCTGAAGACTATATCATTCTTGCATTACTTCCTTCTTACTTAGAAAGGCAAAATTCTTCGTTGGTGTATATGATGCAAGCATTGATGAAGCTAAGCGCCCATCCTGCAAACGGTTGTTACCTTAATGAATGGAGTGCATTGGCAGCAACAATCAAGGATTTAAAAACGAAAAACAGAAAGGTACTTTTATTGGGTGTTACCTATGCACTCCTCGATTTTGCTGAGGCATTCCCAATGAGTTTAGAAAATGTAATCGTAGTAGAAACAGGTGGCATGAAGGGAAGAAAAGAAGAATGGACACGCAATAGGGTGCATGAGTTTTTGATAGAAAAATGGCAGCTACAAAATGTTCAATCAGAATATGGCATGACTGAGTTATTGTCGCAAGCATATTCTTTCAGACATGGAGTTTTTCATCCAGCTTCTACTATGAAGGTGATGGTGAGAGATATCAATGACCCGCTTAGTCATTCATTTGCAGGTTCGGGTTGTCTCAATATTATTGACCTTGCCAACATTGAAAGTTGTGCTTTTATTGCAACTGAAGATGTAGGCATTGTGCAGAAAGATGGCTGCTTTGAAGTGTTAGGGAGAATGGACCACGCAGCATTGAGGGGTTGTAGCCTAATGACTTTTTAAAATGCTAGCCACATTGAAATCCTAAAATCATTATCCAATAGAATCCAAATATTCAACTCATATAATCAGCCTAAATTCTATGAAACTGCAATCTGAAAGATTAACTCTTAGAGAAATAACGATAGATGACATTCCATGGATTCATCAACTCAATTCTATACCCGAAGTAGATAGATACAATACCCTTGGATTGCCGAAAAGCATAACAGATACGGAAAACATAATCCTGCCCATTATTGAAGACCAAAAGAAAGACCCAAGACCAAGATATGTTTGGTTGATTCAAGATGCGCAGCAAGATTGTATTGGCTTAACAGGAATGGTTATGGGCAAACCCAATTATGCATCCGCAGAAATTTGGTATAAAATAATTCCCTCTTATTGGAACAACGGCTTTGCAACTGAATTTGTTGGTTGTCTTTTATCATTTGCTTTCAACCACTTAAAGTTGCACCGTTTGATAGCAGGTTGTGCAACCCAAAACTTGGCTTCTATCTGCGTTTTAGAAAAGAATGGTTTTAGAAAAGAATCGCATCATCGAAAAATATTACCTATTCGAGGTGAATGGGTAGACAATTATGAATATGCTATTTTAGAAGAAGATTATTTTAAAAGAACAATCAATGACTAGGTATAGTTATTGTGTAGGAATTGCCTGTAAATACCTTTACACCTATAAAGTTCATTCTTTATAAATTTTGTTTTGTTAGTGCTCCTGAGTCTTCAGGAGCTTTTTTTTTGGGGAAGAGGATTAGTATTCTACTCAATTTGGGAAGTTTGTGATATCATTTTTTTAATTACTTAATAACGGACGACCTATTATAACAACATGCTCTAAGCTATATTGTTCAATATACATCAGCACGGCGTGCTGATGTAAAATAAGAGATAAAAATTTAATGGGAAAACGTTGTTATTAAGTAACATAGAGCGATAAAAACACAATACCTTTCAACCAATAATAGTTCAAATAAGGTTTATTCACTATGGTTTATGGCATTCCACTCCTTGTATGCCATTAGGCGTGCTTGTTGCCTTAGGACTTAGGTATGGAATGCCCAAACCCAATCCGCGGAGGATAAACAACAATCCAAAGAAGGTAATTACGATTGGAGTCCATCTTCGCAACTTGGTGCTTTTGTGAAAGTTGGTTTTGTTTTTTAAGAGTGTAAACGTCAACAACATGGGCATGGTGCCCAATCCAAAAAAAGCCATTAAACTCATAGTATTTAGGGAAGTATTTCCTGTAGAAATGGCGGCAGATAATGCCATATATACCATTCCACAAGGAAGTAGCCCATTAAATATGCCAGTAAGTAATAAATTACTGATAGTTGCCTTGCCAATAAGTTTACTGAGTTGTTTTTTGATGAAGTCGGTCCAAGGAAGCGCAAAGTGCGTGGCTTTATTAGGAAAAAGAGAAAATATTCCTACTAAAAAAAGGATGATGCCAGCACACAAGGAAACGTATTGCTGCAGTTGGAAACTAAATAGGTTTTTGAAGTGGAATAATAAGAAGCCAAGCATGATGTACACGCTAATTCTTCCTAAATGATAAGCAAGAATACCCAAGATTTTTTGAAAACCCTTTAGGTGTTGAAACGGCATGACTAACACAATTGGTCCGCACATGCCCGCGCAATGTAAACTGCCTGTCAGCCCCATAAGAAAAGCAACAGTAAGATTGAAACCATTCATTTAGTGCGCTAAATTAAGCGAATCTTGCTCGTAATATTTCTTGCCATCCACTTCCCAAACTACCTTTACTAAGTATGGAGTCGTGTGTAGTTTTTGACGATCAATAGTCATGGAGTTTTGATTGGTTTTCACATCAAAATTGGCATCCCATTTCGATGTGACAGCAGAGTAAAACTGAATTTTTCCTTTTATTTCTTTGCCATTAAAATCTTCAGGAAAATCAAGGATCACGGATTTTTCATTAGCATGAATAGTAATAGGCGCACTGAGTTGTGATTGATTTTTACTACCGTCTAATACATCTTGGAATTTGATTTCTTTTTGGTAATAATCATCTGATACCAATTGGAAATCTTGATTCATACTTTTGACAACTAACACAATCATTAGTACAACAAAACCAATGTACAACAATGCTATTTTGGTCCCCCAGTTAAACTTCATAATGGAATCTTCATTTACGTTTAGTTACCTCCTCCGAAAGGTCCAAGGAAAGTAGTGGTTATTGTAGTAATCTTTTTATTGCCATCATAAACACCAATGTCGAGCGATGTTTTACGATGTTGGATAAAACTACGGTCTAAAGTTATAAATAAAGTACCGGAAGCATAGTTTTCCTTAGGAACATTCAAGCTTGTTTCGCCCATCAATTTTATTTCACCTTCAAAATTCTCAGGCTTCAAGTAAAGAACTTTGTCTTCATAAGTTTTGTTGAGGAACTTGTAGCTATACACGTTGCTCATCTTGTTATTTGGCTGTTCTTGATAAAGTTGTCCTGGTGTACGTAAAACTGAAATGCCCACTTCGGTTCTAGTAACAATTAGCCAGGTTTCAACACAAAGCAACAACACCATCACAATTGAATAAGCCCTCATTCTTGGTGTGAAACGAGTAGGTTGTTTGTCTGCAATGTTTGATTCAGATGCATAGCGAATCAATCCAGGTTCAAAACCAACTGCATTCATCATGTGGTTGCACGCGTCAATACAGGCAGTGCAATTCACACATTCCAATTGAGTGCCATTGCGAATGTCAATACCTGTTGGGCATACTTTTACACATTGCTCACAATCAATACAATCACCAGCTTTTCGTGTTTCATTCTTTTTAAATTTAGCTCTCGATTCACCGCGAACATGGTCATAAGCAACGATAATGGTGTTTCGATCAAGCAGTACACCTTGCATTCTGCCATAAGGACAAATAACAGTACACACTTGCTCGCGCAACCATAAATAAACAAAGAAGAAAATAGTAGTGAAAAGCATGATGGCAAACAAACCACCAGTATGCATACTAATGCCGTCGGTAATGATGACTTTTAGTTCGTCAATGCCAATAATGTAGGCAAGAAAAGTATTGGCAATAATGAATGAGAGTATCCAAAATACAATCAATTTCAATCCTTTTCGGGCGATTTTATTACCATTCCAAGGTCCGTTATTCAATAGTTTTTGTTCTGCAGCATCTCCTTCGATAAGAAATTCGATTTTACGAAAAACCATCTCCATAAAAATGGTTTGAGGACAAATCCATCCACAGAAGACTCTACCAAATACAACAGTAAACAAAGCCACAAAAACAACAAACAACACCATACCCAAGCCAAAGATGAAGAAATCTTGTGGCCAAAATATTTGCCCAAAAAGAATGAATTTTCTCTCTAAAACATTTATTAAAAAAAAGGGATGCCCTTTGTATTTCACAAAAGGCATCCCAAATAAAATAACTAAATAAAACCAACTTAAAACCGTGCGTGCTTTATAAATTTTGCCGCTTGGTTTGGTTGGATACATCCATATTCTTTTCCCTTCTTTATCAACGGTCGCAACTTTATCCCTAAAAGTGCGTTGTTGTTTTTGATTCGAATTCATAAATAACCATGCAAAAACGGCATGACGTTAATTTTGATAGGGCTTTAAGCTTTGATTATTTCTTTTTGGTACTGTCAGCAGCAGGCGCTTTAGTGCTATCAGATTTTGCTCCGGCAGCAGCAGCTTCTACATATAATTCACCTTGTTTTTCTTTTGGTTTAGCAGGTGTAGTACCATGCAAAGACTTTACAAAACTGGCAAGTGTTTGAATTTGTTTTGGAGAGAAATCGCCTTTCCAGGATTTCATTCCTTTGTCAATGTAGCCATAGGTAATGGTTTTAAAAACATCCTTCAAAGCACCACCGTGAATCCAATAATCATCTGTCAAGTTTGGACCAACAAGACCACCACCGTCAGGCTGATGACAAGGGGCACAGTTTTTCACAAATAATTCTTTACCAGCAGCGATACCAGCCGCATCTTCCATCTTCACGCTATTCTCATCAATATTGCCAGCTGTTTTTGCAAGGTAGGCAGCTTTGTCAGCTTCACCTTTTTGCACTTCAATTGTAAATTCATCAGCAGAACTTGGTCCGTTTCCACCACCATGATAATAATATAGATAAATAACCCCTGTGAAAATAGTTAAATAGAAACCATATTTCCACCAAGGCGGAAGGCTGTTGTCTAACTCTTTAATTCCATCGTAATCATGGTCTAATAATAAGTCAGCTTCGCGCTCTATTGGTTTTAAATCATGGAATTTATCCCAGAAAGAAAGACGGCTTTCTTTTGGAGCAGTGCTGCTTTCAAATTCTGGTCTATTGCTAATAGAATTAATCAAAGTGCGCATGTAGAAAATCATGACAAACACAATTATTAATTCAAGAAAAATGATGGTAATAAGCATATTGAATTCCGAAGAAAGCATACCACCAGTAACTGGTTCTACTGCTTTTACTGCTTCTTGTCCAAATACTTGTAAAGATGTAAAACTGAGTGAAAGTAGTAGTATAATAGACTTTACAATATTTCCCATTCTTTCGTTACGAATTTTATCGCGGTAAAGAAATGCGAGATTACGCATTACCATGCCTAAAACAGCAATGACTAAAAAGAGAACAACGATAAGAGAACCCAAAGCACAAAGTACCGGGTTGTAATCTGAATTGGCATTTGCAGTTGGTGCTACAGCGCTAGTTGTATCTGCTGCAAAACTCCCTATAGAGATAAAAGCTAAAGAAACTGCAAGGAATAGTTTTTTATAAATTGATTGCATGACTGAAGTTGTTTTTTATAAGTTTACTTATTCGATTTCATCGCTTTGTAGCGGAAGATTTTCCATTTTATTGATAAATTTTTTATCAGCCTTAATGACCCAAATGGTTAAGATACTGAAAAAAGCGAAGAACAGAATGAGGGAAGTGAGCGGGTAAATGCCCACTCCCGTAATTCCTTCCAAATAATTGATAAACTTCATTATGATTTGAAATTGAATGTTTACAAAAATTTATTTCGAAGCAGTTTTTTGTTCCAATTTGATGTCTTTACCTACTCTTTGTAAATAGGCAATTAAGGCAACAATTTCCTTATTTGGCTCAGTTTTGATGCCGTCAGCAGCAAGTCTCTCTGCTATTGATTTGGCTTGCATCATCAAATCGTCATTTGCTATTTGGTCATAACCTTGTTGATAAGGAACACCCAACGTAATCATTGCACGAATCTTTGCAGCAGTCAATGCAATATTTATGTCTTTTTCAAACAACCAAGGATAGTTAGGCATGATAGAACCTGGAGACATACTAGTTGGTTCATACATATGGTTGTAATGCCAGCTATCTGGATATTTCCCACCAATACGAGCTAAATCTGGACCAGTACGCTTACTTCCCCATTGGAATGGGTGGTCGTAAACAAACTCACCAGCTTTTGAATATTCACCATAACGGGCTACTTCACTACGGAATGGACGAACCATTTGACTATGACATACATAGCAACCTTCACGAACATATATATCACGACCTTGTAATTCAAGTGGAGTATAAGGCTTCACGCTTGCTATAGTAGGAATGTTTGATTTTACAAGAAATGTTGGAACAATTTCTATCAATCCACCAATGGCAACCAATACTAAGCTAAACACTAACATTTGAACAGGGCGACGTTCAATCCAACGATGCCAGTGGTGTTGTCCACCTTCATGGTCTACATAAATTTTGGTCAATGGTGCAGCTTCTGCAGCTTCATCACCAACAAATGAACCTGCTTTAATAGTTTTTACTAAGTTGTATAACATCATCAAGGCACCACCTAAATAAAGTGTTCCACCAATTGCTCTCATTAAATAGAAAGGACGCATTTGAGTAACAGTCTCTAAGAATTGATATTTCAATTGTCCTTCTGGAGTAAATTCTTTCCAAGCAAGACTTTGCATGAAACCTCCCCAATACATTGGAATTACATAGAAAACAATGCCTAAAGTGCCAATCCAAAAGTGCCAGTTAGCTATTTTCTGAGAATAAAGATTAGTACGGAACATTTTTGGTATGAGCCAATACAGAACAGCAAAAGTGAGGAAGCCATTCCATCCTAATGCGCCAACATGAACGTGAGCAATAGTCCAATCTGTATAGTGACTGATTGCGTTTACATTTTTCAATGCAAGCATAGGTCCTTCAAAAGTTGCCATACCATAAGCTGTTACAGCTACTACCATGAATTTCAACACAACATCTTCACGCACTTTATCCCAAGCACCACGAAGCGTCAAAAGACCATTTAGCATACCTCCCCAAGATGGAGCAATGAGCATAACTGAGAAAACGGTACCTAGAGATTGTGCCCAATCAGGAAGTGCAGTGTAAAGAAGGTGGTGAGGACCAGCCCATATGTATAAGAAAATGAGTGCCCAGAAGTGAATGATTGAAAGGCGGTAAGAATATACCGGACGACCTGAAACCTTAGGAAGAAAGTAGTACATGATACCTAGATAAGGAGTAGTGAGGAAGAACGCTACAGCATTATGTCCATACCACCATTGAACCAATGCATCTTGAACACCAGCGTACCAAGAATAGGATTTTATCCAAGAAAAAGGGATTTCAAATGAGTTAACAATATGGAGCATAGCAACTGTAACAAATGTTGCGATGTAAAACCATACTGCAACGTACAAATGGCGTTCGCGGCGCTTGATGATAGTGCCAAACATGTTCCATCCGAACACTACCCAAATGAGGGCAATAAGAATGTCAATTGGCCATTCAAGTTCTGCATATTCCTTACCTGTTGTAATGCCAGAAACAAGTGTTAAAGCAGCAAGAACAATGATTAACTGCCAGCCCCAAAAATGAATTTTACTGAGTTTATCACTAAACATACGTGCTTTCATGAGGCGTTGGAGGGAATAATAAACACCCATGAAAATACCGTTTCCAATAAAAGCAAAAATCACAGCATTTGTGTGAAGTGGTCTTAGACGACCGAAAGTAGTGTATTCTAATCCTAAGTTTAATTGGGGGAATACTAACTGAAATGCAATGATGACACCAACGAGCATACCTACTATGCTCCATAAAATAGTGGCATAAGCGAACATTTTTACGATTTTATTATCGTAAAAAAATTTGTCGAGTTGCCCCGAACTTGATTGTGAATTGTTACTCATGAATCTTTCTTTTTTGAGTTACTATTGAAGGTTAAGATTTTCTCATTATCAAATAAAATGCGAAGTGCAGCGCCTTTTTGGTCTTCATATTGATTGTTGCGAACACTCCAAATGAATGCTATAAGAAAGCAACCTGCAACTAGAATGCTAGCAATAATTAACAGATACAAAGCGCTCATTTTTTTGTTAAAATTATGGTCACAAAACTACTTTTCAACTGTCAAGTCACACATGACTTGGCTCATAAAAAAAGATGATAAAAATCATGTTTATTGTACATAATTTAATTTATTAATTGTGTTAGCCTGTAGTTATTGTGAAATTAGTTGTTTTGTTGCTCGTTATTTTTTTGCATTTGTCTAATTTTTGCATATTTAACAAATGAAGCCATTGATGAGTTTTTACACAAAATAAAACCTTGATATCCATCTAAAAAACCTAAGCGTATAAAATATTCCCAGAAAAACTGCCATTTAGGTGCAATAAACAACTTTATTATCGAGCATTTTTTACCACGCTCTACGTCGAATTTTGCACCCATTTCTGAATAGTGTTCAATTTTTTTGAGATGTTGAGAAATTGTTTTCACACTATAATGGTTAAGATTTGCGTTTAATTTTCCTACACTACCTTTTTCATCAATCAGTTTAATACCTTCATGAACTTTGTCGTTCAACATTGAGGCTTTTTTACGATTCCAAAGTCTAATTTTAGGTTGTGGATACCAACCGCAATGATAAATCCACCTTCCACAATAATTCGTAAGTATATTTACTGTGTAAGCATCGTGTAGAGGCTTTTTTAAAACGTCTTTTATTTTATTGACAAGCTTTTCAGAGACTTCTTCATCTGCGTCTATGGAAAGAACCCAATTATTTTTTGCCATTTCTTGAGCAAAGAACTTTTGTTCTCCATAACCTGTAAATTTCCTTAGAAAGACTCTAGCGCCCATTTTTTCAGCAATTTCTACGGTATTATCCTTAGAAAGGCTGTCAACTACAACAATATCATCTACCAATCCTCGCAAAGAATTTAGACATCGAGCAATATTGTCTTCTTCATTATAGGTAATAATACAGGCGCTGAGTTGGAACATGAAATTGTGAAACGATTAATTAGGCAAAAATAACCGAATTATTAAGTGTTTGAATAGCGGTGATATAAGTAACTTTATCTTTATTGTTTTTATGATTAATTATTGTTTTTGAAAAAACTTGTATACTTGAAGTTTCTCTTTGTCAGAGCCGAAATTTTCTTGGAAAACAAATCCTAATTTTTGAAGCAATTTTATTGATTTAGAATTATGAGAAAGGGTAGTAGCAAGTATTTTTTTGTGTTTTGAAAACTTTGTAACTTCTATTAATACAAATTGTGCACTTTCATAGGCATATCCTTTCCCGTAAAATCCGGGAAGAAAAGCAAACCCAAGGTCAAAACAGTCTAAGTAGTCTCTTTTTAAGAATGAAATAATTCCCATTGGGGTGAAATCTTCTTTATTTCTAACAACCCAATAAATTAAGTTAGGGGTTTGTATTAGTTTTTTGATGTACTGTAAAGCATCACTTTTTGAATGAATATTTCTCTCTCCAATAAATTCAATCCATTCCTTTGTGTTTACTAATTGCGTGATAAACTCATTATCATTTTCATTAACAGGAGTAAGAGTTAGTCTTTGTGTATTATATACTTGTTTCATAAACTCAACTTCCAAAACCTACTTTACTTTTAGAATTTTTTGATGAAAAATTTTATTTTTTTCATCATCATTAATTACTGAAAAGTAAACTCCCTCTTCAAATTCATCAAACGAAAATGTATTTAACCCAATATGCAATATGTGATTCAAAAGATTTTTTCCATCACTACTATAGATTGAAAAGTGCCAAGTTTCAGCTGAATCATTTACGATGATATTACATTCATTTTTAACTGGATTTGGATAAACTGTATAAGCTGGTAAATTTACTTTTGGACTGTCTATTGGTGGTATTCTATACATAGAATCATTGAATTTTGCTAAATACATCATATACAATTTATCGTTGTTATTGTATCCTACAGAATAATCGCCAAACTTTATATTTCCAGGCAGATTGATGGTGCCAGCAATTGAGAAATTTCCATCAGGATTGATGCAAGCTGCCAATGATTCGGTGGAATAGTTACTATTGTCATTTTCAGCACGCACAAATCATGTGCCCGTCTGTTACAGAAGCTTTTGCAAAGTAGAAAATATGGTCATGATGAAAAATGGAATCTCCCACTGCAATTTGACTACCTAAATCTCCTTGAGGATTCCCATAAATCATAATAGTATTTGTATCAGGGCAAAATAGTCTAGTATAGTTGAGGTAATAATCTGAAAAGTTTGTTCTTACCCAATTCAAACTACCATCTTCATGAAAAGAAGCAAAAAGATTTGTGCCTTTCCACCCTATATCCAACCTTGAATGAATTGTTTTGCCATCTACATTTATTGAATCAGGTAAAAAAGGGCTATTGAAAATAATATCCCCTTTTTTATTTGTTGCAATATCGCATGTTCCTGTAGTTTCAATTGCTTTAGCCCATTCAGTAATGCCACTAGAAGAAATTACACCAAGAAAGTTTTCACTTTTAAAATTAATAATAGAAAATGGAGGAATATAAATTTCATATCCATCAGAAACGAATGCTGCAACGATTTTCCCTGATGGTAATGCACTTAATTTCCAAAGAGTTTCATTGAAACCGCTATAATAACTTTTTGCCCAAAGTACTTTTCCTGAAGTATCCATTTGAAAAAGAAAAGCATCAGAGTTACCAAATGTATCGCTTACAGAAAGAGTATAGTTATCTAAATCCAATTGTCTGCTATTAAAGTCACCACCTATCCAAATGTGATTATCTGAATCAATTACCATTGAATAACCTTCATCCCAACCATCTCCTCCAAATTGTTTCGCCCAAATTAAACTCCCATTTGGTTTAAATTTCAATAAGAGAATATCGCCAGTATTGCTTTTGTTGTAAAATGTTTTGCTTTCGATGCGAATACTATCACTGAAAAAAGTGGACAACAAATAAATGTCTCCAGCACTGTCTTTTGCAAGAGAACGCCCTATCTCTGCACTTTCTCCACCAAAAGTTTTTACTTGTTTCCAAATTCCATTTTCATTGATAGCAAGAAAAATATCGTAATAAAGTTGGGTACTTTTATTTTGAAGTTGAATGCCATTAAAATTAGCATTGCCGACATAAAAACCTGTTAACCACTGTCTTCCTGCATTATCAGCAATCATATCAAGCGCTTCAATCTCACCATCACAAACTGCTTTGGAAGCATATTGCCAATGAGGTTTATGAAACCATTGTTGTGAATGAATTTTTGAATGAAAAAAACTGAAAAAAAGGATAAAGACTAAATATTTGCAACGCATAAATCAATTGTAAAGATCAATGTAAAAATAAGCTCCAAAATAAATTTAGGGTAGAGTTTTTAAGATCTAATAAAAAAAGACAGTCGCCTTGTATGGCGACTGTCTAAAAATAATAAATGAAAAAAATTATTGCCCTTGTTGCAAATTAACTTTTCCACTTGCAGCTTGTAATAAGCCTTGAAATTTTTGTCCAATTTCTTTAGAGGTAGCAGTATCACCCATTTGTCCTGCAGCATTGCTAAGAATATTGAGGATAGTAAGGTCGCGTTGTACATCGTTTGCCATCCCTTCTCGTACATCGTCATTAAGGTCAAGACAATATTTGATGTCGTCTTCCATATTCTTTGCTAAAGCAAAAGTGAATTTCCTCGCCTTTTCTTTTGCACCTGCACGGTAATAGGAAATAGCCATGTAGTAAGAAGGTACATCATATGCATAAGACTCAGGTGTAATTCCTTCCATCACTTTATCCAAAACTTTTACTGCATCATCCTTTCTACCAATTGCTGTGAGATCATCTGCAACACGAGCTGCATCAATACGGTAAGCAGTAAGCATCATCCGATTTTTCTCATCAAAGTAAACGTTCTTACGATCTGCATTGCCGTAGTAATAAGTCTTGGTAAATAAGTCGAAACTTTTTTGAGCATCAACAAAACCCATGTCACCTGGGGACGATGGACGTTGAATAAGATTTTTGAAAGGACACAAACGATAAACAGAACCTTCAAGGCGCATATAATCGTTCATCCCTTGATAATTATCGCCCATGCCAGCACCAAAATATATAGGGCGTTTCCAGCCATCTTTAGCTACAGCAGCAACAATATTTAAAACACCTAAATCATCTTTATAAGCCACATCTTTACTAAATGTAAACTTCATTTCATTAAGCACATTGTCCGTATCTGCTGAGTTGATGAAACCATTCTTCACCAATTCTTCTTTTGAAATGGTAGGTACAAAGAAGTTTTTTGATGGAAGATAATTGGCTGCTTCTCCGCCAGGTGCGCTGAGTTTAGCATTCATCTCATCGCTAATGATAAAGTTGCACACTTCTACAAGATTGAAGAAACGGTCTTTGGGAATTTGAGGATTCTCAACATACCGAACATAGTTGCGACGGTCGCCAACAAAATGTTGTTTCTTCCAAATCATTGGTACGGCATCGCCATCATTTGTTTTGTAATTGAGTTGGTCAATATACCAGTCAATACCAAGTAGGCTTGTGTTTACAATACGTACATCAGGTCTCAACCCTTCTACTTCTTGCAAGAACCATAGAGGATAAGTATCGTTATCACCAAAAGTGAATAGAATAGCGTTTGGTGCACATGACATTAATGAATTGTAAGCAGTTGCTTTCGCCAATGTTTTTTGAGAACGGTCGTGATCGTCCCATTCTTCTTTTGCCATTAAGGTTGGCACAGCAATCAAACAAAGTAGTATCGCTAAAGCAGCACCTGTAGCACCTTTCAGCACCTTGCTAAACCAATGATAAACCATCAAAACGCCTAAACCAATCCAAATGGCAAAGGCATAAGTAGAACCAGCATAAGCATAATCTCGTTCACGAGGTTGGAGTGGGGTATTGTTAAGGTAAAGAACAATGGCTATGCCTGTAAAGAAGAACAACATAAAGGTGATGATGCCATCTTTTTTATTACCATTGAACTGAAAAACAATTCCCAGTAAACCTAAGATAAACGGAAGGAAATAAAGTTGGTTTCGAGCTTTATTGTTACTGTAGCCATCGGGCATTTTATCCATGTCGCCTACACGGTTTTTGTCAAACATTGAAATGCCTGAAATCCAGTTGCCATCCTTTGGACCACCTTGTCCTTCAAAATCATTTTGACGACCAACAAAATTCCACATAAAATAACGCCACCACATCCAATTTAATTGGTAGCCAAAAAAGAATTTATAATTGTCGGCTGAAGTTGGTGACTCTCCAGGTCCAAGACCAAGAAATTGGCGATAGAAATTTACATGAGAACCTTCATTGTTATCCCAAATACGAGGAAAAAAACGCTTGTTAGAATAGTGATATTCCATCTTCTTGCCCACTTCTTCATAATAATCTTTACCATCTTTTTTATTCTTATCGTAAAAAAAGCCTTTCGCTTCCACATCATCGGGTTGACTATCGAAGTCAGGTCCAAACAATAATGGTTGTTGACCAAATTGCTCACGATTTACATAAGAAAGAAAACGGTTGGCATTGTCAGGATTGGTCATGTCAATAGGTACATCTGCACGGCTACGAATTACAGGAATGAGGTAGCTTAAGAAACCCAATTGAACAAAGACAAGGCATAACATGCTTAGATGCATTACATACTTCTCTTTTTTTCGAGCATAAATAGTACCGCCAATCATTATAGCACCCCAAAGCAAAAGGAAGAATAATGCTCCTGAATCGAAAGGTAAACCGAAGCTATTGACAAACAAATAATCGAACTTGAATGCTAGATAAGGCAGACCTTGAATTACTCCAAACTGTACCAATGCAAGGATTATACAACCAACAAAGAAGGCAATGCTAGCTCCCATGTTTGTAGTCTTGTAACGACGGTAATAGTAAAGCAATGCGATTGCAGGAATAGTCAATAAATTCAACAAGTGAATACCAACCGAAAGTCCCATCATATAGGCAATGAAAACTAGCCAACGGTCTGCATGTTTTTCATCTGCAGTGTGCTCCCATTTAAGGATTGCCCAAAATACTAATGCTGTGAATAAAGAAGATGTTGCATACACCTCGCCTTCAACTGCTGAAAACCAAAAAGTATCGGAGAATGTATAAGCTAAACCACCTACCAAACCTGCTCCCATGATCAACATAGTATTAAGTTGGTTTGGATTCTCTTCATCAGGAGCTAAAAGCCTTTTAGCAAAGTGCGTGATAGTCCAAAAAAGAAAAAGGATGGTTAAGCCGCTTGCAATAGCTGACCAAGAATTGACCATCAAAGCAACCTTGGTAAGATTACCGCCTGCAAGCAAACCAAACATGCGTTGAATTAACATGAAGAATGGTGCACCAGGAGAGTGACCTACTTCAACTTTGTAGCCACAAGAGATAAATTCGCCACAGTCCCAGAAACTAACAGTTGGTTCCATGGTTTTTAAATAAACGAATGTGGCAATCAAACCAGTAATCAAACCAACAATGTTGTTGACTTTGCGATAATTCATTGAACTAAGTTTGTTTTCTAAAAAATGATTGTAAAATTTCCAGACTTGTGAATGGAATGCCTGTTAAGACAGCAACAAAAATAGAAAAATAGAGCTATGCTCAAATAAGACTTTGTAATTTAACAAAAATAAAGTTGAAAATTGCTTAGTTATAAGATGAGATTGCCTAAGTTTTTTAGATTATCAATGTCGAGTACTTGAGCTAATTGTACTTCCGAAATATTTTTCAGTTGTTGTGTGAAATATTCGGCATCGTCCTTGGATTCTAAACTTTGAACCATAAGGATATAATCAAGTTGTTTGGCTTCCGGTAAAAGAGTTTCAGTTTCACTCTTGAGTTTATAAACAGTGTATTTGTTTCCATTTAATGGTGCAGCATATTTATACACTGGAAAAAAGTGCTCCTTCTTATCAATGTCAAATTTGCAAATGTCCGATTCTGAATCTCTCGCAAATTTCAAATCAAAATGTTCATTCAGCAACCAACAAAAATGATAGGCTGGGCTTGTCGAAACAATGCCGATAAGGGAAGAGTCTGAAAAAAAATCTTCCTGCATGGCAGCCATATCGAGCATAAGTTTTTGTTGCGACATTAATAATGATTTTATGGCTTCAAATTTCCTTTAAATCGCAAAGAAATTGGCAACTGTTGAAAAAAGATGAAATGATGTTGATAAAAAACAAAAAATCATTTTCAAGTTTGCGTGCTATTTTTGGCGTTTCTAAAAAATAAAGATGGTAGATGTTTTGCTTGGCCTCCAGTGGGGCGATGAAGGAAAAGGAAAGATAGTGGACTTTCTTGCGGCTAACTACGATATCATTGCTCGGTTTCAGGGTGGTCCAAACGCTGGACATACATTGTATGTCAACGGTAATAAAATTGTGTTACACACCATTCCTTCAGGAGTGTTTCAAAAACATTGTTTGAACTTGATAGGGAATGGTGTTGTTATAGACCCAGTAACTCTTTCCAGGGAAATTGAAGCAATTCTTCCTTTACAAAATGATTTGCTAGAGCGATTGTTTATCTCTCATCGTGCGCAACTAATTATTCCAACTCATCGAGTTTTAGATGCAGCATCTGAAGCAGCTAAAGGGAAAGAAAAAATTGGTTCGACATTGAAAGGAATTGGACCTGCTTATATGGATAAAACAGGCAGAAATGGCTTAAGGGTGGGTGATATATTGAGTCCAGATTTCAAAAAGAAATATGAAAAACTAAAACAAAAACATATCGATATCCTCAAACAATTTGAGGAAGTCATAGATTATAGTGAGTGGGAATGTGCTTTCATGGATGCAGTGGAGAAAATGCGCAAACTGAAAATAATTAACTCAGAATATTGGCTACACGAACAACTCAAAGCTGGTAAAAAAGTATTAGCAGAAGGTGCACAAGGCAGTATGCTCGATATTGATTTTGGTACGTATCCTTATGTTACATCAAGCAATACAATTGCAGCTGGTGTTTGTAATGGCTTAGGGATTGCTCCTTCAAGAATTGGAGAGGTTATAGGCATTACCAAAGCTTATTGCACACGTGTAGGTAGTGGACCTTTTCCTACCGAATTGTTAGATGAAACGGGTGATGCACTTCGTAAGGCAGGGGCTGAATTTGGCGCTACAACAGGTCGTCCTCGCAGATGCGGATGGATTGATTTGGTGGCGCTCCGATATGCTTGCATGCTGAGTGGGGTTACCCAATTAATCATGACAAAGGCAGATGTCATGGACAGCTTTGATCCAGTATTTCTTGCAACCGCTTATGAAATAGATGGAAAGCATACCTGTGAATTTCCTTATGACATTAACGATGTAAAAGTGATTCCTGTTTACGAACAGTTTCAAGGTTGGAGTAAACCGATTGGTACTTGCAAAACTTATGATGAATTGCCTTCGGTTTTTAAAGATTATTGTAAGTTTATTGAACAATATTTAGAAACTAAAATCGCCTACGTGTCTAACGGTACAGGACGTGACCAATTAATTGCCGTTTAAAGAACTTTTTTGAAAAAAATTTGGGTGAAAAATAAACGATGGAATAAATTAGACCGCAGAAAAAATTTCATTTAAAAATCACCAAAAAAAAATTTGGGAATTTCAACAAACAATTAAAATTTTACGCAGTAATCGTATCAGAATTATGAAATCCAATTCTACCAAAAAAACTACTACTAAAAAGAGTGCAACAGCGCTACCTAAGAATTCCTCATCAAAAATATCATCAAAGCCTACTAAGAAAATAGATGAAGATGAGGAGGATGAAGATGAGGAGGAATTTGAAATCGTTCCTAAAAAGAAAACCGCAGCATCATCTAAAAAAGCATCTTCAAAGAAAATTGATGAAGAAGATGATGATATTGAAGAAGATGATGAAGACATTGATTTTATTGACGAAGAAGGGTTTGAAAACTCTGAAACTTTTGACGACGATAAGATTGACAAAGAGTTCCAGGAATTCGACCTTCCTAAATCAAAATCGAAATCAAAGTCTAAGAAAAAAGATGATGATTTTGAAGATGATGAATTTAAAGACCTCGGTTTGTATGGCGGTAGTGGTTTTGATGACGACGAAGACGACGATTTTTAAAATCACCTAAATTTCTTGCAAAGACAAAAAGCAACATTTCTGCTTGAAGCAGAAGAAATAATTTCTTTCAAGTCAAAAATGCTGAATTGGGCACAACCATTCAGCATTTTTCTTTTTCTAGACAGCAACCAATATCAATTACCTCATTCAAAGTTTGAATGTTTGCTTGCTGTTAATGCAAGGCATTTTATCAATGGAAGTAGTAATGAAGATGTTTTAAGTAAAATAGAAGTTTGGCAGGAAGAAAATAAAGACTGGCTGTTTGGACATATAGTTTATGATTTCAAAAATAGCATTGAACCTAAGCTAGTTTCTAATCATCCCCAAAAACATGGTTGGGACGATGTTAGTTTCTTTTCGCCTGAAATAATTTGCTATCTTCAAAAAGATTGTAAATCTTTTACTATTGAATCTATAGAACGTTTACCAGAAGATATTTTTGAAGAAATAGTGAATGCCGAATTGAATGAGGAACCATTACTTCCTAAAGTAAAATTTAAAACGCGCATCAACAAGGAAACTTACCTCAAAACTATTCAGAAACTTAGACAGCATATTGAGGACGGCGATTGTTACGAAATTAATTTTTGCTGTGAGGGATTTGTTGAAGAAGTAAACCTAAACCCCTCAATTGTTTTCAATAAACTCAATCAAATTTCGCCAGCACCATTTGCTGCTTTTTACAGAAATAAGCAAGACTATTTGATGTGTGCCAGCCCTGAACGTTATTTGATGAAAGAGAAAGAGTTTATTCGTTCAATGCCTATTAAAGGAACTATCAAAAGAGGAGAAAATGAATTGGAAGATTTAAGTAGAAAACAGGCATTATTTGATAGTGAAAAAGACCGTGCTGAAAATGTGATGATAGTAGATCTTGTTCGAAATGACCTTGCAAGAAGTTGTGTACTTGGAACCGTTTCAGTGGAAGAATTATTTGGAGTCTATTCCTTTCCTCAAGTACATCATTTGATTTCTACTGTAACAGGCGAATTATCAGCACAACATAAAGCTACTGATGCCATTAGATATAGTTTTCCGATGGGCAGCATGACGGGTGCGCCTAAAATGAAAGTAATGGAGTTGACGGATAGATATGAACAAACAAGAAGGGAGTTGTTTTCAGGAAGTGTAGGTTATTTTACGCCCGATGGAGATTTTGATTTCAATGTAGTTATCAGAAGTTTGTTTTACAACACAACTTCAAAATATCTTTCTTACCAAACAGGTGGTGCTATTACTTACGATAGTAATGCTGAAGAAGAATATGAAGAAATGCGCCTGAAAGCTTGGGCATTAGAAAGGATTTTTGACCAGAAAACTTAATCGAGTAAATTGTTTTTTATCGCAAATAGGACCAAACCTATTTTTGATTTGATACCGAGCATTTCAAATAATTGTGACCTATAGTGTTCTACTGTTTTCTTTGTAACATTCATTATACTGCTGATTTGGTCATAGGTATATTCGTCTTCATGGCAAACCAAACGAAGGAATTGCATTTGGTTTTCATTAAGCATCATTTTCACACTCTGCTTTTCTGGTTCTTGCTGAATCTGTTCCTGATCGAAAGTTAGGGCTTTATGCATCATTTCATCATGATAATAACCAGTAGTAAAAATTTGTTCTAAAGCATTTCTCAATTGTTCGTAGTTGCAATTTTTATTCAAATACCCGCGAATGCCTTTTCTAAATAAACTAATGATTAAGGGTTCTTCATCTAACAAAGTCAATACCAAAATAGGGATGGTAACTTTCATTTGTTTCATCCATTCTACTACTTGTACCCCATCCATTACTGGCATACTCAAATCAAGCACAATTAAATCAGGAATTGGTTGAAAAGGGTAAGCTTCTACTAACTCTTTTCCGTTTCCATATTCTGCCACAACTTGATAAGGACCTAATTTTTCAATCAGTTCTTTCAAACCTTTTCTCATAATGGCATGATCATCGGTGAGAATAATATTCTTTTTCATAAGCCTATACGTGGAGTAAAAGAGTGCTTTAAGACGAAGATAATGGTTTCAAAATAACCTTACATCCAAATCCTACTGAAGTAAAATATTCACAACTCATTGCTGCCAATTTTGCTCGTTCAGTGATGTTTTTTATTCCATTTTTATAAACAATAGCATCTAAATCAAATCCATTACCATCATCTAATACACTCAGCGAAAATTGAGGTCGGACTTTTAGGTGTATAACTATGTTTTGGGCATTTGCATGTTTCAAGATGTTTTGAATCAGTTCCTGAAAAATGCGGAAGATTAAGGTTTCTTGATCTTTAGTAAGATTCAATTCTGTACCATCATATTCATAATCCACATGAATGCCATGAAAACTATAAATCCTTTCCACTATCATTTTAATCATTTCATCTAATGTTTTAATTAGAATGAAATGCCTGCTGAGTGTTCTACTGATAATGCGAATATGATCTGTTGTTTCTTGTAATGTCTTTTGATATGGCTGTAGTTGTTCTCTTAATTCATCGTCATGAATCATCAAAATGTTCATGCCGTAACTTACTGAAGTCAGCATCATGCAAATATTATCGTGCAACTCTAGACCTATATTAGTCATAACCGATTCACTCACCTCTATTTCTGCTTTTCTTAATTCTTTTTCATAGTTTACTGCAAGCTCTTGAACTTTTACTTCCTGTTCTGCTTGGTGTTTGTGTGAAAGAGAAATGATGACTGCAATAACAGCTACACACAACAATAAAATGATGGTGCTAATAATAATTGTTTCTAAAAGCAAACTTTCGTTGTTCATGCTGTTGTTGATAATAATTTGATTTGCTGCCTTCTAAAGTAATAAAAGATGAGCCCTGTAACTGGATATAGAAAGGTGTTAAAAACGCCATTGATGTTCATTATAATAATCATAAAACTCAAAGAGGTATCGGTGTTATTTTTAACTATTAATGACGGAATTTGAACTAAATAGTATACGATTTGAACAAAGCTTAACCAGAAAATCATATTTTTAGTAAGCGAAGTTTCTTTAGAATGATATTTTTCAAAAAGGACATAAAAATAACTAACCCCTATAAACATACTTCCAACAAAATAATCCCTGTCATTTACTATCAGGGAATGAATATCATAATGCGCTATAGACCAAATATTAAAGGCAATGATGACCAATAAGATACTTTTTTTAACAAAAACATGGTCAATCATTGCCCTTGCAGCCAAGAGTACTAAGGTTACATCTATAAAAATGTAGAGATTACTTAACCAAATATTGTACTGATGGAGGAGTCTAATTAGGATAAAGTAATTCGTCCAATCGCAAATCGTTCCTAAAAAAATGTGCATCGCTAAAAAGCGGAATGGTTTCGTTAAGTATTTCCAGGAAACAATAGTGAGCACCGTGCCTACTACTTCACTGATATAATTAGACCAATCGAAAAGATTCATTGATAGCTATTATTATTGAACGAAAGTCTAAGTTACTATTGTAGTTGTATAACGCCACAAGTATAAGGACAAGGCATGTGATTGTCATCCACAGCTACGGTCCATCCACTACGAGTACCTGCAACCCTAAGATTGTTTACTGCTGCTACTACATGATCATGTTTGTAAATAAACACGCCCTCAACATTTGCTTTTCTAGCTGCGGGAAAGAAATACAACTTTGAACCATTGCCATGATTGGCATTATACAATTCTTGTAATTCCTTTTCTGTCATCAAATTTGCTCTTGCATTGTCTGCTTCTGTATCTCCATCATGGTCTTTATAAGGCGTGAAGTTGATACCATCGCGTTTGATTTGCATATTTGTTTGGTATTCTGTAATCAAATCATTTGCGTTTGAGGCAAGATTAAATTGTGTTCCATCCCAAGTATAACTATCACCATAAACCACATTATAATCATGGTTTGTTGGCTCTTCTTGTTTGGCTTTGTCATAAAGAAGTGGTTGGTAAATATTTACAAGACGACCATTATCCAAACCATAAGCAATGGCCAAACCACGAACATAATGTCCTTTGCAAATGGTGTCTTTATTAAAGTCTTCTATCAAACTTGTGACTGCAGTGAATTCAATGCTATCAATGAAATTGAGGTCTTGACTCATATTTCTATTATCTCTGAAGAAGGGAGAAAAGTCATCATTCATTTTTTTGGCATCAGCATAACTGATGGCATGGTCATCAACGTTGATTGCATCTTGCGAACCACAATCATTTGCAGCAACCCTTAATGAGGCAGCTTCAGGTGCATTGCTTGTTGATTCAGAATTGCTGCCACCACAAGCATTTAATACAATTGATGCAAGACAAATGCTTGCCATACCCAATAGAAGTTTTGTGTTTTTCATTTTAAAAAAATTTAGACCGCCAAATTGGTAACTAAAAAACACCTAACAAAATTATTTGGACAGGATTTTTCCTCCAGGTCGACAGGATTTTTCCTCCAGGTCGACAGGATTTTTCCTCTAGGTCACAGGATTTTTCCTCCAAGTCGACAGGATTTTTCCCCCAAATCAAGGGGAAAAATCCTGTGCCATTTGGGGTGAAATCCCTTTTTTCAGACCATTTATTCTCTCCAATTTTACACCGGATTTGGAAGTTCATTTTTTCATTGTTGTCACAAACTAAAAGAAATGCTCCTTACATATCCACTAGTTAAAAACTCAACCTTAAACTTTTTTTAAAAACAAAATCATGAATAACACTTTAGTCCTTGTCGCTTCTTTTGCTTTTGTATTCACAGCCATCAATCAGGTTATTTCCCTACCTACAGGCATTCGCACAATCCTCAACGAACAGTTACCTACTCCTTTGCTTATTGTTTTACACGCTGTTGGTTGCTTAATGTATGGAGGATGGTGTGTTTATGGTTTTTTGAAATCCGACCCTGCAATGATTATTGGTTGTTGCCTTGGTGTAATGTGTTCTTTATCCATGCTCATTTTTGCTGCATGGGCAAAGATCAACAAGGGCAATTTTGATAAAAAACACTTTCTGAAAAACAAATAAACCCTTTAACCCGGTAAAAGCCGCCCCTTTGGCCCCTTTTACTATGAAATACCCCGCTAACCTTTAGCCCCTTCACTTTGAAACACTATCCAAAACAAACTCAAAAAAATCGTCCACGTTTATAGGAGAGAATGTGAGATTTTTTTAAACGGATAGCTCTTTTATTTTTTGATATTAATCAATACGAATTCATCTATAAACCCTATCATTTTATGATGTATGATTTGCGATTTAGAAAATAGAAGCAGATTTTTTTTTGTTGTTGATAATAGTAAATAAGGATTGATTGAAATGAGTATATAAGGACTGATAGGAGACAATGAATGATTAAGTAAACTTTTTGAAAACACCCACTAACGTGGAATACTTAGGCGGGATAATAACACTATAAAACATTTAGCACCATGAATACAACAATTAAATACACGGGCATCCTTCAATGGAATGAAAAGGTCTATTCTAAACCTTATATTTCTGTAAACGATAGAGCCCAACCACATCATAACGAACTCGTGCTCATCCACACCGGCAACAGCCAATTTGTAGTTGTGCCTTATAGCAATCAAGACAGCATTGCTGGCGTGGTAGAAAACGTGTTTGAAAGTTTATAACCAAATAAAGTAAAACACAGTTAATAAGTATGCCTCAAAATAGAAAAATTAGATTCAGAAATTGGCGTAGAACAATTATTCTATTGCTCAGTTTGATCATTTTTTACTTATTGTTTAAAACCCTTTATAGTTAACCTTAACAATACAATTGTTCTACTATGGTGAATCACCTCCAAAAAATAGCACAGGAAAAAATAGAGCAATATCAAGAATTGGTAGACTCTATTATTCAGTTAATCATCTTGCATGAATACGACAATATTATTCAGTCGGACGATAAAGACAGCATACTGCAACAAATAAAAGAACTCCTGCCCGAAGTGGACAGTTCGAAGCTCAATTTTTTGGAAATGAAAAAGCTTTTAGAAGATGAAGTGTATAGAATCAATGCCGAAAAAGAAAAACTTCAGCTTCAATATAGCACCATCAATACCAATAAAAAATAAACCACCAATCTTATGAAAAAGCATCTTAAAAACCTTTCTTGGATAGCTACTTCCATTGCATTAGTCTTCTATCTTAAAATATTGATGGGCGCTATGCTGACTTGCTATTTTTAAGAAAAACAACCAATCACATACATTACCTCGGTAGCCGAAAAGAGGAACTAGAGTAGGCGATAATAAAAACATTAATCATGGCACCTGACAAAGCTTGTTACGACTTTATTAAAAGCAAAGAAGGTTTATTTCTGAAAGCTTATACGGATTCCGCCGGAATTTGGACCATCGGCTACGGAACTATTAAGTATGAAAACAATGTAATGGTTAAAAAAGGCGATGTCATTACTGAACAAAGAGCCAACGAATTGCTCAAATATGAAGTGGATAAGAAAGCCATTAGTGTAGTGAGTATGACTACTAAGAAAAACCTAACTCAAAATCAGTTTAATGCCCTTGTAAGTTTTGCCTACAATGTGGGTGTTGCCGCATTGCAGGGTTCTACTTTATTAAAAAGAGTATTGGCCAATCCAAAAGACGCCACCATTCGCGATGCTTTTATGATGTGGAACAAATGCCATGTGGATGGAAAATTAGTTGTAGTGGCAGGTTTGACCAATAGGCGCAGATCAGAAGCCGATTTGTATTTTTCTTAAAAAAAATTACAGCACCTGAAAGGGTAAATCTTAAAAACAATGAGTATGAATATTGAGTTTTTCCAAGACATGAAAGAACGACAATGGTTTCGGTTTTTATACCTCACCATCATTTTTATTGTTGTTGTTTATGTGGCAACGCATCTGTTTTTCACCAAGAATTCTTTTGAGTTTGCACAATTAAGCACCACTCAAAACCAACAAATCAACAAGATATATTTCAACAACGATTCCTTTCCATCATCTAATGGAAGTCCTCAACAAATCAATACAACTATTACCTACTTAGCCGTAGATACCATTTGCAAAAGTTGCGACGTTCGAAGCGTAAAACTTTCTGAAAAATGTTATCGAACCAAGTTGTATTTGCAAAACGAATTCAATGGCACGATTGATAGCAATCAAATGAAAGGAATCATGAAGTACTTGTGCAATGCCGGCGACCTCGAAGCCACAAGCTACCTTGCCAATTTCAACTTCAAAGTAAAATCCTTCTTCTGGCTTTCCGAGAGTGGTGGGTGCTATCTCGAAGTAGTATTTTGGTCTATCCTCGGTGTGTTGTGCAGCATTATTTATTATGTGGGGCAAGTCATCAAAAACAGTACGACCGACCCTGCCAATGCCAAGTCGAAATTCGATGAAACCGAAATACCACACTCTCTTGCTAAGTTGATATATGCCCCCGTTTGCACCCTCATTATTGTGTTGGGCTACAACTTGGTGAAAGCACAAAACCCCGTAGAAATCAATTCAGGTAAAGGGCTGTTAGTCTTTGCATTCATTGCCGGTTTTTACAGTAGCCGCCTTATTTCCTTCTTAGACCGACTGCGCGATTTGCTCTTGCCCAATAGCGGCACCGCCGATTTGCCAGAAATGCTGACGCCTGTTTTAACGCCCGAAGAAGAAGCACCTAAAGAAAATACAACCAACGATATTCCTCCAAAAGAGGTAAAGTCTGAACTATGATTATCATGATTCATTTGATTATTGAGATATGCTGTCTGAACTATGATGACCATGATTCATTTGATTATTGAGAAACTTAAGTGAAACAAATTTTTAACCACGCAATTCAAATCAAAAGATCCATACAAATCAGAAAAATCACAGTTCAGACAATCACAGTTCAGACAACATAATGCAGAAAATGATAAACGAAAAATACAAACACTCAGCCATTACTGCCAAAATCATTGGCTGTGCTATGGAAGTTCATAGACAGTTGGGCACTGGCTTTCAGGAGGTCATTTATCAAAGGGCATTAGAGATTGAAATGGGTGTAGCAGGAATAGCATACCTACGCGAATTTGAAATGCCCATCATTTATAAAGATGCACAAATAGGCACGAGACGGGTAGATTTTTTAGTAGAAAACATCATCAGTGTTGAACTTAAAGCCATTACCAAACTCGAAGATGTTCATTTTGCACAAGCAATTAACTACCTCGAAGCCTACAACTTAGAAATTGGTTTGCTCCTCAATTTTGGAGAAACAAGCCTGAATTATAAAAGATTGACAAATAAAAAATGGTCTGAACTATGATTATCATGATTCAATTGATTATTAAGAAACGCTGTCTGAACTATGATTATCATGATTCATTTGATTATAGAGATGCGCCGTCTGAACTATGATTATCATGATTCATTTGATTATAGAGATGCGCCGTCTGAACCATGATGACTATGATTCATTTGATTATTGAGATACTAGAGTAAAAAACACACTCCATAAATAAAAATCATAGCAATCATATCAATCACAAGAATCACAGTTCAGACAACTAACAAGCAACCCGGTAGCCGAAAAGGGATTAGAGTAGGCAGATTCTTTTAACAAACAAAATTTATTAATAGCATGAAAAAAATACTTCTACTCTTTATTATGATTTGGTCAATAATAACACATTGGTGTCTAAAATTACTTTAGAAGATTTTAATGGTAAAAAAACAATAGATGTCAGCAGTTGGAGTTCAGGATTTTATTTTTATAATGTAAAATATCAGGGATTGGTTTTTGAAAAAGGTAAATTCTTTAAACAATAGTTTTAGTCACAAAGTTGCTTCCAGTAAACTTGGAAGCAACTTTCAAAAAAATTTTTATGAAAAAAGCATTTAGGTTACTTCCATTGCTGCTATTATTCTTATCCCAAACAGCATCATCGCAATACTGGAATTGGGTTCGTTCAGCCACTGCACCAAATCTTTCACAACAAACCAATTCTATAGTTGGGCTTTTTGGTATGTGTAAAGACTCGAAAGGGTATTTTTATTTTACGGGAAGCTATGAGTCGAGTGGTGGCGGCATTCTGCATTTGGATAATTATTCGTTTTATGCTACTTCCTATTTATTGTTGAAATACAATAGTTCGGGTCATGTGGTTTGGGCTAAGACCGTTCCTTTAATTACGGATAGCATGAACATTACAACCGGCTTGGGTTATGGGCAATGTATGACAGTAGATGACTCTGATAGGTTGGTTGTTGCCGGCTTTTATCAGTCTAACTCTATTGTATTCGGTAGTGATACTTTATATGATTTCTGGTTTGGTGCTCCTAGCGAGTGTATGTTTTTAGTTAAATATGATGAACAGGGAAACAACATTTGGGCTACTCAGGTAATTCATAGTTTTATGGGCTTTGCCGAACCTACCGATATAGTAACAGATAAGTCAGGTAATATTTTTGTAACCGGTAAATTTGGTGGTGAGTATGTGGTTTTTGACCAAGATACTATTTGGAACTATTTATACATGGGTGGTCCTTCTATAATGGACGCATTTGTTGCTAAATACCGTCCCAATGGTAAGTTGGCATGGGTTCGTCAACAAAGTGGTCCGGGTAGGGAATGGGGTAATGCATTAGTGGTAAAAGATGGGTTTGTCTATATGGCAGGGAATGTTGATGGACCTTATGTTAATTTTGGTAACGATTCTCTATTTCATACAGCTTTCTTAGCAAAATATGATACCGCAGGTAATTTTATCTGGGCAAAAGGCAATGATAATCTTACTTATCAACAGTTAAAGGGAGGCAGTCATAATGATTTATATATAGCAGGTGTTTATTACAATGGTGCTGTAATAGGTAATAATACTTTTCAAACCATTAATCCAAATAATCCCAATTTTTACAACGCCTATATTTCATGCTTTGATACTTCGGGCAATGTAAAATGGGCAAACGTTGCAGGCAAAGGGCTTGGCTATACAGGAAGCTTATTTGTTGATAAGAAAGGACGGCTATGGGTTGGGGGAGATTTTTATGATTCCTCTTTAATTTGTGGAAATGACACCCTACACTATATTCCTACTATTGGACAATTCCCCGGTGATACTTATATTGCTTCATATGATACGATAGCAGGTAATCCCCTCAATGCACTGAGTATTGGCGGTAGTGGTTCTGATAATATTATTTCCATAATGGTAGAAAAAGACAGTTTGTACGTTACAGGGCAATTTACAAGTCCTGTATTGGCATTTGGTAGTTATAATATTTATATTGGGTTACCTACTTGTTGGGATTGGTACTTTGCTAAGTATATCCTTCCACCTACGGGCATCAATGATGTGCCTAAAGAAAATGGGGTAAGCGTTTATCCCAATCCATTTACAAGTACTATTTATATTCAAACTACTTCACCCAAACAAGAAACTTTCTCTCTCTACGATAGCTATGGCAAACTCATCCTCACCAAAACCATCATAGACAACAAAGAACAAATCAATACATCCCAACTTGCAGCTGGCTTATATTTTTATAGCATTGTAAATAAAAACGGCGAGCGTGTAAAGGCAGGAAAAGTGGTGAAAGAATGATGTTGGATTTTGAATGAAACTAAAAATGAAAATACTAAAGAAATAATATGCATCTCCTCACCCCCAACCTCATCCCCCGTCCGCCAGATACCTAAAATGGCTGTCACGCCAGCGTGGGTGTCATTTTACAACTGTATAAGCCATGCCACGCCAGCGTGGGTGCCGTTATACAAATGTATAACCTATGCCACGCCAGCGTGGGTGTCATCTTACAAATGTATAAGCTATGCCACGCCAGCGTGGGTGCCATCCTACAAATGTATAAGCTATGCCACGCCAGCGTGGGTATCATCATACAATAATAGGGTTGCGCACGCTTATTCATTGAATTGATAAATAAAAAGAATACACAACAAGCAAATTAATTATTCTATTAAAAATTAAAATTTAATCAAATGAGACTCTTAGAAACGCTCTTTGGAAACCTTTTCGACAGAGCAAATATTGCTACTTTTCGCCTCGTTGCTTTTGCCCACTATTTGTTGGCAGCGCTCACCTCACACAACGACAAAAAAGATTTAGACAACTACATTCAGCAACTCACAGACAAACTAAATGCAGTAGAAGGCGAGATGGACCAAATAGTCCTCGGAATTTCTATTCAGCTTTCTAAAACGGGTACTGTGGATGATGTGGTAGATGATTTTGAAGCATTTATGATTGATAGCTACGTAGATATCAATTACAAAACAAAATCTATCCCACAAGCAGCTGAACAGTTTTACCCTCATGGTAAAAACGAGTTCCATCATTTAGACCGTTCCAATACGCATGCTATTATGAAAACTGTGAGCGAACACGCCAAGACTTATACTGCCCTTCTTGGCAAAGACCTTACCGACCAACTCACCGGCTTCCTAACCAAATATGACGCAGCCCGCGAAGCACAACTCAAACAAATGAGCATTGTGACTGTTGACCGTGGCGATAAAAACACGGCTCGTCCTGCATTGGAATTAATGCTCACAGAAATTGTTCACGAAATAGCTCGCCGCCATCCTGGCGATGTAGCAGCCTGCAAAGGTTATATGCGTTGGAACTTATTGTATGCGCCAGGTTCTAAGCGCGACACAGGTGAAGACGAACCAACACCACCACCAGTAAAATAACCATAAAACAAATTGCCGCAAGCCTCAAAACTTGTAAAACGGAAGAGGCTTGTGGCTGTTTTAATTTTTTTTTTGGTGGAAAACTTCTTTCTACCTAAAACCGAATTTCAATAATTTTGAAAAACAATGTCTGAACTATGATGACCCTGATTATTGAGATTATTAAGATGCGCATCAAAAAATCATAGCCATCATAAGAATCAAAAGAACTAGTACTGAGCGCAGTCGAAGTATCACAGTTCAGACAACAATAAACGGAGGTTGCCGAAAATCCGATGAAGAGTAGGTGAAAAAGAAACCATTATGATTTATTGCATCATATCTTGTTATCCATCTTGTTCTGATTGGATAATATTTGGGCTTGGGGTAATTGTAACTATATTTTGGGCCTTATTTATCTATTTCTTAAGACCTAAAGTAGCTATTAATACTCCAAAAGTATTTCAAGAAAATAACAGAAATATCATTTCTGTTCCAATAGAAAATCTAAGAACTTTATCAAGAGCAAGTAGAATTTCAATAGAAATAGCCGTTGTTAATGGCGATACCACATTTCACTTTGTTACTGATGTAAATGACTTTGCTTTTATACCAAAGAAAAAGAAAGGACAAGATAACGTTAGAGAATTTAAGGCATATGAAGTTAATGGATATCTAATAAATGTTTTACACAAAAAATACGTTGATGTTTATAATATTCTCATTGAACCATCAGCCGAATTAAGAGTAAGGGTTCATACTACTCATAGTTTTTCAGGCTTGGGAAAAGCGATAGAAGCGAGATTTAAAAGTAATATTATTAATGGTGAAATTATTGGGTTTACAAAGAAATAATCATCAAATAAAACTGCGGTGTCTTTTAACTAAGTCGCAGTGGTTAGTTATCTTTGATGGCAAAAAGGAATTAATAATAACCCGTTAGCCGAAAAGGGCTTTAGAGTAGGCAGAAAAAAGTCATAATAATGAAAGTAACAAACATTTTACTCTCCTTCTTAATTGCAATGTTTTTTATGTCTTGTGGTGGAACAAAAAAACTTGAAACAGTAACTAAGTCTCAGGAAATTTCATTACCTTTTTCTGAAACTAAATACAAAACTGACAAAGATTTTTTTAGAGCCAAAAATGTTGGGAAAAGTCCAGATGTAGCTACAGCTAAAAAAATTGCTTTACAAAATGCTAAGACCGAATTAGCGAGTAATATTAAATCTTTAACCAAACGTGTGTTAGACCAGTACACCAACCAAAGAAGCATTGGAGATAAACAAGAATATGAAAATAAATTTGAAGAACAAACTAGAGAAGTTGTTAGTCAAACGCTAACTGATATAAGAATAATTGATGAGAAAGTATTTAAAGAAACCGATGGGAGCTATTCCTATTGGGTAGTAATTGAAACCTCAAAACAATCAATGTTAGATGGAATCACTAAAAAAATAACTAACAACGAAAAACTTCAGTTAGACTACGATAAAAAGAAGTTTGAAGAAACATTTAATAATGAAATGGAAAAATTATCAAAAGATCAGTAAACTGCTTTTGTGTTTGTTTTTATTCTTTATAAACATTTTGAGTGCACAGCAAAAATCTAAAGTAACTAATATTAAAGGCACTTCTTTGATTGTAGGTGATGTAAGCCCTAATCAAGCTAAAATAGAAGCATTAAACGACGCTAAAATAAATGCTTTGAAAAAGGCTGGAATTGTTGAAAATATTAATTCCAATCAGTTGCTTTTTACAAGTCAAAAGCAAAACGATTATTCTCAGTTTTTCACTTCAGTTATTCAATCTGAAATGCAGGGTGCTATAGAGTCCTACGAGATTAAAAGTGAAAGGATAAATTGTTTGAACGATAATGAAATTATCTACGAAGCATCAATTGATGCTACTGTAATAAAATATGATTCGAAACCTGATGTTTCATTTGATGCTAATATTGAAGGCATCAAAAGTGTTTATAATAATGATGAAAAATTGTCTTTCGATGTTACAACGACTCAAACAAGCTATCTTACCATTTTCAATATTACCGACAAGGAGGCATTTGTTATCTATCCTAATTTGTATGAAAAACAAATGAAACTAACACAAACTTCCTCGTATAAATTCCCAATTGAAAAAATAGACTATACACTTCATACAGATTTGAAAATACAAGAGACAAACAGATTGATATTTGTATTTACTAAAAAATCAATCCAGTTTATAAAAATGGATAAAGATCAAAATACTACCAACGAAAATATATTCAGTTGGATTTATTCAATTACGCCTGATCAAAGAAAAATAGAATATTTCACGCTCTCTATTCAAAAATAATTATGAAAATAATAAAGTCAATTTTACTGTTTTTATACTTAACGACTCCAGTTCATTCATTTTCTCAAGAAGTAAAAAACGTAGACTTTCACGTAGAAAAAAATACTATTGTAGTTACTTATGATTTGGTCGACAGTACACAATATACTAATAGTTATATCGTTTTAAAAATATTGATTGCAGGTACTAATAGCTATGAATTTACACCTAGTTTTACAACTGGTGATTTAGGGTTTTTTGTTAATTGTGGTAGAAAAAAAACCATTATTTGGGATGCATTAAAAGATCTAAAAGTACTATTTGGCTCTTATCAAGTAAAAGTTATTAATAAAAACTCCAACTCTTATTGCACCAGCATAGGTAAAGAGGTCAATTTACCTATCTCAATTGATGAGTTATCAAGTATTCCTAAACCTACTGCTCCAGCAAATTTATTTGTTTCTGACATTTCATTTAAAGATGGTAACATTGATAATAATGACATGCTTGATGCAAATGAAAATACGACAATTCAATTTAAACTGACTAATAAAGGCAAAGGAGATGCATATAATGTTACTTTATTTGGAGTTGAAAAAAATGGTATTCATGGAATAAATTACCATGAGGAAAAAAAAATTGGGATTTTGGGAGCAGGGAAAGAAATTAATGTTGATTTCCCATTAAATGGGTTAATGGATTTGGAGTCAGGTAAAGCTGAATTTTCTTTTGAAATAAAGGAAGGAAACCATTTTGATGCAGACCCTTTTATAATTCGATTCAATACACAGAAATTTAAAAACCCATCTATTGTAATAGCTGATTCAAAATTTACAACAGATGAAGAAGGTAAAATAAAATTAGGACAGCCAGTAACATTAAATATTGTTATTCAGAATCAAGGGCAGGGTGCTGCATCTAATATTAATATTGATTTTACAAACCCTTCAAATGTATTTCCAGCAAATGAAACATCTTACCATTTTACTAGTCTTAAACCGAATGAAACAAAAGAAATTAGCTACGAATTTTTTGCAAATAAGCAATACACCAATAATGTAATTCCTATTCAATTACACATTTCAGAAAGTTATGGTAAATATGGAACTGAAAAAACACTTTCAGTTTCCTTGGAACAATCTTTATCTAAAACGCAAGAGATTGAAGTGAATGCAAAGATTGATAAGCAAATTGAAATTGATAAGGTTTCCTTAACGTCTGACGTTGATAAAAATATACCTTCAAATAACTTTCATGATGAAAATAAATTTGCCCTTATAATTGGAAATGAAGATTATTCTAGTTTTCAGAACAATATCTCCTCCGAAATGAATGTTGCCTATGCAAGTAATGATGCTCAAATTTTCAAAGCATATTGTTTTCAAACATTAGGCGTACCTAAAGAGAATATTACTTTCTTGATAAATGGAACGGCTGGTAAGATTTCGCAAGCAATTGATAAAATAAACAAACTGATTGCAAACACAAATGGTAAAGCAAAAGTAATTGTCTTTTATGCTGGTCACGGCTTGCCTGATGAAAAAACAAAGGCTGCTTATATCATACCTGTTGATGTTAGTGGAAGTAACATTTCCTCTGCAATAAAACTATCAAACATGTATGAAAAATTAACTGAGTTCCCTTCGAAGCAAGTAACTGTATTTTTAGATGCTTGTTTCACTGGTGGAGGAAGAGATGCAGGCTTACTTGCAGCTCGTGCCGTAAAAATCACACCTCAAAACGATTTTCTAAAAGGTAATATCGTTGTATTTACTGCAAGTTCTGGTGATGAATCTTCCTTACCATGGAAAGAAAAACAACATGGTATGTTTACTTACTTTTTATTAAAGAAATTACAAGAATCGAAAGGTGATGTTACTTTTTCAGATTTAAGCACATTCCTAAAAGAAAAGGTTTCATTAGAATCTGTAAGAACTAATAGCAAAAGTCAAAATCCACAAACATTATATAGCCAAGACTTACAAGATGCTTGGAGTTCATTTAAATTTAAATAGTCTCTAACCCCACACTGTTCCAAATGTTCCGAAGGGCATTTGGAACGAAGCATAAAACCACCTCGTCCTCGTTTCCAAAACGAGGATGTAACGCTTTCGCGTTTGTAACGCAACATTTAGCACAATTTTATTATTGAGCTTCAGTTCGGGCTGGTAGTTATAAATTTGGCAGAGAATAAAATAGCAGCAATATTGCAATCATTGGGCTTCGGTTATGGGCTGACGGAATACTAATTAGCTACGCTGAACTTTGTTTTCCCAACAACGCAAAGCTTTTTTCGTTATGCCCCCATCTGCTGCAAGTATGCAGATGAGCCATATGGGCAGGGTACTTGTGGCTAATTTATAAAGCATAAAAGGCGTCAAAAAGTAGGTTTCAAAAAGAAAAACATTATTTTGCAGTATGAAATGGCAAGAGTATATCGTTTCGGATAATCAAGTGTTGATGGGCAAACCCACCATCAAAGGCACGCGCATTTCTGTGGAAATTATCTTAGAGCTTTTTGCCGCCGGATGGACAGAAGAACAAATCCTTGCTTCTTATCCTACCATTTCTTCAGAGGCAATCAGGGCAGTGTTCGACTATCTTAAAACTTGCATTCAACAAGAATTGTATTTTCCTATTTCAGCTTAGTTATGTTTTTGGCTAACGAAAACTTTCCACGTCCAAGTACTCCATTGTTGAGAGCGAAAGGATATATTGTTAAGAGCATTCAAGAAGAATATTCTGGCATCAGCGACGAAGAAGTTATTCAATTGGCATTAGACTTAAATCTTATCATCCTCACTTTTGATAGCGATTATGGGGAGTTGATTTTCAAATATGCGAAAGCCAATCCACCTTCAGTAGTCTTTTTTAGAGAAAAAGGTCAAACCCCAGTGTTTGCAGCTACAGCGCTTATTTCAATACTTCAAAATCCTGATGTTAAACTATTAGGCGCATTTACTGTAGTGGAAGCGAATAGTATAAGACAACGTTTTTATCAGAAAGGATAAAAATTCAACAATATCCTGAGTTATCTAAGATTCTTTGAAATAAAGCAAGTAAGAAAGCCCACCTCGTCCGCGTTTTCAAAACGCGGATGCTAGGGTAGGGCGTTTGTAACGCCATAGATTTATATTTGTAGAAGTACAACCAAATTCAAAGCTAAACCTCAAACTTGCGCTAATCTCTTTTTTTCACAGCATAAATATGTTCGGTTGAATCCTTTAATTTGCTTTACAGAATTAACTTTAAAACAATGAGTCATAAAGAACACCTAGAAGAAATTACTCAGGATGAAATAAAAAAAGAGTTTCAGCTTGAAAGGATGATATTATTCAGTGATGCGGTGTTTGCAATCGTCATCACCCTGTTGGCTATAGATTTAAAATTGCCGGAGGGTGAAATTGATTCAGCTGATTTAGGAAAAAAAATACTTCATCTTTTACCCAGTTTCATAGCATATTCTGTAAGTTTCTTTTTTATAGGGTCAATTTGGTATGAACATCTTAAAATGTTCAGTGTGTTGAAAGATTATGATAAAGGATTGATTTTTAGAAACCTGATTTTACTGTTTTTCATTGGTTTATTCCCGTTTAGCGCAACGGTTATTACAAGAGTAAGTTACGATTACGCTACGGTAAGCTATTTTATCTACATGGGCGTTATCTTGTTGACCTTAGGGGCTCAATATTTCCTCTATCAATACATCATTGTTCAGCGCCCCGAACTAAGAAACAATGCAAATCTTCCTACGCACCTTGAAGAGCTACATAAAAAAAGAATTTCCTTAATCATATTTTCCATATTGCTTGTACTCATCATTATCACTTATTTGTTTATTACCAACCCCAAGCTAAAAACATTGTCATTTCTTTGGATGGGTACAATGCCCGTCTTTTATAAGCTGTTAATGAAAAAGAAGAAAAAGTAATGGCTGCCCTAAAGACAAAAGAATGAAAGGTTTTAAAATTACAACATCGAACAATCAAGAAATAAAATTTGAGCTGTATTTAGATGCTGCACCTGTGACCTCAAAAGCCTTTGTTGCCCTATTACCTTTTACAAGAACCTTTTATCACGCAAGAGTTTCTGGACAAGAAATATGGATTGACGATGTTCCTCAATTGGACATCATTCAAGAAAACGCATCCATTTTCACCGAACCAGGCGAAGTGGTATTGGGTCCATCAAAGCCCGCAAGAACAAAGACGGCAAACTGTTTTGGAATTTATTATGGAGATGGAAAAGGACTAGACGCTTGCAACATTTTTGCTAGAGTAATAGAAAGTGATAGACAAAAATTGATAGACCTAGGAAATAGTATTTGGAAAAATGGGACTCAAGAATTGACAATTTCAGCAATTGAAATAGATAAATGACAGTTACTCCGTCGTGTAAACGACTTTATTGCAAAGCCATTTTTTAATAGTGGAGAGATTGCTTCGTGCATCGCGATAACGAGCATTTCTAATGCCCAACAAAAGAGATTTTTGGGAAACAAAAATATTTATCTTTGAAACAAATTGCCTCTTATGAAACTGTTCGCATGCAACAAACCTGTTTTGTTTTTTTTATTGTTGGTAATTGGTAGCGCTGCCCATGCTCAAATTTCTATCACCACATCCCAAACAGCTTCACAGTTGCTCGATTACATTACAGGGTCAAATGTTACGGTTAGTAATGCAATATTGACTTGCGATACGGCAGCCAATGGAACTTTTTTAGTTACGGGCAATAGCAACCTCAATCTTGATAGTGGAATTGTATTGACATCAGGCAATGCACACATTAATGCCCCAGAATCTATGTGGGCTTCAACGGGAAATAATACGCTAGGCGATTCCGACTTGAGCAATACCATTAATTGCAACACCTTTGATGCTTGCAAACTCGAGTTTAATTTTAGTTCCCCTTATGACACTGTTTTATTTAAATACAGTTTTGGGTCGGAGGAATATGCAGGATTTATGTGTACTTCTTTTAACGATGCTTTTGCATTTTATATTTCGGGACCCGGTATCAGCGGAGTTCAGAATATGGCAATAGTGCCGAATACCAATATTCCTGTTTCCATTAATAGCGTTAATAACTCAGTGGCTATGGGCACTTCGGGTCCTAACTGTACCAATTTAGGTCCAGGTGCTCCATTTGATGCTTATTATGTTGACAATACGAACGGCACAACCTTAGCTTATAAGGGGTTTACAACTGTTTTAGAAGCTAAGTATCCCATTCAAAAAGATAGCGTTTATCATATGAAAATGGTTGTGGCAGATGCTGTTGATTATATTTACGATTCGGGAGTGTTTATAGAGGGAAGTAGTTTTACTGCAAAACCTGCAAATCCGAATGCAATTGCAGATAAAAAGAACGAGCACACAAAAGCATTCCCCAATCCATTTAATGATAAATTGACTATTGAGCTTCCAACATCTGTCCTCAATGAATCAATTCAAGTAACGCTCAAAAATGAAATGGGTCAAATAATGGCGCAATACCAAGGTTTAGGAAAAATGATCAATGTTCAGTTAGGAACAGAGGTAGCCAAATTGTCAAAAGGTATTTATTACATGAGCATATCGGTGCCTAACAAAAATATTAATGAAGTTGTTTGCCTACTAAAAATAGATTGATATAACCAAGCCTTCCGTTCGCAGCTTAACTTAAAATCTTCTGGAAGTGTGAACGGTTCCGCTTTTGTTGCGCAGCAAAAAATCAACACCTTTAAGATAAAGTCATTAATGCAGGAGCACCCCAAAAATTAATGTGGTAAAATAAAAGTTGCAATAGTTTACCAACGACCTATTTTGCATTCTTGTCTTTCGTAGCAATCAGTTAATAAAATCAATAAAGTCGTTATGATTAAATCTTATCTCAATGCATTGAGTTGTTTTTTGCTTGTATTATTCTTTAGCAATGCTCTTTCAGCACAAATTTTTACGGCTGTGCTCAACACCAAAGCTGGTACAAATGCCTCTTGCCCCGATGGGTTTGGCAATATGTATGTAGGGGGCATTTTCGCCAATACAACAGTGATTGGGGGCGTTCCCATTACAAGTGTTGGCGACAATGATGCTTGGATAGGCAAGTATGATGCTGCTGGTAATTTTCTTTGGAGTGTAAACGGTGGAGGTACGCTTTCAGATAAAGTATGGGTGCTAAAAGCAGATAGTGTTGGTGATGTTTATGCAGTCATGCATTTCAATGATACAATAAGTTGGGGTGGTAGCACATTCGTATCAAATGGCGCCACCGATTTTCTTGTTACAAAAATCAGTTCAACAGGCAGCGTTATTTGGTCAAAACAAATAGGAAGTCCTGCCGATGAAAATGGAAATTATGTTTATCTCGACCTCGACAATAACCATGATGTTCATGTGCTCACCTATGTTCAGTCTGGTTTCCTTTATATCAATAACAGTGCTTCTCCACTAGCAAATGCAAGTTATAATTTAGTAAGTGTGAAGCTTTCAGGAAGTACAGGAAATCTCCTTAATGTCAACAATTTTGGCTACAGTCAAACGGCGAGCATTTTTGCAGTGAATGCTATGAGAACCGATAAGCAGGGCAATATTTATGCTGTTTATTTTTCCAATGCCGCAAGTGTGTTTGCTGGTAATGCTGCAACATTTGGCAACGTAAGAGGAAAAGTAAATGCAAATGGAAGTTTAGGGTATATAAAAACCAATTCTCATGAAGCCCCTCGCGATATTGCAATTGATGGGCAAGGAAATATGACTATTACCGGAAGTTGGGATACCCAACTTGATTTAGGAGATACTATCTTAACTCAATCGGTTGTAAGCAATGATATTTTTGTAGTTCATTACAATGCTAATGGCAATCGTTCATGGTTTCGTACTTATGGTGGTTTCCAAACCGATTATGGACAATATTGTTTGCAAGATGCACAAGGTAATTTGGTTGTTATTGGTATTGCAACGGGTCAAGTTAGTTTAGGCACACTTGCAATTACTGCAAACGGGGCTGATTTTTTCATTCTTAAAATGGATACCTCTGGTACGGTTTTGTCGGCAACAACAACACATGCAGCCAATGATGAAGTAGTGTTTTCGGCAGGCATTGATGCTTCTGATAATATCGTGATAACTGGAGGAACTGTGCCACCAACAAGCTTTGGTCAATTTGTTTTTACAGACCCCACTACTCAATATTTTGCTTGGATGATGTCGGGAAACGCTTGTCAAAGTACAGGAAAAGTATTCCGTGATTTTAATAATGATGGGGTCTTAGATGTTACTGATGCAGGATTACTAGGCGTAGTTGTTCAGTCCGTTCCTGGAGGAAATTATGCAATGAGTGGTCAACAAGGCGACTATCAAATCTATTCTTCACCGGGTACTTATACTTTAAGTGTTCCAAATGTACCTTTATACCATACACTTACAACCAATTCTACTCAGTCTGCCTCCTTCACTTCACTAGGTCAAATTGATTCGCTCAATCATTTTGGGTTTTATCCTACACTGGGAATTCGTGATCTTGTGGTTTCGGTAATAAGTTTGGTCTCGGCAAAACCAGGTCATATTGCAGGCTACTTGGTCACTTACAAAAATGTTGGTACAGATACAGTTACTACTGGTACTTTATCGGTTAGTTATCCTTCATCGCTTAATTTCTTTACTTCATATCCTGCTACATCTTCTTCTGGAACTAATACCTTGACTTGGAATATTGGCACCTTGTTACCAGGAGCATCGGGTGCGGTTCAGGTTTATTATACCATTCCAACAAATGCTGTTCAAGGGACCGTTTTTGTATTGCCAATAGCAATTACTTCACCAGGTGTTGACCAAACTCCAAATAATAATAGTTTGAACTATAACATTGTAACGGTTTCATCATTCGATCCCAATAGCAAAGAAGTAAGTCCGTCACAAATAAACCAAGCATATGTTAACAATGGAGGTTGGTTTAATTATACCATTCATTTTCAAAACACGGGCAACGACACGGCATTTAATGTGTTACTTAGAGATACGCTAAGCAATATGCTCAACATGGGAACTTTTGAAGTGGTAGGAAGTTCACACCCTGTAAGTGTTTCCATGAAAAATGGTAGAGTAATTGAATTTCTTTTTCAAAACATCAACTTGCCTGACAGTAATGTGAATTCATTAAAGAGCCATGGGGTTGTTAGTTTTAGAATCAAAGCCAATACACCATCACCTGTAACAGGTGTTATCAACAACTTTGCTGCTATCTACTTCGATTATAATGCACCTGTTGTTACCAACAATGCACCAATTAAAATCATGACTACTGGAGTAGGCAATGTAGATGAAACAGAAGCTAATTGGATGCTTTATCCAAACCCAGCAAACGATGAGGTAAATTTTGTTTTGACATCCACAGATTATTCAGATTATCAGTTGCAAATCACTGACTTGAGCGGAAGAATTATAGGTAATTATACAGTTACTTCAGGTAAAACTTTAGCAATTACTACTTCTCAATTTGTGTCAGGAATATACCTTGCTCATCTTAGCAAGAATGGCATCAATGCAGGTGTTCAAAAACTAATAATTGTGAGATAATAGTTTGTTGTCTTTGAAACGAAAAAAGCAGGTGTTTTAATACCTGCTTTTTTTAATCCAATAAAATATGGTTTATATCCTAAGTGCGTAATGATTGCAAAGACTTTGTGGGTGAGGTGATTAGTCGTTTGCAAACAGCACAACTTCTTTGCTAGAACTGCTTTAATTTAGAGATGTATTGGAAATGATAGTGTAGTTCATTTAGCTTTTTCAGAATTGGCTAACTTTAAAAATTCGATTCAATTTCAATAAGTTCTTTATTTTGCTTCAAATCCCCCACCCATGATGTTATTCCACAAATTCATTTTATGCTTGAAAAGCTATGCTTTTTTAATAATCCTTTTCCTCTTTATTAATTCCAAATCAAATGCACAATACAGTCATTATATACCTGATTCAAGTTTTGCTCAAAATGGAAAGTTGATTACTACTATTCCCGGGCAATTTGTTCGTAGTTTGGTATTACCCGACTCCACTATGCTTTTAGGTGGTTATGGCAATGTAAATGGTAAAACAAGATTTATTACGGTAAGGCTCAATGGTAATGGTTCTTTTAATAGTTTATGGGGCAACGGCGGTGTAGTAGTGGATTCCTTTCCCAATACAGACCAAAATCAAATCAATGACATGATTTATTTACCAACCGAAAGAGTGTTGATAATGGGTAGAGCAGATTCCTTTTCAACATTCAATATTGGTTTGTCAAAACACCTAATGAATGGAAATTTAGACTCTTCTTTTGGTGTGAATGGCATGGTTATATTGCCTCATTCCAATAATTTATCTACAAGCTCAATGGCATTGCAATCGAATGGAAAAATTGTTCTTGCTGGTAATTATGCTGGGCATATTATGGTTTGCCGATTACATGCGAATGGTAAGATTGATAGCACATTTGGAACTAATGGAATAAGCTACGTAACAATTGGAACATTGCCTTACGACGGCGGTGCTTCGATAAAAGTATTACAAGATGATCGAATCGTAGTAGGAGGTCATACATATCATTCAACACAAAGCTGGGCGGCTGTTTTGCGATTTTTACCCAATGGTAGTGTTGATTCTTCATTTGGCACAAACGGTCATGTTGAAAACAATGTGTCGGGGTATGGCGATTATATCAACAACATTGTTATTCAGAATGACGGTAAAATACTAGCATCTGGTTATAATGTTCAGCAAAATAGCCCTATTAAAATCTTGATAATAAGATACGATAGTACTGGAAATTTGGACCTAAGTTTTGCGGGTAATGGAATCAAACAAAAAAATATCAACAATTATGACGACAAAAGCTTCAACACAATTATTCAACCGGATGGAAACATAGTTTTAGGTGGTTATACAACCAACTTTACAACCAATACTTTTACCGATTTTTTGCTGTATGGAATTGATAGTTTAGGAAATGACGACAATGATTTTGCTCCAGGAGGCATTATCAGTGGGAACTATTTTTTAAATCAATCAAATTATAATGACAAAGGGCAAACAATGTGTTCTTTGACTAATGGAAAATTATTGGTGGCAGGCAATACTTATTTATCCGGTTCAGGTACCATGTCGGCAATGATGTGGAAACCATCAGTCATAACTCAACCCACAGGAATTGATTACGAAGATTTAGAATCGGGAAGGTTTGAGTTCTATCCAAACCCTGCTAATGAAATACTTTACTTACGCTTCCCTGAAACTAAAATTGAAAGTACAATTGTAGTTGAAAATATTATTGGGCAACAAATGATTTCTCAAACTATTCTGCCACATTCTAAGAATGAAGTACTGAATATTGCTCATTTCAATCAAGGTGTTTATCTAATCAAATGGATTAAGAAAAACGGAAGTGCTGATATTGTAAAGTGGATTAAAAACTAATTCCATCTTGTCTGCTATTGTAAAATAAGTTTTGAATAATTCACAATTCTGTAAACACTTCCTTCAAACTACGAAAAATTCCAATTTTCTATCAGTGATCTAAAGATATAATACCTTCATCTTTCGTTAGATAGGGCACAGCAAAAACTTTAAACACAAGACTTCATGCAGCTAAGAACAACTCAATTTAAAGGTTTTACCTGGATAGATATTTGTCAGCCCGATAAAGAAAAACTCACGGAATTGGCTACTGCTTATGGTTTAGACGTTTATCAAATTAGAGATAGTATTGAAACAGGTCATTTGCCAAAAATTGAAGAACAAACGAACTATACCTTTTTGATTTTACGTGCTTTTACTGCCAAGGTCAATGACAGAATCACTAATGTAAATGAGCTTTCTAATAAGATTGCTTTTTTCTACAACAAAGAAAAAATCATCACCATTCATCGTTCCGAATTTTCATTTTTAAATGATGCCTCAAAGGATTTTGAATACCAAGAGCAGTTGCTTACTTTTTTGATTGATAAAATGGTGGACACTTTTGTCGCTCCTGTTGAAAAACTTTCTTTGCAAATAGACCAAACAGAACACAAGCTGTTTTTAACTGACAATTCAAAAGTTTCGTTAGAAAATCTTTATTACCTAAAAACCCAAACAAGAATTACCAAAAAACTGTTGCACATTACACAGAATGTTGTGCAACAAATTCAAGTGCATGAGGAGAGCAAGACAGCGCTTCAGAATGTAAAAGACCAATTATTAAGTCTTCATCTTGCTTATGATGAAGTGTCGGAAGACGCACATAATTTACTCCATACTTATTTATCTGTAAATGCTCAAAAAAGTAATGATGTCATGAAATTGCTTACGGTATTTTCAGCCTTCTTTTTACCACTCACATTTATTGTTGGCGTTTACGGAATGAACTTTGAAAACATGCCAGAATTGAAAATGCACAATGGCTATTATTGGGTGTTGGGTATTATGATGTTGGTGATCATTTTTATTGGCGTCTGGTTCAAAAGGAAGAAAATCATCTAACATAGATTGTAAAAGGATTCACTACTCCTTTACCAACTTCCCTCGATATATAACATCGTTTATAGTGGCTTCATAAAAATAAAAACCAGCGGCTAATTGATAGATTGGAATTCGTATGTCTTGCAAGTTAGAGAAGTCGCAAAGGTTTTGTTGTAGCATACTTCTTCCATCTGACGTGTAAAGTATAAATGTAGCCTTTTCTATTAATGCTGCTTTGGTAGATAAAATGATGTCAGTTCTCGCAGGATTTGGATATACAATGAGGATATTGTTATTGTCTGTTTTGTTCACCAATACAGTGGATGAATTAACAATGCTGCTGTCGTTGCTTACTATATTCAAGCGATAATAAACTGTGTCTTTTACCAATGAATCGGAGGCGGTATAAATACTTATATCAAGTTGATTGTTTGCATGAAAGGTATCAATGGTTGTGAAATGCAGATTGTCGGTGCTGCGTGTCAATTCATAACGGAGCAGATTGGTTTCGTGGCTTACTTTCCATCCAAGCGAAACAAGACGAGCATCATTTACTATTCCTGAAAAAGAAAGCAAATCAAGAGGCAAGTTGCAAGCAAGAGGACGCATTGGTTGCGGACCATTGGCATTAGTGGTCAAGCTTTGATGAATGATGTATCGAGCACCAAGAATATCATCAAACGAGGGTTGATGGTTCATCATGCCTTTGTCCATTGAATAATGCATGAGGTCGGCGGTGTTGATGACATGATTAAGCTGGATGCCATGCCCTAATTCATGAGTTATTACCGATTGAAAATCATATTGATTATTGCCAATATTATGCTCATCAAAGTTCCAATTGACGGCATCATCAAATACTATATCCATCTCCGAAACATACCAATCATATGCTTGACCGGGTTGACCTTTGCCAGTGTAATAACTGATGAGTTTGCCCAAGAGACCCGCAGGTAATTCATTGCCTTCATCAAAACGAACCACATTGGTTTCATCTTGTGCGATGTTATTGATGGTTGTGTTGTTGGGTGCAATATTCCAATTCATGGTAGTTGTACACCAACTATTCAATGCTCGGTTGAAAGCTGCAATAGCACCTGAGTTTTGTTGAAAGGCAATGTTGAACTGAAAAGAATAACCGCCCATTCCATTTAGATTGACAAGATCTGAACGAAAAGGAAAACCCTTATAATCGAAATTGGAGTATGTGAAGTTGATGGTAAGCGGCGTCAAACTTGTCGCAGATTCACCATTTGCTTTGGCTACTATAAAATTGCCCGTACCTGCACAACCAATTGTAGTCATTACCGTAGAAGGCATTCGAAGCACAATCATCGAGTCATTCCAAAAAAGGTAATGAGCATTGGTGGGTTGAACAAAAGTTTGTCCGCCATCATTGGCATTGGGAAACTCTACAAAACCCCCATTTCTTTCTTCGCCAAAACCAAATCCTTTGATGATTAGATAACTATTGGTGCCGCCCGAAATGAGGTTGGGTGTAAATGATTTGACAGCAACTGTAGCCGTTGTTTTTTGAGCCATTGTATTTATGGCTTGTAGCAGCAATTCATCAGTTTGAATGGAGATTGCTTTTTGATGTGTGGCTGTTTCGATTGCATTTCTTGCAGCTGTAATTGAAGGGTAAGCATAGAAAGGTTCGTTAGCAAGATTGTGGTGGAGGTCGTATTGAATAAAACCTTGCAAACTGCTATATACAGAAAAGGCATCTTGAACTATGCTAGAAGGTTGACAAAGGAAAATGCCGTATTGGTTGTTGAATAATTGAAGTGTGGAACTGTGCTCTATTCTTGTATTTTCAAGAGTACCGCCTTCGGTAATGACATTGATTTGAATGGGAGCTTTTCCTTTAAACACTTGCAATACTTCTACAGAATTAGACGTGTAAATCATGTTGTGTTGAGTATTCCAAAACGAATGTTGCGCCACTACTTTCCCTTCTAAAATTAACGACGATGCTGCCACTCTTTGATTCATAGAAATCGGAAAGAGCATACAGTGGTCGGCAGCAAAGGAAAAGTTGATGGAACCAATCAACAGCCAAAACAAGAACCTGATTTTCATGGCTCTAATTTCGAAGAAAAGAATGAATTTCTGTTTTTTCTTGTTACAAAATAATTCAAGGCTATTTTTGTTTCAAACACAGCGTCATCAACAATACACCTATACTTGAATCCTCAGTTGAATTTTTAAAAGGGGTTGGCCCACAACGGGCTGAATTGTTGCGCAATGAATTGGAGATTGCCAGTTACGAAGACCTGTTGTTTCATTTTCCTTATCGCTATTTCGACCGCACCCAAATAACATCCATCAATGCCATCAATCCTGAGAGTGACTTGGTGCAAATTGCCGGTACATTGATTAATATTGATGAAGAAGGAACAGGAAGAACCAAGCGACTCACCGCTACGCTTTATGACGAAACTGGAAGGTTAGAATTGGTGTGGTTTCAAGGCATGCAATGGGTGAAGAAATCGCTCACAGAACAAGCAAAATACTTAGTGTTTGGCAAAGCAAGTGTGTTTAATGGCGTGATGAACATCGTGCATCCTGAAATTGATTTATTGACCCCTGAAAACAGCAAAGCAGGCTTGCAACCCGTATATCCTACGACCGAAAAATTGCGGTTGAGGGGCGTTACCAATCGTTCTTTTGCTAAAATCACCCAAAGTCTTTTTGAGAAAATAAAGGGGCTTATAGTTCCCGAAATACTTCCTAGAAATACGCTGCAAAGACAAGGACTTTGCACCCGTCAGCAAGCCCTGCAATGGATTCATTTCCCCTCTTCGGATGAAGAAATGAACCAAGCGCGCTACCGCATGAAGTTTGAAGAATTGTTTTTGTCTCAATTGAAAATAGGACAACTACGTTTACAGCATACCATTCAAGAAGGTTTTGTGTTTAAGCAAGTGGGACAATATTTCAACGATTTCTTCCATCATCATCTTCCTTTTCAACTGACGAATGCACAAAAACGAGTGTTGAAAGAAATAAGACACGACACAGCAACGGGCAAACAAATGAATCGCTTGTTGCAAGGTGATGTGGGCAGTGGAAAAACCATTGTGGCATTGATGGCCATGTTACTTGCAAAAGACAATGGCTTTCAAGCCTGCCTGATGGCGCCTACCGAAATCCTTGCACAACAACACTTTCAAAGCATACACCAACTCTTAGAGAAAATGGGATTGCGTGTTGCCTTACTCACAGGTAACATCAAAGGCAAAGCAAGAAAAGAAATTCTTGCAGGGCTTGAATCGGGCATGATTGATTTTGCCATTGGCACCCATGCACTTATTGAAGACCAAGTGAAGTTTCAGAACTTAGGTTTGGCAGTGATAGATGAACAACATCGGTTTGGCGTTGGTCAGCGGGCAAGATTATGGTCGAAGAATGTGAAAGCTCCACATGTCCTAGTAATGACCGCCACTCCAATTCCTCGCACCCTTGCCATGACTTTATATGGCGACCTTGATGTGTCGGTTATAGATGAATTACCGCCAGGAAGACAAGAAATAAAAACAATTCAACGCAATGAAATGCTGCGAGTGAAAGTGATGGAGTTTGTGAAAACTGAAATTGAAAAAGGAAGACAAGCTTACATTGTTTACCCACTAATTGATGAGTCGGAGAAGCTAGATTATGAAAGCTTGATCGCAGGATACGAACAAGTGAAAATATTTTTCCCTGAGCATAAATACCGCATTGCAATGGTGCATGGCAAACAAGAAATAGGCGAACGGGAACGCAATATGCAACGTTTCATTTCGGGGGAAGCAGATATTCTCGTTGCTACCACAGTAATTGAAGTTGGCGTGAATGTACCTAACGCAAGCATTATGGTCATTGAAAGTGCAGAGCGATTTGGTTTGTCGCAATTGCATCAACTAAGAGGAAGGGTAGGGCGAGGCAGCGAACAATCTTATTGCATCCTTTTAACTGGCAATAAAATGTCGAAAGATAGTGCACAAAGAATGCAAATCATTACAAGTACCACCAATGGTTTTGTGATTGCTGAACAAGATCTTGCTATGCGAGGCCCTGGGGATGTTTATGGCACTAAACAAAGCGGCATAATGAAATTCAAGATTGCCGACCTTGTTCAGGATGTGGGCATTTTAGAACAAACAAGAAACGAAGCCAAATTGTTGATGGAAGAAGATCCTAAGTTATTAACTCCTCAACATCATTTGCTAAGATTAGTATTGATGAAAGAAAACCAACAAGCTCACTTCTCTAAAATTAGTTAGAGGCTCCTTTAAATGAATTGAAGAAATCATCTTCATAACTTTTACCAATCGGAACCTCTGTATTACCTACATAAATGACTTTGTTGCGCACACTTTGAATTTTGCTAAGCGGAACAATAAAAGATTTATGCGCACGAACAAACTCTCCTGATGGTAGTTTTTCCACAATTGATTTCATGGTCATTCTAGTAATGATGTACTTACCGGTTTCGAGGTGAATCTTTAAATAATCACGAAAGCTTTCAATGAAACGAATGTCAGCAATGGCAACTTTTATCAAACTGTAATCGGCACGAATGAAAATATGGGTGTCGGCAATGTTAGTTGTCTTCTGTTGCAATTGCATGTAATCCTGTGCTTTGTTCACTGCCTGTTGAAAGCGTTCGAAAGAATAGGGTTTCAACAAATAATCAAGCGCATTGAGATTAAATCCTTCTACCGCATATTCCATGTGTGCCGTTGTGAAAATAACCATCGTAGATTGCTTCACCTCTTTGTAAAATTCAATCCCATTTAATGATGGCATTTCAACATCGAGGAACAATAAATCAACAGGAAATTTTTTTAGAAACTTCAAGGCTTCGGTAGGTTTGGTAAATGTTTTTTGCAAGTCAATAAAATCAATCTGACTGCAAAAATTTTCAATGAGTTTCAGTGCAAATGGCTCATCATCTACAGCAATTGCTTTAATCATAAAAGGTCAATTATTAAGTGAACAACATAATCGGTTGGTGAATCGGTAATCGTCAATTCATGTTTTCGTGGGTACAATAAATCAAGACGTTTACGGGCATTAGGCACCCCCAAACCACTCTTTACTTGAAATTTATTCTTCCTTACTTTTTTGTTTTCAACTTTCAATTGTAAGTCTCGGTCGTTGATTTCAATATAGATACTGATGGGAGAGTTTTCCTCAGGATTCACGCCATGTTTAAAAGCGTTTTCAATAAAAGGAATAAGGATGAGTGGTGCAATCTTTTTCTCCACCGTAGTGCCTGTGATTTTATAAAACAGATTGGCAGTATTGCCCAACCTCAGCTTTTGTAATTCAATGAAATTGGTAACGTAACTTATCTCTTTGGTCAGTGAAACATAATCATCATTAGCTTCCGAAATTACAAAGCGCATCATGTTGGACAGACGGATGATAGCATCGGGTGTCTTCTCCGATTTTTCAAGAGAGAGATAATAGATTGAGTTGAGCGTATTGAATAAAAAATGGGGATTGATTTGTCCTTTTAAGTAAGAAAGTTGAGTAGAAAGTTTTTCTTCTTCAGTCATCCTCCAACGATGACTGATTTTTAATGTTAGAGAAAATAATAGAACTGCTATGAAAGGAAAGAATGCGTGTCTAAAGTGCTCAATGAAAAGAATACTTGGTGTGCTGACTCTGTCTCTAAAAATGGGTATCGGAAAAATACTATAAGGTATTAATACTAACACTAAGAGCGAAAGCAAACAGAAAATAGAATACAGAATGAAATTTCTGTTGAAATAAAGTTTTGGTATAAGGACTAAGTAATTCAAATAAAAGAAGCCAACCAATAAAACACTATCAAGCATTTCTTTTTTGAAATAAGGGCTATTCAACAACCCATTTTCCTTTGCATGAAATGCTGAAAGAATAACAGGCAATACTAAAAAAGCTATAGTTCCTGTTATGTAAATAGTATTTTGACGCTTTAGTTGGTTCACTAGTATGAAAGGTAATTATTCAAAACTAAAAGAGTGTTTGTTCATTCCTAAAACTTTGCGTTGATTCTTTAAAAAGTGTCGGTAAGCTATCCTTGAATCCTGTTAAATGGTTGTTACCCGCTTACAAAACCCGTGTTAAGCCTTTGAATTGTGTTGCAAGGACTCAAACCCCGCCGCATCTTTGCATCATCAAAACAAACAAATAACTCGCCGAAAGGCAGTCAAAACAAAACAAAAACGCCGAAAGGCAAATGAGATTTTAAACAA
>CAINUN010000056.1 GCA_903853805.1 uncultured Bacteroidota bacterium
CCATTCCCGTATATGGTAATGACCGTGCTCGTATATGGTAATGGCAGTGCGAGGGGTAGGGTACGTTCGTACTCAGGGTTGGGAAATGAGTACTTAGGCTTTCTGCTTTCTGCTTTCTGCTTTCTGCTTTCTGCTTTCTGCTAAAAAAGGAAGAGATAAAGATAGGTCAATATCGCTAAAAGGCGGTATAAAATCTATTGTGTATGAAGGTGAAAAATGCACCACTCTTGTAGTTGAGAGAATGCTAATGTAGAAAAATTTTTATAAACACAAAGAATGCAGAGAGAAATGCTCAAAGAACACAATGGTTTGATGTGCTTTTGGTTCTTTTGTTTTCTTAAAAGACCGAGCGAGCATCGTGCCTTCTTCGGGTTCTTCGTGGTTCTCTTTACAACTTGGCGCCTCGCAGTTTATTAAAATTTCATGGTGCAATTGCTTAAGCCTTGAAATAAGGCTTCAACTCCGCTTCGAAATATTGCAATGCATTTTTGATAGGCAATGGTAGCCCGCCACCTAAAGCACACAACGAACCTATTTCCATAGTCGTCAATAAATCGGTCAGCAACTCTTTGTTCATTTTATAATCGCTAGTCGTGGCTTTATGAATCATTTCATAACCACGAGTAGAACCAAGCCTACAAGGAAAACACTTACCACAACTTTCGTGGGCGGTGAAATGAAATAAATGTTCGAGGTATTGAATGATTGGGAAGTCAGCAGGAATGCAAACCACCGAAGCATGACCCAACAAAAAGCCCTGTTGGTTAAACGTTTCGAAATCAATACTAAGGTTGTTCGTTTTCTCAATGGGCACAAGTCCGCCTAGTGGTCCGCCAATGTGCATGGCTTTTATGGGGTGTTTAAAACCACCGCCAAGGTCTTGAATAACGGTTGACAAAGGGGTGCCCATATCCACTTCATAAATGCCCGGCTTATTGAAAAAACCATCCAAAGAAACCAATTTAGTACCAGTTGATTTTCCCTTGCCGATGGTTGCAAATTGGGCGCCGCCATGTGCTATCACCCAAGGAATACAAGCCAATGTTTCCACATTGTTCACCACCGTTGGTTTGTTAAACAACCCTTCTTGAGTAGGGTATGGCGGACGAACACGCACTTCCGGTCTTTGTCCTTCAATAGAAGAAAGCAAAGCTGTTTCTTCGCCACAGATATAAGCGCCTTGCGCTTTGATGATTTTAAAATCGAAAGAGAAATGCTTACCTAAAATATGTTCACCAAGTAATCCTTTTTCACGAATGGCATCAATCGCATCTTGCGTAATTTTTTGAGACTCAGGATATTCGGCACGGATGTATAAAACGCCTTTTGAAGCACCAATAATATAACCTGCAATCATCATTCCCAACAAAACCGCATGAGGTTGATGTTCTAATAAATACCGATCACTATAAGCACCTGGGTCGCCTTCGTCGGCATTACAAACAATATACTTCTGTTCGCCTTCAGTGTTTTTGCAAGACTCTAATTTGAAAGCGATAGGAAAGCCTGCACCCCCACGACCCCGCAAGCCAGAGGTTTTCAGTTCGTTCAGCAAATCTTCTTGAGAAAGACCCAATGCCTTTTCGAGTGTTTGGTAATAAATGTCTATTCCGGGGAACTCAGCAGTAAGTACTTGTGTGCCACAAACAGCTACATGGTATTTATCGGCAACTGCTGCGGCACCATTTTTTAATGCTTCAATGTTGTTGATGTCTTTGCCAGAGTGATTGCAACCATTTATATTGAACGCAGCGTTTTCATGACAACGACCAAGGCAACACATCTCGCCTATTTCTTCTTGCTTAAAATGCTGGCTGAGTTTGTCTTTTAAACCATCTTGTGTGCCAGCAGTTAAACAAGCACTGCCATTACATACAAACACTTTCTTGCCTTTGTTCTCAGGTCGAAGGAAATCGTAGAAAGAAGCGGTTCCTAAAACATTTGCTTTACCGAAAAGATACGCTTCAGCTAGTTGATCAACGGACTCAGTAGCAACTGTTCCTGTTTCAGCAGCTGCGTTTCCAAGTGCTTCAAAAAGATTTTCCTCAAGACCCTTTCTTCCAGAGAGTTCACCTAAGTTTTTAGACATGGTGTGAAAATAGTGAAAAAATAAAAGCACGGTACGTTGAAGCATTCCAACTCTATCATCGAAAAGAACAGTCATTTCCATCTTGCATAAAGAAAGTTAAGTGACTCGTTTTTTGTCAATTCACTAACTGTTGCTATTTTTTCCGAAATATTTGTCATGCCACTATTTACAGGACTTGGAAAATTCACCAATTTCGGCTTGCTTGTCGTTCGCATTGGCATTGGAATTATGATGATGGTTCATGGCATTCCAAAGATTGAAGGTGGACCCGAACTATGGACCAAAGTGGGTTCCTCTATTACCCATTTAGGCATTCATGAGTTTTTTGCATTTTGGGGTTTTATGGCCAGCATTTCAGAAGGTGTAGGTGGCTTGCTTGTATTGCTTGGCATGGCTTTTCGACCAGCATGCATTTTTCTTTTTTTCACCATGCTCATGGCATCTATTACGCACATAAAGAATGGTGACGAATTAGCGGTAGCTTCTCATGCCATTGAACTTTGTTTTTTGTTCTTTGGACTGTTCATTATTGGTCCAGGTAGGTTTTCGGTAGATAAGAGTTAAGCGGCGATTAATGATTGTTTATTGCTTTCACAGAAAGACTGCTATCGCTACTTCAGCTGAATTGAGTGTTAAAAAATTCGAACAAATTTAAAACCAAATTTATCACTATTTTAAATCGAAATCAATCCCAAACGATTTTGTAGGTTTTATCATTCTACTACCCCAACTTCTCCTCCAATTCCATAATTTCTTCAAAGAGTTGTCCGTAGGGGGCGTTGTTTTTCGGCTACGGTAAAGGTTAGCTTTTTGCTAATCTTAATGCAACTAATTCGGTTGTGTTATAAATTCTTTTAAAACTATTCTTCTTTAGTCCGTTGTATAGTTCTTTATCGCCGGTCCAAAGAAAACCTTTAAGGTGTTTTGTTAGTGCAACAAAATCTACATCGTCCATATCAATGTTGGCAACTAGCGATTCTGATACAAGCCAAGTTTTTTGTGGTATAAGTTCTTCGTTGATGAAATTAATTTTAGCAAACATTTTAAATCGTGCTTCATCAAGTTCGCTGTCTGATAGTTTTGAAATACGTTTAAGTTTCGCCCAGTGCTTGTCAATTTCGTGTCGCATATAACTACAACTGTAAAATTCAAAAACACCATCAGAATTGAACAACAAATCACCAATTGTTCCGTTGGAATTAAGCAGTCCGCTGAAAATGATATTTGTGTCAACAATAATTTTCACTTGATAAATCGGCTACGATTTTTGCTCCACCAACCTTTCTTTACCTCCTTAGCAAGTTGGTCAACATCCGATTGTTTTGCTTTAGATTTAGAGGTTGCCTCCTTATAACTCAAATAGTCAACAAGGCGTTGCAGCCCTTCGGTGTCAACATAAGACGGCAGCCGAATAATCACTTCATTACTAGTTCGTTCTATGAGCATAGCCTCTTAAAATTATGGATTCAAAGATAAATAAAAAAGCGTACGTGGTTATAAATTGGCTTGTTACCCCAACTTCTCCTCCAACTCCATAATTTCTTCAAAGAGTTGTTCGTAAGCAACATTCTTTTCAGCCACCAAAAAAGTTAATCTTTTGTAAGCTTCATCTAACTGAATAAAACGGTTTTTGTCGGCATATACATTGGGGTCGGCAAGTTGGGCTTCAATTGCCGCCAATTCTGTTTTCAGCTTTTCCAACTCAGGCTCCAACCTTTGCAATTGTTTGGTTTTGTTTTGGTGGTTTTTGCGGAGTTGCTGGATTTCAGAGGTATTTTCTTTTGTTGTGTTTGTGTTTTTTTGTGGCTGAATGTTTTTGATTTCTTGTGGTTTAGGAATTAGAATTTCTGCTTGAGCTTTTGCTTTTTCAGCTAGCAACTTAGCTTCTCTTTCCTTCAACCATACCACATATTCATCATAAGTACCTACAAACTCTTTGATTTTATGGTCTTCGATATACCAAATCTTATTTGCGGTTTTAGAAATGAAATAACGGTCGTGCGACACAAAAATCAAAGTGCCTTGGTATTTATTAAGGGCTTCAATTAACATCTCCACCGAAATCATATCCAAGTGGTTGGTCGGTTCATCGAGCATCAGAAAATTGCCTTTGGCAGCAATTACTTTAGCCAATGCCACACGTGCTTTTTCGCCCCCACTCAATACTTTGATTTTCTTAAACACATCATCGCCTGTAAACAAAAAACAACCCAACAACTGACGCAATTCTAACTCATTTTTGCCCGTGCCCGCTTGCTTCATTTCATCGAGCATTTCGTTTTCAATATTCAAGGCTTCGAGCTGATGCTGTGCATAAAAACTCTCTTCTACATTGTGCCCGTCTTTGCGCTCGCCTTCGTGTTTTTCGGTGCCTGCAATAATGCGCAACAAGGTACTTTTACCTTTACCGTTGGCACCAATCAAGGCAATTTTATCACCCCTAAGAATTTCGGCATCGGCATTTTCAAGAATCACGTTTTTGCCAAAACTCTTGCTGATATTTTTAAGTGTAGAAATGATTTTACCAGGTTGCACCGCCACATCGAAGTTGATATTCATAGTAGGCACAGAGCCATCGGGCGCTTCAATACGGTCTATTTTATCGAGGCGTTTAATGGCACTTTGTGCAGCAGCAGCTTTGGTAGCTTTAGCACGAAAACGCTCAATAAAACGCTCTTGCTGACGGATATAGTCTTGTTGATTTTCAAAAGCTCGTTGTTGCAACACCATACGCTCTTCTTTTTCTTGCAAGAAGAAAGAATAATTGCCGCTGTATTGCACCAAATCGCGTTGCCAAACTTCTACAATCTTGGTCACCATTCTATCTAAGAAATAACGGTCATGCGAAACAATCACCACCGAACCTGGATAACCTTGCAAGTAACGCTCCAACCATTCGATTGAAGGAAGGTCGAGGTGATTGGTCGGTTCATCGAGCAACAACAAATCGGGTGCTTGCAACATCATCTTCGCCAACAAAACCCGCATGCGCCATCCTCCAGAAAATTCATCATAAGAACGTTGTAAATCTTCGGTGGTAAACCCTAAACCTTCTAAAACCTGAGCAGATTTATGTTCCATTTCATAGCCGCCTGCCACTTCAAAATCATGGAGGGCATGACTATAATCGTCTAACAATTTAACATCATCGGATTTGGATTCAAGTTCTTTTAAAATGCGCTCCATTTCCTTTTCCACTTCATGTGCTTTTTCAAAAGCCTGCATACCCACTTTAAGAATAGAATCGGAAGAAGAAAAACTTAACAGATCTTGATTAAAGAAACCTAGGGTTACGTCTTTAGGCTTGGAAATACTACCTGAATCAATAGAATATTGACCCGTAATCATGCGCAAAACAGTGGACTTACCCGCACCATTATGACCCACCAATCCAATACGCTCACCCGTACCTATTTGCCAACTAGCATCTTCAATGATTGCTCTTGCACCAAAAAAGAAAGAAACATTTTGTAATGAAACCAACATGGCGGCAAAAATAGGAGAAGAAATGAAGCAGAAAAGTGAAGAATGTAATTCTGAAATAATTTCTTCATTTTCAATGCCAATAATAATTTTCGAAAAAAAGGAATTCCTATTTTTAGAAAAAAATTATGCCCACTGAGATTCGCCCAAAAATACAAGTACCACTTAAGAAGATAGACTATATCATTGAGCTCATTGCCATCATACTTCTTTTGAGCAGTTGGATCTATTCAATTCAGACTTACCATTCTTTACCAGACATCATTCCTACCCATTTCGATATTCATGGGCAAGTGGATGACTATGGAAGCAAAGGAACCTTGTTTATTATGCCTATTATTTTTAGTGTAGTTTATTTGCTGCTCACAATCTTGAATACAAAACCTCAGTCTTTTAACTTTCCAGTAAAAATAACAGAAGAAAATGCAGCCATTCAATATCAATTTGCAACGAGGCTGCTTCGTGTAATGAAAACTTTGATAGGATGGACTATACTCAGCATTTGTTGGATAATTAATTCAAGTGCACGTCAGGGTAATCTACCAGTTGGCGAATGGTTGGTATTTGTAGATATAGCCCTGGTATTTGTGCCTATTATTATCTATGTGATTGTCGCTAGAAAACACAAGTAAAATCACTACTTGCTTCTTGCCATTTTACTTAACATTATAGTTTCTGCAGCTGTATAAACTATGTAAATGCCAAACAAAAGGAATATGGAAGGCTTGTAAATATGGTCTCTGTTTAAAAGGGCGTAAGCAAGAAAACTGCCCATACAAATAATGAGTTTGAGGAAAGTAGCGCTGTAAACACCACGCACAAAAGCTTGCGGACGCTCATGTAATTGTTTCTTTACAATTATCCAACTGAGCACACTAAGCAAGAACATCAAAATATTTGTTCCCATCAACAAAGCATAAGACACCAAAGGAAATTGTTGTGAAACAATGTAAGTAACGAGACTGAGTATGATGAAAACAAAAAAATTAGTAATTACAAAGGATTTCATTTTTTTACGGAAGGCTTGTTGAATTCTTTAATAATTTTATAGAGCAAAAGAAGCAGTGTAATGATGGGTAATATTGCAGTGAATAGTGGAATTTTCCAACCAATCCAATGATAATCGGTTTGATAACCCAACCAAACAGATAATGAAAGCATAACCATCCATTGTGAGGCAAGTCCAGCATATTGCATAACATTGTTTGGCTGGCTCATCGCTTTCTGTTTTTATTCAGTTTTTCAGGAATAACCTGTTGTCTAATAGTTTGAACAGAAGGCAAAATGCTCTTCATATCTTCAGCGGCAATCTTTTCGGGGTCGAGCATCATCGTGTCTTTAATTCCGCTAAAATCACCAATAATTACAGCTTTTAGATTTTCAGTGACTTTTTGTTGATTGGTTACCTGAACATTAAGTGAGTCCACTACTCTTTTCATTTTCACTACCTCTACCCTATTGGCATCACTGCCATAACCGGGAATATAAAATTTAAGAGGGGTAAAAAACAAAACAATAAGAGTAATCGTTACAATCACAACAAACATGGAACTAAACAGCATGTAAATTTTGCTTTTAGTTAAAGACAAGGATGCTACTTCCTCGAGCGATTCATCGTCAATAAAAACTACCCTATAATGCGCATTGAGTCGCTTAAACAAATCGGGGCGTTTTTTTTCTGACCTGTTCATGATAATTGGCTGCAATTTACAGTTTTATAAAAAGGATAGAGAATAGAAAGACAGTGATTTTTGTTTAATTTTGAGACCTTTGTTTCAAATCCTATTTTGCAAAATAATAAACTGGCAATTTTTCCGTTATCACATAGTGTTCGACCGTTTAACTAACATATCCCTGAAACCAATTTTTAAACAATGGCTTTTACTGTTGTTGTTGTTCATTCCTTTTGTTGGAATGTCTCAACGTGTTAACCTTGACAGCTTACAATACGAAAGACAAAAACAACTTTACAAGACTCAATTACAGAGACAAAAAACACTTGATAGTATTAGGAAGACAAGAGCACACTTCACTGATAGTATAAAAATTGAAAGAAAAAAAAGAACAGACAGTCTTACAAGAGTTCGAAAATACAGAGATAGTAGGCGATTTAGAGATAGTGTCGCCTTTGTACGTCAGGCAAGAATAGACAGCATTTCAGGTTCCAGAAGAAAGATTGTTGAAGATGCAACTACAGATCGCAAAAAAGTGCTGGATAGCATGAAACACGAGCGATTATTAGCTGCAAAATTAATTAAAGATGCTCGGTCAAAAATTTCGGATAGCCTTAAAATCGTCCGAAAAACGAAAACGGATAGTCTTGCCAAAATCAAAGAAAAACGAGAGAAATTAGCACTTGGAAAAGAAAAGCAAAGAGAAGACAAGAAGGTCATGGCTTTTCAGTTGAAAATAAAAAAGAAAAGGGAAGCTTGGAGCAATGAAACTATGCTTAAGAAACCTTGGGGATGGAAGAGACGAGGATTTCAAAACACCTACACTCACTACAATTATTACTTCAATGCCAATCGCAAAATGAATGAAGCGATTGTGAATATGTTGAAGAAAAAAGACAACTTTGATACACTGCTACCCCTATATCCTTTCAACCCTAACAAAGACTCAACTTCCATGTCTGCAGATATGGATAGTGTAATTTCAAAAGCTTCATTAGGAATTCAAATTCATGACCCACGCACAAAATGGGGAGACAATCTTTATTTGCTATATGGTCAAGCTAATTATTATAAAGGACAGTACGAACTAGCTGCAACAGCTTTTAAATACATTATTAGCCAAAACCAGCTAAAGAAAGCACAAGAATTGAAAGATGCAGCTAGAAAAGGGAAAAAGTCTGCAAAGAAAGACATGTCAATTCTTACTGCTAACAAAAAAGGCATCAAAGGAAAAGTGGAACATAAGCCGTCCAATAATGATGCTGCATTGTGGCTCATAAGAACCTATACGGATTGGCAAAAAGGAGATGATGCGGAATCAATGATTGATTTACTGAACAACGATAAAAATCTAAATAATAATCTTAAAGGAAAATTAGCACTCGAAAAAGCATACTTACAGCTTAGCTATGGCAATATTAAATCTGCAAGTGATGAACTGACTATTGTAGCAGCAGAAAGAGGATTGCCTGAATGGGTTAGAATGCGTGCGGCTTTCCTAAACGGACAACTACTTTACCGACAAGGGAGATATTCAGAAGCCTCGGACCATTTTCAACAAGTAATAGATTATGGACCTAAACCTGAAATGGATTTTTATGCACGAAAAAATCTTGCCTATAGTTTGATGAATTTAGGGGGTAGTCAAGATGATGCTACAGCATCATTAAAGCACATGCTTAAAGAAGGAAAATACAGTGCTTACTATGAACAGGTTTATTTTATCCTTGGTAGTTTAAGTGTAAACAATAATGACCTCAATGGAGCTATTACTTTTTATCAAAAAAGTTTAGAAAGCCCCAAAACGACAAGAAAACAAAAAGCTATTTCTTTTGCTGGCTTAGGCAATGCCTTTTATTTAAAGCATGAATATTCATCTGCCAAAGCTGCATACGACAGTTCTTTTTTTATGTCCAAAGCTGCTCCTGGAGATAGTCTTGTGGAATTAGCCGCGACCCGTGCTAGTGTTCTTGACAAAATCACTGCACCTTTGAAAATTATTCACGATAATGATAGTTTACTTCATCTTGCTTCACTGAGCCTGAAAGAGCAGAAAATGATTGTTCGCAAGTACATGAAATATCTGGAAGTTCAAAGAGAGGATAGCATTCGTAAAGCTGAATTAGCCGAAACAGCAACTGATGAACCTGAAACCCAACCAGAAATAACAGAGAATGATTGGTATTTTTCAAGCCCAATATTATTGAAGCAGGGATTGAGTGATTTCAAATCAAAATGGGGCAACAGACCAAATGTAGATAATTGGCAAAGATCGGCTGTGATAATGCCGCCTAAAAATAATACCAATACCTCTTCTGAAGAAACAGAAGAAATCACAGAAGATGGTTTGCCTACTGAAGAATATTTATTAGCCGCAATTCCTAAAACTTCTGAACAAAAAGCGAAAGCAAGAGAGAAAATTCAAAAGGCATACATCAGCCTTGCAAATGGATATTTGTTTGATCTGAAAGATTTTCCAAGCACTCTACTTACACTTGACTCACTCGATAAAAAATTCCCAAATCATGACGATAAAGCAGAGGTGTTATTTCTTCACTATCGAACAGCGATGGAACAGAATAATTTATCTCTTGCACGCACTTATAGTGACAGCCTGATAAAGACATATCCTGAATCGCCTTGGGCTATTGACATCGCCCCTATAAAAGATACAGGAAAAACTGTTGCTTCATTGCAACCAGTAAATGTTTTTTATGAAGAAACATACAATTTAATGCACCAACACGAGTATGCAATTGTATTGGAAAGGGCTCAAAAAGGACAAAGACAATACAATAATGAAGCATTCAATAATCGTTTTAAAATTATTGAAGCAATTGCACTTGCAGGAAGTGGAAAACTGAATGCTGCTGACACCTTACTCAAGCAATTTATTATCAATAACCCGAATGACACGTTGAATGTTTGGGCTAAAGCTATTCTTGATTTCATAAAAAAATCAAAAGCAGATTCCACTAAACAAAGTGGAGATACTACTTCAAATAATAATAACATCACACAAAAGCAAACTTCTATTGACTCATCATCGACTGAAGGGATTTCAAAATACACTTATAGTGTAGCAGAAACACACTATGTCTGTTATCTTTTTGGCAATATGGACGCTAAGTTGATAAAGCTGAAAAATGATTTTGAAACCTATCATAAATCAATGAACCTTGATGGTGATATCAGTATTGAATTTACAGCGCTGCAGTCTGATAAAAACTTATTGATAATCAGACAATTTAATGATGCTGCCAAAGCAAAAGCATATATAACATCCATGAAAACAACAACTAGTATTTTCAAGGATTTCCCTGAAGGGAGCTACCAAGTCTGTTCCATTTCAATTACTAATTTTCAAAAACTTCAAGGAGATAAAGACATAAATGCTTACTTAAAATTTTATTCAGAAAATTACAGGTGAGAGAAGACCATTTACTATTTATACTGCCATATATTTTTTCTGAAAAGGAATTTCTTATCTTAGAGAAATGGATTCAGCGGTCATAAAGAAATATCACTTTACAGAAGAAGAAGAGAAAAAGCTTATCCTAAGGGAATACAGAGCATTACTGAAAGGACTGAAGCAGCGTTTGAAAAAAGGCACTAGAAAATTAGTGCGGCGTGCATTCGAAATTTCTGTTGATGCTCATAAAGAAATGCGTCGAAAATCGGGCGAGCCATACATCATGCATCCGCTTGCAGTTGCAAGAATTGTAGTGGAAGAAATTGGGCTAGGCGTTACTTCTACTATTTGTGCCTTGCTACATGATACCGTTGAGGATACAGAAATTACACTTGAAGATATTGAACAAGAGTTTGGGAAAAACTATGCAAAAATCATTGATGGTCTTACTAAGATTTCACATGTAGTTGACCTAAAATCAGATACTACAGAGCAAGCTGAAAACTTCAGAAAAATATTGCTCACACTTGCTGAAGACCCACGCGTAATTCTTATAAAACTCGCCGACCGATTGCACAATATGCGAACGCTTGATAGCATGACTCGCGAAAAGCAATTGAAAGTTTCTTCTGAAACTTCTTATATCTATGCACCATTGGCGCATCGTTTGGGTTTGTACGAAATCAAATCAGAGCTGGAAGACCTTGCATTGAAATATACGCAACCCGAAGTGTATGCTGAAATTGCTCAGGGATTAAAGGAAACCAAGCGGGAACGAAGCAAGTACATCAATGAATTCATCAAACCCATCAAAGATGAGTTGCAAAATGCTGGTTTTGAATTTGATATTTACGGAAGACCCAAAGCTATTCACAGCATTTGGAACAAAATGCGCACGAAGCATGTTACGTTCGATGAGGTGTTTGATTTGTTCGCCATTCGAATTATACTTGATTCACCTTCAGAAAAAGAAAAAGAAGATTGCTGGAAAGTATATTCTATTGTCACCAACAATTACCATCCAAGCATTGAACGTTTGAGAGACTGGGTAAGTGTGCCAAAAGGAAATGGTTATGAAGCCTTGCATACAACAGTGATGGGACCAGCTGGAAAATGGGTGGAAGTGCAAATTCGTACAAAAAGAATGAATGAAATTGCAGAGAAAGGTCTTGCCGCACATTGGAAGTATAAAGAAGGAAACACCAATCCTCAAGAAAGTAAACTCGATGCATGGCTGCAACATCTACGCGATATTCTTAGTAGTCCTGATAGTGATACACTCGATTTTTTACAAGACTTCAAACTAGATCTTTTTACTGAAGAAATTTATGTTTACACCCCTACGGGTGAAATGCGCGTACTTCCTAAAAATGCTACCGCACTTGACTTTGCTTTTGACATTCACTCAGAGTTAGGTGCTAGATGTATTGGTGCAAAAGTGAATCACAAATTGGTACCCATCAGTCATTTATTGAACAGTGGTGACCAATTGGAAATCATCTCCTCATCCAAACAAAAACCTTCTGAAGATTGGCTGAGTTTTGTGACAACTGCAAAAGCAAAATCCAGAATAAAATATTACCTCAAAGAAGAAAAAAGAAAGAAAGCGGAATTAGGTAAAGAAACCTTGATTCGTAAGCTCAACAACTTAGGTGTAAGCCTTACGCCACATAACATCAACGAGCTTTGTTTGTATTTTAAAAAACCCTCTTCGCTTGATTTGTTTTATGCTTTTTCAGTTGGTGCAATAGACATAAAGGAACTAAAAGAATTTGCAGTACATGGCGATAAATTATCGCAGCCAATAAGGGAAGTGAAATTGGACACAAAGCTGTTGGTGCATGAAGAAGATGTGATAAAACAGAAGCCATCGAAAGGAGCAGAGTTGATCATCTTCGGTGAAAGTTCTGACAATATAAAATACAAGCTAGCTCAATGTTGCCAACCAATTCCTGGTGATGATGTATTTGGTTTTGTTACTTCGGGTGAAGGTTTAAAAATTCATAGAACTGACTGTCCTAACGCCTCACAACTTCTCGCCAATTTTGGACATCGTGTAGTGAAAACTAAATGGGCGAAGAACAAAGAAATTTCTTTCCTTAGTGGCGTAAAAATTATAGGGCTTGATGATGTAGGTGTCATTCAAAAAATTACCAACATTATTTCAGGAGTATTGAAAATGAATATGCGCTCATTGAGCATTGAATCTAAAGATGGCGTGTTTGAGGGGGACATCATGGTGTATGTTCACGACCGTGATGAGCTTGATGATCTTTGCACCGAGCTTTTAAAATTGAATGGCATTTCCAAAGTAGAAAGATTAGAAGTACAAGAATAAATGAACGGACTATCAAAGAAATTATACAATCAGTATGTTGCTGTTATGCAAAAAGCAGCAGACTTCAACAATGCTGCTGCAGTGCTTGGTTGGGACCAAGAAGTGTTTATGCCACCAAAAGGTTTTGAATTTAGAGGGAAACAAATAGCAACACTTACTGCTCATGCACATGAACTAGTAACGAGTACGTCTTTTGGTGCTTTATTGCAAGATTTAGTTGGTACAAATGGATTGAGTGAAGATGAAATGGCAAACGTGCAATTGAGTTATGAAGACTATCAAAAGAACACAAAACTCTCTGCTGAATTTGTAGAAAAACTTTCAACTCAAACAAGTAAATGCTATGCAGCTTGGATAGATGCAAGAAGGAAAAATGACTTCAAGGTTTTTCAACCTTCATTGCAAGAAATGATTGTATTGAAAAGGCAACAAGCAGATTTGTATGGCTATGAAGGACATCCCTACAATGCCTTGCTTGATGATTATGAAAAAGGAGCAACCGTTAAGCTTTTAGATAAAGTATTTGATACCGTAAAAAAGGAATTGCCCCCGCTTCTTGATAGCATAAAAAATTGTGTTCAGGTTGATGATTCCTTGTTTGCTCAACATTTCAATAAACAACAACAATTTAATTTTACAATTGAATTACTGGGAAAGATGGGCTATGATTTTGAGGCTGGAAGACAAGATTTTTCCGAGCACCCATTCAGCACATCCTTTGCACCAACTGATGCTCGTGTTACTACAAGAGTCAACGAAAAAGACTTGTCGTCTATCATTTGGAGTAGCATACACGAAGGTGGTCATGCACTCTATGAACAAGGCTTATCAACTGCACAGTATGGCTTGCCGTTAGGTGCAGCTGTTTCACTTTCTATTCATGAATCTCAATCACGGCTTTGGGAAAATTGTGTTGGAAGAAGTCTTGTTTTTTGGAACTATTTTTACCCTGTATTAAAGCAGTATTTTCCTGAACAACTTGCAGCCTTTTCTACACAAGATTTTTATAAGGCAGCTAATAAAGTAACGCCCTCCCTCATTCGCACTGAAGCAGATGAACTCACTTATCATTTTCATGTGATGATTCGGTATGAAATTGAAAAGGAATTGATTGCGGGCAACTTAAATGCTGACAATCTATCTGAGGTTTGGAACAATTATTACCAACAATTTTTGGGTATTTCTTCAACAAATGATTTACAAGGTGTGTTGCAAGATGTGCATTGGAGTCATGGTAGTTTTGGGTATTTTCCCACTTATTCTTTAGGTAGTTTTTATGCTGCTCAATTTTTTGAACAAGCTTTGAAAGATATTCCAAGTTTAGAAAAAGAAATTGAAGCCAGCCAATTTCAAAATCTTGTTTCATGGCTTCGAATGAATGTGCACCAATATGGCAGAAAACACAATAGTGAAGCCTTATGTCTCCGCATTACAGGAAAAGGTTTGGATTTCAATTCCTTTATGAACTATGCTCAAAGGAAATTTTGTAGCATTTATGGCGCATGAACCTTTAATAAATAAGGAACCTCTTGATGAAGAAGAACTTCATTTTTTAGAAGAAAAGGCAAGCAAAGACAGCAGACTTTTTTTGTATGTCATTAAATGGATGATTGTGGCTTGTGTTCTTATCCCTCTTTCTTTTGACTATTATTACTACGGACTTTTTTTCTTGCTATTATTTTCGGGTAGCTGTGTTTATTACAGTTACTATCTTACTCTTAGAAAGATTTTAAAAGACATTTCTTTTAGAACCAAAATCATAGAGTGCTGTACTATTAAACGAAAACATTTCATGTCTCTTAACAATACCTATCATTTCTACATTCATTCTTCTCAAAAATTGAGTATTCAGGTTTCGGAAACAGACTATAACCGACTGAATGAAGGTGATGAAGTGAGTATCGAATACACTGAGTTTTCGAAGATGTATTTAGGGTATTTTTAAACCCATAAAAAAGTAAACAAAAGTGTTACTTATTCTTTTCTCTCATTGATTTTTCAAGGTTATTTACCTTTTCAGCAATAACATCAAGGTTACGATAGTGAACATACGTTTTACGAAACCTACCAATATCAAAAGCAGGTGAACCCATCAATATTTCACCAGGCTTAGTAACGCTTTTTGAAATGCCCGATTGTGCTCCAACTTTGGTTTCGTCTGCAATATGTAAATGACCTACAATGCCAACCTGTCCGCTAAACATGCAGTTCTTTCCAACTTTGGTAGAACCGGCAATAACCCCTGCCGCAGCTATATAGGTATTCTCGCCGATTTCAACATTATGTGCAATATGAATAAGGTTATCAAACTTTACTCCTTTGCGAAGAATAGTAGCGCCTAATGTAGCTCTGTCAATAGCACAATTTGCCCCTATTTCTACATCATCTTCAATTATTACATTGCCTATTTGCGGTACTTTTTCATGATTGTTTTCCGGATTAAAACCAAACCCGTCGCTACCTATTACTGTTCCCGAATGAATGATACAATTATTACCAACTTTAGTTTCTGAATAAAGTTTCACTCCTGAAAAAAGAGTGGTGTTATCGCCAATTTCGCAGTTATCGCCAACGTACACTTGTGGGTAAATTTTTACGTTGTTACCAATCTTAGCATTTTCGCCAATATAAGCAAACTCTCCAGCGTAAATATCATTGCCTACAACTGCACTTTCGGCAATGAAGGACATTTTAGAAATTCCTTTTTTGTTCAATTTCACCTGATTGTACATCTGCAACAAACGAGTAAAAGCAACATCAGCTGCGGCCACTTTTATTAGTGTTGCATTGACAGGTGCTGTGGGTTCAAAATCATTGTTAACAATGATGATTGAAGCCAAAGAGCTATATACATACTGTGTGTATTTAGGGTTAGCTAAAAAAGAAATTGAGCCAGGCTTTCCTTCTTCAATTTTTGAAAGTGTAGAAACCTGTGCGTCAGCATTTCCTACAATGGTGCCTTGCAATAATGCGGCAATCTGTTGGGCGGTAAAAACCATACTCAGCGTTGATTAATATTTCGCAACTAAGTTAAAATGTTTTTCAGGAACAAATATTTCTTTCAAACTAAATGCTAATTCTATGTTTTGTTGTAATAAAATCATCATTAAGACTTCCAAATTGAGCTTATTTTGCGCCTATGTCTGTAACAGTTGCATCGCTTAATTCAGGTAGTAATGGGAATTGCTATTACATAGGCAATGAACAGGAAGCAATCTTGATTGATGCAGGCATTTCTTGTAGAGAAACGGAAAAGAGAATGAAACATTTAGGCTTAGAATTATCAAAACTAAAAGCCATTTTCATATCTCATGAACATCACGACCACATACTTGGGTTAGATGTTTTAGCAAGAAAATATTCAATACCTATTTACATTACCCCTAAAACTTTGAATGGGATGAGAGGAAATTTCCTTTCGCATAAAATCCATTATTTTAATGATGGAGAAATATTAAATATTGGAGAGATTGCAATAAAACCTTTTTCTAAAAAACATGATGCTGCCGACCCTCATAGTTTTTTTATTGAATGTAATAGAGTACCTGTAGGTGTTTTTACAGATATTGGCTCCCCTTGTGAAAAATTGAAGCATCATTTCAAACAATGCCATGTTGCTTTTTTAGAAGCTAACTATGATGAAGAGATGTTACTCAACGGTCGTTATCCGCAAAACCTCAAACAAAGAATTCATGGCGACTTCGGTCATCTTTCCAATAAGCAAGCATTAGAGGTGTTTTTGGAAAATCGAAATGATCATTTATCTCACCTCATTCTCTCACATCTTTCCAAAGAAAACAACCATCCTACAATTGTAGAACAGCTTTTTAAATCACATGCTGGTAATTCCGAAATTATTGTTGCATCAAGGTCTGCAGCTTCTGCATTATTGCATTTCTCTTCAAAACAAGTGACGAAGAAAACAAGGGTAGTTCAGGCAAAACTTTTTGAGTAATAAAACTTAAGATTACGAGGTAATGACAAATGCTTTTGCCTTAAAGTTGCCCTCAGAAATAGGAATTAGATTCCTTGAAGCAACTGCTTTATTCAATAAATCCCTAGAAGTACGAGAGATCGTTTTTATTGTTGTTGCAACACAACTTTATCAAATAACACTCTTCCATTAGAAACTTCAGTACTTCCTGCTGAAAGGTGAACAATAAGTTTATCAGTTGACGAAAGTGTGATGTTGTATAAATTAATATTCTGTAAACCCCAAGCTTGATTACTGAATGAAATAGTTTGTAAATTAGTGATGCCTGTAGTTGTTTGTTTGCTGATAGTAATTTTTCCTGTCCAAGAATAGGCTTTTGTGTAGCAGTTAAACACATAATTGTGTGTACCAGTCAACCCTGTAACAGAAGTCTCGGCATACCCTTCACAAGGCATCCAACAAGGAGAAAGTTGTAAGCTCCAATAACCGCCACCAACGGGAACATCGTTTACAAAACGATAAACTGAAGTATCGCTTCCTGTCCAATCTGTAAAACTAATCTGTCCATTGTATTCAAAGCTTGAATTGGCTATCAAGTTGGGACCCGTAACTTTATTAATCACCTTGTTTTTCATACAACCTGAAAAAGCAAGAATAGAAATCGTAGCTATTGCAAAAAAGATGTTTCTCATTGTTTTTTTGATATTAGATTACGTTTAACCGAAATCAATTTATGGTTTCGCAAAGAAAGACTTTTTCTCTTTTTAAAGAGTTGGTTTCAAAAATAAATATTTTTTGGAGATGGCATTATCAACCCAAACCTGCTTTCGTTTACTTTTACTTTTATCAATTGATTAGAAAACAGAAAAAATCTTGAAAAGCAAAATTGCTTGGTTCGTCTGCCTATTCATCATGAGCTATTCCTCATTCATCTTTTCACCAAGATGGAATAAGGGCGGTTCACAAGCAACAATTGCGTGGGATGTTGCAGGTTATTATTGGTATTTACCTTCTGTTATTATTTATCACGACCTTAAACACCAATCATTCAAAGACTCCATTATTAAAAAATACCACCCTTTTGAAAATAATTTCGATGCAGGTTTCATCTATCAACCCTCCGGTAATTATGTAATGAAATATGCTTCGGGTATGGCATTTCTTTACCTACCGTTTTTTATAACAGCACATTTCTTGGCTAAACCATTAGGGTTTCCTGCAGATGGTTTTTCAGTTCCTTATCAGTTTGCAATCCAATTTGGTGGTCTGTTTTTTTCATTGTTAGGACTTTGGCTTTTTAAAAAAATTCTAAGAAAAAAATACAGTTATGCCACTACGGCTATCACCTTGCTTACGTTAGTTATTGGCACCAACTTCCTTAATTATGGCGCCATTGATACGGGCATGTCGCATGCTTGGCTTTTCACCATTTATGTTTTGATGCTAATGGCAACTGAAAGGTTTTATGCCATCCAAAACAAAAAAAATGCTGCCATTCTTGGCGCCTTGATTGGCTTTGTTACACTTGTTCGACCAAATGAAATTGTATCCCTACTCATCCCATTGCTTTGGGGGTTTGAATCTTTTAGCTCTTCAGCTATAAAAAAACACTTTTCTTTTCTTCAAAAGAACTGGCAATTGATACTGATTTGTTTCATAAGCGGTGCAATTATTTTTTCCATCCAGCTTTTCTATTGGAAATATGCCTCAGGCAAATGGTTTGTTTATAGCTATGAAGACCAAGGATTTCATTGGAAAAAACCAGCAATTTTACATTACTTACTAGGACCTCAAAACGGTTGGTGGCAATATGCACCAGTAATAGGTTTGTGTTTTTTTAGTTTTCTGTTTTTTCTAAAAAACAAAAATGCAATAGCCATCATCAGCTTTTCTTTTGTTTTTCTTTACATCATTTCTTGTTGGACTGCCTATTGGTATGGTGGAAGATTTATGGTGGAAACATATCCCATCCTTTTTCTTCCATTTGCCTTTGGAATAGAGCAACTACTCGCCCAAAGACTTTTATTAAAGCTTATTGTCTTACCAATAATCTTGCTATTCGTTTATGTAGGACTTTGGAGCAATATTCAATACCACTATGGAAACCTATATGAATTTGAAACCTGCACTTGGAAATACTATTTTTCAGTTGTTGGACGCTGGCATGTAAATGATGAGGTATTTAAATTGAAAGACGCAAAAGAAATTTTCTTAGGCACTCCAAGAAATACAAGATTGCTTTTTTCAAACAACTTTGAAAAAGATACCGCCTTCATTGACACCTTACAACCAATTGCTGGTAAACATTCTGTTTATCTCGATGACAAGTCTTTATGCCTGAGTTATTTTTTTGCTATTCCTAAACCACAAAACAAGTGGATTCGTGTTTCAAGCTGCTATCATTACGAAAAAAGAGAAAACTACATTTGGTCAATGCCACAAACGATTGTGTCTTTCCTAAAAGGGAAGAAAGTGGTAAAGGAGAGTATGTTGCGAGCAGGTAGATTCGTTAATGATGGCGAAACCAAAAACATTTACCTCGACATAAAAAGCCCTTCCGATGCTTTCGATTCTGTTCGAGTTTCTTATTGGAACCCTAATAGTAACAAACGTTTATTAATTGATGACTTAAAGGTGATAGGCTATGATGAATAAGATTTATTAAGGTTAAAGCAACCTTAAACTAAAATCCTACTTTTGCCTTCAACTCACCCACTAATCGTTGCTGCTTTGAAAAAAATAATACTTCTTTGTTTAGGCATTTGCTTAAGCCTTATTGCTTTTTGCCAACAAATAACCGATTCGACCTATGAGCGTTTCACCATTCATTGTCAATCAACTATTATCAACCAATACAAACCTTCCTTTACCGCACCTTACACAGGAGACAATAGTCTTACGACCGAAGAAGAAAGCAAAACTTCTATTACTTCTACAATGTATCTAGGTGCAAAGCTTTGGAAAGGTGCAAGTATTTTTATTAATCCTGAATTAGCAGGTGGTTCTGGATTAAGTAATGTATTAGGATTGGGTGATGCTACCAACGGGGAGACATTTAGAATTGGTGACCCATCTCCAACCATTTATCTGGCAAGACTTTTCGTCCGACAAGTATTTGCTTTGACCGACTCGAGACAACCACGTAACACTCAGTTTTTTCACAATCACAGTGACTTTAATCAACTCGAAGAAGATGAACCTGTTCACTATTTCGCAATAACAATTGGTAAGATTGGTGTTGCCGATTATTTCGATGATAACACTTATAGTCATGACCCTCGAACCCAATTCATGTGTTGGAGCCTTATGGCAAATGGCGCTTGGGATTATCCGGCCAATACAAGAGGTTATGCACCAAGTGCAGTGCTTGAATATGTGACACCACACCATCAATGGCGTTATGCACTTTCATTAATGCCCAAAACTGCCAACGGCTTGGAAATGAATTGGGATATTCAAAACGCTTACTCTAATTCATTTGAATATACCCACCCTTTTCAATTTAAAGGTAAAGAAGGTGCTATTCGTTTGTTGGGTTTCTATACCTCAACCAATATGGGCAATTATAAACAAGCTATTGATGAGAGTCAAAACCAGTTTCCACCATTTAATATTCCCCCTATAATTGAAAACAATCGTACTTACGGTAGAACCAAGTTTGGTATAGGCATTAATTTTGAACAAAAACTAAAAGACAATCTCGGTTGTTTCTTCCGAGCAAGTTGGAATGATGGCAACAACGAGACATGGGCTTTCACACAAATAGACAATAGCATTAGTGGTGGTCTTTTACTTACTGGAGACCATTGGAAAAGACCAAAAGACAATGTAGGTATTGCCTTTGTAAGTTCTGGACTTTCTAAGCCGCACCAAGATTATTTAAAATCTGGTGGAACAGATTTTATGTTGGGCGATGGCAAACTAAATTATGCCCGTGAATCTTTAGGCGAATGTTATTATTCTGCAGAATTGGTTAAAGACCGAACTTATTTTAGCGCAGGCTATCAAATAGTGCTCAATCCAGGCTTCAACAAAGACCGTCAAGGACCTGCTCATGTATTTTCCATAAGAGTGCATACGAGGATTTGATTTGGAAATGTTACTCACAGTTGGAGTTCATATTCCTATTCTTTTCTTGTCACTGTTCAGTTGATGGGTGCAAGTGTTCAAGTTCGATGACACTTGCTTTTCAATGATGTTAATGCAGTATATCTTTAACTCAGTATAAGGTGGGTCTCCAGACCCAATAATGCGTGTTCTAGAGAACTGTTTTTATTCTTGTTTTCGAAATGGACTTTCAGAACAGGGCTTATAAAAAGCTCAAAAAAAAGAGATCATTATTTACTGATTTCTATAGGTAGTTCTGTAGGCTATGCTTAAAAGGCGTCTAAAAAACGTAACCTAAAATTCACTATCAAATCCAACAACTAAAAGCAATCAATAATCTACTATAAATAGTGATTTATTTTGGAATATGGCAATTGAAAAATCATGAAAATGTTGTTAATTTGTATATTCAATATAGGAGAATCATTTTAAAACTTACATCATGAAAAAGGCATTTTTTTTAGGTACTGTATTTTTCAGTTCAATTTTTTCGTTTGCTCAAAATGTAGAGATTTCTACTAATCAAGGAACTAATGGCAACTCAATGCTTGGCAGTTCTAATTATGCTGCGAATGAGTGTATCTATACAGAGTCCGAAATAGGGGCAAGTAATTTTACTACTGTTGGTACAGCAATCACTCATATTAGCTACAACGTTGCCGTAGTAGGCACTAATACTACCTTTAGTAGTGTGACTATTTACATGAAAGACATATCATCTTCTGTCAATAATTTTACTGGTAGTGGTGTATATGATGCGTTAAACACTTATACACAAGTTTTTAGTGGAAGTGTTACGCTTTCGAGCATAGGTTGGAAGGAAATTGAATTGACGACTCCTTATGTAAGAACAAGCGGCACTAACCTGAAAATATTAATCATTAGAAATGATGGGGCTGTTCATACTAACTATGTTTATTATTGTTCAAGCGGCTATGGTAATCTACCTACAGCAAATACAATCAGAAGATACAACAGCACCGCAGCTGTAACAGGAACGACAACGCTTACCCAATCTGCATTGAGGCAAGCAATTCGACTGACACATAAGTTTGCTAATGATGCTAAAGTGAACAATATTTATACTTTAGGAAAGCTACCAATCCCACATAGTGCATCACAAACTATAAAGGCAAACGTTACCAATATAGGGATCAACACCCTCAATAATTTAAATGTTACCTTGAATGTAAATGGTGCCAATAGTTTTTCTAATACACAGACCCTTACTTCTTTAGCTCCGGGCACAACAACCTTGGTGAGTTTTCCTGCAGCAACTTTTAATAATTTAGGAACGAATACTGTTTCAGTATCCGTTGCAAACGACGATGATAACACCAACAACACATCCATTCAAAATCAGGAAGTAACCAATAATTCATGGACACATGCCTTGGGAACAACAATGTCTGCAGGTTTTGGATTTACTAATACAACGGGTGATATTGCTAATAAATTCAACACCACTTTACCTTCAATAATATCCCAAGTTTCCATGTTTTTTTATACAGGAGGGCAGAACTACAAAGTGGGTATTTGGGATGCTTCAGGAGCAAATGGAACACCTGGCTCTTTATTATGGGAATCGGCACTGCAAACAAGCATAGCTGGTCAAAACTTACTTTCAGTTACTCCAACCGTTAATATAAGTGCTGGCGATTTTTATGTGGGCATTCGACAAACGGGCATAGTGAATGTTGGCTTAGCCTACCAATCAGAAAATCCGGTAAGGACACAAACTTTTTATTATGCCTCTCCTTCAGGAAGTGCCTCTTGGTATGATTTTGCCCCCAATGGTTTGTATCGTTTTATGATTGAACCAGTTTTACAACAAACCTGTACCAGTTCACCCGCAAGTGCGGTATCATCGGGTCCTTCGACGATTTGCGCAGGTAATGCATTCACTTTGACTTCAGTTGGTTTTACTGTTGGTACTAGTATTTCTTATCAATGGGAATCATCCCCTTCAGGAATGAATGTATGGAGTCCAATTGTTGGCGCTACTAATATTGTTCACACAGTCGCAAGTCAATCTGGTAATATAGATTATAGACTTGTAACAACTTGTAACACCATCAATAGTGCTACCCCATCAAATATTGTTACCGTATTAGAAACGCCATTTTATAATTGCTATTGTAGTTCAACGGCTTCTAATTCTACTAACGAAGAGATTTATAGTGTTACTCTAAACGGTGACAATAGCAACAGCTTATCTGGTCAGGGAAATGGATGTAGTACTGTGGCTCCTGGAAGTGGCTCCGTATTAAGTCGCTATTCAAATTTCAAATCGCTTGGTGCCTTGTCAACAATGAAACGAGGTGCTGTTATTCCATTTACTATTGTTGAAAATGAATGTGATGGCGCCCCTTATAATGCTTTCGGAACTACTCTGTTTGTAGATTATAATCACAATGGTTCTTTTGCAGAAGCAGGAGAACAGGTGTTTGTTGAAAATACAGCCACCATTGGACCAAGAAGTATTACAGGCTCATTTATTGTGCCAACAAGTGCTTCCATAGGTTTAACAGGGATGAGAGTTGTGGTTGCAGAAGGTGTTTCTGGAGCAGGTTTAACCCCTTGCTTAACGTATGGCTATGGCGAAACAGAAGACTATTTAGTGAACATAGTTTCTTGTCCCTTTGATACTGCTATTGTCAGTGTCACCAATGCAAGTATTTGTGCAGGAAACAGTGTTAGCTTCACTGCTACTCCTAAAAATAATGGAATTACACTGGCTTATCAATGGTTGTTAAATGGAAATGTTGTAGCTGGCGAAACCAATAGTAGCTTTACTTCTTCAACATTAAACAACGGTGAGATTGTAACTGTTCAAGCTTTGAATACTTGTGGTAATACAACTGTTTCTTCAGGCATCACCATGAATGTTACTACACCTTCTAGTTCAAGTATTAATGCCACATCTTGCAACAGCTTTACTTGGAATGTTAACGGTCAAACTTATACAAACTCTGGTACTTATTCTTTCACAACAGGTTGTCATACGGATGTGCTTAACCTCACCATTTCCCAAAATACAACCACCAATTATACTGCTACTGCATGCGATAATTATACTTGGGGCATCAATGGTCAGACCTATTCTTCTTCAGGAACCTACAACTCAATAACAGGATGCCATACTGATGTGTTACAGCTTACGATTACACCAAGCACGAGTAATGTCACCACCGTGAGTGTCTGTGATAGTTTCACATGGAATGTTAGCGGAATGACCTATTTCACAAGTGGAACCTATACGGTAAGTGCAGGTTGTCATTCCGAAGTGCTCAATCTTACAGTAAATCCTACAACAACTACTACTAGTAATGTGACCTCTTGTAATAGTTATACTTGGGCTGCTAATGGACAGACTTATACAACGAGTGGCGTTTATACCACAACCATTGATTGCCATACCGAAACCATAAACCTTACTATTTCGCCAATTACGAATAATGTAACGGTCATCACCGCTTGCAATAATTACACTTGGTCAGTAACTGGATTGACTTATACTCAAACGGGCATTTATACTGCTTATATAAATTGCAATATTGAAGTCCTTGATTTAACGATTCCACAAAACACAATCATATCCGACACAGTAGCCACCTGTGGTAATTACACCTGGCTAATTAACGGACAAAACTATGCCGCTTCGGGCGTTTACACGTCTATTAATGGATGCATTACTAATCAGCTAGTATTAACTATCAATCAGGTGCCTACCATTTCTTTGGGTCAAAATATTCAAGTGTGTAATGGCAACTCTGTTATCCTTAACGCAACCGGTGCTCAAAACTATTCTTGGAATAATGGCGTTGTCAATAATCAGCCCTTCATTCCTGCTATTACTCAAACCTATACTGTTGTAGGTACAGATGCTAATGGTTGTGCTGATACGGAATCAATTACCGTATCTGTTATGCCAATTCCTACCATCAATGCTGGAAATAATATTGCTGAATGTTTCGGTACTACAATAACCCTCAATGCCACCTCCGATGCTAGTATTACTTGGAATAATGGCGTTGTCAATAATCAACCATTTGCAGCAATTATTTCAGGAACATACATAGCTACTGCAACGACTGCTGCTGGTTGTACTCGTATTGATTCTTTAGAAATTGCTGTTCTGCCATTACCACAAATAAACGCTGGACAAGATTTAAGTGTTTGTGCAGGAAATTTTGTTTCACTGAATGCCACTGGAGGAAATAACCTTACTTGGTCAGGAGGTGTGGTAAACAACCAAAACTTTATGCCATTTGCTTCTGCAACTTATATTGTTACAGGTGTTGGCAATAACGGATGTATTAATTCAGATTCAGTTTTAGTTTCAGTATTAAGTTTGCCAAATGTAAATGCAGGCAACAATGTTGAAGTGTGTCAAGGTAATGCTGTTACCCTTACGGCTACGGGAGCATTAAATTATTCTTGGACAGGAGGTATAACCAATGGACAAAGTTTTAATCCAACTAATAGCGCAACTTATATTGTTACAGGTACCGATGCTAATGGTTGTGTCAATAAAGACACTGTTTTAGTTACAAAGCATGCCTTGCCTATTGCTTTGGTTAGTAATACTTATAAAGCAATTTGTCCTGGAGGAAATACCTCTGTTACCGCCTCTGGTGGCACTAATTATTTATGGAGTAATGGCTCCACAACTGCAACCACAACTTTTACTCAAGCAGGCACTTACATGGTTGTTGCAACAGATAGTTTTGGTTGTTCAGATGTATCCGATACTGTTACTGTTCAAGTAAAACCACTTCCAGCAATTGTCGTTATAGCAAACAGCACAACTGGTTGTGAAGGAAACCCAATTCCACTTTATTTAAACCCATCCATCAACGTAACAGGATTTGATGTTCAATGGTATAGTAGTGGTGCTCTTTTACCTGGTGAAACAAACACCACATTTTATGCAACAACAAGTGGTGCTTATTTGTTGAAGGTTTCTGGAGGGTCTAATTGTACCAATCAATCCACAACGAAAACCATTACAGTTCTTCCAAAACCAACGGCAACAATTAGTACATCAGGAAGCCCTAATATTTGCACGGGTGGAAAGGTTGTTTTAATTGCAGGTTTGCCAACCACTTATACATCCTATAAATGGCTGAAAGACGGTGTAGCAGTAACTGCAACTGTAAACTATAAAGTAACCATCCCAGGCATTTATCAACTTACTGTTCTTAAAAATGGTTGTAGCGATACTAGCGACCCCGTTGTCGTTTCAGTTTACCCTAAACCAGTTCCAAGCATTGCCTCTTTACAAGCAATTATTTGTTCGGGCGATAGTACTCAATTAAATGCAGCGCCTTTAGTTGCTGGCTATAATTACCAATGGGTGTTAGGTCAAAATTTAATTGCCAATGCAACCAACAGTAATCATTTTGCAAAAGCACCTGGAAACTACAAAGTTATTGTTACCAATACAGGTTGTAGCGGTGTTTCTCCTCTTTATAAAGTTACTGTCAATGCAACCCCTGCCCCTATCATTTCACCACAAGGACCCCTAACTATTGCCTTAAATGGAAATGTTAAGTTATTAGCCACTTATTATGCAGGTGCGATTTATCAATGGTATTTAAATGGAAACACGATTGCTGGAGCTACTAAACGTGATTATAAGGTCACAGCTGGAGGTGATTATTCAGTCAGTGTAACTAAGAATAATTGTTTTGGTGTTGCGCCTCCTGTAACGGTTATTCAAAGTAGTATTAAGCTCGAAAATGCTAATACAAATTCAATAGATGAGTCTTTTGAAATGCTGGTATATCCTAACCCTGTAGCAAATGTGTTGAAACTAAACATTAACGGCTTGGACGAGGTTCATGCAATCATTCAAATCATTGATATCAATGGAAAACTAGCTTTAACACAACAATTGAATGATTTAAATTCAAGCATTGATGTTAGCAATTTATCAAACGGAATGTATTTCCTTCATTTTAAAGACGAATCTGGACTAACTGCTTCGCTAAAGTTTATAAAGGAATAGTTTTATAACGCTAAAATATAAACGGGCTATCTTAAAGTTAAGGTAGCCCGTTTATTTTCATAATAGTCTATTGAATTACATACTCAACATTTTGTTCACACAACTGTTCGTGTTTATTTTTCACTGCTTTTCAATGATGTAGTGTAGCACATCTTGAATTCAGAAAAAGTGGGTACGATTGCTATTTGCAATAACTATTTTGATTTGGAAATTCTGCTTACTGTATAGGCATTTGTTCCTATTCTTTTGTCATCACAATTCAGTGGTCGGTTATCAGTGGCCAGTTGTCAGGTTCTATTGCCTTTGGCATTAATGGTTTTGATTTAGAAATGAAATACACTGTTAGGTTTCTTGTTCCTATTCTTTTGTAGTAATCATTCGGCAAGCTCTGTACAGACTAAATGATTTTGTTCGCTCTCACGCCCATCGCTTATGCAAATGTTCTATGATTTATTAATGAAGCTTCGGTCGCACTCAAATCTTAACAGCTTGTTACCCGCTTACTAAACCCGTGTTAAGCCTTTGAATTGTGTTGCAAGGACTCAAACCCCGCCGCATCTTTGCATCATCAAAACAAACAAATAACTCGCCGAAAGGCAGTCAAAACAAAACAAAAACGCCGAAAGGCAAATGAGATTTTAAACAA
>CAINUN010000057.1 GCA_903853805.1 uncultured Bacteroidota bacterium
CTTTCACACCTCGAACCCTAGAATAAAAACCCTTCTGTGAAGGGGAACGGATGCCTAATATTTTTTACGAAAAATAATTCCGTTCTGCAAACGTCTCTTTGTAGTAGCCCTATGTGTAGCAAAGGACGTTTCCCATGCTGTTTGAGGTGTTAGCAAAGCGCACCTCGAACCCTAGAATAAAAACCCTTCTGTGAAGGGAAAATAGATGCTGCATCAATAAGAGTATTTAGTGGCTTGTGTGAGTCTGTCTGAATCAGGATTTTCAGGATTTTTGGATAAACAGGAATATAGCCTAAATTTTTGAGGTTTAACGAAAGCACACCACAGATGTTTGAGCTGTTAGCTTTCGCACCTCGAACCCTAGAATAAAAACCCTTCTGTGAAGGGGAACGGATGCCTAATATTTTTTACGAAAAATAATTTTTCAGTTCTGCAAACATCACTTTGTGGTAGCCCCGTGTGTGGTAATGGACGTTTGCCAACTGTGTATTATTCCTAAATCTCATGCTGTTTGAGGTGTTCCGTAGGGCACCTCGAACTCAAGAATAGAAACCCTTCTTTCGAAGGGATTCCTCAATGCTCAATGATTGTGTAAACTTATTTCAGTACCCCTTTAAAAAACTATAAACTTATTTTCCGTTCTGCAAACATCTCCTGAAAGAGCATTGTGTGCTGGCTAAGGTACGTTTACCAACTGTGCGAATGTCCCTTCCTGCCAACAAAAAGGCTGGGCTAAGGAGGCGTTCGCAGAACACAAAGAAATTTAAATTACACGCTTCAACATTTCATAATTAAAAGGCAGCATATTATTGATGGCATCCCATAAAATAGTATAGTCGATACCAAAATAATTATGTATTAATACATTTCTGAAATCGGTCATTTCACGCCATTCAATCATCGGGTAAAATGTTTTTGTATCCTCTGAAATCATTTTAGAAGCTTCCCCAATTATTTCAAAATTTCTAACAACTGCGTCTATTGTTTTTTTATCATTTATAAACGAATTGAAATCCATCGTACCAACATATTCAAAAATGGAACTAACGGCTTCCAACATGTCAGTCAATAATAGTTTATCATTTCTTTTAGGCATATAATAAGTCCTCTTTTATTGCTTCAAAATAAGCCGGCTTCATCCCATTTTGTGTTACAACTTGAATGACATTTTCCGGAAAAATACTTTGTAAAAAATATTTGATATGGCACAAGTTTATGTAGGAAGAACTGCTTAATGAAACTAAGACATCAATATCGCTGTTTTCATTTTGCTGGTTGCGTGAATAACTGCCAAATAAAGCAATCTCTTGAACATTATATTGCTCTTGCAAGAGTGGTTTTGCTTGATGAATTTGAGACAATATTTTTTGAGCTGTAAGCATACGTTTCAAGAAAGCTACAAAGTTATTTTATTTTCTTAGTCATCCAAAAGACTGTTCTCCGCTACATAGGTTGTTGTTCCGTTCTGCAAACATCTCTTTGTGGTAGCCTTGTGTGTAGCAAAGGACGTTTGCCTACTGTGTATTAATCCTAAATCTATAACCATGCTGTTTGAGGTGTTCCGTAGGGCACCTCGAACTCAAGAATAAAAACCCTTCTTTGGAAGGGATTCCTCAATGCCCATGCTGTTTGAGGTGTTAGCTTTCACACCTCGAACCCTAGAATAAAAACCCTTCTGTGAAGGGGAACGGATGCCTAATATTTTTTACGAAAAATAATTTTTCCGTTCTGTAAACGTCTCATTGTGTTAGCCTTGTGTGTAGCAAAGGACGCTTGCCTACTGTGTATTATTCCTAAATCTCATACTGTTTGAGGTGTTCCGTAGGGCACCTCGAACTCAAGAATAGAAACCCTTCTTTCGAAGGGATTCCTCAATGCTTCACTGTCACAAGCGTTCAGCGCAGCGCTCTGTTGACTTTCTAACCTCCATTATCGGACTGAAACCTGCGCAGAATGCCCTTTTCTCCCTACTTTTGCCAAAACAGCAAGAGCATGTCTTCTCGCTATAAGGTATATGACAATTACCAACCCCATTTCATCACTTCTACGGTGTTGAATTGGATGGATGCGCTCAGCCGCCCTATATATAAAGACATTATTATCAACAGCCTTAATTACTGTATACAAGAAAAAGGACTGCAACTACATGCATGGGTAATTATGAATAATCACTTTCATTTAATTGCTTCTGCGAAGGAAGGAGGTGCAATTGCAGCTATTATACGCGACTTAAAAAAGTTTACGAGCAGACAAATCATGGATGCCATAGCACAAAACCCACAAGAAAGCAGAAAAGAATGGTTGATGAATGCGTTTAGTTATGCCGGCAGGCACAATAATAACAATGAACATTTTCAATTTTGGCAACAAGATTTTCATCCTATTGCATTGACCAATAAAGACATCTATCGTCAAAAGATGGAATATTTACACAATAACCCGGTGAAAGAAGGGATTGTATGGCAACCACAAGATTATAAATATAGTAGTGCAATAGATTATTACGAAAACAAAACAGGATTGTTACCTTTGGAAATGTTATAAATGGGTCATGAATGTCAAGTATATTATCAAAAGTTTGGGCATTGCAAGTCAGGAGACTTGCCGCTTGTTTCGGCACGAGTCGCCCCTGCGGGAAGACTCGAGCCAGATGGGATGCCAGTACATATAATCCCATATTTTCTAAACGCTACAATTGGGCAACTAACGTTGGGAATGGCAGTTTTCATAGGACAGACGTTTATTATAATAACTACATGATTCCTACTGTCAATGACCCCAATTATGGATTTCAACTAAGACCTCGAATGATTGTGGCTGATTTTAACGGTAGTGCTTGTGGCGAAGTTTCCGACTCTATGAAACATCAAGAGTATGGACCTAAGGAGCAAAATTTTTATTACACATGGAGAGATTTCTATACTATTTATGATTATTCACCAGAAATTTGGCAAGATAGCTTAATGCAAGATACTTGTGATGGAGACAATAACCAAGATTATTACAGACAAGCACCTATAAATATTGCGCGAAATTCAATCAGCATCTATCCTACATTTATTACCGGAAACACAGAACGAGTTTCATGCCAATATCAATTAGTAAATAAAGGTGACTTGAAAATAGAGGTTATTGACGCTTTGGGCAGGGAAATTTACAAGCAAAATGTCCAAGCAACAGCATGTGAGGGTGGCTTTGAAATCCCTACAACAGTGCTTGGAAACGGGCTAAATATTGTACAAGTTTACGCAGATAACAAGCTATTGAAAGTTACAAAACTGATGAAAGAATAATCCCACGTTTATAGTTCCAAAATTAAAGCCCTCATTTCGTCTGAGGGCTTTTGTATTTTCTGTGTTTTATTTGCAGGTTTTTAGTCTTGATATAATTACTGATAGACAGCTTCTGATTTTCTACCGTCTGCTTGTCCGTACTCGCCCTGAAATATCGGTATAATATGATGCAATAGGCTATAAAATAAAACTGCTACACTTATACCCATTCTCAGAGTTAAATGCAACAGCTTTTGTATCGTTTATCAATATCACATCAGCGCACTGTTATTGCGCTATTTAAACGGTCGGTTTGCACATATAATACGTGTTATTCAATTTTTCGAGTTTCAGTACAATTACTTGTGAACAGCATTTTATCTTCTATATAAGTATACACTAGATATTTATCGCCTACTTTAAAAGGGATACCGCATCCTCCCTCTTGAAGAGACGGAACATTTACTTTGATAGATTTATGGCATTTCCTCTTTTTCCCCTTAATGTATTGCTCAACTTTAAACTCTACCCGATAAAAAATATAAGGCTGCTCTATTCTAATAACTGAAAGCACTTTACCATTAAAAACAGATTTAGCTTCTTTCAACCCAACCATTGAAACACAATCACAAGAATATCCTGTAAATGGCAAAAAAAGTGTGCCTAACGAAAATAATAATTTTAATAGCTTCATTTGCTTTATTTAGGTTGAACTGTTCTAACACCTTCCGGTGCTGTTGCACCTACTGGTTTACCTTTACTATTAAACAAAACATTAGAGCTGTTCCCGACTTTAATTCCACCGCCAATGCCCTCCTCATACTTATTGAATTTCATCCCTGAAATATCCGCTTGAGTTACCTCTCGACAATTAATATTCAACATTCCGCCATCTTTACCGTCTACAGAATAATCTTTATCTACTAATGTATTTCGAGTGGTCATTATTCTAGGAACTCCCATAAATCTTTCTCCTTCGTTAACGTGTATGCCAAGCCCAAATCCATGCCCCATTTCATGCGCTTGAGAAGTGCCTTCTGGTCTAATATCTTCAGCTAATAAGAACATTGAATTATCTCCACCAGGGACTTCACCAGCAACACGATTAGCTGTATTTTTAGGTACATCATTTCGGCTTTCTATCCTTGCAAAATTCAAACGTGGATCATAATTATCTCCTTTATTTGCCGCTGCCATATTCTGAGCCTTTTGCTCAGAGACAGCTTTGGCAGTAACGACAAAATTAACGTTTGTGTATTCTTTCCCCTGAAAAGTCACTGTACCATTTGCATTCGTCCATTGTGTCTGGATATTTTTGGCAGCCTGATTAGCTAATTGAGGAGTGGCTGCACCGCCATAAAAGACAATATTAGAATATATAGTTAACGTATTACCACTCACTACAGGCTCACCAACATTTCCTAAACGATCGGTATTGAGTATTGGATTGCCATTAAAAACTGCATAGGGACTTTGAGAGGCTATCATTACAGGGTCTCTATTCCAACGAAACGCAGTTCTTGTATCATATTCCCAGTGCAATGCAGTGTTATGATTCCCAACCCCCGCAAGTTCATTGGTCTTCTCTTGCCCATTGTGTCCAAACCTATACAAATCCTTAACCTCCCCACAAGTAGTCACGAGCCTTGGCTGTAAGGCTTGGTAGTAGTGGGTAAGCGTAATAGGGTGAGAGAATTTGTCTAATTTCAAGGATACATAAGCTGTATCTCTATCTCCCATATCTTCTGAAAGCACAATCTTTACCCTTACAGAATCATTTGTTTCTGTAGTAAAGTCAATATCCATTAGTCCTGTGCCTGTAACCGTTTGACTACTAAGCAGTCGTTC
>CAINUN010000058.1 GCA_903853805.1 uncultured Bacteroidota bacterium
AGGAATTTGGTGAAGGAGAAATCCATGTATTTGAGCCGGTAAAAAGGGCATCGAATTTTCCCCTATCGTTTATTGAAAAACTGGTATCGTTTGCTCAAAGCCCCTCATCGTTTGGTCAAATATTGATGTCGTTTACTCAAAGTGTCATGTCGTTCACCCAAAAACCCGTATCGTTTACTCAAAGTGTCATGTCGTTCACCCAAAAACCCGTGTCGTTTACTCAAAGTGTCGTGTCGTTCACCCAAAAACCCGTATCGTTTACTCAAAGTGTCGTATCGTTCACTCAAAAACCCGTATCGTTTATCGAAAAACCCGTATCGTTCACTCAAAAACCCGTGTCGTTCGTATGAAATTTTGCTTGAATTAAAGATAGGTATATAGTTGATTATTAGCTCTAATATAAAACTATCCCACCAAATAATGTTTTTTTCGACAAAAGGGGAAGCTGCAAAAATAAAACCTACCGCCCCTGCCCGCCACTCATACGGCTGGCTTTTTCAAAGTATTCTTTTGCTTTTAGGGTATCTCCTATATTACGATAAGTGATTCCCAAATTTTGCAAACTTTGTACGTTTGTTGGATCTAATTCTAATGATTTATTCAAACACTCAATTGCTTTGGAGTATTGTTTAGAATTTGAATAAGCTCCACCAAGTCCACAGTATGCAGAAGTATTTTTGGGGCTTATTTCGATAGCTTTTTCAAATGCTGAAATCGCAGCAAGGTAGTTGCCTTGATTCATATTGCAAATCCCAATATTACTATAAGCATCGGCATATTTTGGATTTAATTCAGTTACCTTTAGATATGCAGAAATTGCCTCATCATATCTTTTCAAATTAACAAAAGCACTTCCTTTATTTAGATAAGCATTCTGTGAATTTGGATAGTATTTTATAGCCGAATCCGAATAAGCTAATGACAATTCAAATTGCCCTTTATCCCTCGCATAGATTAAGCCCAATTCCATATAAGGTTCTGCATAGTTTGGGAAAATCGTAAGGGCTTTTTTAAACTCTAAAATGGAAGTATCAATGTATTGATTTTTTGTATTTATATTTTTTTCATTCGGATAAATATCTTGTAGAATGGCATTACCATATAAATAATGCACAGTCGCACTTTTATCTGATACTTTTGCATCATAGCTGAATAACGAATAGTTATCTTTCCAATCCATACTTCTCGAAATGGTTTTGAGAGAATAAAAGACAAGAATAAGAGACAAAATAAGGAACATGGATGAATTTAAGGAAAACAATTGTTTAAAGTCTTGGAACTTATTTTTTCCGCTGTCAGTCTTAATAAGTTTAAGAAAAAAGTAAGTCAGAATGATACAATAGCCCAATGAAGGTAGATACATAAATCGTTCAGCCATTGTTGCGCCATTTAAAAAAACTACATTAGATACCGGGGATAAAGTGATATAATAAAACAGGATTCCATAAGAAATAGTATTCTTCTTATGTAGGTTTAGAAGAGCAAAAACGAGTAATCCGAGATTACCAAGAACCCCTGCTATTGCAGGAAGGTCGGTTATAGTTTGAAGTTTTATTTGAGAAAAACTATAATCACAAGTCAAAGGATATGGAACAATTAGTAAGAGAATATATTTTAATAAAATATAAAATGCTGTTGCTTCTCGACTAATAAAATTAGGAGCTGCAACCAATGAATTATAAAGATAGGAATTGGAAGTATTCGGATTTATAGATTGTAAAACCTGTAACCTTACAATGAAATATACAATAGAAACGGCACATAATGCAAAAGATATTTTAATGAATTTAGTTCGGGATAAATCTGAAAAAATAAAAATTGTTAGAGGAATAATGACTAAAAAAGTTACACCTGTTTCCTTTGATAACATAGAGAGCAAAAAGCTAAAGGCAGCAATGAATAACGGAACATTTGACTTTGATGAAAGATATTTAAAAGCAAAATACATAGATAGTATTCCGAAGAGAAAACAAAGTATTTCATCAAGGCTTTTTATATTATTGACAACCTCTGTATGTATCGGATGCGCCACATAAAGAAGGCTGCAAACAAAAGGGAATAAGAGGTTTTGTTTCTGAAATAATTTACAAAGCATCAAGTATAATAGCCAACATGAAATTGAAAATAAAAGCACGTTTATTAAATGAAAAATATGTGGATTATTTGGAGAGAAACTCCATACAATAGCAAATAGCACCATTGATGTAGGGCGGTAAATTGGTCCACTAAAAACTCCGTCCTCAAATCCTTTTAGGTAATCAGTTTTAAGTAAAGTTGGAATACCTGTAAAGCCTTTTTTTATCAATTCATTTTTGTCTGTTACAAGATGGTCGTCCATCACATAATTAAACGAAACACTCTGTACATAAAGTAGAAACGCAAACGCGGCAATGATAATGCCCAGAGTAATTTTCAATTTCCCAAACGCAATTGCATCAGTAGAAATTGCAACAGTTTTTGGTTTATGCTTTACTTGTTTTTTACTCATTTGTTATAGAAATACATGGGGCAAATGTATAATTTATTTTATAAACAATTTGTTAAAAGCTAGTATTAAAAAAGCATCCCGATAATTATATCGGGATGCCTCAAGTATCTATGAATGTTAAAGATTAGATTATTTTTGTAATACCATTTTTTTTGTATCAATAATCTTATTGTTTATAGTTAAAGAATATGAATAAACACCTGCTGAAAGATTTGTTGATGTAACATCCAATTCACCTATTCCTGATTCTTGAATATTGAAAATGTTTATTGCACTCCCAAATTCATCATAGAAAATAACGTAAGAATTGTCAATATTACCTGGAATAAAATATCTAATTTTCGTACCACCTTCACCAAATGGGTTTGGGATATTTTGATAAAGAATCGGACTTCCACTTGTTGAACTTAGCTCAATTGAATGAATATTTACACCAGACTTATTGTCTATTCCATTTGAAGGATTACTACTATTATTTATCTGCCGATTTGCATCGCAACAATTTTGCAAGGCTTCAAGCTTTGAAGATAATTGAGTTACTTGTTTTTGAAGATCTTTATTTATAGAATCCATTTGTTGCATACCCGAAATCAAAAATGGAATAAATTCTGTATAATTAAGTGCTTTAAAATCAATTGCTTCATTAGTAACATTGCCTGTACTGTCAAATCGAGCGGTGTGTCTTGAATTTTTAACTAACTGTGGTAAAATCGCTTCAACATCCTGTGAAATCAAACCAAAATGAGTACCTTTAGGCAATTGCATAGATTCATTATCATTCTGATTATATGTATAAGATTTAGGATGCAATTGATTAATGATGCTCATTCCATCGGATAGATTTTGAATATTTGACTTTAATTTTTGGTCTGAAGGGGTATAAAAACCTGCAGAGGTGGCTACATCACCATTAAAATAACCAGCATAATCAGTATTACAACCAGCGCAAGCAGTCGTACAAGTTGGGCATACAACACCTAAATCACCAAAAATGGCATATTTAGTATTTGTTACAGAATAAGTTTGACCCGAAGTATTTATCTGACCATAAACGCCATAAAATGTTTGCCCAACAACTTGTGTTCCATTAATTCCACCAAATGCACCACAATTGATAGAAGCATTTGATTGTCCTTGAGCACTTGCTGCAATTCCATAATTGTACTTTCCATTTTGTGCATTAAAACTACCGCCAACATTTTGAGTAGTATTAGGTCCATAACTAGCACTACTGACTGCTTGACCAAATACAGCTACATTAGCACCTTCACCATAAGTTGTGAAATAACCACCAAATTGAGAACTTTGATTTGTAGATGATCCAGTTGCTTGTGAAAAAACTCCTATTATTGAAGTTGAGAATACATAAGGATCGCAATTGTTCTCTACCCAAATACCGACACTATTGGGTGTATTAGCTGTTGTACTGGAATTTTGAGTTACCTTAAGTTTAGCATGTTGGTCGACATAACTACAATTCTCACCAATATACACATTATCTTGTGTCACATCAGCATTACCTTCAAAAACCAAATTATAAGTGTTTAAATCAATGCCCTCATCACTTGTCAATGTAGGTAGGGTAGAACAAGGACCAAAACCTTGCCCACCACTTCCTATATTTGGAACCCAAACAACATCACCTGTAGTTGCATCTATGGTCAAAACATCAGCGGATGAAAATGATGAAGGACTTGTACTTACTAAGCCAGCAAGTCTTAAACCGCTTGGTTGGGGTGAGTTTGAATTAGGCCATATTTCTACTTTATTATTTGGGAAAAATGTTCCTATTCCAACATTTCCTGTATTATAATCAACATTTGGAGGAGTACCTGTAGGAGTTGTAATATCACTTGTTAGAATTACATTCTTGTATGCATCTGCTTGCGAAAGATAAGGATAACCTACAGGTGAAGCAGTATTATTGTAACACTGAATTTCAAGGGCTGAATGTGTCTGATCAGTGTAAATCCAGTTATTTCCAACCCAAACAGAATTGCCTGTTTCTATTAAATTCTTAACATGCAAAGTATCAACTGTAAGTTTCCCGAGAATTACTGCATTTCCGTTTTCATCGAAACAGAGGTTAATACCTGGTGCACCAATACATGAGGGATAGAGTTTAACTTTTGTCAAATCGTTCCCTTGTGATTCTACATTCAATTGTTGTGCTGGACAATGTGTAATAACAAACAACAGCATTACGAAGCAATAGATAATTTTGTTTTTCATTTTAATATATATTTAATTTCATGCCTGCTCGGTACAGGTTCGGCGTACCTGACTTACTAC
>CAINUN010000059.1 GCA_903853805.1 uncultured Bacteroidota bacterium
CACATACCTTCAAGGTCAGAAATGTCGCCCTTGCCATGCTCCGCACAATGCTAATAATACTACAGCAGGTGCAAACTCTCCTTTGTGGGGTCACATGATGTCAACTGCTTCTTACACTCCATACTCTGGATATCAAATGAATGCAACAGTGGGACAACCTGACGGAACTTCTAAAATGTGTCTTAGTTGCCATGATGGTACTGTAGCATTGGCAAACTTCCGTACTTATACTACAGGTGTTACTAAAATTGATAGTATCTCTGGTGGTGTTTCTAACTTAGGTACCAATCTAAGCAACGACCACCCTATTTCTTTTGTTTATGATGCGCTTTTAGCATCTGCTGATTCTAAATTATATGACCCAACTACTACCTCTTCTGGTATTGCTGGTGGTTCTACAATTGATGCAGACATGCTTGAGAAAACAACTCATAAAGTTCAGTGTATTTCTTGCCATGATGCACACAATGCTGCTGGTGGAAGTCACCTTTTGATTAAAGCTAATACTGCAAGTGCGCTTTGCTACACTTGTCATAACAAATAGGACTTCAATAGTTCTTTGTTAATAAAAAGAGCGGCTTTTTTAGTCGCTCTTTTTTTATGCTTTTATATCAAGGTATCCTATAGCATCCTTCTTAGCTTCTTGTTATCTTTCCTTTTACTAGAATTTGAAGTACCCTTTTGTGTAGATGTAAAATAAATTTGGGATTCACTCCCCAAAATATTCGCATCATACCATCCTTTTTCCATCAGTTGCCTACTGATACTCTCAAGAGGAAAACTGAGAACTATAAGTTGTTCACTGATACCTATAAATGGCACACTTTAAGCCTTCAGTTTCAAAATTTTACCCTTCAGTGCCGCACTGATGCCTTTAAGTTCCGCAAAGAAAGCCTACAGTTCAGCACTTATTACCTTCAGTGCAGCACTTATTGCTTTAAGCGCTGCACTTGCCCTCATAAATGCCGCAATGAGGCGTTTTTTATTCACAAAAATATTTTTTGGAAAAAATGATGTATGTATTATATCAATACTTAACTTTGAGTTATTGTCAAACTCTTAAAAAAGATAATCAATGAAAATGCTTAAAATTAAACCTTCGTTGGACTTTCTTCAATTAAAAACATCCGACAAAGTAGCTAAAGGAAAAGTCATTATTAACGGCATTACCGCACAACTTGGTAAGCTTCCTAACTTGCCACACACTGCGGCACAATTGACAACCATCAACTCCGACCTTGACGCTAAAAACCAAGCAGCGGCAAGTGGCGACCGAGTGGCAATTGCTCAAAAAATTGCATCTGAAAAGACATGGAACACTAACTTTAGAGACACCGCCAATTATGTAAGCTATGTAGCTAATGGCGATAAAATATTAATAGAAGCTTGTGGCTTTGACCCCACAAGCGGCGAAGCAGCAGCCCCAGTTCCAGCTGAACCTGTAAATAATTTTGTGGCAAGCCCTGTGCTTCGTCAGCCGGGTATTGTTGAGCTTTCTTGCGATGGACAATCCAAGGCACACAGTAACTTTTTGTTTGCATTAGCACCTTCAAATGCTACAGTTACTCAAGATGGAAATACACTCATTCTCACCACCGCATCGGGCGAAACTTTTTACATCGTTCCCGATACGCATCATCATGTATTGATAGAGGGTTTGGCATCGAGCGTAGTTATGAACGCTTATGCAGTGGCGTTTAACACAGTGGGCACAGGTCCGGTGTCCGATGCTGTTCAGGTGAAACCACAGTAAAGAAAATTTTCTAAAAAAGAAAAAGCCCCGCGTCTGTGGGGCTTTATTATTTTGAATGATGAAGCTTAAAACTGCTTTCTTCTTAGTTTCCAATTATTACCTGCCACTCCATTTGCTGCAACTTGTTAAAGTGTTTGCGTGATTTTGTTGCTGCGTGTTTTCGATAAACCAAAGACACAAAACAACAAAAAGACAACCGATAACAATCAACTGAAAACTGACCACTGTTTTAGTTATTAACCATTGGCAATTGAACCCTGCTTGCCAACCAACTATACTTTAACGGAACGAGCCACGATTCCAGTATTTCCTTTTTAGTTGTGGCAATGTTGTTGAACATCAAGGTGTCTTCATTGATAAAGCCTTTGTCGATAGCATATTGCACCTGTTCATAAGGCAACATTTCTGCTTTGCCTTTTACAAGGAGAGTAAGCGTCATTCTATCAAAAAGATTCACGTTGTATTGTTTCTCTAAGTTTTTCATTAAACGCATCATACCATCGGTGCTACATCCGCCCAACTGAGTGCTTTGTGCTTCGTCTGCCATAACAATGATGAACTGACCAAACAACAAGTTTGCCCAACCTTTTACTCTTTCATCGTGTGAAACCCATTGAGTATAGAACTGCATCAATTGTTCGTTGACTTCTGCTTGTTCTTTTTCATTAAATGCCCTATTGCATTGGAATATCCAAACCTTTGAATGGTCTGAAAAATCTGAAGGTATCAGGTTAGCTACTTCTTGTGTAAACATGAAGCGAAATTAGGGCAAAGACTTCATTTACCACAAAGGCCTTAAAGTAACCTTACATTATGGTGAATACCACTTTGCTAATCACAATCAGTTTTTCCTCCGCCTCAAATACTTTACTTTGCAGCGCTTTTTAAAAAATAAATTTTCATGCAAAGAGATACCGCCATTTTCAACCTTGTTCAAGAAGAATTAACCCGTCAGCGCCGTGGTTTAGAACTCATCGCTTCCGAAAACTTCACCTCCATGCAAGTCATGGAAGCTATGGGCAATATCATGACCAATAAATATGCAGAAGGATATCCGGGTCGTAGGTATTATGGTGGTTGCGAAGTGGTGGATAAAAGCGAACAATTGGCCATCGACCGTGCTAAAGAAATCTTTGGGGTAGATTTTGCCAATGTGCAACCGCATAGTGGTGCCCAAGCCAATGCCGCAGTCATGTTGGCATGCTTGCAACCGGGCGATACTATTTTGGGGCTCGACCTCAGCATGGGCGGTCACCTCACACATGGCTCGCCAGTAAATTTCTCTGGTAAATTATATAAAGCCGTTCATTATGGTGTGGTGAAAGAAACAGGTCGTGTAGATTATGACATGATGGAGGCACAGGCAATTGCGCACAAACCAAAGTTGTTGATTTGTGGTGCATCTGCTTATAGCCGCGATTGGGATTATGCCCGCATTCGTGCTATTGCCGATAAAGTAAATGCCTTGGTGCTTGCCGATATTTCACACCCTGCGGGATTGATAGCCAAAGGATTATTAAGCAGCCCATTCGACCATTGTCATTTTGTAACATCTACTACCCACAAAACGCTTCGTGGTCCGCGTGGGGGTATCATTTTAATGAAGACTGACTTTGAAAATCCATGGGGACAAACCGGACCTAAAGGGGAAATCCGCATGATGAGTCAATTGATTGACTTAGCTGTTTTTCCTGGGACACAAGGTGGTCCGTTGGAACATGTCATTGCTGCAAAAGCAGTGGCTTTCTTCGAAATTCTTCAAGACGAATTCCTACAATACGGCAAACAAGTTATTGCCAACGCACAAGCATTGTCGCATGCATTCTTAGAAAAAGATTACCACATTGTTTCTGGCGGAACCGACAATCATTTGTTGCTCATCGACCTTAGAAATAAAAACATCAGCGGTAAAAAAGCAGAAAACACTTTAGTAAAAGCCGACATTACCCTCAACAAAAACATGGTGCCTTTTGATGACAAATCACCGTTCATCACCTCGGGCATTCGTGTGGGTGTTGCTGCCATGACCACAAGAGGGTTGAAAGAAACCGACATGCCGCATATAGTGGGTTGGCTAGATAAAGTATTGATGAATCCAGACGACCAAACCTTATTGTCAAACATAAAAGGTGAAGTGAACGAATTCATGAGTTCCTTCCCTATGTATCCTGAATGGAGCCTGAAAGGTTGATTTCTTAAAAAGAATTCTTAGTTTCATCACCCATGAATTTCCGTTGGCACTGTTTACCGGCTATACTATTGCTGTCTGTAATTTTTTGCAGCAATGAATCTTTTGCACAAAGAAAAAGAACCAAGCAAAACACCCTTTACGATGTGGACTCTTTGGAGAACCCTATTCCTTTTGTGCGTAAAGGCTGGCACGATAAGATAGATTTTGCACAACATCAAGCCGACCTCTCTGATGGGAAATTGGATAAGAGTATTCAATACATTGGTGATAGTGTATCCACTAAATTATTCAATCAAGCCATCTTAAAAGATGTTGACCATCTTGAAGTGATGATTGAAAATCTTCAATACAAAGAACGCCCGGATGATGAAGGCAGAGAGAAGATTCTATATCTACGTTTGTTAGGGGAACTATTGAAGAAATTCAACACTGAATCTAAGCGCGACCCTGTTTACTGGAAAAGAACGGTGACAGCTTTCAAGGAATTGGTTATAGCAGGGCAAGAAGACCGTTTGTTGAGTTATGTAATGGTGCATCCGGATATTTATACCCTTGCCAATATTTCATTGCTTGAAGGTAATAAAGAAGCCAAGGAATATTTCTACACTGAAATTGCTAGAAGAAATCCTGAGATGATGATTAAGCGTCTTGGTGAATATTACAAAGAACCCTTTGCTTGTGAAGTCATAGCCATTGCCGCTGAAACCATTCCTAATGAAATTTATTCTTACGCATCTTCTACCAATGCTGTGTTGAGCAGTGCTGTTAGAAATTGTAATGATTCCCTTACCAAAACCATTGTAAAGATAACGGATGAATCTAAATCGCCGTTGCGTGCATTGCCCTTTTTAAGTGATGTGTATAAAGGCAGAAAAACCATTACCGAAATAGATTCCATTACCAAAAACCAAGACCTGTTTTATCAAAACCTTGTGCAATTAAAGCTCGAAGGAGAAACAATGGCAGGAAGCACCTACACCCAAGAACTTCAGTTTCGTGGATTGAAGTATGTGCGGGAAATCAATGATTTACACGAAGAGAAAGAAGAGGTTCGTTTTGATTGTATCAAAAACATGACACCTGAGCAACTCTACTTCATTATGGTGTATGGTCAGGATGAAATTTATACGAGTAGTTTCATAGGTTGCTTTAAGCGAATGATGATGAAAATGACTGCAGACACCTTTAATGGTACACAGCTATTTCAACGCGTTCACTACGATAAATTCCGCACGTTTATTAGGATGTGTGCTGGCTACAATACTCTCGGCAGTTTCTTACTCAACATGCCTGAAGAACAGCGCACTGCTTTGATGAAAGACTTCATCTCTAACCTTGATAAAGGAGATGACAACGAACTTGAAGATGCGGTGGATGTTGCGGATGCTTTTGGCAGCATTGAAGACAAAGCCCTTGTTTCTTTCTTGAAAAAAGAAACCGTGAACAGCTACGAACTTGCTTATAAAAACAAAAGCATGAAGGGCATGAAGATTTATGCTTTGCTCATTTCTTTGTTTAATGGCATGAAGTCGAGTGACAATATTGCTGCACTCAAAGCCCAATCGGAAGTGTTGCAATTGCCGCCAATTAACTTAGTTCCTTTTAAGAATCTTCAAGACGATTCGGGAAGGGTGTTTTCTGAGTTTTTCTTTTATGGAGATGAAGATGGCAAGTCTTCTTACGAAAACTTCTTGGGCGATTTTAAGAATGGTAAATGGAAGAAAACAGAAAACCAATATTGGGCAACGTTTACCTCAACTACGGGCAAGCCTGTCACCATTTTTGCGAGCCTTCCTTTGGCAGAACCTGACGATGAAGAAGCACAACTTAAACTCACCAATTATTTAATAGAGCATAAAATTCAGCCGGCCATTATTGTTCATCGCGGGCATAGTTATCATCTTGTCTCTACGCTCGAGCAATTGCAGGAACATACACGCATTGTGGTGTTGGGTTCTTGTGGTGGCTACCATAATCTTGGGGCAGTGCTCGATATGTCGCCGGATGCGCATATTATTTCTACAAAGCAAACGGGAACTATGTTGATTAACGATGTGATTGTGCAAGCCATAAATAGCAGATTGCTTGAAGGACGAGATATTGAATGGATTGAATTGTGGAAAGAAATTGGCAATACGATTGACGAAAAGATTCCACAATCGAAAGGCACTTTCCTTGATTATGTGCCACCGCATAAAAACCTTGGGGCTATTTTCATTAAGGCTTACCGAAGACTTTCGGCGAGTAATGAAACGGAGGAATAGGGGGGAGTTGTTCCTTTAATAATGAGCAAATGTGGAAATAGGGAAATGTGGAAATGATTTCTTGAAACGAAGTTTGAATAAAGGGTGGTAATGAGTTTTCTATAGACTAAGATGAGGGTTTCTCGCTTCAAGAAATGGACTCAAAGCGTCTTGGAACGCTATCTAATGTCAAAGGTCTTCTATTTCATCGTCATGGATTGCCATATCCCTCGCGTGATTTTTACTATATGAATAGAAATGGGTGCTGATGCATGCCTATTTTTTTATGATTTGGGTGGTGAAGGAATAACTAGAAACGATAGCCTTTTAAGAACTCAGTTACGGGCATTCTTTTCTTTCCTTCAAGCTGCAATTCATCAATGGAAATCCAACCCTCTTTTGCTGCAAAATGCAAATAGGTCTTGCCATCTGTTTCGTGGGTATTGGATGTAGGAAGCGTTGTGCTTTCGGCTACTGCATGGGCATGAAAAACCTTCATTTGCTTATTGTGAAGGGTGGTAAAAGCAGCAGGATAAGGCGATAGTCCGCGGATGTGATTGATGATTTCATGGGTCGTTTTATTCCAATCGATGCGCATATCTTCCTTAAAAATCTTAGGGGCATGCTTTAATGTGCTTCCTTCAAAACTATCTTGTGGTCTTTCGATAATGGTGCCTTCGGCAAGTGCTTTTATTGTTTTAAGTAATAAAGCGGCACCGGCGTTCATCAATTTATCATGAACAGTTCCGGCATTGTCGTCAACGTTGATGAGCACTTTGTCTTGCAGCAAAATAGCTCCGGTATCTATTTCGTGTTTTAGCTTAAAGGTGGTGACACCGGTTTCTTTTTCACCGTTGATGATAGCCCAATTGATGGGGGCAGCACCGCGGTATTGAGGCAAAAGAGAAGCATGTACATTGATGGTGCCTAAAGGGGGCATATTCCAAACCACCTCGGGCAACATGCGAAAAGCCACCACTACTTGTAGGTCGGCATTGAGTGATTGAAGTTGTGCTATGAACTCAGGCGCTTTCAGTTTTTCGGGTTGTAAAACAGGAATGTTCTTTTTAATGGCATATTGTTTCACAGCACTTTCATGGAGGTGCATGCCTCTACCGGCGGGCTTATCGGGCGCAGTGACTACGGCAACTACTTGGGCGCCGTTTTCTACCAAAGCGTTTAAACTAGCCACTGCAAAATCGGGTGTACCAAGAAAAACAATCCTTAATTCTTCAAACTTCTTTATCATGCTTAACTTTCAATTCGGTTACTTAAAGGGCAAAGCTAAACAGGAAACGTTTTTGATGCTTAAACTACTTTGAAAAATACAAGTCGAAAGTGAACTGATGGATATCCAAACCAAAATGATTGATGATGCTGCAATTGTTTTCGCTTTCAAAAATGAAGGCAGAAAAGAAGAAGCGTTTACACAATTGGTGAAGAAATATCAGGAGCGATTGTATTGGCATATAAGAAGAATGGTTGTAGTGCATGAGGATGCCGATGATGTGTTGCAAAATGTGTTTATTAAAGTGTGGCGACACCTTGATAATTTTAAAGAAGAATCGGGGCTTTATACATGGCTTTATCGAATTGCCACCAACGAAACCATGACTTGGCTTGAGCTACAAAAAAAGCGCATGTCCATTTCATTAAGCGATGAAGAAAGTCCGGTTGTCGAAAAATTGGTAGCACAAAAAGACTTTGATGCGCATAAAATTGAGTGGAAATTGCAGCAAGCCATGCAGCGGTTGCCTGAGAAACAACGCATCGTTTTCAACTTGAGGTACTATGACGAAATGCCTTACGAACAGATGTCGGAAGTGTTGGGAACATCGGTAGGCGCCTTAAAAGCCTCTTATCATTTTGCAGTGAAAAAAGTGGAAAACTTCATCTTAAACCATGCTTTATAAAACAAGTCTATTGATTAATGACAAAAGGAAATGACATACAAGTTGAATTGAAGGAAATGAACAGCAAGTTGGCACAACTTCCTAAAGAAATGCCATTTGATGTGCCGGACAATTACTTTAATGCTGTCACTGATAATATTGTTGAGATGGTGTTGGCAAATGATTTTATTGAACAACAAAGCGCCAACCCCTATACCGTACCTGAACAATACTTCAGTGCATTTCCACAGAAAATAAATCAGAAAATAAAAGAGGAAACCACCGTAACCCCTACCCTATTCTCGCTCTATCCATTATTAAGACCCATGCAAGTTGCTGCTGCAATTTTGATTATTATCATTGGTGGATTTAGTTTTTTGCATGTTCCCAAAAATTCTATTTCCTTTCAGCAGCAATTGAAAAACATACCTGATGAAGTGGTGAGAGAATATGTGGCACAAAATGATGATGAAAACCTTAACAATAATTTTTCTATTAACTCAACTTATTCATTCAACAAACTAAGCGAAGAAGAAATCACTCAATTCCTTGAAGAACAAGGATGGCAATAAACTTTAAAACACAAATCATGAAACAGACTTCATTAAAAATATGGATTGCAACTTTACTATTATTCATTTGCAGCACTTCTATTGCTCAAAACGGTCGTAATCTCGAACGCATTCGCACTATGAAAATTGCGTTCATTAGCGACCGACTCAATCTTAGTCCAGCACAAGTTGAACGATTTTGGCCAGTTTACAATAATTATGAAGCTGACTTAAAAGACATTAGACAGCATTTCAGACAAGAGAAGAATAATTCTAATCAAAATCTTAATGACGAAGAAGCTAGACGTCAGTTGGATGATAACCTTGATCTTCAAGAAAATATGATTGACCTTAGGAAAAAATATAAAAACGAGTTTCTTAAAGTCATCTCACCTACTCAATTACTTGATCTCTTCAATGCTGAAAAAGACTTTAGACAGATATTGATGAAAGAACTTCAAAATCGTAGGGAACGAAACGGAAATGCACGACCAATGCGTGGTGGTGACAGAAGAATGTATAGATATTGATATCAAAGGGCAATTGTCAATCAATTACACTAAGATTAAACTACAACATAGGATGTCTTTTGAACTCTATTTCTCTATCGAATAGAAAACGATAAGTAGATAACTTACGACTTCTTGTAGTGCCTAAACTTTCAGCAATATTGATCATCTTAGGATTGAAATCGCCTATCCACTGCATTTCGTAGTCTTCGTATTTGGTATGCGTAATGACTCTCGAAGATGCCTCAACAATAAGATAATGGTCAATACCTTTCCCTTGAAACTCAGGAATAACACCAAATACTAACCCTACACACTTCTTATTAGCCGTAAAGTACTTGAGATAAAGGAAATAAAGCTTTTGTATTAACCCGAATTTGCCATTCATTTTCTTAAAGTACTGGTTCAAATCTGGAAGATTTATCCAAAAAGCAATTGGTTGGTCGTTGTAATAAGCAAACCAAATAAGCTTTTCATCCATCACCGGCTTCATTGTTTGAAACATTTTGATGACTTGACGTTCGTCTAATGTTTTTCCACCACCATGACTGGCCCAAGCTTTGTTGTAAATAAAAGCAAAGTCTTTTGCAAATTTTTCGAACTTGTTTTTGCGGATATGAACAACTTGATAAGCAGGGTCTTTACTTATTTCAGCATGCCTTGCATAAAACTTATCTTGAAGTTTTGTTTTTACTTTAAGAGAGAAACAAACCTGATTAAAATAGACCTTAAAACCATAATTTTCAAACAACTCCTGATAATAAGGCGGGTTATAATTCATGCCAAATAAAGGGGAGGCAAAACCCTCAACTTGAAGCCCCCACCATTTATCTCTTTCTCCAAAATTAATGGGTCCATCCATCGCTTCCATACCACGTTCTTTTAGCCAATTTCGACAATGGTCGAACATGATATTGGCAGCATGTTGGTATTTAATACACTCAAAAAAACCGATACCACCTGTTGGCTGTTGGTTCTTGTATTTTTTATTGACAAAAGCAGCAATCCTACCTATAACTATTCCTTCATTGTTTTTAAGAATCCAACGCTGACACTCTCCTTGTTTGAAAAACTTGTTTTTGTTTGGGTCAAAAACTTCTTCAATGTCTTTATCCAACGGACGAATCCAATTTCTATCATTCTCGTAAATGGTTAGTGGCAATTCTAAGAACGCGCGAACATCATTAGATGTTTTTACTTCGTGCATGTGCATACTACAAAGTTAAAGTTGTTGTTTCGAAATTATTCTACTTTTCACTTTTGATTTTTGAATTGATGCACTGATTATCTTGCGCAACCATGATAATTGCCTTTTGGATATTAGCCCTTATTTCTTCTTTTGCCATTGGCTATTGGGTTTATCTTGCCGACAGTAAAAGGAAAGTCCCTTATCCATTACTCACAGCTTCATTAAGAGCAATTGTTGTTTTGATCACAGCAGTATTATTGTTTGCTCCAGCAATTTCAATTGAGCGTAACGAAACGCAAAAACCAATTGTGCTTTTCTTGCAAGACAATTCCGCGTCCATTCCTTATGCATTGAAAAATGATTCATCCTCCTATCGAAAAGATGTCACTACACTTTTAGAAAAATTAGAAAAGGAATACAAAGTTGTACGTTGGGGGTTTGGGGCTTCCATTCAAAAAGACACTTTATTTGATTATAAACAACAAGCGACAAATATTAGCAATGCATTACAGGGTGCAATAGAGTTTTATGGTCAACAGAATTTGGGTTCCATTATTCTAGCTTCTGATGGCAGGTATAATCAAGGGTTAAACCCTCAATTTCAAGAACTATCATCTAACTGCATTGTTTATTCTGTTGCATTGGGTGATAGTACTATTCAGAAAGACATTCGGGTTGCAAATGTATATGTCAATAAAACAGTAATGCTTAATAGCCAGTTTGAAATTCGAGCAGATGTTGTTGCAAAAAAACTATCAGGCTATAATGGAAATGTTCAATTAGTTGATGAAGATGGGAACATCAAAGCTAATTCTTCAGTCAACCTTTCCTCTAATCATTTCGATAGAGGAATATCATTTTCAGTAAAGGCAGAGAAAGAAGGTTTACATCATTACTCAATTCAAATTCCTGCTCTCGAAGGCGAACAAAATACAGCTAACAATCGAAAAGATTTTTTTGTGGAGGTTGTGAGTGAGAAGAAGAAAATTATAATTATTGCTGCTTCACCACACCCTGATGTAAATGCAATTCGTGAAGCATTAAGTAGCGTTGAAAATTATGAAGTAGAAGTAGTTTCAGCAGATAAAATTCCTGTCAATTTATCAGCTTATCAGGTAGTGATTTTACACAATCTTCCGTCACAAAATATATTATTTCAGCAATACCAAAACAATATCAAAGCATTATGGTTAATCATGGGTTTTGGGACTAATAACACGGCATATAATCAATGGCAAAATTTAGCTCAGGTCAATGTCAATTCATCCAATCTTCAAAACACTTTTGCAGCAGCAAATACAAGTTTCAATACTTTTACCTTACCTAATGGGATGAGTGCAGTGATGGATAAAATGCCACCGCTTGCAATTCCTTCGGGTATTATTCAAACAAAACCAGGAGCACAAGTTCTTTTTTCTTCAAAAGGAAATATAAATTCACCTGTGTGGCTACTTTCTCAAGGTTCTAAACCCACAGCTTTGCTTTTAGGTGAAGGGATTTGGCGCTGGCGGTTGATGGAATATCGCCAAAACAAAAACCACAACATTGTAGATGAATTGATTCGTCAGACGGTAACTTTTTTGTGTGCTAATGTCAATGAAAAACCATTTACAGTTTCCTTACCTAAATATTCTTGGGACGATGGAGAGCCAATTAGTTTCAATGCCTATCTTTTAAATGAGAGCAATGAACAAATTAACACACCAATTGTTCAAATAATTATAACAGACGAAAAAGGGAAAAAGCAACAATATTCTTTTGAAAAAGCTGGAAACGCATATCGTTTAAATATTGGGTTACGAGCAGAAGGAAATTATTCTTTCAAAGCAACCACAAAATACAATGGTAGAGAATTAATATCTCATGGTAGTTTTGTAGTACAATCATTGCCTTTAGAATTATTAGAAACAGGAGCAGATTATCCTTTGCTACATTCTATTGCTCAAAATAATCAAGGTTTTTTAGTAACTGCTACAAATGTGTTGTCATTATATGATTCAATCAAGCAAAACTCCAAGATAAAACCAATAATTCAAACTCATACTGACTCAATCCCTCTTGTAGATTGGAAGTGGTATTTCTTTGCGATTGTGTTAATTGCTGTATTGGAATGGTTTTTAAGAAAGTATTGGATGGCAATGTAGCATCACTACCTTCTCTTAAAAAAAACAAAACCATTCTCTTCTCCTGTTTTTACTAACTCTGACATGAGTAAATAAGGAGTTGCTTCTGTGTTTTTACAAATGAAATAGGTTGGCTTATCAACTTGACCATGTAACAACCAATTTTCGTTGTAATAGTTTTTGTTAGTAGCTGGCAATTTTTGGGTGTAAAAAAGATGAGCATAGCTTTTGTAACCCAACACTTGAACGTAAACATCCTTTCCAACAAAACGTGTAAAATAATTGATAGCAGTTCTTTGAGAATATGCTTCAATTTTAGGGGTGAAATGAAGCAAAGTAATTTGAATGAAGATTATTTGAAACACTGCTAAAGCTAGAATGCTTTTTTTGAAATTATTTTTCATCTTTATGGAGACAAAAATTATTCCTGCAAAGAGAAACAATCCGTAAAGTGATTCAGAATAACTCCAAAGAACATTAGCATGCAAATTTCCGATGGCAAAACCATCGTCTATATAAGGGTAAAGATGTGCTTTAAAAATTCCAATGAACGGTATTAAACCAATAAACAAACCCCAAAAACAACCTATAAGAATGAACAATGTTTTATTCCATCGTTTCATTTTCAATTCGCCTGAAACAAGTGCTTCTAATTTTAAAGCGGCAAGAAAAGTCAAGGGGAAATAACACAGCGATGAGTAATGAACAATTTTTGTTTTTACTATTGAAAAAAGAATGAGAACTACCCAAAACAAAATCTTCATCCAATGATGAAAATCAACTGCACTTTTTGATTGAAGCAATTTCGGTTTTCCATTCTGTAAAAAGAAAATAGAAGCAGGGAAACATCCTAACAACAACACAATGAAATGATATACAAAAGGACCTCCATGATCAGCATCTTCAGTACTAAACAAACGGATTTGATAGTTAATGAACTCATTCATAAACCAACTTCCATAAGTCCAACCGTTTTGTAAAATAGTTGCACCAAACCACAATCCAAAAGGAATAATTGCAGCAATTAGTATACACAATAGATGAAAGATTTTGAAGCCATTTAGACCTCTATTTATTGTAAGAAAAACTAAGAAAGACAGTAGTGCAACCAATGCAGCAACAGGTCCTTTAGTAAGAACCGCTAACCCTATAAACAGTCCTGCAAATAGCGCATGTATAATACTCTTGTTACTAAATCTTATTAAATGAACTTGAAAAAAAGCAAGAAAAATAAAGAAGTTAAATGTAGGATCTATGATGCCTGATTTAAAATAGAAATGCGTTAACCATGAAGCAGTATAAAGTGTAATCCACATAAAAGCTACCTTTTCATTTGCTACCTTTTTACCAACATAAAATAGCGTTAGTAAAGTAACTACACCCATCATAGCATTCGGAAAACGAGCTGCAAATTCATTGATACCAAATACTTTCATTGACATTACTTGCAACCAAATAAACAAAGGAGGTTTTTCCCAAAAAGGTTGAAAATCAATTTGAACCAAAAGATAGTTTTTGCTTATAATCATCTCTCTAGCACATTCTGCAAAATTGATTTCATCCCAATCAAATAAATGAACATTACCTAATGCTGGGATAAACAAAATTGCTCCAATAAATGCAATTAAAATATACTGAAAACTTTTGTAGTTCATCATCATTCAACAGGTGAAATTGTGTTTTGCAGTGTTGAGAAAAAAAGAGGTTTTTGCAAAAAGTAAATCACAAAAACTGTAAAAGAAACGCCAAGAATACTCGAAACATAAACATCCAAGAAAAAATGAGCAGCAAGATATAGCCTACTGTAAGCTACAAAAAGGGCAAGTAGAAAAAACAAAAAACCAAACTTCTTAAATCGTTTTGTCAAAAACATAGACAAAAAAGCAAACAAACAAAACGCAGCAGAAGTATGTCCACTTGGAAAACTATTTTCCATAAGTACTTCCCATTGTGGAAGAAAATGTATCCAATTAGCTTTATTGAAAACTGCCATTGGACGTGGTTCATTGTAATAAGCTTTTATAATCTGAACCAGAATTGCAGGTATTGCATTACATAAAAGTGCAGCAAAAAAATAATGTCTGTTTCTAAATGACCTTTTAAAAAGCAAAACCAACATGATGATTATTCCCAAAAATCCTTCACCCAGCTTTGTAACATAAACCATTAGGTAATCGAAAACTAAATTATGGTGAGTATTAACCACTGCAAATAAAGATCGGTGATCAAAAAGAGCTAAAGCTACACCACCACCTATAATCCAAATAAGAAATGGAATCAAAAACCATTCATTTAGTGATGTATATGGCTTAGTATTAGAAGGCATGGTTACTGTTTTACAAAAATCTTTCGAGTATTCATCCATAAACGGGCATATACTTCTCTATTAAAAACTTGCGAATCTTTTCTAGCCGCATTTACTAAAATCACTGCGATAGGCAATAAGAAAGCAGAAGCTAACCACATACCAATCCATGATTCAACAGCATTTGTTTTAGATAATTTTTCGCCAGTAATAGAAACAATATGATACAGCAAAAAGAAAATAATAGCAACTACAAGCGGCATTCCTAAACCACCTTTACGAATAATAGCACCAAGTGGTGCACCAATTAAAAATAATAGCAGGCAAGCAAATGACAGCGTGAATTTCCTATGCCATTCAATAGTGTATTTGGAATAATTGTCTAGTTGAATTGAGTAATCTGACGCTGAAATATCGAGCATATTTTTGGAGTTTCTTACATTTGTTAGAGCCATTCTTGACACCCATTGTTTTGATGAATTAGGCACCAACTGTAGAAAGGTGGAATTGTATTTGCGATTATTTTTCGTATGGTTTTTTAAATTCTTGACTAAAGCAGTAAGCTCAGTTGATTTCATAACAGTAGTTAAATATGGACTCAAATAAGCTGCTGTATTTCCTGCAATTCTCGATTGGCTTTTCTTATTGCTATCAATTGATTCATTGAGTTGCTTAACGTTCATCATTTGATAAGCACCCTTAAATAAATCTTCGTTAGTACGACTTAGCTTAAATGTTGACAAGTCGAATACTTTATCCCACTTCTTAAAGTGCATTCTAGTTTGAGTAATTGCATTAGGATTACTTCTGTAATTGCCTTCTTCATAACGCCAACCATCCTTCAAACGAAATACAAGTAATTGACTTTTTGGCGAAGGGATCATTTCCCCTTGATTAGATAATATGACTTTATCGTTTCCGTAACCTGATGAATGGTCATAAATCAAAATACTATTAATCGTCTTGCCATCAGCATCTTTTTCCCCTACCCTAATAGCGTAGTTTTCAATGTCTCGATTGAATTGTCCTGCCTTTATATTGAGAGATGGTTTTGAATTTCTTAAATCATATAGTAACGACAGGGCTTTTAAATTTGCTACTGGGATTATATTATTATTAAACACAAATGCAAAACAAGCTATAAAAATAATAAGGATTGTCAAAGGACGCATAAATCGTAATAAAGAAATTCCAGCAGCTTTGATTGCTACGAGTTCCATGTTTTCTCCCATGTTTCCAAATGTCATTATTGAAGAAAGCAAAATACCCAATGGTAACGCTAAAGGAACCATTGTTGCCGACATGTAAAACAACAATTGTAAAATCATTGATAACCCCAAACCTTTGCCAATTAACTCATCCATATACAACCAGAAAAACTGCATGACTAACACAAATAGTGCTACGAAAAAAGTAACAATAAATGGTCCAATGAACGAACGCAGAATCAGTATGTCAAGTTTTTTAATCAAGGTAAAATATTGGTTGCAAACCTACTGAAAACAATTCCGAATGAAACACTAAGAAAAATGGAGAACACTTTATTTTTCCAATAAAAAAGCCCTGCATTTGCAGAGCTAAAAGTAAATTTCAACTACCAATTCTGTGTTTCAGATCATTCACTTGCGTAAGCCACAAACGCTCTTGATCTTTCATGTCAGTTTTATCAGCAAAGTCAGTAATCTTTAAGATAGTTTCATTAGTTACAGGACTTTGTTCAATTCTGAACTCAAAGAACTCATCATTATCTTGGTATTCCCAACGGTAAGCGATGTATTCATTTTCAACTTTTTCAACAATTTCTGCTGTGTCAGATGAACCGTTCCAAGTAAATGCAAAACCATTTTCACGTAGGTCAACTTTATCAGCAAACCACTCTTGCAAACCAACAGGTGTAGATAAGAATTCGTATAGAATTGTTGGGGAGCAGCGTATAGGGAACTCCAATGTGTACATTATTTTCTTTGACATCGAGGATTTATTTCTCTTTCTAAATTTCTTTGGCTGCAATAATAGAAAACTATGTGAACAATCAAAATTTTTCTTCAAAATTTATGTAAACGTTTATGATTATGGTTTGGTAAACCCTGTTAAGAATTCCTTAATTTTATTTGGGTTTAATAATACAGGTACTTAGATTTGCCTTAATAATAACATTGTTCACAATTCAATAACAATTAGGAGACCATTTGATTACCAAAAAAAATTGAACTATGTCCATGCGTCAATTAAAAATCTCAAAATCAATTACAAATCGTGAGAGCCAGTCTTTAGAAAAATATTTACAAGAAATTGGAAAAATGGCATTGATAACACCTGAAGAAGAAGTTCAACTTGCCATTCGTATCAAACAAGGTGATGAAAAAGCTTTAGAGAAACTTACTAAATCCAATTTGCGATTTGTAGTTTCTGTAGCAAAACAATATCAAAGTCAAGGGCTTTCTTTAAGTGATTTAATTAATGAAGGTAATCTTGGACTTATAAAAGCTGCTCAGCGATTTGATGAAACGCGAGGATTCAAATTTATTTCTTACGCTGTATGGTGGATTCGTCAATCAATACTTCAAGCCTTAGCCGAACAATCAAGGATTGTAAGATTACCTTTAAATAAGGTTGGTCTTTCTAACAAAATCAATAAAGCATATTCTCAGTTAGAACAAGAATTTGAAAGAGAACCATCTACTGAAGAGCTTGCTGAAATTCTTGAGTTAGGGACAGAAGAAATTGAAACAACATTAGGAATAGTTGCTCGACATATTTCTGTTGATGCACCTTTTATTGACAGTGAAGACAATAGCCTTATTGACATCTTAGAAAACCCAAATGCAGATGCAGCTGATTTTGACATCTCTCATTGGAGTTCATTGAGAACTGAAATCGAACGTTCATTAAGTACACTCAACGAACGTCAACGAGACGTTGTAAATTTGTATTTTGGAATAACTGTTGAAAACCCTATGAGTTTGGAAGATATTGGAGAGAAATTCAGCTTAACAAGAGAACGCGTTCGTCAGATAAAAGACAAGGCTTTGGATAAACTTAGAACTACTCATCGGTGTGATTTACTAAAAACATACCTTGGTTAGTAAAAAGAAAAAAGCCGTTGTTCTTGGGCTTTTTTCTTTTTTTATGAATAGTTTTCCCTCACTCGTTTCAACCCTACTTCTGAAATTGTTGAAACAATAATTGGATATTTCTCTAAAGTGACATCACTGGGATCTAGCCCAAAACCTCTTTCTTCCGACAAGCTTAATTTCTTTAAAAAGAAATATCCGCGCATCATCATAGCATCCCAGAAAGGAAGTTGATTATCTCTTGACAGGAATTTTTCCATTACAATAAAGCGGAAGTCGCCCATCACATTGTTTTTACTGAGTGATTCATAACGACTTACTACATTGACCTCTTTATTTGCCACCATTTCTTCAACAACTCTTCTAAACATCATTTGAATTCGATGTTCGACACGGAAACCTAAGCGAAATTCTACTCTAATTATTTCATTAGGAACAATGGTTTGTACAACGTATTCCATAGTATAAGGTTCGTCTAAAACATCTACGTGAACAAACCAATAAATATCTGCTCGTTTTGGTTTTCTATATAAAATTGAAAAGATAACTTTATGCTCTATTTCTTTGGGGTTATTGGCACTTGTAAGATATACTAAGTGAGTTGCATACTTTGGAATACTTTTATCATTACTCAATTCTTGCATGATGGAAACATAGTCTTCTAATCGCACAAACTCTACGTAACGGTTCTTTATTTTACGACTACGGAACCAAACAAGCATTACCATAAATATTCCCCCGCCAACAATCAACGCTACATAGCCACCATGAGGAAATTTCTCAAGATTTGCAATCAGAAAAGCAAACTCAATGGTTAGGAAAACAAGTAGGTAAGTGGCAATCCAAATTTTTGAAGTCCTGCGTATGAGCATGTAATACGCAAATAATGTTGACGTCATAATCATGCATAAAGTAATTGCAAGACCATAGGCACCTTCCATATTGGTTGACTTCTGAAAATAAAGCACAACACCACTACAGCCAATAAACAACAAAGAATTAATACCAGGAATAAATGTCTGACCACGCTCAATTGTTGGATAATTGATTTTCATGCGTGGCCATAGGTTTAGTTTAATGGCTTCACTGATAAGTGTGAACGAACCAGAAATCAACGCTTGACTGGCAATAATTGCAGCTAAGGTGGCAATAATAATTCCTATAAAAAGGAACCAATGTGGCATCAATTCAAAGAAAGGATTGGTGGCTGTTGAATCCCATATTTTCCCTTGATTACGCAGCAACCAAGCCCCTTGACCAAGGTAATTCAATATCAAGCAAGTCTTTACAAACACCCAAGACACACGAATATTGCCCCTACCGCAATGTCCTAAATCGGAATACAAAGCTTCGGCACCTGTTGTACACAAAAAAACAGCACCTAACAGCCAAAAACCTTTAGGATATACTGTTAGTAATTTTATTGCCCAATATGGATTTAGTGCGTGGAAAATGCTGAAATTGTCGCTGATGTGCATCATTCCTAAAACTGCAAGCATCAAAAACCAAAGCATCATTACGGGGCCAAAAAGCTTACCTATGTTTGCTGTGCCAAATTGTTGAAAGAAAAACAAGACTGCTATGATGACTAATACGATGGTAACAATGGTAACATCACTGATAGAAGACATGGCAGGAAGAATCCTTAAACCTTCAACCGCCGAAGCAACAGAAATAGGTGGCGTAATCATGCCATCGGCTAAAAGAGCAGCGCCGCCAACCATTGCAGGAAAAACAGCCCATTTGCCATGACGGCGAATTAATGCAAAGAGTGAAAAAATGCCACCTTCCCCTTTATTATCAGCCTTCAGCGTAAGCAGCACATACTTAATAGTGGTTTGTAGCGTGAGTGTCCAAATAATGCATGAAACGCTGCCAACAATCAGTAGTTCACTGATCATTCTTTTATTGCAGATAGCGTTCATCACATAAAGTGGAGAAGTACCGATGTCGCCATAAATGATTCCCAAGGCAACGATGAGACCGGCTATTGTAGCCTTATTAATGTGTTTTCCCACAATGGGTTTTTTAAATAGCTTGCAAATCTAATGTAGTGGTGTTGACTTTTCCAATAGCAAATAAGAATGAAGCAATATTTTTTTAAAGTAGCTTATATAATTTGCTGACTATTACAATATTATAGTTGTTCTAAAAACCCAAATGAAAGGGTTCCCTTTATGCAATTTCATCACCTAACTTCTTAGTTATGATTTCTCTATAATAAAAATCATGAACTATTTTTTCATGAATTCTTCACCATCAAATCCTGATTAAATGAAGGGGATTGGTGATTCAAGTCTTTTGATAAAAAAATAATGAACGATAATAGCTTAATCTGCAACTTTACACCCGCTATTTTCAATAATCATGAACAAATGGATTGCCCTGCTATTGCTTACAATTTCGATAAATGCAACAGCCAAAGAAAAAAACTTAGAACGTCCTAAACTCGTGGTGGGCATAGTGGTAGACCAAATGCGATGGGACTATCTCTATCGTTATTACGAGCGCTATGGCAATGATGGTTTCAAACGTTTGTTGCAAGAGGGCTTTAGCTGCGAGCAAACAATGATCAATTATTTGCCATCGTTCACCGCGCCAGGACATAGTTGCATTTACACTGGTTCTGTGCCTTCTATTCATGGCATTGCGGGCAATGATTGGATAGATAATTTGACTGGAAGAAAATGGTATTGCACCGAAGATACCACTGTAACTCCTGTTGGCGGTAGCAAAGCAGCTGGCATGATGAGCCCTAGAAATTTGTTGGCATCAACCATCACCGATGAATTGCGTTTGGCAACTAATTTTCAATCGCGGGTGTTTGGTTTTTCTTTGAAAGACCGTGGTGCTATTTTGCCTGCGGGTCATTTAGCTAATGGTGCTTATTGGTTTGATGATAGCACCGGCAATTTTATGAGCAGTAGTTTTTATAGTGCGCAATTACCCGCTTGGCTTCAAGAAATCAACAATAGAAAATTGGCAAATGCTTATTTGCAAAAAGGTTGGCAATTGATGTATCCTGCCAATACCTACACCCAAAGCCTGCCCGACAATAATATTTTTGAAGGAAAGTTTTCGGGAGAAATTGCACCCGTTTTTCCACATGTTTTCAAAGCACCTTTCAACTATAATAATCTGCGCAAAATTCCTGCGGGCAACACCTTTACTTTCGATGCTGCTAAAGCTTGTGTGGAAGGAGAAAAAATGGGTACAAGAACTTCAATTGATTTTTTGTGCATTAGCCTTTCTGCCACCGATTACATAGGACATCAATTCACGCCCAACAGCATGGAAGCTGAAGATTGTTATCTTAAATTAGATAAGGACCTCGCCAACTTTTTATCTTTTTTAGACCAAAATGTAGGCAAAGGAAACTATCTTGTTTTCCTTACTGCCGACCACGGTGCTGCCCACAATCCTGAATATTTAAAAAGCATTAGCATGAATGCAGGCATGGACAATGAAACAGGTGTTTATGCACAACTCAATACCTATTTGAAACAAGAATTGAAACATGATTCTTTGATGATGGGGGTGGAAAACTATCAGGTCTTTCTCAATAGAAATAAAATTGCTACCTCAGGTTTGGCCGAGGAATTAGTTAAAGACAAAATTATCAATTGGTTCAAGAGTCAACCACAAATTGCCTACGTGGTGGACATGGACAATCTCAACAAAACACCTCTACCCGATGCCATTAAAACCAAAATTATCAATGGCTATAACCGCGAACGTAGCGGACAAATACTGCTCATCCAAAACCCGGGATGGTATCATGGCTATGCAGCAACTGGCACCACACACGGCACTTGGAATCCTTACGACACCCATATTCCTTTATTATGGTATGGCTGGCATATTGCAAAAGGCGCCAGCAATACCACTGTTTATATGGAAGATATAACAGCTACTTTGGCGGCTTTGTTACACATTCAAATGCCTAATGGTTGCATTGGCAAACCCATTGAAGCCGTTGTAAAATAAACCAAAATGAACCTCGAAAAACTGCAAGAAATATGCCTGCAATTCAAAGGCACTACCGAAGGCATTAAGTGGGAAGAACATCTTTGTTTTATGGTGGGTGAAAAGATTTATTGCATCAGTGGCATGGACGAAGAATGCCATGTTGCAATAAAGGTTTGTGAAGAAGACTTTGATGAACTTACCGAAAGAGAAGGCATAGTGCAAGCCGCGCATTTTGCTAAACGCCAGTGGATTGGCATTCAACAATGGCATGCCTTAAAGCCCAAAGAATGGGAATGCTATCTTCAAAAATCTTACGATTTGGTGAAACAAAAACTGACAAAGAAAATGCAGCGAGAAATTGATGGCTAATAGTTGTTGAATTGTTTATTTCAAATACTCAAGAATGCTTTCTATCTCATCATTATTTAGCCTTTTAAATGTAGGATGTGGTTGCATATTCCATTTCAAGAACAAATTCTTGGCTTGTTTATCTTCTACTTGCAACAAAAAATTTGCATCCTTTATCATTTGTATTAACCAATCTCTTTTACGAGTATGACAAATACCAGCAATTGCAGGAGCGCTTTTTTCTTGGATTAAATCATGACAAGAAGAACAATTGACTTTAAAAAGTTGTTTGCCTGTAAGCGTTGTATCTTTCTTTAGGATCAAATTTGATGTATTGACAACAGAAGCACTTCCCGTTTTATTTACACTTATTTCTTTTCCCGAAATGAATGTCCTTACTATTGAAATATTCACTTTTGAATCCCAAGGAGTTTTGTTTTTTTCAAAGGTGAGCTCTTTTAATAAGAACCCATTTTTATCATAAAATTTCCATACCCCATTTTTAAACTTGTTTGAATAATACTCTTCGTGTTCCAACTTGCCATTTTCAAAATTACTGTAAGCACGTCCTTCAGGAAAAGAGTTTTTCCAAAACTTATATTCTTTAATGATGCCGTTTGGAAAATAACTCACATCGTCACCATCAATAAATTCTTTTTTACCCTCAATTTTAAAATATCTTTTTGAAGAAACCTTGCCATTATAGAAATATTCTGTGTACGATCGGCAACTGCATGAAGGTTCAAAAGAAATAGTCATTTGCAAATACCCCTCTTCGCTATAAACATTTGTTGCAGAAGCAGCAGGCATTTTTTCTTGAGCGTATAACATACAAGAATTCATCAAAAAAAGGAAAAGAAAAAGTAACCTCATAAAAAAACTAAGGTAGTTCTTTCGAACTACCTCAGCACAAAGTGAGTAGGTAAAAAATTATTCGACATCAGAAGTTGCAACCCAATTTATTGGCTCACCATTCGGTTCTATTTTAGCGTAGAAATACGTTTGTACTAAATAATAATCAGGAATTACAATTTTGATACGTACATAATAATAACCTTGAAAAAAATAGCGGTTAGACATTTCAACATAAACATCTCTGTATTCTCTCTTTGGCTTGTTAGGGTTTGCATCATCTGGCTGTGATGGTGGTTTGTTTACAATATTATTGTACTCAAGTTCTATTTTTGAAGCAATGGCTGGATCTTTTACACAATATGGTTCTGAAGAAGTAAACGAACGTGGGTTATGACTACAACTAATGACATTATTTCTATCATCGAAAGTTCCTGCATCAATAAACTTCTTCTTTTTAAAGGAATAAGTTTTAAAATTACCTAAAAGAAAATCACTGAATAAGTTTGTATTTCCAGAGTATAGAATCCTTTGTTTGCTCTTATTAAATCGGTAAGCTGAATAAGCATCGAAACTAAAACTATCAATTTTGGAAAGAAAATAATCGAAAGCTATTTGCTCAATATTCAATGAATCTGCACCTAAATTTCTGTCAAATATTTTAGAGTTATCAATTATAGTTTCAACTTTTACATCCTCTTTTTTATTTTTATTTTTTCTTCTCCACTGTGCGTCTGCCGAGTTAACAGAAATGGCAATAAGTAAGAAAATAGCAATAATTTTTTTCATAAAATTTAGAAGTTCCTTTTTCAAATGCAAGTTTACAATTAATAAAGCCAGCTTTTGTCAATGAAATGTTATTGAAAACAACATGCTCTATTCAAAATGTAAATAATCTCGCGTTAATTTATCCATTTGAATTCGTCTTTCTCTACAATTGACAAAGAAGTTGATGTTCCCTTTTTTCTGCAAAATAATATGAATTAGATTTGATGTTTCTTCATCAATATTCTGTTTTTGACTTTTCAAAAGGAATAAACCCTTTACTGCAAAAAGCTGTAATTCACTATTACCACACCTCAACCATTCATTTAACTCTATAATGTTTTTATTCTTAACCAGTTTAATCATCTTATCATATTCCAGTGAATTATCTTCTTGCTCACTGCATTTTTCTCCATAATTGATACTATCAATAAATAAATATTTTCTGTTCAGTTTTGATTTGTAGGTTTTGTAAAAATCATTTTGGAATTGAGTGAAGAATGAAAAATTGACATTACTGTCAATAATTGTTTTGTAATGATTAAAGGAGTCTAATCCTTTAATTTGAAAGAAAATAATAGTACTGTCTTTAGCAATAATATTTACTTGTTGTCGAAATTGTTTATGACGCCAATCACTATATGCTTCAGTAAAAATAAGTTGCAAAGTTCCTTCATAATAACCCGGTAAAATTTCTCTGTACAATCTCCAATAAATACTATTTTCCCTGAACTCATTTGCAAAAATTTCTTCATTGTGAATGATGTATTCATTGAGTGATGAAATATTTCCATCCTTAAGGGTTTTTGAAAGAATAGGAAGTTTTTGTGCAAAAACATGAACATTTGAACTACAAAATATCAGGATAAAAATGAAACAAATTTTTCTTTTCAAAACTATAGAATTTAAACATTGTTATTTAAAAATCGGCTTTGCCAGTTAATAAAAAACAGCACTACAAATACACCATATTGTACTTCCAAAACTGGTTCTACCATTATTGGAATACACATCAGAAGCCAATTAGTAAAAAAGAAAAAACCATTTCTGTTTTTTTTTATTTTGGTTAGTGGATAGAAGAGCCAAGTAAGAAACACAAGCATAGCAGGAATTCCACAAGCAACACCTACAGTCAATGGCATGTTATGAGGAATAAGACGTTGCTCATCTGCAACATCGGGATACCTTTGCTGATAACGATTTTTCATAGTATCAAGAATATTCCCTGCACCAGTTCCTAATAATGGTTTTTCTTTAATGAGCCGGAGAGCAATGTCGTAGCTCATCACTCTTCCCATATCACTATAAAGCCCATTTCTTTGACCTTCGTTAAAAACTATTAGTGTCCATTTAAAATAACCAATTCTACTTTTCAATGTTGGAATGGTTTTGATTGCAATGAAACAAGAACACGTTATTATTGTTAGCAATAAAAGTCCAATTTTTCTTGTTTCAACATGAAATAGCAAATATACTAACCACAAAAAAACAAACACATACCAAGCTAGCAAACCAGCCCTTGCAGCTAACAAATGGAGGTAAAGACTTAATATTACTATGACAATCACAGTGCAAATTTTAAACCAACGAAATATGATTTTTGGATAGAAATATACAGACCAAATAATACCCCCAGTCACCATAAGACTAAATCGAATATGGTCATTTTCAGGGATAGTAGGTATTACATGAGATACCTTATACCCTTCAATATAAAAATGGGGATTACTAAAGAAATAAAATAGACTATACCCTACACCAATTAATAATAATGATTGGAGAAGAATTGTGTAAATATGCAATTGCTTTAATGAAAAATTTGGCATAAAAGCGAAAGCAAGGGGCAAGAAAAGAATAGGCAACTTTACTTGTGTACGCGTACTCCAATAAGGAATATTTGAACTCCAGAAATAAGAAAGAAAATAAAATGACACCCAAAAAACCCCAAGCAACCACCATTTTTCTTGAAACCATTTTTTAGGTGATACACCCCATAAACATGAGACACCAAAAGCAAACATAGAAATGGACAACAAAGATCGAGAAAGGAAAAAACCAATCAACATTCCAAGCAATGAAGCGAAAGCCCATTTTGTTTTTAAGGGATTTTCAGGAAGAAAACTATTTTTGTTGACAAGTGAACTCATTCAATTTTAAATAACGTAGGAAATAGTTTTTTAGTGCAGGGCAAAGTAAAACAAATATTAGCAGCAATTCAATCTGGCGATTTTAAAGCCTTAGCAAGAGGCATCACAATTGTGGAGAATGAATTGAATGGTTTTGAAGTTTTGATGAGTAGTTTGAAACAAAATAACCAAGCAAAAGTTATTGGCATAACAGGTCCTCCTGGCGCAGGTAAAAGTACATTAGTGAATGCTTTGCTTCATCATTGGTTACAAACTGGAAAAAGAGTTGCAGTTATTGCAGTTGACCCATCTTCACCATTTAATTTTGGAGCTTTACTTGGAGATAGAATTCGAATGAGTGATTTCTACAACAACCCCAATATTTTTATTCGTTCGCTGGCTAGTAGAGGTACTTTAGGTGGGTTAAGTGCAAAAATTGTAGAGATTACTGAATTGGTAAAAAATGGAGTGTTTGATTTTATTTTAATTGAAACAGTTGGTGTAGGACAAAGTGAGGTAGAGATTGCAGGACTTGCGGATTGCACTATTGTTACACTTGTGCCCGAAGCTGGTGACGAAGTGCAAACTTTGAAAGCTGGCATCATGGAAATTGCAAACATTTTTGTAGTAAATAAAGCAGATCGTGATAATGCAGAAAGTCTATATAGAAATCTGAAATCACTGGTGCATGAAAAAGCAAATTCATCGTATGAAATTCCTGTTCTAAAAAGCATTGCTATTCACAAACAAGGTATTGATCAAATTGTTGAAGCTATTGAAAAACACCTTTCTTTACATCAAGAGTTTTCAGAAAAGGCATTACAACTTTTAACGGAAAAAGCATGGCAACTTATTATTGCACATAAGATGAAAGATACATCGAAAACACAATTGAAAGCAACAATAAAAAACAGTTTGGAAAGTGGGAATTTCAATCTCTATTCCTTTGTCATTCAGTTTATTAACAGAAAAAACAACTACTAAATAACAGGCAAATAAGATTAATTCCTTGGCAATGGTAAGTTGGTACATTAATTTTGTTTTGAGTAACTGATTAATTAAGTAAAAAACAAAAGATTCAATTGCTTACTTTAGTTCACTTTTTACGAAATTTAAAAATAACGATGACGAGACTAGTAAAACAACAAACAAATTTTTTGGTAAAAGCAAGCTCATAACAATGTATTGCGTCCCATTGCATGAACAATGATTCAAACGATTCCTACATACCTGCTTTATATCTTCATTCCATTTGTCACAGCATTGCTATGTAGTTTTACTATTCCCAAAATCATAGTTCTAGCAATTCGTAAAAAGCTTTATGACCTTCCTGATAACAAGAGGAAAATCCATAAAAAGGTAATTCCTAATCTTGGTGGGGTTGCTATTTTCTTTTCTTATGCTATTATTTCTTCTTTAGTTATTGAAGAAATTTTTTTCCTTCAATGGAATTATCTTTTAGGTGCTACACTCATTTTGTTTGCTATGGGTGTCAAAGATGACATCATTACACTTACGCACAATAAGAAATTCATATCCCAAATAATAGCAGGAATAATACCTGTCTGTTTTGCAGACATTAGACTCCATTCACTTTATGGGATTTTTGGCATCAATGAACTACCAGTTTGGTTCAGTATGATATTTTCAATCATAGGCTGCACATTCATCACAAATGCCTTCAATTTAATAGATGGGGTAGATGGCCTTGCAGGAACTATTGGGGTACTATGTTTATTTATGTTAGGAACAGGGTTCGCATACATAGGCAATCACTCTGCCACCTTTGTATCTTTTGCATTGATGGGTGCTATTATTGGTTTTCTTAGTTTCAATGTTTCGCCGGCAAAAATTTTCATGGGGGATAGCGGTGCACTAGTAATTGGTTTTACAATCTCTATTCTGAGTATCCTTTTTGTAAATTCATACACTGTTCATGGCGAAAACGATTTACCGTGGATAATTCATACTCAGAAAGGCGCAATTGTAGCTACACTTGCAGTATTATTTATCCCTGTTTTTGATTCTTTCAGAGTGTTTTTAACAAGGATGGTAAAAGGTAGGCATCCATTTCTTGCGGACAGAACACACATTCACCACTTCTTACTTGATATTGGATTTAGTCATTCACATACCGTAAGCACACTCATTACTGCAAATTTACTCATCATTACTATTGCACTTTATGTACAAGACCTGAATATCAATGTCTCTATCGGCATATTATTATTGGTGACAATGGCACTCTTCGCAATCTTATTTTTCATGCGTAAAGCAAGACTCGATGCTACAGAAAAAATGAAGCAAGAAATGTCTGAAAAAAACGAGCCCTCAATTCCGTTCAATTCAAACCAAACTATTAAATAATTCAATAGTTAATCACTAAATTAATATTGCATCATTTTCCGAGTGATATGCTTTTCATTAACCTCTAAAACAAGGTAATAAACACCATGACTCATTGAATTGGAATGGAAATCAAAATTATGTTCGCCTGCTTCCATTATTTCTTCTGCAATTGTTTTCACAAACCTTCCCATCTCGTCTATTAGGTATAGTTTTGTTTTCGTCCTTTGTTTTAATTCAACACGAATAATTGTATTTTCAAGAAATGGATTAGGGTAATTTTCAAGTTTAATATTTTCGAAATTATTTACAAATTCAACGTCAGAAACAACATCATTTACATCTAAAATTGTTCCTGAGAAAATCCCGTGAGAATGTGTAGCAACAATTACAGATCCATCTGTTTGACGGCTGTCAATCATTGTAACAACTGACTTACCAATATTAGCAGCGCCTTGTTGTACCCAAACAGTATTTAATCCATTTAACTGATTAGTGGCAAATAAACCCACACTTGTACCTACAAGATAAACTTTACCACCATTTACAGGCAAAATTCTTGCCCACCGAATAGAAGGACCATTACCACTCCCCGTACTATTGTCTTCAAGGTTACCACCAACTTTGTCCCAAGTAGTACCGCCATCTTGAGAATAAAAAACGCTGTAAATATTATAGTTAGAGAAAGTAACCATTATGTTGTCTGCATTAGTTGGATCTACTGCAATACAGCTTACATAACCGTTGTTTGGAAATAAAGCACTTCCAGCATTTCCAGTAATTTCTATAGGTGTAGGTGTGCCTAAATTTGCATTATCAATTCGGAAAACTCTTCGTTGCGATGTTCCATAATAAACTCTATTAGCTGGCGTTTTAGAAACTGCAATACAAGTGATTTTTGCTCCTGCTACTGGAACTGAATCATTAAACATCACCCAGTTGGTCGCAATACTATCCCAATTGGAAGCATAAGGAATACCTGAAAGGTCGTCATTTCTCCAAAGGTATTTCCCACCTGCTAAGTACATAATGTTATTATTATTGGGATCAAGGACAAATGGATTAATGAAGAGATAATTACTACCATTCATTGGGTCAATTCTTGCAAAGCTATCTACCCCACCATTTGAATTTAGTTTTGCTTTCATCACTTTTCCGTTTTGAATGCTAAAATAAAAGGCAGTTTTATTGTCGGCTATTGCACAATGTGATCCATCTCCTCCACGAGGGCTCACCCAAGGATCTGTCAAAACATTTGACTTAGTGAACCAACTCCCATTATCCTGAGCGCCTCCAATGATTACATTATCAGTTGCAGCATGGTCCATAGCACAGCTATAAAACATTGTCGTAAGATAGCCATGATTTAAATTCTGCCAAGTTACATTAGCTCCCATATTATCATCTGTAAAAGCTATTCCACCATCGTTAGAAGAAATCATCTTTGTTGAACTTCCAGGCAAGAATATTAATTCATGTTGATCAGGATGATGGTTTTGGTAAGATAATACAATTGGTAAAGTAGCCCCTTGCTTATAACCGCCAATATAAGATGTTTGAGTAGTATCCGAAAAACCATTTGTGCTTCTATAAATATTGGTTCCTCCTATAAAAACGGTATTGGCGTCATCTGGTTTTACCTTTATCACCAAATCATAAGAACCCTGAGATTGAAATATATCAAAAGGACCTCCAGTAGATGGTAAATTCAATGAACGATCTTCCCAATTGCCACCGGTTCCACTACCATCACCATTTAGGTATGTATATTTCCAAAGACTATTCCACTCAACATCACCTAAGTAGTTAGCATTTGCTTGTCCATAACCTGGTGTATTTCCAAGAAAATAAACTTGAGTTTCATCGGAAGGAGAAATCCCTATTCGAATTCTATTATAAACAGCAGGAAAATTGGCAGGTGTAATATTTGTAAATGTCACACCTCCATCAATAGATCTATATATGCCATGTTGGTTTCCATCACTACTTAGTGTGACATAAACAATTCCGGAAGGGGAAATTGCCACATCTGTGAAGTAAGCATAACTAAGAGAATTTCCTTTAACCCGTACCCAACTGTTACCACCATCTTTACTTCGATAAATACCACCGTAGGCAGCTGCTATAACTACATTTTCTGAATCATTTACATGGTCTGTAACAATATTCCAAACAATATCTGCCCACACATCAAAAGTAGTTAATGAAGTAGATGTAGTACTTGCCAAAACAGTCCATGTTTTTCCACTATCAAGCGATTTAAAAATTCCATTTCCTAAATAATATGCACCTGAACCAGTTGCAGAGGCACCATAACCTTCACCTGAACCATAATACCAAACATTTCTATGCCCTACCCTTGTATCTTGAGCAACACAACTCACGCTTTTGTATTGGTCAGGAGTTGATGTTTGCTTCCAAGTTTGACCAAAATCGGTAGAACGCCACATACCTCCAGAAGCAGAGCCTGCTATTATACTATTAGCATTCGCAACATCAATAGCACAAGCCCTTGTCCTTCCACCAACATTCCAAGGACCTCTAGGAATCCAATTCACAGTTGTTCCTTTAAATTGCGCACCTGAAGACTGTGCATCATTGGGAAGAGTTGCTGCAAAAGCCAATTCTTTTTCCCGAATATGGTCAGGAATTTTACCTGTAGCAGGATCGCTTAGCATTTCAGTTTCATAGTTAAACCTTTCAAAAGCATCTTGCTCAGAGCCTATTGCATCAGCATCACCTAAGTAGATTTCCTTTTCTGTAGTGTAGGAAATAAAAAACATGCCGCTTGCAGCAAAAAAGGAAACTAGAAAAAGGAAGTAAATCTTCTTCACGAGATATATATTTTTGAGGTTTGGAAAGATAAAGAGTTTACAGCACTAAATAATCATACACAATAAAATTGGCAGTACTACCTAATGTTAATCGTTGTTCAGCAATGCCCCAAAAAACATCACCATTTTTTAAACCTGGATATTTCTTCTTCATGCTGGGAAATGCATGAAGTGAAGGAGCAGTTGTAAATGCAAAACGTAGGGTAATGATATCGCCCTCTTGTAATTTCTCCGACACACTATTACCACAAGCTTGCACTTCAAGGATAGCAACAGAAGCCAAACATGGAAAACGGTAGCAATTGCTTGAAGTATCTGCATCCATATCATTCTGTATTTGAATAATTCTTCCTTTAAACTTACAAGAAGAAAGATTAATACTCATTTCAATTACAGGTGTAGTTGCATTAGATACTGTCATCTTTTTGACAGAATGACAAGAAAGAAAAAAAAATGAAAATAACAACGTTAATAAGCACTTCATTATTTAAAGGTAATTAATCATGAACTACATGACAACATGGAACAACCTGCTTTTTGCTTAGCCCAATCGGGTCGTTTAACAAAAAACAAATCGTTGGCATTGCTGTATGGTGACTTAATGGCAATTTGCAACTTATTAAAAAGCGAATCATCTCCATTTTGCAAGAATTCAATAGCTTGTTGCAATAGATAATTTCGCAGGATGAAGCGTGGATTGCTAAGTTTCATTTTTTCTTGCGATGCTACTTTGTTTATGTGGTTGGTGTTGATTCTTTGATGATATTGTGTCAGCACTTTCATTAATATTAGTTGCTCATCTTCATTCAAAGCATCATAAAAACTATCATTAAAATGCTCAACAGAAGGGGCATCCATGCTTGCAAGCAACTGATAGAAAATAGTCATGTCAGGATGCAAATTATCGAGCATTTTGTTCCATTCAAGTATGAAAGCTATGTCATCATCGCGCACTTCATCAAGCCCCAACTTGCCCGCCATCATTTCGTAATAAAAGCGCCAATAGGTTGTGGCATAGTTTTCAAGAATAGCCACCAAAGCTTGGGCATCCTTTACCAAAGGTGCAAGTGCTCCTGCAAAACAGCCGAGGTTCCATTGACCAACTTGTGCCTGTTTATCAAACGCATATCGCCTGCCGGGGAGGTCGGTGGTATTAGGCGTAAAATTGCTATCATAATCATCGAGGAAAGAAAAGGGTCCATAATCAATAGTCAATCCAAGTACAGACATGTTATCGGTGTTCATCACACCATGCACAAAACCAACGCGCATCCATTCCACCATTAGTTTAGCGGTGCGTTTCAGCACCTCTTCAAACCAAAGTAGTATTTTCTCCTCACCATTTATGTCAGGAAAATAGCGACTAATAGTCCAGTTGACAAGGCGTTGAAGTTGTTCTATTTCTTTTCTAGCAGCAAGTATTTCGAAGTTGCCAAATCGAAGAAAACTTGGAGCCACCCGCATCACAATAGCACCGGGTTCCATCTCAGGAAAACCATTGTAAAACATGTCGCGCATCACACCATCACCTGTGCTCACAAGGCTCAAAGCTCGTGTTGTGGGTACTCCTAAATGATGCATGGCTTCGCTCATCAAATATTCTCGCAATGAAGAACGAAGCACTGCCCTGCCATCTGCGCCACGAGAATAGGGCGTTATACCTGAACCCTTTAATTGCAACTCTGCAAAACCACCATCGGGCTTTTGCCATTCCCCTAATGTAATTGCTCTTCCATCACCTAACTGTCCTGCCCAATGCCCAAACTGATGACCGGCATAACATGCAGCATAAGGTTTCATACTAGCCGTAATTTGGTTGCCACCAAGAATTTGCAAGTCGGAATCATTTGGAAAGGCAATTCCTAACTCTGCAGCAAGGTCATTGCTCCAAGCCAAAAGTAGAGGAGACTTTACAGGTGTGGGAGTTGTAAGGGAATAAAGCATACCCGGTGTAGAACGGGGTTGTGGATTGCCAGTTTCATCTCCGGGGAAATGGTCTGTAAATTGGTTTTGAAATATGCCTAAAGAGAGTGGGTGCATCCCAACAAAGGTAGCATGATTGATAGGTAATGTGTATTGATGTTTATGAATCACGGATAGATTCCGTCACATACCCAACACATCTTTCATCGCAAAGACCCCTTTCTTATCTACAATAAATTCAGCAGCAAGCACCGCACCTATGGCAAAACCATCGCGGTTGTGGGCAGTGTGAATGATTTCAATATCGTCAATAGGTGAAGTATAGCGGATGTTATGCGTGCCTGGCACGTTTTCAATACGATGGGCTTTGATAGGGAAACAATTGGGTTTATTGGTTTGTTCTTTTTCCCAACAAGTCTTGCGGTTCATGTTAGCAAGAATTTGTTCGGCGAGGGTTATAGCAGTGCCGCTTGGTGAGTCTTTTTTTTGGGTATGATGAGTCTCTTCAATTGTGATGTTGTACTCAGGATGAACATCCATCAGCTTAGCCAATTGTTTATTGACCTCAAAAAAGATATTGACACCAACACTAAAATTGGAAGCTTGTAAAAACGCTGTTTTGTAGATTGTTGTTGCTTCGTGAGCCTCCTGTAATCCTTCGTTCCACCCTGTTGAACCACAAACCACCGGAACACTTGCTTGAAGGCAAGTCAATACATTTTCTTTAGCACTTTCAGGACTTGTAAATTCAATAGCTACATCAGCTTGTTGCAACTTATCTATATTCAGGTCTTCTTTATTGGAAGAAGTTATCTTCAATACAATTTCATGACCGCGATTATTGGCAATTTGTTCAATGGCTTTTCCCATTTTGCCATAACCTACAAGCGCAATTTTCATAAGCAGTGTTGAATGATGAATGATGAGATAGCAAACAAAGAAAAGACAATACTCGCAATACCATTGGTATTGGCAAATGCCATATTGACCTTACTTAAATCGTTTGGAGAGACAATAAGATGCTGGTATAATAACAGTCCTATGAACACTAAAGCACCTAACCAAAAAAGCCAACTACCCTCTGCATAAAAACCTGCAATTAATACCAAGATGGCACTACTGAAATGCAATAGATTGGAAACATTCAACGCATTTCTCTTCCCTAAAACAGCTGGGATAGAATAGAGTTTTTGCTCCTTATCAAACTCTTCATCTTGCAAAGCATAAATAATATCAAATCCCGAAACCCATGTGAAAACAATGAGTGAAAACAAAACAGGTAATAATTGGAATTGAGCAGTTACAGCAAGGAAAGCACCAATTGGAGATAGAGATAAACCTACCCCCAAAACCAAATGGCATAATGGAGTTATTCTTTTAGTGTAGCTATAAAACAACACCACAAACAAAGCAACAAACGACAAGTAAAACACGAGCGTATTGATAAACCATGTAGTAAGTATAAACAGTAAACAATTGATAAGAGTGAATGTCAAAGCATGATTTGGAGAAATGATGCCAGCGGGTATTTCCCTTTGTGCGGTGCGTGGATTGAGGGCATCGAATTTTCTATCAAGGAAACGATTGAATGCCATAGCTGCACTTCGTGCAAACACCATGCATAGCAATACCTTGACCAATAAAAAAGGAAACTCAGACTTCCATTGCCAATTGCTGTCTACTTGCAATTGATGAAGGATTCCTAACGTCAAACCAATCATTGCGAATGGCAAAGCAAATACAGTGTGGCTGAATTTGACTAGTGATAAATATTGATTGATTTTTTTGAACACAGACTAATTTTTTTCCATTACTTCTACTTCAAATCCTATGGAGACAGCGTCCATAGTTGCATTGCTTTTCACAAGTACATTCTTGCGTTGATGTCCTACTTTCCCTTCACTGTTAAATTCTACCAACACAGAATCTGTTGCACCCGGAGGCACCGGATTCTTAGGATATGAAGGCACCGTGCAACCACATGAAGCAATAGCATCGGAAATGATTAACGGATTGCTACCTGCGTTTTTAAAATAATAAGCATGACGTACTTTTTGCCCTTCGGTTATTTTGCCAAAGTTGAATTTAGTATCGGTAAAAGAAATTGTTGTTTTAGGGAGGGTTGCCAAGTACTTTGACTTGTACTCATCGCCCTTCCATTTATTGATGATGGCTGTTTTACTCACACCACTCAATTCCACCATAGCTATAGCGAAAACAGAAAGCGTTAGCATGGTGAATAAAACAGTTTTGATTTGTGGATTCATAACTATCTATCGTATCTCTTAGTTTGATTTTTCTGTCCAAACTTGTGCAAGATGAACCAATGTTTCTACCGCTTTTTCCATGTCTTGCACACTTACATATTCTTGCTTGCTGTGAATGCCCATTTCACCAGTAAACAAATTAGGACAAGGCAATCCCATAAATGAAAGCCTTGAACCATCAGTACCTCCACGAACACTCATACGCTCAGCTTTCATGCCTGCTCTGCGATAAGCTTCATCGGCATAATCCATCACTTGTGGGTTTTGGTCAAGTATTTCGCGCATGTTTCGGTATTGTTCTTTCACAATAAACTCTGTGGTGATTCCAGGAAATTCATCAACTGTTTCATCAACCAATGCTTTCAATCTTGCTTCATGATTTGCAAGTTTTGCTGTTTCAAAATCACGAATGATAAAGGATACGGAAGCTTTTTCTAATTGTCCTTCAATAGATGTTGGATGTACAAAGCCTTCCATTTTTTCTGTTGACTCAGGACACCATTCCTTTCTTGGCAATTTGCTTACAAATACGGAAGCTGCTTTAATGGCATTCACCATTTTGTCTTTAGCATAACCCGGATGTGCACTCACGCCATGAAATACAACTGTTACGCCATCAGCCGAAAAAGTTTCGCCTTCAAGATGCCCTCTTTCGCCACCATCTAAGGTGTAACCAAACTGAGCACCCAATTGTTCCATATTCACTTTAGCAACGCCTCTTCCTACTTCTTCATCGGGCGTGAAAAGTATTCTGATTTTACCATGCTCAATTTCAGGATACTTCATTAAATAAGCAGCTAAATCCATGATGATGGCAACTCCTGCTTTATCATCAGCACCCAACAAGGTAGTGCCTGATGCCGTGATGATGTCTTCACCTATTTTCTCTTTTAAATAAGGATGCTCGTTAGTGGTAATGACAATTGTGTTGTCGTCGGGAAGAACAAGGTCTTTGCCATCATAATTTTTATGCAAAATGGGCTTAACCCCTGCCCCACTACAATCGGGTGCAGTATCTACATGAGAGCAATAACAAAGCACTGCTACATTTTTATTTGTTGTTGCAGGAATTGTGGCATATACATAGCCATACTCATCAAGCAATGCATCTGCAATGCCCAAAGCTTTTAGTTCTTCTAATAAAATCTTGCTTAGGTTCTTCTGTTTTTCAGTAGAAGGTTGTGTGGGCGAATTGGGATCGCTTTGTGTATCTACTTGCACATAACGCATAAATCTTTCGGCTGCCGTATGTGGGTAATTGGAAATAGACATAGTTGAATGTTTTTTTTAAAAGCGTGTAAAAATAGGTTGAAGCGTTGAAGAAAAATGCAGGAAAAAATGGTTGTAGCTTTGTAAAATGTTAGGAAAAGGTGAAATCAGGTTTTCAGATATCGTCACACTGTCGTTTACATTATTTGCTGTTATAGATGTATTGGGTTCTGTGCCTGCTATTATTTCTATAAAAAGAAAGATGAACAACTTTAGCGCCATGCATGCCACTTTGGTATCGGGCATTCTTATGTTGTTGTTCTTTTTCATTGGCGAACAAATGCTCGATTATATGGGACTCGACATTAGTTCCTTTGCTATTGCAGGTTCTATTGTCATTTTCATTCTTGGGCTTGAGATGGTGTTGGGTATGGAGTTTTTCCGTAGCGATAAAGACCTTAATGCAGGAAGTGTAGTGCCTATTGCTTTTCCTATGATTGCCGGTTCGGGAACACTTACCACGATTATGTCTTTGAAGGCAGCTTATAACGGTTATAGCATTCTCATTGCCATCCTCATCAATCTTGTATTTGTGTTGATTATCCTTAAGACTATTGATTTCATTGAAAAAATACTTGGACCTTCCGGCATCTCCGTCATTCGAAAGTTCTTTGGCGTCATTCTTTTAGCCATTGCAGTAAAGATATTTAAGAGCAATTTTGGGGTGTAGCTGACTCGCAGAGCTAGGTTGGATATTCCCAGTTGCAAACAGGTTTTTATTCTTAGGCTATAAATGCGCTGCGCTAATATCTGGAACAACTAAGATATTCTTTTTGTTTCTTAAATTTGTTGGAACAAAACCAATTATAGCATGACTAAAATTAGCCCTCAATTCATTATAGATTCTGTTGGTAAGAAAATGGTAGTTCTTCCACAAATTCAATTCGATGCCATAATGGAAGAATTAGAAGAATTGGAAGACATTAAGCGCTATGATGCAGCAAAAAAAAGGAAGCAGGTTTTTGTAGATGCTGACGTTGCTTTTCAACAAATTGAAGCAAAAAGAAAGAAACATGTATCAACTCAAGATTGAAAAGGCGGTTATTAATACCCTTGAAAAAATAAACGAACCTTTTTATTCTAAAATAAAAACAGCTATTCTTAAACTCTCCAACAACCCAAGACCGAATGGTTATAAAAAACTTAGAGGTAGAAATGGTTATTGTATTAGAGTGGGTAACTACCGTATTATCTATGAAATTTTTGATGACTTTCTTATTATTGAGGTCATTGACCTTGGACATCGAAAAGATATTTATGAATAAAAGAAAAAGGACGCTTCTCAATTCGAAACGTCCTTTATTTTTTCAGGTTGCAACCTGTTTTTATTTTTAGATTCCAAATGCGCTGTGCTAACAGCCTAAATAGCTAAGCATCTTAACTAAGCTTTATTTCAATTTCATTTGTGCAAAATAGGGGTGGTCAGGATGCACTTCAAGCGTTTGTCTTTTGAGGTCA
>CAINUN010000060.1 GCA_903853805.1 uncultured Bacteroidota bacterium
AATTAAAAAATAAATAAAAATAATTAAAAAATGAATTACGTAGCTTTAAAATTAGCCAAAAGAACGACCCTGCAAAAAATAACTTTTGCGTATTATGTATATAATGAAATGTTGGAAAATGCCAGTGATTTTACAAAACCACCACTAGCGATGACAGATTTTAAGAAACATATAGATGATTTAATGAGTGCAGAAGTTGCAACTCAAAAAAAGACACCTGCAAGCTATACTTATAGAGATCAATGCCTATCTATAGTTATACTCGATTTAAATCAATTGGCAAATTATGTAGATGAAGTAAGTGGTGGTAATTTATTGATTATTCAAAAAGCAGGTATGGATAGTCAAAGATCTGCGCAGAAACTTACAGAGTTAGACACGCCATATTTGCTTCAGGTTGAAAGTAAATCAACTGGAAAAATAGCTATAAAATGTAGTAAAGTGGATAGAGCAAATGGTTATATTTTTGAATACAATGATAATCTTGCTACCGGCACTTGGCATGTAGGCAATTTGTCTTCTACTACTAAAACTACTATTACGGGGCTTACCTCTGTTAAAGAATATTGGGTAAGGGTGTATGCCACCGGCACCAATGATGTGAAAAGCGATTATAGCGACCCAATTGCAGTAGTAGTGAAGTAATGGGTAGTAATGTGGAAATGTTTGAATGATGTAGGGGCGGAAGATTTTCTGCCCTTATTTATAAAAGGAAATATTTAGTCTTGTGAATGTCTCCTTAGCCAAGCCTTTTAGAGGGGGAGGAAGGGACATTCACTTAATGCTCATTATCTATTATGTAAAACTAAAGATTTAGGGATTCATACACAATTGGCAAACGTCCCTTAGTCTGCACACTTTGCTTTGCAAAGGAGCCGTTTGCAGAACTGAAGATTTACAAGATGATATTGTCTGAATCAGGATTTTCAGGATGAAAAGATTTACAAGATGATATTGTCTGAATCAGGATTTTCAGGATGAAAAGATTTACAAGATAATATTGTCTGAATCAGGATTTTCAGGATGAAAAGATTTACAAGATAATATTGTCTGAATCAGGATTTGCAGGATGAAAAGATTTACAAGATGATATTGTCTGAATCAGGATTTTCAGGATGAAAAGATTTACAAGATGATATTGTCTGAATCAGGATTTTTAGGATGAAAAGATTTAAAAGATGAATCCTTCTCATACTAAAATCAAGTAAACTTGTACTGAGCGCAGTCGAAGTATCCTGATTCAGACAATTTTTTTTGGCTGGAAATGGTGGGATAGGTAATTTTATTTTTGGTAGTATTATTGTCTGAATCAAGTTGATTAGGATGAAAGGATAATCAGGATTTTTTTTAATGCAGCCGTATGACATTAGATGAAATAACTTATAAAGTAAATGGTTGTGCTATGAAAGTTCACAACACTTTAGGCAATGGTTTTCAGGAAGTCATTTATCAAAGATGTTTGGCAATAGAATTTGATAAAGCTGGATTAATTTATGGAAGAGAGATAGAACAAACAATTTATTATGAAGGCATAGAAGTAGGAACAAGAAGAGCTGACTTTGTTGTAGAAAGTCAGGTTATGGTTGAATTGAAAGCGTTGATTAATTTAGAAGATGTGCATTTGGCACAAGCAAAAAACTATGTTGTTGCTTATGATTTTCCAATTGGATTGCTAATCAATTTCGGAGCAAATAGTTTGCAATTCAAAAAAATATTCAATTCAAAGTATAATCGTAAATTGTCTGAATCAGGATTTGCAGGATGAAAAGATTTATAAGACAAATCCTGTTCATCCTAAAATCAAGTAAACTTGTACTGAGCGCAGTCGAAGTATCCTGATTCAGACATTTTTTTACAGGACAAATCCTGTTCATCCTAAAATCAAGTAAACTTGTACTGAACGCAGTCGAAGTATCCTGATTCAGACAATTAATTTATAAGACTAAACCTGTTCATCCTAAAATCAAGTAAACTTGTACTGAGCGCAGTCGAAGTATCCTGATTCAGACAATTTGATTTACAGGACAAATCCTGTTCATCCTAAAATCAAGTAAACTTGTACTGAGCGCAGTCGAAGTATCCTGATTCAGACATTTGATTTACAAGATAAATCCTGTTTATCCTAAAATCATGTAAATCCTGATTCAGACAATTTTACTTGATTCTTAATTGGCAAAAGTCCCTTAGCCTACGCACATTGCTTTGCAAAGGAGCCGTTTACAGATCTGAAAACAGTTATAGATTGGGTACTTCAAAAAATTAATTTTCTCAGCATATCATTGGATCTCTTTAAATTTTCTATTTCAGTTTTAGGTATAAAGCTTTGGTATACACCTGTATAAAACTCATTGATGATAATGCAATCTGAACCCCATAAGTTATATTTAAAAATGTTTTCCTCTAATTCTTCTATGTCATCTTCTTCAAACTGCTCATCAGAATGTATTTCAAGATAATTAAAAACACATGTATCTGGCATAAACCATTTTTCAACCTCAATCTTTATTGTAGAAAGGTTTTTTTTGAAATTTTTTGCAGCTTGAAGAGGAAGATAATCATCAAATAAGTAGTCGTGCCTCATTAAATAATTAATGGCAACAATAAATTTAATAGAGTTTGGTATTAGACTATATTGTAACCATCCATCTGCGGTTCTGTCATCAGGTAATAGCCAAGAATCGGGGTCTTGAGAATCAAACTCTTGATCACCAACCCCTACATAAACTACATAATTTTCACCTTCATCTTCACTATAAAGAATGGTATTCTCTTTAGAAAGAATATCTAGAAATTCTTGCTTCATTTATTTTGCTTATTTTTTACGATAATTATTTACTAACAAATTTAAAAGGTTTTTTAAAAAAATGTCCGGACACACGAGTTTTAACCACGACTGTATGCCCGGACTTCTCTGAATTAAACTCAATGGCACATTTTACTCTTCTACTTGTTCATTCAGATTTAATTGTTCGGGAGTACCTAAATAAATCATTCTTGGATAGCTCCCCCAAGAATTACCCACACCAATTATATTCTTTGCAAACAAGAATCCCCTAAATAAGTATTTGTCAGGAATTTTTGATTTATCATATTGATGCATCTGAAAAACAATAGCTTCTTTTTGTCCTAATACCGCATATCGAAAACCTTCTGCTTTACCGATAAACTCATCATCAATAAACACAGAAATATTGTAAGAACAATTTTTATGATTCCTATCAAACACTATTAAACTATCGCTTGCTAATGTTTCATGTCCTACTACACTAACTATTGGAATTGGTTGCTGATTCATAATTTTCTTTTTGAAGTTCACGATTTATTGATTCCACCTTTTGCCAATCTACTAATACAATGCCATCCCATTCATAGCCCGCATCCCACCCGTTTTCAGTATACAAGATTCCCATCAAACAGTTTTGAAAGACCCCTTCATTGGTGTTGAGATAAGCTTGAATCTCTTCTTCGTTGGTGTTTTCATTTAGGGCTATGGTATATTGTCGCCAAAGTATGTTTTGGATTATTTTATAATCATCATTGGTTTGAGAGATTGTTCCTATTTTTTCTACTTTCTCATTTGTTTGTAAGTAGAGTTGTGCATTCCAAGGAGAAAAGGTTTCAAAAAGCCCTGCCTTCAATATTTTTTCAAAACCAACTAGCTTGTTGGTAAATATTTCCCTTACAGGATTCATCATTAAGTATAACGGAAACGTGTTCATATTGGCTTAGTTTGAGGTGTTGTTAAGATTAGACCAATGATGATTTATGGGTTCATCTATATTGCCTGTCAATACGATTTTCTGATGTTGCTCTTTTTGGGCAGCTTCTGTTGCCTTCATAATATGATAAATACGAGTGGCAATTTCATGGTCCGATTGATTTGCTGTTGCAACGGCACCTCCTGTTTCATATTTTGTATCTAGGAACTGAATTGTGACCTGATAATATCTAGCCGAAGCAAGTTCTTTGTTCACCTTTTTCCAATCGTTAGCAATTTGAATAGCGGTTGTCCACACATCTTTTGCCCACCTGCGGGAAATGGAAATTTCTAGAAAAAGCGTGTCGTTTTGAAAGTCGAGGAGATGGGAAGAGAGTCCTGCAAACATGCGATAATGTTTGTCAACATTATGGATGTGGTAGCTGTTGATTGCACTGATGTCTATGCTCATAATTTTAAATTTTTGACCGTTAAAGCCCGTATCCTTTTTCCACCGTTACTTATGAGTGTTCGGTTGGCGGTTAATGATAACCCTCGTGATACTGATGTTATGGTTGTTTGAAAATGAATAATTGCTGTGTTATTTTTTTACCGACACAACTTTCGGTTGATTTATGATTGTAAGAAATGTATTATTGAATCGTTTAGTTGTTCCCAAGGTAAAGAGGACTTACCAAAATGTCCATAGGCAGCAGTTGGCAAGTAAATTGGTCTTTTTAGTCCTAGTTGATGGATAATGCCATTCGGTCTTAGGTCAAATGCCTCTCTGATTCTGTCAATCAAGACCTCGTTTTCAATTACCACATTTCCTTGTAAGTCTACATATAAAGATGTTGGGTCTTCCTTTCCTATTGCATAGGATATTTGCACCGTACATTTATCTGCAAGCCCTGCCGCCACCACATGTTTTGCTACATATCTTGCTGCATAGGCTGCCGACCTATCTACCTTACTTGGGTCTTTGCCACTAAATGCCCCACCTCCGTGCGGACAACTGCCGCCGTAGGTATCCACTATTATTTTTCTGCCGGTTAGTCCCGTATCGCCGTGTGGTCCACCAATCGTAAAACTTCCTGAAGGGTTAATCAATATTTCAGGTGTGCTTCCAGTCAGGTGTTTGGCAACTATCGGCAAAATGAGTTGTTGGGTCAGCACCTCTCTAATCGTTTCTTGACTTATTCCTTCTATGTGTTGGGAAGAAACCACAACTTTTTCCACCCTGTGGGGTTTTCCGTTAACATAACCTATGGTCACCTGTGATTTTGCATCGGGCAGCAACCAGTCTATTTGCTTTGACTTTCTATAACCCGCTAGTGTAGCCATCAGTTCATGGGCAATACTGATAGGCATGGGCATGGCTTCGGGCGTTTCATTGGTAGCATAGCCAAACATCAATCCTTGATCGCCTGCACCACCGTCGGCAACACTGTGGTTTATCTCCGGACTTTGTTCATGAAGCAGGTAAGTGTAGTTGGCTTTGTAATGATTGAAGCCACTTGCATCGTGGTCGTAGCCAATATTTTGCAAGGTTTCCTTTGCAATGTCGATAGCACTTTTTTCGTGCTTCGCTGTTGTTTTGGCTTCGCCTGCTATCACCAAATGATTGGTGGTAATAAGGCATTCGCAAGCTACTTTAGCCTCTGCGTCTTGTTCGAGATAGGCATCAAGGATAGCATCTGAAATTTGGTCGGCTACTTTATCGGGATGTCCTTCCGATACTGATTCTGATGTGAATGAATACTTCATTTTTTATGGTTTTGAGATTAGAAAAAACTAATTCAAAATCATCATGAAAAGAGGAAAGGAAATTCAGGGGGAACAAGAATGAACCATTTTGGTCTGAAAACCCTCATCATTTTACCACCGTGGCGTTCCACTCGGTTGGTTTCTGCTGTTACACAGAATCTTGATGATTTGTTGCAAAGGTAAATGCAGAAAATAATAGCAGCCAAATATTTTTTGACTTTTTTTTTATTTCCTGTTCCCCAAACGTCAATTTTATTGGGCATTGAGGATTCGAAATGTAGTGTGGGAAGGTGATCTTTTAAAACCTCTCGAACAGCGGGTGTGGCGGAATTTTAGAAAAAATTCAATAGAACTACTGCAGTTTAACCTTGATGATAAGCGTATGTCTGAAGCATAATGTCTGAATCATGATACTTCGACTGCGCTCAGTACAAGTTTTCTTGATTTTAGCATTTGCAAGATTGTTTTCAAATTCCTGTTCATCCTTTCATCCTGCTAATCCTGATTCAGACAATTTTACTTGATTCTTAATTGGCATACGTCCCTTAGTCTGCACACTTTGCTTTGCAAAGGAGCCGTTTACAGAACTGAAAGAATTTTGGCATTTCGGTTAGGCACAAGCGCATGCTCGCAAGCGGGGGGTTGCAGAACTGAATGTACACTTACTTATACCACAAAATACATATCAATCTCCCCCTTCCCTTTAGCCGAAATCTTTCCTCGATGCTCACAATGGAATTGGTCTTTTACTAATTCATAAGTTGAGCCACTGATGTTTACTTTGCCTGCTTCGGAATGTTGTTCCATTCGAGCGGCAGTATTTACCGTATCACCCCAAATATCATAGGCAAATTTCTTCACCCCAACAATGCCTGCAACAACACTACCGCTATTAACACCTATACGAATTTCAAAGGTTTTATTGCCCATTTGTTGGTGGCGGTTTTGCATAAAGGCTACAATTTCTAAAGCAGCTTGAACTACCTTTTTAGGATGAAGTTCATCAGCCAAAGGCAAACCACAAACTGCTAAATAAGCATCGCCTATGGTTTTAATTTTTTCTATATTATGCTTGCCAATAATATCATCAAATGCCTTAAAGCAAGCATGTAACTCATTCACCAATTCTTGCGGAGTAAGGGTTTCGGCCACTTTGGTGAAGTTGACAAAATCGGTGAAAAGTACCGTTACATTATCAAAGTGCTTGGCTTTTGCACCGCCAGTTTCTTTCAGTTCTTCGGCAACTTCGGCTGGGAGGATGTTGAGAAGGAGGTTATCACTTCTTTCTTTTTCATAGGTAATAATATCGTGTGCTTTCTTTTTTAATCTGAACCTATTATAAAGAACTATTGCTAGCAACATTACAAGGGTAAGACCAGCAATAAGTGCATTGCGCGTAATGGTTTGAACAGCATCTTTCTTTTCTTGTTCCGCTTTTGTTTTCTCTTCTTTTTTTGAATACTCAAAACGGAGTTGCTGATTCAATACGATTTGCATTTTTTCAATGTTATTCACACTATCGCGTGCTGCTATATACTGTGCATAATGGATATATGCATTTGCAAAATTTCCAGAAGCTGAATCTAACTGATATAGGCGCTGATATACATTTCTCATTGCTTCTGTTTTGTTCAATTCTTTGCAAAGCCTAAGACAACTATCTAAACATATTGCTGCGTCTTTAAATTTTTTCTGGCGAGTAAAACTTTGTCCGAGGTTATTATATGACCATGCAATTCCGTTTTTATCATGTATTTCTCTAAAAATGGATAATGCTTTTTGTATGCTATCAAAAGATGTTTTGTAATTACTTCTCAAATTATTGCATCTACCAATTCCAACTAAGTTCATTGCATAGATGTCTTTTTGACCTAGCAATAAAAATAGCTCACGGGAAAGATTATAGCATATCATAGAGGAGTCAATATTACCTTCATCCATATAATAGTTAGCCAACATAAAATAGTTTCTTCCCAACCAATCTTTGTTACCAGTTACTTGATTGATAGTTGCTGCCTTCAAAAGAAATTTCATAGCTTCTTTTTTCTTACCTACGTCGGCATAAATACTAGATATATTATGGTAGATACCAGCCATATCTGCTTTGTTGCCTGTTCTTTCAAAGTAGGACAAACAATCAAAATCGTATTTCAGTGCTTTTTCATGATCACCAATACCATAGTATGTTAAACCCAATGCATAATAGGAATTATAAATTTTAGTCGAATCTTTGGTTTCGTATTGATATTGTAATGCTTTATTGTTCCATTGAATCCCTTCAATGTTATTGCCTTTATCGGTATATAGAACTGCAAGAACATGACATGCTTCTCCTAATCCAGGTTTATAGCCTATACGTTCTGAAAGTACATAAGCTTGATTTGCATATTCCATTGCCTTTTCGGGCAAGTAATCCCAATACGCTCTTGTTAATAGGCAATATACATTTGCACGGGTAGAATCATGAATTTTTTTATGAAGCAAACCCAGTAAGGAATCAATATTATGTTGATTTTGAGCATAGCAAGATAAGGTAAACAGGAAACAGATAACAGTGAATAGTTTTGGCCTTATAGTCATGATATTTTACCTTCTATTTTTATTTTCTACAAAATACATCTCCATTTCCCCCTTCCCTTTTGCAGCAATCTTTCCTCGATACTCGCAATGAAATTGGTCTTTTACTAAAGCATAAGTCGTTTCTGAAATATTTATTTTCCCAGCTTCTCCTGATGATTCCATTCTTGAAGCAGTATTTACTGTATCACCCCAAATGTCGTAAGCAAATTTCTTTACACCCACAATACCTGCTACTACTGGACCTGTATGTACCCCAATTCTGATTTCAAAAAACAATTTGCCTTCTGCTTCTCTTTTGGCTTTGTGCTCATGCATAAATTGTTGAATATCAATGGCTGCATTTACTACATCTTCTGCATGGGTTTTATTGGCTGTTGGCAAACCTCCTGCTGCCATATATGCATCGCCAATTGTTTTAATTTTTTCTACGCCATGTTTATGCATGATATTATCGAAGGCAGAGAAACACTCATGAATATCGGCAACCAATTCCTTTGGACTTAGTTTTTCGGATAGTTGGGTGAAACCTTTAAAATCGGTGAAGAGCACTGTTACTTCATCAATCAATTGTGCTTCGGCGCTTCCTTTTGTTTTCAGTTCCTCAGCTACTTCGGCAGGAAGGATATTGAGTAGGAGTTCTTCACTTCTATCTTTCTCTTTTTTAATTTTATTTCTTTGTCTATAAACAACCAATAAAAATAAGATTGCAGCTGCTAGCCCTATGGATATAGAATAGCGAATATTTCTTTGTTGAATGTCTTTCTTTTCTTGTTCAGCCTTAGCAGCAGCCTCTTTTTTGTCAAAGTCATACTGCATTCCTGTTTCTGTGATTTTTTTATCTTTCTCCATATTGAAAAGAGAATCGTTTAAGGACTTAAAAGATTCAAAATTTTCAAGTGCTATAGTACAATTTCCTCTTAGCTTTTCTATTTCATATTTCCTTTCATAGACATTTCTTACATTTTCAATATCACCTATTTCTTTAAAAATGGCAAGCGCACTATCAGCACAAAGACTTGCTTTTTTTAATGCTGCTTCTTTATTTCCATTAAAATATTTTGTTAGAAATTCTTTTTGATTTCCCATTGCAGCAGCTTGATATACATGGGCTATGTTTTCATAAGTTACTCCCACAAAATTGATCATATTACCCGCTTTATATAGGTCTAATGATTGGGTAAGTTGTTGAATAGCTTCGGTGTAATTGCTATCGGCTAAATTAATGCGCCCCAAACCCGAATAAACATTTGGTAAAAACCGATTATTTTTTAGTTTTTTACCGAGATCAAAAGCCCGATTGTAATATTGTTTTGCATTTTTGTAATCATCGAATTTGTAATACAACTCCCCTAAATTGATACACACACCAATTTGATTGACATTCTCTCCAGATTTATCATAAATACTAAATGCTTTTTGATAGTATTCAACAGCTTTATCTAAGTTATTTTGAATTTCATAAATTAAAGCAATGTTTTGAAGACAAAGGAAGATTTGGTCTTTGTCTTTTTTGGCTTCTTCTTTTTTTAATAAAGTAAAAAACCTTTTTAGTGCTTCGGGATAGTTGCCAAATTGAACCATAGTATTGGCAAGATTGAGTTCTATACTATTACCCAATCCTTCATCATTTTCTTTAGGTGCTTTTTCAAGTGCTAGATTCCAATAATTTAGCGCTTCCTTAAAATTGCCTTCGTAGAAGTAAGAAACCCCATACATGTTCAATACCATGGCTTCTTCAAGGTCAAATTTTATTTTTCTGGAAATTGCTAATCCTTGTTTTAATACAGATCTTGCACTGTCATTTTCCCCAAGATTCAAATACTCATTTGCCTCTCTTAGAATGATCTTTACTTTATTAGAATCAACCGCAATTTTAGGCATTTGCTTCTGTAAAGAATCAAGCATTTCCTGACCTTGTTTTTGGGCAATTGCAACAGTGTTGATTAACAAAAAACTGAAATAAAAAATAGCCTTTTTCATATTGTTGATTGATTGATTGGTTTGAAAATTATTTTTCTACAAAATACATCTCCATTTCCCCCTTCCCTTTAGCTGAAATCTTTCCACGATGCGCGCAATGGAATTGGTCTTTTACTAATTCATAAGTTGAACCACTAATGTTTACTTTCCCAGCTTCGGAATGTTGTTCCATACGAGCGGCAGTATTTACCGTATCACCCCAAATATCATAGGCAAACTTCTTAACACCTACGATGCCTGCTACTACAGGACCTGTGTGTACTCCAATTCTGATTTCAAAAAATAACTTTCCTTCCGCTTCTCTTTTGGATTTGTGTTCGTGCATAAATTGCTGAATATCAATAGCTGCATTCACAACATCTTGAGCATGAGTTTTATTAGCAGTGGGCAATCCTCCAGCAGCCATATAGGCATCGCCAATGGTCTTGATTTTTTCTACGCCATGTTTGTTCATGATATGGTCAAAGGCAGAGAAACAATCATGAATGTCGGCAACCAATTCCTTAGGACTCAGTTTTTCAGAAAGTTGGGTGAAACCTTTAAAATCGGTAAAAAGTACGGTTACCTCATCTATCAATTGGGCTTCGGCACTGCCTTTTGCTTTCAGTTCTTCGGCTACTTCAGCCGGCAGAATATTTAACAATAATTCATCACTACGTTTTCTTTCCTTCTCACTTATATCCTTTTCTTTACTTATTTTATTTCTTTGCGTGAAAAACACAACAGCAAATATTAACATTACTATAAAGCCTACTAAAACGCTATTTCGAACTAATTTTTGCTTTTGTATTTCTTTCTCCGAAACTGCCTTTGCCACCGCTTCCTTTTTCTCATACTCATATTTCACACCTTGCTCCATTATGCTCTTATTATTCTCCGCGGAGAAAGTTGAGTCTTTGATAGCCTGGTAATTGGCCTGGTATTCCATAGCCTTTTTGTAATCGCCTTTGAGCGAATACGCATCAACTAGGTTTACATAACAGGTGCTCATAGTTTCAAGGTCCTTTATCTCTTTGCACAAAGCCAATGACCTTTGTTCAAAATCTATGGCTGCAGCAAGCAGTGCTGCTTTCCCCCTAGGAATCGTGAAAGTTGGCTTAGATGTGTTTTCTGGCACCGCCGTAGCGTCCTTAATATCTCCCTTTTTCGCAGATGTGTCATTGACTATATCTAAGTAGGTAGCGCCGATGCTACTCAAGTTTGTAGCAATAGTACTCTTATCCCCAATCTCTGTTGCAAGTTTTAACGCCCTTTGCTTATACTCAATTGCCATTGCATATTTACCCTGTTCACTATATGTTGAGCCAATATTACCAGCAGCCATAGCAATACGGCCTTTATCACCCAGTTCTTCATATAGCTTTAATGCTTTAAAATTATATTCTAATGCCATAGAAGAATTATTTTGGGAGTGATATACATAGGCTATATTGCAAATAATATTTGCCGCATATTCCTTATGCCCTATCTCTTTGGCGAGCTTTAGCGCTTTAGAAAAATATTCCAACGCCCTAGGATAATCTTCCTGAAAGCTGTAAACCCTGCCTATATTGCAGGTAGCTGCAGTTACCAATACTTTATCGCCGAGTTCTTCATACAATTTTAGGGCTTTGAAATTATTTTCAATAGCCTTCGGATATTCAGCTTTACTATGATAGTTAAGGGCCAGTTGGCCGTAAGACCTAGCAATTCCCTTTTCCCATCCCAGTTTTATAGCTAGTGCTAGGCCCTGCTGTCCGAATTTTATCCCTTCATCGGGCGAAATGGTTGGGTAATATCCCGATATGTTCGTCAGGAGTTTGACCTTATTGGTGTCCTCCTTTTGACGGGGTAGCTCCTTGAGCAAGGAATCAATCAAGGTCTGCCCTTGTTTTTGTGCACGGCACTGTACTGAAAAAAAGGTGTAGTGTAATGTAAGAATAAAAAGAAATATTTTTTTCATGCCTAGCTTTTATTAATTTGGTTGGCATTCACAAAATACATATCAATCTCCCCTTTCCCTTTAGCCGAAATCTTTCCTCGATGCGCGCAATGGAATTGGTCTTTTACTAATTCATAGGTTGACCCACTGATGTTTACTTTGCCTGCTTCGGAATGTTGTTCCATTCGAGCGGCTGTATTTACCGTATCACCCCAAATGTCATAAGCAAATTTCTTTACACCCACTATACCTGCAACCACACTGCCACTATTAACACCTATACGAATTTCAAAGGTTTTATTCCCAAATTGTTGGTGGCGGTTTTGCATAAAGGCTACGATTTCCAAAGCGGCTTGCACTACCTTTTGGGGATGTTGCTCATTGGCATGCGGCAAACCACAAACTGCTAAATAAGCATCGCCTATGGTTTTAATTTTTTCAATGCCATGCTTGCCAATAATATCATCAAAGGCTTTGAAACAAGCGTGTAGTTCATTGACTAATTCTTGCGGCGAAAGGGTTTCAGCCACTTTGGTGAAGTTGACAAAGTCGGTAAACAGCACCGTGACATTATCAAAGTGTTTGGCTTTGGCACCGCCTGTTTCTTTCAGTTCTTCTGCTACTTCGGCGGGGAGGATGTTGAGGAGCAAGTCTTCACTCTTTTGTTTTTCTTCACTAAGAGCAAGGTTAATTTTTTTCCTTTTTTCCTTTTGATTATAAAATATTTTGGATACAAGTAACAATATCATCAAAGCAACAAATAGAACAATCATAACGCCCCGGCTTCTCATAGCATATAATCTTGCCACTTCATTTTCGCTTATTAATAACTTCTTTTCTTTCTCTGTTATCGAAAGTTGTTTTTCTTTTTCTCCCCTTTTGCTTTGTTCTGCTACAAGGTCTGATTGTGTTTTTTCATAAGCTAAGGTTTGTATTTCTTTTTCTTGTTCTATGGATTTGGTAAGGATGCGCTGTTTTTGCAATTGCAATTCATCAATAGCTTTGGCTTTGGCAAAACCAACACTGTCTGCTGCTTTCTTTGCAGCATATTCATTAGCAATTTGAAACTTGATAGTTGCTCTTTTATTCTCTTCGCTTTTCAGTTCTATATCTGTTTGTATATTCACTTCTAAAACAGCCAATGCTTTTGCTTCATTGCCCTGCTTTTTATAGAGTTCATACAAATCGTTCGTAATGGTCTTTAGGTCGCTTAAATAATGGTTTTTCTGTGCAATCTCAAATGCCTTAGTATAATTACTGATAGCAGAATCCAAATTCCCTTGGGCTTTATATAGCTGCCCATAATTTAAGAAGGAACCGGAAAGACCCTTTACATTGCCGGACTCAACAGCTTTTTGCATTGCTATTCTATAATAATAAGTGGCGCTATCATTTTGTTGAAGTGCTAGATAAATATCGCCAAGGTTACCAACAATAGTAGAAATGGTATTCGTAACAGGATGATATTGTTCATAAATTTGATACGCTCTTAAGTAGGATTCTTTTGCTTTCTTGGGATTCTTTTGCTTGAAATAAAGAACACCCAAATTGCTTAACGCCGCAATAAGCGTTTCATAAGTTTTAGTACGTTCTAGAATTTCCCGAGCCTTACTATTAAATTCTATAGCATGAACAAGGTCTCCATCTCTTTCATAGATAGCAGCAAGATTGGAATAAGTTAAACCAAGTGCTTGTTCTATGTTGAATTTCTTTTGAATGGCAGCACATTCTTCATAGTTGTTGATGGCATGAACATAATCGCCTTTCTCTGTATAGTCAAAGGCTTCATTATTCAAAGCTTCGGCGTAATATCTGTAATATATCTTTTTATTCTTCTCTTTTGAATTCAAGTATTTCAAAGAAAGCTTTTTCAATTCCTGATTATATTGCTGCCATTCCCCATCAGGTGCTATGATGCTCAGATAATTGTATATATCTAGTTTGCTAGTATCATTAACTATTGGCAATTGTTTTTTTAAAGAGTCAATTGTCTTTGCATCCTCTTGTGCATTTACAATAGGCATCAAACTGATGAATAGCAATAGAAATAGCAGGGTCTTGCACTTTTTCATATACCTAAAGTTAGTGAGTAAGCGAAATAGTTTGTGGGTCAAACTTTGATTAAAACTATTGATTTTTTTTGAAAACAATGAGAGGCAAATTAAAATAGCAAAAAATGTTTGCAGCTATTATTGCACCCTCGTTGCAAAAGAGAAAGTTATGACTAATAGGTAACTAGCATGTAAAATGAAACATTCGCAAGATTTCTTTGTGAAGATTTATGGCTATTGGGTTCAGTTTAATTTTTAGTATTAAAGACTTTTATTGATTTTTGCAGCCACTCACGTTTTATTTTTAAATGAAAAGAATGACTTGCATTTTCTTGTTGGCAGCTATGAGTTGCAACACGAAAAATCCGACCCAACAATCGAACCCAATTGTAAAAGACAGTATTCAAAAAGATACGGCTGCTGCCCTGCCCCAAGCCGATGTAACTGATAATCAAAAGTATTTCACTACAACAGACTCGGGCATGATTTGGAATGATGCAGGTGATACGCTAAAGTATGCCAAAGCAGATTTTAATAAAATCATTAAAGAGCATAGTGAGTTTTTTAGTGACTACCCACAAAGCCCTGAAGTGGAAAATGCTTGTCATTGTACTGAACCTAATGGTGAATTTTCGAGCGAGGTGGGAACAGATGTTTATTACATGTTCTACACTTTCTATGTAAGAAAGTTGCACACAGAAGGGAAGTATCCTGAAGTGAGAAAAAAACTATCCTCTATATATAGCAACATCAACAAGCTTTTTCAAAACATCAGTAGAGGTGGCAGTTATTTCGGACACATGGAAAGCAGGATTCCAGCTTTTGTAGAATTTTCTATGAAAAACTATATTGACTATGAAGAGTTTAAGAACAAACACTATGATATTTCCAAGCAAAAGTCTTTGTTTATCCAAGCCTTGCAACAAGAATTGATAGATGAAACACATGCTTCTTCCTTTTTATCTGCCTCAAGACAACAAGCTCAAATTAATGACTTGAGTAAAATTGTAGTTGACATCGAAAAGGAAATAACTGATAAATATATCTTGAATCAAGCACAAAGATTTAGGTATGGACAGTATTAGTGTTGAGAAAGAATTCTATTCACGCTACCTTTAAATCCACCACTATATGAATGTATTGATTACGGGAACTTCGGGCATGATTGGCAACTTGGTATTGATGCACTGCATCCAAGATGATAAGATTAGCGAAATAAGAAGTTTGGTGCGCAAACCAACCGGATTACATCATCAAAAGCTAAAAGAAATAGTCATTCAAAATTTTGAAGATTATTCCCAACAAGCTCAATTATTTAAAGACATCAACGTTGCCTTTTTCTGTTTAGGTGTTTATACCGGACAGGTGAAGGATGAACTGTTCAAAAAAATTACGGTCAATTATGCAGTGGCATTTGCCAAGACATTAGCCAATCAAAGTCCACAAGCAAGAATATGCTTATTGAGTGGTGCGGGTGCCGACAGAACCGAAAAAAGCAAAACACCTTTTGCACGGTATAAAGGAATGGCTGAAAATCAAATAGCTACCCTACCCCTTGAATTTTATAGTTTTAGACCAGGCTATATTTATCCTGTAACACCTAGAAATGAACCTAACTATGGCTATAGGCTCTTTAGGTTTTTATATCCCTTGATGAAAATATTTGGCAATAAATACAGTATTCCTTCTACTGATTTAGCGAATGCACTCTATAATGTAGGCATCAATGGCGCCGAAAAACAAATACTAGAGAACCAAGATATCTTTAAGTATAAAAACATTGTGAACTAAGCAGATTTTTTTTAATCAACCTCATTCTTGTTTACAAATGAGCGCTAAGTGGCGCGTTTATTTAAAAATGATTTTAGTAATGGGATGTAGTTCGTGTTGGTTATCAGCACTTCCACTAGGCTTATGTCCTTTTTGATTTTCATCCCAAAATGGAACTCCTTCAAGGGTCACTTTTCTATAAACAGGTTTCATTTTCGTTGTGGGTGTAAATCCGATGGCAGCTATAATTTGTTTTCGAAGATCATTAAAGTGAGCCCTTAATTTTGGGTGCTTATCAAAGTTGCTGCAATCGCCGTTGGGCACTTCTCCTACCATTGTTTTGTTGCTCGCTGAAAGAACAAGATGGAAGTCATTATCTCCCTCTAATTTGATGCTGTTGATGGTCGCTTCTACTCTTACAACTCTTTTTTCATCGTCATAGCGTAGCTCATTATCTCTTTCACGGTTAGGACAATTCCGTGGTTCATTTGTTAGTTGGTCAATACTCGAATTTATAGGAGGTTTTGACAACAGTGTCTCCCCTTCTTTATCGGTCATGGTCTTTACACTCCACCTATAAGTGCCACATTTGTTATTGAAACTAAAGCACAGACAAGCTGTTATTAAGACTATAAAAAGGGTGATTTTTTTCATTTTGTTTGTTATGAGGGATATCTATCGCCCAACATAAAACAAAAGTACAGGTTTTTGCTACTTAGAAGTGCTGCGGTTAACGCTGTTCAAGATATTAGCATGCACATCTTGAACTAAGTATAATAATTTGGACACTGAGCGGAGCCGAAGTGCTGACCCAATAATATCCGTACCGAAGTCCGATTTTTATTCTTTTGTTCGAGGTTAACTTTTAGAAACTGTATAACAGCTTACCTTTTTTATGAAAATCACTTGAAAAAATTGCTGGAAACATTTCGAACAGCGGTGAGCTTTAACAAGTCAATTATTCTCATTATTTTTGTATTCAGTTGATTACAAAATTGTGGTGAAAACCTACTGGCATTTTTGCTGTAAACATAAACACCCATACCATAAAGACAAATCAAAATATTAATTTATTGAAAGTCAAACAACATGCTTTTTAATTCAATAAGTTTTGCTTTCTTCTTACCATCTGTTTTTATTCTGTATTGGTTTGCTGCTAAGGAAAATTTAAGACTTCAAAATATTATTTTGTTGGTTTCTAGCTACTTTTTTTATGCTTGTTGGGACTGGCGGTTTATGTTTTTATTAATCTTCTCTACCCTTTTAGATTATTTTACTGGCTTAAAAATATTCGAGTCTTCCAATCAAAAAAAGAAAATCTTTTGGTTATGGATTAGCATTGGTGTCAACTTAGGTTTCCTTGGGGTATTTAAATACTATAACTTTTTTGCAGCTTCCTTTTCTGATGGACTATCCTTACTTGGTTGTAAAACCAACTTCGGTACTTTACAAGTAATATTGCCCGTTGGTATTTCATTTTATACTTTTCATGGTTTATCTTATGTGATTGATCTCTATAAAAACAAAATAAAACCTGAAAAAGACTTTATCAACTATTCTGTTTTTGTTTGTTTCTTTCCTTTACTAGTAGCCGGTCCTATAGAAAGGGCAACACATCTTTTACCTCAAGTCATTAAGAAAAGAACATTTGATTATACTAAAGCAGTAGATGGCTTAAAGCAAATACTTTGGGGATTGTTCAAAAAAATAGTCATTGCAGATAATTGTGCAGAATATGTAAATACCATTTTCAACAACTCATCCAATTATTCTGGTAGTACACTGGTTTTAGGAGCATTATTTTTTACTTTTCAAATCTATTGCGACTTTTCGGGTTACTCTGATATAGCTATAGGTACTGCTCGACTTTTTGGCATAGATCTATTAAGGAATTTTGCTTTCCCTTATTTCTCAAGAGACATTGCCGAGTTTTGGAGGCGCTGGCACATTTCACTATCCTCTTGGTTTAAAGATTATCTATACATTCCATTAGGAGGAAGTAAAGGAAGCATTTGGTTGAAGATTCGAAATACTTTTATTATTTTTTTAGTGAGTGGTTTTTGGCATGGTGCCAACTGGACTTTTATTATTTGGGGGCTTCTAAATGCTCTTTACATAATGCCTTCAATCCTATTCAATACCAATAGAAACAACCTTGATATTGTGGCTAAAGGCAAATACTTGCCAACAGTAAAAGAATTTCTTTCTATTTGTTTGACCTTCAGCTTAACCGTTTTTGCTTGGATATTCTTTCGTGCCAATAGCATTTCGCATGCCTTTAGCATTATCTCTGAAATATGCTCAAGCTCATTGTTTACAATTCCACATTTCCTTGGAATGGGAAAATCTCTTTCAACCGTTTATATGATAGTAATACTGTTATTAGTTGAATGGCTTGGTAGAGAAAAACAATATGCAATTGCACATGTAGGGAAAAAATGGAAAGAGCCAATAAGATGGGCAATGTATTATGCGATTATGTTAGCCATATTCTATTCTTTAGGTAAAGAACAACAATTCATCTACTTTCAATTTTAACAAGAAAATGCAAAAGTTTGTTTTATCGCTCATTAGGTTTTCACTTTTACCTTTAATTACTTTGCTATTACTACTAAGCACCTATCTTTATTATGACCCATTTAAAGTGGTTAATAAATACAAATCATTCTTCGTCTCAGGTCAACCTCGATATGTAACACCAAATTATGATTATGTTGCTATTGAAACATTTTTAAGTAACTATCCTATTTATAAGTACAATTCATTTATTTTAGGTAATTCTCGATCTCGATTCTATGAGATGAGTACCTGGAGTAAATACATTCATTCGGATAAATGTTTTCATTTAGACGCATCACTTGAAACTTTATACGGCATTAGTAAAAAAATAGAATTCCTGGATGCGAGAAATGTACAAATAGCTAATATTCTGATTACACTAGATTACACAACGTTAGAAGGAGTAAAAAACTCTGACGGTCATTTATTTATTAAACATCCCTTATTATCAGGTCAAAGTATGAGGGATTTTCAACTAGAATTCTTTAAAGCTTATTGTTCTTTTAGTTTTTTTCGTGCTTATCTAGATTTTAAAATTTCAGGGAAAATTAAAGAATACATGATTGCTACTTTTTTGTTTGAAGACACTCCAGTAGATTATAATACAAAATACAATGAAATGAGATTGGACGTATTTGAAAATTTAATCAATGCCAATCCTTCTAAATATTATCATGAAAAAAGAATGGTCCAATTTTTTCAGCGTGATTCCATACAAAAATATGCTCCTGAAGTAATAAAAGGAGAACAAATTGTTATGTTGAATCATATTTTCAATATCTTCAAAAAACATGCTACTCATTTTAAACTTGTTATTAACCCTCTATACGATCAACTTAAACTTAACAAAAAAGACATTGATATTCTAAATAAAATTTTTGGCACTGAAAACGTTTATGATTTTTCAGGCATTAATTCTATCACTTCCGATTACCATAACTACTATGATTGGTCGCATTATCGCCCTTTTGTGGCAGATGAAATTATGGCAACAATATATCATAATGAACAAGATACTGTAAGCAAAAAATAATCACTTTCAAATTTGTTTCAAACGAGCAACCGTTAATTCCTAGTGTTGAAGTTCTAAATGTGGGTAGAGGTTCGCCTAACGACTGAAAAAAATGAAAACTACCAGTGATTTCCTATAACTGCGTTTTTGTAATAGTGTTTCAATTCATCTGAAAGTTCATTTGAATTTTCATACCAAGGAAGGTGCCTTGCTTGATAGGGATAATTCAATCTATAATGAATAGTTATACCATCTAAAAAACTAATCTTTGATCCAGGTCGATGTAGGGCAAAAGTGGTGTCAATTTGTGCTTTGAAAACACCTTTAGTTACTTCATTTTTATAGAAGTTTTTTTCCCAGTTAATGACCACTTCTTTCTTGTCATAATGATTCGGGATGTCATCTATTTTCAAGCTAAAACCAACTTTATGTAAAAAGACTTTTGATTTTAAAATCTCAAGAAATTTTAATAAAAAATCATCAGGGCACTCATCAATCGGAACAATATCGGGGTCGGTATAAACATAGTATCCATGCTTGATCTCCTCATAAACACTGCTTTTACTCAAAGCAAGATACCCTAAGTTCTTATTTAAGAATTCAATTCTATAGGGGCATGTTTTATAGTATTCAAGCAGTGGCGGGTAATTAGAATTATTGTCAAGAATAATAATATTCTTATAACCTCTTTTCTCTAACGCATGAATTAAAGATAGTAAATAGATAAGATGGTTAAAATTGTTGATGACAATGGGTATTTCTTTGTAATCTTTTATGTTTGATTGAGATAACCATGATTTCAACATATTCAAATACCCTCTGCCAATATTTATTCCTTCTCTAACGTTTTTGGGTACTAATTTTCTATAAATGTGTTTCATATTTCCGCTTTTGTTTGTGTTTTCAGCAACAAATGTCTTTTTGAAATGCCATATCACTTATTCTAAAATTAAAATTACACATTCCTCATTACTACCAAAAAATATTTTCAGTTCTCGGTTATCTGTGGTCAGTTGTCAGACCTTGTTAACTGCCCGCTGTTCAATCATGTTTCCAGTGGTGCGCATCATGAATTCAGAATAGCTTGGGTCTCTGACCCAATAATGCACGGTCTGTAGACCGGTTTTTATTCTTATCTTAGAGATGATCTTTTAGAATAGCTCGAACAGCAGTGACTAAAGTATTTAAACTTGTTACCTTAATGCAATGATTTCAATTTTCATGTAAGGATAGTATGGTAGTGTTGACAGCTTTTTATCTGCATCTAATTTGTCGTTGGCATTTAATACCAAGTATATTCCAGGAGTATCGCTTTTTATGTAAGAAGCTATAAGTGTACCATTGTCTTCCCATTCTTTTATTATTTCTTGTTCTCTTGGTAACAATTGTATTCTTGTTTCATTGTCTATGCCCTGTAAAAGGATATCAATCATAAATTTGTTCATAGTAATTATTTTAGTTGCCTACTCTATTAGGTTTTCAGCGTTCTCTTATTGATAAAATTGTCAAAATTATTTTGGTTCAGCATGTCAAGTTTAACTTTCGTCTTTTACGCTGCCGCAAACATTTTGAGCCTAGGCAATGCCACTGCCTCGCAAAACTTTATTCAAATCTACAAATATTCCCTTTCAATCCCAAAGTTTATCGACGCTTGTAGCTTCGTCTATTATTAATGACTTAGGAACAGCCTACACCTAACTGTTCTAACAAACTACGGTGAGCTGTGGGGATATGTTCGTCTGCCCTAATAATGCCAAACCTAATGTTATGCCCAGTGATTTTAGTTCATTCTTTCACAACTCATCTTTTGTTGTTCAATAAATTTTTCACAGTCGTACATTTTTTTATAAACAAGTATTTTTTTTGGTTTAAAAATTTTCGGTTTCCAGCCTATAAAATTGATTTGTCCCGTAGTTCCTTCTTGAATTAGAAAACACTTTTCTATAATTCCTTTTTTTGTTCTGAATTTAACTCCTATTGAAGACCATCCTGGATAAATAGCAGCTTTTGTTTGGCATTTATCCCAAAAAGCATCTTCCACACAATCTTGTTTTTTAAACCAATTTGTCATTGAATCAAGACAAGAGGATAAAATAATTTGATTTCTACTTGTTTCACCATTAAAATAAGTTCGCCTGACTTTATTTTTATGGATTACCTTCTTCACTTGTCTTTCTACTTTTTTGAAATTCATTTTTTCAACTGCTTTACAAAATGTTGTTCCATTCTGACAAAATGAAGGTTGGATAGCAAAAGTAAAAATCAGTAATAGTGTTATTTTAAGTGAGCTTTCCATTTTAATACTGCTGTTTCAAATTGTAAATCGTTTTTGTACCAGTCTCTGAAGTGTTTTTTCTCCACACTGTTTTCACCAGTAAGTAAATCCAGATTCCAAAGAATAATAGAGATATAATATTCGTGAATAGTTGCATTCTCACTACCGCTAATAAAAAGAGGGTTGCTTTCTAATAGATACAGTAAAAATTCAATAGCAACTTTGTCGTACTTTTTCCACTTTCCATTTTTCATCTTTCTTGAATTGACTAATGGTATTGTACTAAGTTTTTCATTTAAGTGCAAAAGAGCAGAAACCCTTAAATCAGGATTCCAATGAGCTGCTAATGCAAGTAAAGAATATCTGTAATCCATTTTATTGATGTAGCTAAATGCATTTTCATAATCAATAGCCCATTTGTAATTTTTGTAACTCAACTTTTCTAAATAATGTTTTACAGTGTCATCAGCACTTATTTCTTTTTCCATTCCAAGCAAAATACTATCTGTTACTTTTGGAGGTTTGGGATACTCAGACCAATAATTTGTTGAGTCTTCTAATATATTGTAAACGTAATTTTTAAAGTTAGGAAAGTTGATTGAATATTTTTGCGGTTGCCCGATAATGACATTACTAACTATTATAAAAACTAATAAAAAACGTATTGTCATAATGGTCTTCATTATCATTGGGCATAACGAAAAAGGCTTGGCGTTGTTTGGGAAACAAAGTTTAACAAAGCTAATTAGTATTCCGTCAGCCCATAACAGAAGCCCAATGATTGCAATATTGCTGATGCTTTATTTTCTGCCAAATTTATAACGTCAAGACCGAACTGAAGCACAATAAAGAAATTGTGCTAAATATTGCGTTGCAAACGCGAAACCGTTACATCCTCGATTCAATCGAGTATCCATGTAATCAATTAAGGTCTTAGATTAGGAGTGGTCTTTTTAAAGCCACAATATTTTCACTAAATAATCTAAAACTAAGACCTATGTCAAAAGTAAATCAAAAAGTAGATTACACAGGACAAACAATTTATGTTGGTATTGATGTACACTTAAAAAGCTGGAACATTTCACTTTATTACAATGGACAGTATTTGACCAGTTTTAATCAACCACCTACTACACAAGCATTAGTTACTTACCTTCAAGGACGATGCGGGGATTTACAAAATATTTTATACTTTTGATGAAATCTTTTTTATGAAAAATATATTTTGCAACCTTAGTGTTTTCGTATTATTGTCTTTACTTTTATTAAGCACTGTTTCATGCACTAAGACAAGTTCTTCTACTTCTGTTCCAGATCAATTAGTAGGTAATTGGAAAATGTATGAAGAATATGCCGACACAAACATGAACCATCTACAAGATGCTTCTGACTATCACCAGCTCTTAGATTCTTTCAATATCATGATTACTGTTAATAAAGATGGTACTGGAAAAGAAAGTTCTAGTACTGAAGTATTACATGGTTTTACTTGGCAATTGTTGAACAATAACAAAAACTTAGTGATTTATGATTCTTTAGCTGCAAAGGTTATTTCTTATGACATAATTTCAATTAACTCAAGTGCTTTTACAATTCTAGATACTACTCAATCCGTTTATGTTTGGGAAACTGCACATAAGCAGTAATTCTATCTTCTATTTTTTGCTTTCCATCTGGCGGGAGTTCAGCTTAGCGCTCCCGTGACTTGCAACATTCCTGTCTCCTGACTGAAACCTGCGCAACATGCTCTTTCTTCCCACCTCGTCCGCGTTTGCAACGCGGATGAAACGGTTGGCGTTTGCAACGCCCTTGTACAATGCCAAAATTCATAAGACAACTACATTTACTAAACCTTTTTTGCCTACATAATCCATTGCGCTGCTAAAGATATATTCTTCTGCATTGGCAACTATCATTTGCTTTACCGGATTTTGATGAATATAATTCATTTTCTCTTCAAAAAGATGGCTTCCTTCTAAACAAATAGCATGGTTATCGTCTGTCCATAGCTTATAGTTTTTTGCCCTGCCTGTAAGGTGTGCATGGTACTCAAACTTATGCAACAGCCATTCGCGCCTGCTTTCTGGTATTTTTTGAATTAGGTCAACAATTTCTTTGGAGGTGAATTTCTTAAAATCACGGATAATTTCTGATAGCCTGTAGTTACTTTTTGCCTTTGCTATTAGGTGCATATGATTGGTCATTAACACCCATGCATATACTTCTAATCCTTTATGTTCAATGCAATAGTTCA